>DASUFL010000094.1:0-27706 GCA_036274595.1 Candidatus Eiseniibacteriota bacterium | reverse complement strand
CGCATCACCTCGGCGGCTCCGTCGGCGTTGCCACCCGGCGGTTCCATGTAGCCAGGGCGGTTGGGACTGAGCGTCGGGTGGAGTCCGTATCCGCAGACGAACATCCGTGGGCCCGTCATCGCGCCGCTGGCGATGAGATCGCGCATGGCGAGGTCCATGTAGTCCCACGAGCCGAGATCGCGCACCGTGGTGACGCCGGTCTCGAGCGTGCGCTTCGCATTGCCCTGCGCGACATAGACCGTCGCCGCGGTGGGCCGTGCGGAGAGCTGCTGCCATGGATTCGTTCCCGGCGTGCCGTCCCATGCGTACGTGAGGTGAGTGTGCACGTCGATCAGTCCGGGGATTCCGGTGTAGCGCGTGAGGTCGATCTCCTGCGCGCCCGCCGGGAGCGACGTCCGAGCCGCGGGGCCCACCGCGCGGATCTTGTCCCCCTCGACGATCACGACCGCATCCTCGATCACGGGGCCGGCCTCGGTCACGACCCGCGCGAAGCGAAGCGCGAGCACGCGCGGCGCGGCGGGCGCCGCGGGCGCCGCGGGCGCGGCAGACCCAGCGGGCGCGGCGGATGCGACAAACGCCGCGGTCGCAGCAGGCGCAGCGGGCGCGGCAGGCGCCGCGGACGCGACAAACGCAACCGCCCCGAAAACAGCCGCGGCCGACAAGACCACCACCCCGAGAGCGAGCGAACGAAGGCGCATGGCGGGAACCCTACATCCCGCCGGGGACCGGCGGGAACCCTGATCTTCACCGTTGGCCGCCTGCCCCTCGGGGGGCATACTCCCGCACCATGCCCGCGGCCGCCATTGAGGTCGAAGATCTCCACCATGCCTACGGCGCGGTTCCCGCGCTGAACGGCATCTCGTTCCAGGTGGGCGCTGGTGAGTGCTTCGGGCTCCTCGGTCCGAATGGCGCCGGCAAGACCACCACCATCCAGGCGATCGTCGGCGCGCTCCGGCCCGATCGGGGGCGGGTGGCGATCTTAGGCGAGGACGATCCCACGCGCCCATCGGTGCGATCGCGGATCGGTGTCGTGCCTCAATCGCTCGCCCTCTACCAGGAGCTCACCGGCGAGGAGAACCTCGCCTTCTTCGGAAAGCTCTACGGCCTCAACGGGGCCCGCCTCAAGGCCCGCGTCGACGCGACGCTCGCTCTCGCGGGGCTCACCGACCGAGCGAAGGATCGCGCGTCCACCTACTCGGGCGGCATGCAGCGCCGCCTCAATCTCGTCTGCGGCCTCATTCACGATCCGCTGGTAATCCTGATGGACGAGCCCACGGTCGGCGTCGATCCGCAGTCGCGCAACCTCATCTTCGAGAACATCGAATCGCTCAAAGCGCAGGGACGCACGGTGCTCTACACCACGCACTACATGGAAGAGGCGGAGCGCCTCTGCGATCGCGTGGCCATCGTCGATCACGGCAAGATCCTGGCGCTCGACCGCGTGAGCGCGCTCCTTACGCTGTCGCCGACACCGAGCCCCGACCTCGAAGCGGTCTTCCTCCACCTCACCGGCACCACGCTCCGCGACCAATGAGCGC
This sequence comes from Candidatus Eiseniibacteriota bacterium, assembly GCA_036274595.1. Taxonomy (GTDB): domain Bacteria; phylum Eisenbacteria; class RBG-16-71-46; order SZUA-252; family SZUA-252; genus WS-9. The sequence continues at coordinate 26,168 of DASUFL010000094.1, read as the reverse complement.
CATTCTCGCGATCGCGCTCAAAGATTTGAAGCTCCTCGCGCGCGACAAGTCGGGCTTTTTCTGGGTGCTCGTCTTCCCGCTCCTGATCGCGCTCTTCTTCGGCTCCGTCTTCGCCGGAGGCGAGTCGCGCGCTCCGATGCCGATCGCCGTGGTGGACGAGGACGGCTCGGCCTTCTCCCACTCGATGGCCGCGGAGCTCGCGAAGTCGGAGGCGCTCCACGTCCACGGCATGTCGCTCGATTCGGCGCGCACCGCGGTGCGCCGGGGACGGCTCACGGCGTACGTGCTCTTCCCGAAGGGCTCGGGGCAGTCGCTCGGCTTCGGCTCCGCGAACGACAGCTCGTCGATCGAGCTGGGGCTCGATCCGAGCCGCCGGGCGGAGGCGGGTTACCTGAAGGGCCTCGTCACGCAGGCTCTCTTCTCGTCGCTCATGGGCTCGTTCACCCTGGAGGCGCCGGGGCGCGAAGCGATCCGCGAGCGCATTGCGTCGATCGAAGCGGACACCACGATCGCCGCGACGAGACGGGGCGAGCTCGCCCTGTTCTATCGCAATCTCGACCAGATGCTGGGCTCGCTCGACCGCGTCGAGCGCGCCGCCCCCGACTCCGCGGCGCCTCGAAGCGCGGGACCGCGCATCCGCACCCGCGACATGACCGCGGAAACGGCGGAGCCCCGGAGCCCATTCGAGGTCACCTTTCCGTCGGCCGTGATGTGGGCCTTGATCGGCGTGTGCATGAGCTTCGCCATTTCGATCGTCCACGAGCGCCTGACCGGCACGCTCCTCCGGCTCCGCCTGGCGCCGATCTCGCGCACCCAGGTGCTGCTGGGCAAGGCGCTCGCCGCGTTCCTGGCGGCCATGGGCGCGACCGGACTCCTCCTCACATTCGCGTCGCTCGTGCTGGGCGTGCGGATCACGAATCCCCCGGCGCTCCTCGCCGCGCTCGCCGCGTCGGCCTTCTGCTTCGTCGGGATCATGATGGTGATCTCGACCCTGGGGCGGACGCATCAGGCGGTCTCCGGCGCGGGCTGGGCGATCCTCCTCGTCATGTCGATGACCGGTGGCGGCATGATTCCGCTCATCGCCATGCCATCCTGGATGGTGACGCTGAGCCATTTCAGCCTGGTGAAGTGGGGCGTGCTCGCCGTCGAGGGGGCCATCTGGCGCGGCTTCTCCTGGAGCGAGATGGCGCTTCCGCTCGGCATTCTCGTAGCCGTCGGCGCTCTGGGACTCGCGATCGGAGCGCGACGCCTGGAGCGCGCCCAGTCCTAGCGCGGCGCCTTGCGGCAGCGTCGCGCGGCGCCTTGCGGCAGCGTCCGCAACCGGGTTACGGTTGAGTGCTATGGCCGCGTCCCGCTTGAGGTTCACACGCATCCACGCCGTGCTTGCGGCTGCCCTCTTGGCCGCCTCCGTGGCCCGCGCCTGGGGAGCGGGCCAGCCCGGCGCCAAGGCCGCCGACCCCGCGGCCCAGCCGGCCGCGGCCCAGCCGGCCGCGGCCCCCGACGCCCCCTCCATCACGCTCACCCCCGTCGGCCGCTTCGATTTCGTCGCTCCCCCCTCGAAAGATCGGGCCCTATCGCCCGAGGAGCTGAGCGGCATCGCATGGATCGAAGGAAGCCATTACATCGCGATCGGCGACGAGCACGCGACGATGCACCGGCTCGAGATCGATCTCGACCACGAGACCGGCCGCATCAAGAGCGTGCACTTCGAGAAGGCGATTCCGCTCCGGGGCGAGGAGGGCGCGCTCATTCCCGACTCGCTCGGATCGGACCGCGAGGGCATCGAGTACAACCCCGAGAGCGACACGGTCTGCATCTCGAACGAGCACACCGGAGCCGACCAGAGCCGGCCGTCCATCGCGTGCCACCGCATGGACGACGGCCGGACGACCCGGCTCATCCGCACCGACGGGCCGGACATGATGAACGTGTTCTCCACGCAGCGGCTGAACGGCGGCTTCGAGTCGATCACGCGGCGCCCGGACGGCGGCGAGATCTGGACCGCCAACGAGATGCCGCTCACGGTCGACAGCGAGCCTCCGAGCGACACGACGGGCGCCGTCGTGCGGCTCCAGAAGCTCGACGCCGGCATGAAGCCGGTCGCTCAGTACGCCTACCGGCTCGATCCCTACCCGCAGAAGATCGCGATGCCGGCGAGGCTGCGCGGCTATGCGGTGAACGGACTCTCCGAGCTCCTCATGCTGCCTGGGGGCAGCCTCCTCTCGCTCGAACGGACGTTCGCCGGCGACAGGTCGGGACTTCCGAACCTGCGCATCCGGATCTACCAGGTGGACGTCGACGGAGCGACGGATGTGTCGGGGATCGGCCCGGACGTGGGCCTGCGCCGGGCCAAGTACACGCCGGCCTCGAAGCGGCTCCTCTGGGAGAAGGACTTCGGTCTCACGAACTCGAACTTCGAGGGAATGGCGATCGGCCCGCAGCTTAGGAACGGAGATCTGCCGCTGATCCTCGTCGCCGACAACAACGGCGGCGACGACGAAGCCTTCTACTCGCTGCGGATCTCAGGGCTCCCCCCGCGGGAAGCCAGCGTCCCGGGGCGCTGAGCTACCGCCCCGCGGCGCCAGGCTACCGCCCGCGGCGCCAGGCTACCGCCCCGCGGCGATGAACGCGGCCCAGTAGATGGGATCGGTCGACTCGCCCGCCGCCCTGCGAGCCTCGAGCACGCCGCGGCTCGCCTCGCGCGCGGCTTGAGCCGCGTCCTGCCCTCCGATCAAGCGCGACTGGTAAAAGCGCGTCGTCCAGGCGCGCGCGGCGCGGTCGGTCACGGGCCAGAGACTCAGCACCAGAGTCCGCACGCCCGCGATCTCGAACGCGCGCCGTAGACCGAACACGCCTTCGCCGGCGCGCACCACCCCGACGCCCGTCTCGCAGCCGGAAAGCACCGCCGTCTCCACGCCCGAGAGATCGACCGCGGCAATCTCGTCCGCGGTCAGGATGCCGTCCTGGCCCGGAGCGGCCCCCTTCACGATCGGGAGGTTCGCTCCCGCGAGGACGAGCCCCGCGCCGAGGAGCGGATTGTCCGGCGACGCGCTGTCCGCCGCGGCCACCCACGCGGGACAGGCGTCGGCGAAGAATCCGTGCGTCGCGACGTGGAGGATGCTCCGCCCCGCCGCGAGCCGGCGGAACGCGTCCTCGCTCGCCGCGCGTCCCAGGAGGACGCGCGCCTGCGGCGACGCCGGCGGGTGGGGCACGTCGTCGACGTCCGCATCGCGCGCTTCCGTCCCCGACGCGTGCTGCCAGAGCGCGGCGGCTTCCTCGACTTCACGCGCGCTTCCTGGGAGCCGCTCCCACTGCGGGCGCGATCCGCCCGCAGAGCAAGGAAGCCCGCGGCTCACCTCGCGCTCGTCGCCCGGCTCGGGCGCCAGATCGCCGGTCTCGCGCGCGGCCGCAGAGTCGGACGGCGGAGCATCGAAATCGGGATCCGCGATCCCGAGAAATCCCGCGCCGGGGCGGCCGATGGTCGGCGGGCCGATGAGATCGCGCTCCGACGAGACGATCTGGAACACGGGGCCCTCCTCGGCGAGGAACCGGCCGTCCTCGCGCCTCAACGCGATCGGATTGACGAGGTGGAGCGAGCCGTCGGGGATCAGGACGATGCGCGTCACCCCCTCGAGCCTCGCCTCGATCGGATCCCAGATCCGCTGGCGGAGCCGGCCCGAGTAGCGCCGCTCCGCCGCACCCAGCACTTCGTCCCCCTTGGCCGGGCGCGACACCTGATCGCGCCAGAGCGTCACGAGCGAATCGATCTCGACGGCGCTCCCGAGGGGGATCACCCACGCCGGCTGCCCGCGGCCGCGCGTGATGAAGGCCGCGTAGGACGCCGAGCCTCCTTGCGCGTGCATCGAATCCGATGGCGAGGCGCTCGAGGCGAGAGGATCGTCGTACCGGACGAGGCTCACGAGGGCGGCTCCCGGCGGAAGCGCCGCCACCACGTCCCGGAATCCGGCATCCGCGCGACGCCGTTCGGCGCGGAGCGCGCTCCGCGCGACGAGGGCCGCCTCGGCGCGCTCGCTCTCGGCCTTCAAGCTGTCGAGGGCGGCTCGATGGACGTCGGGCGGCTCGTCGAGCGGTCCGCGCACGGCGAGGTGCGCGAGCCGCTCGCGCGCGCCGGTCCACGCGGTGACGAGGTCGTCGGACACCGTGTCGCCCAGCTCGTCGCTCCAGTGCTGGCGCAGCGCCATCTCGTCCAGCACGACCCCGCGCGACCGCACGACCGAATCCCACACGCGCTCGACGAGCGTGGAGTCCCACGTGCGCACTCCGGCTGCGACCGCGACGCCGAGTCCCGACGGAAGCCGGCTCTCGTAGGAGAGCGCCTGCCGCTCCGGCAGCGCGCGCACCGTGTAGCGCAGGTACGCGCGGCGGATCGACTCGGCCTCGAGCGAGGCCTCGACCGCATCCCCCATGTTCCCGGTTCGGATGAGCGCGCGCGCGTGATCGGCCAGGGCTTCGGCGAGAGAAGGATGGTCCGGCCCGAGCGAGCGGCGGCGAATGGCGACCGCCTCGCGATAGAACGCGCGCGCCCGGTCGTAGTCCCCCCCGGCCTCGGCGACCTCCCCGAGCCCCAGGATCGCCGACGCGATTCTCGGATCGTCCGGCGGATACAGGCGCTCGAGGATGCCGCGCGCCCGGAGGAGATGGTCGCGCGCCTCCGCGATCTTGCCGAGCTTCAAGCAATCGCCCGCGAGATCGACGAGGCAGACGGCCGCGGCGCGCGAGGATTCCGCCTTGGCATCCTTCCACGCTTCGAGCGCGCGGGTTCGCTCGCGCTCCGCGCCCCGCGCATCGTCGCACGCGGAGAGCGCCGAGCCGAGCCGAGCCAGCGCCTCTGCGCGCTTCAGCGGGCCCGCCCCGGCGGCGTCGAGAATCGCGAGCGCGCGTCGATCGTACGTGATCGCCTCGCGGCACTCGCCCTGCTCGACCAGGATCGCGCCGATTCGGCCGAGCGCTTCGGCCGCGTTCACATCGGCGGCGCCCTTTCGAGTGTCGGCCTGATCGAGCGCGGACTCGAAGTACGCGCGTGCCTCGTCGTAGTCCCCCGCTTCCCACGCGGCCTCGCCCGCAACGAGCGGGTCGCTGGAAGGCTCAGGAGTCGCGGCGAACGAATGGGACCAAAGCGCCGCCAGGCACGCGAGGGGGGGAACGAGGGCGGCCAGGCGGCGTCGACCTCGAGTCATAAGGCCTTCGATGGTAGCACCGCGCGGGGGCCGGGCGTGCAATCCAGGAAAGGGCTACACTGAACCTTGTGCCTGAAAATCGCGCCAAGTCGAGGAGGGATAGTCGGATGAAGATCGGAATCCTGGGCTCAGGAGACGTGGGGAGGACCTTGGGAGCGGGGCTCGCGACACGCGGGCACGACGTGAAGCTCGGCACCCGCTCTCCCGAGAAGGAAGCGATCCGGGACTGGGGGACCAAGTCGGGGCCCCGGACCTCGGTCGGCACGTTCGCCGACGCGGCCTCGTTCGGCGAGCTCGTCATCGTCGCGACGCGATGGGATGGAACCGAGAACGCATTGAAGCTCGCCGGGCCGTCGAATCTCGAGGGCAAGGTCGTGATGGACGCGACCAATCCGCTCACGATGAATGGGGGCGAGCTCGGGCTCGCGCTGGGATTCTCGGACTCGGGCGGAGAGCAGGTGCAGCGCTGGATCCCCGGCGCGCGCGTCGTGAAGGCGTTCAATACGGTCGGCGCCGTTCACATGGTGGATCCTGGCTTCCCCGGCGGGCCGCCCGACATGTTCCTCGCCGGCGACGATGCATCCGCGAAGAAGGTGGTCGTGGAGCTCGCGTCGTCCTTGGGATGGTCCGTCGTGGATCTGGGGCCGCTCCGCCGCGCGCGGCTGCTCGAGCCTCTTGCGATGGTCTGGATCCAGCACTCGATCGATACGAGATCCCGCGACCACGCGTTCAAGCTGCTCCGCAAGTGACCGCCCCGGAGCGCACGGAGGGCAGCGGGCCCACCGAGCCGAGGGGCGCGCCGCGGGCGGCTCCGCCCACGATCGATCTTCCCCTCGCGATGGTGGCCGGGCACGAAGCGATCGAGGAGACCGCGGAGACCGACTGGTTCCGTGCTGCGTCCCCGGAGATCGCGGCGGCGACGGAGCTTCGCGTGGAGGAGCTGGGTTCGGCCCGCCTCTACCTCATGCCGCGGGTGGACGTGCTCCTGTTCAACCGCGCGGTCGGGATCGGAATCGGGCAGCCCGCGACCGAGGAGGAGATCGACGGGATCGTGGCGCGCTATCGCGATCGCGGCGTGTCGCGCTTCCTCGTCTCCCTCTCGCCCGCCGCGAAGCCGGACTCGATCGCGCCCTGGCTCGAGGCGCGCGGATTCCGAAGGCACAACGCGTGGGTGAAGCTCCATCGCGAAGCCGGCCCCCTGCCCGGGATCGCGACCGCGGGGCTTCGCATCGAGGAGATCGGCCCCGATCGCGCGCTCGAGTTCGGGAAGGTCGTCCAGGCCGGCTTCTCGATGATCGACATTGCGGGAGAGTGGATCGCGCTCACCGTCGGACGTCCAGGCTGGCGCCACTATCTCGCGCTCGACGGCGACAAGGCGGTCAGCGCCGCCGCCATGCACCTCCGCGGCTCCTGGGCGTGGTTCGGATTCGCCGCGACGCTCGAGGAGGCGCGCGGGCGCGGGGCCCAGAGCGCACTCATCGCGCGCCGCATCACGGACGCACACGCGGCCGGCGTGCGCTGGCTCAGCATCGAGACCGCCGAGGACACGCCGGAGCGCGGCGCCCCATCCTTCCGGAACGTCGTGCGGCAGGGATTCCAGGTCGCCTACCTGAGGCCGAACTGGATCTGGAAGGCCGGAGCGTGAGGCCGCGCCCAAAGCCGCGCGCTCTCGGCGCGGCTCGGACGCAACGCCGTCAGCGAGGCAGGACTTCGGTGAAGCGCCCGGCCGCCGCTGGATTCTTCGGGGCCTTCCCCTCGAGCAGGACCCCCTTCGGGGTCGCGGACGCTCCGTAAAATCGGTGGAGAGCGTCGTTGTCCGGGTGAAGGCTCGCTCCTTCGAGTGAGATCCCGGCGAACGCGCCCTTCGATTTCGCATAGGAATAGATCTCGGCGTTCAGCTTGAGATCGGTCTGCGCTTCGGCGGACCGACCGTACGGCCCGGCCGCGACGCTCCCCTTCCCGCCGAGCGTGAACTTGCTCTCGAGGAGCGAGCTCGCCGCCTTGTCGTTCATGAAGAAGAGGACCAGCTCGGTCTTCTCGACGCCGATCTGAAGGCCAAAGCTTCCGCCCGTGATCGTGAGGAAGATCGGCGCGCCCCACGAGCCGTCCGCCATGCGGCAGCTCATCACGCCCTTTCCGTGCCGTCCTCCCCAGCCCAGCGCACCCTTGATGACCTCGGGGAACACCGCGACGCAGCGGGCCTTGTCGAGGAGGTCCCGCGGGATGCTCTCCTTCACCTGGGTCAGCGCGACGAAGCTCTCCCGCGCGTCCTCGAGCCGCTTCGCTTCCTTGTCCTCGGTCTTGTTCTCGGCGCGCACCGCGGGCGCGGTGACGGCCAGGGCCAGAGCGACAGTCCAAACCGCAAGTCGGGTCACATGCAAACGCATGGTTTCATCCTCCGTTTCGATCATCCCCACCCATCTACCATGCTACAGGACTTGGAAGGATGCTGCAGTGCGGCGGAGCTGCGGGGTCAATGCGCGCGCGTCTTCTCCCGGATCACCTCGTCGAAATGAAGCGCGAGCTCGTAGCGGGTGATGTCGTCTTCGTTGGCGCCCTTCTGGATCACGAGGAGTCGATTCCCGGGGATCGCCTTGAGGAGCGGGCCGACCCCGGCCTGGGCGGCGCGAAGGGGTTCCAGATTCCAGACCTCGGTGGGCGCTCCCGTGGTGATGCGGGGACCGGTCCCGACGGCGACGGCCATCAATCGGTTCCCCAGAGGATTCGCGAAGTAGACGTGCTTGCTGTCGGGACTCCACATGGGAATGCTGCCGATGCCCGACGAGATCATGACGGGCTGTCCCAGGACTCGGGCCCCGTCCCACCCGACCAGGTAGATCTCGAATTTCCCGCTCTGATCCGAGACGAAGGCGATCGCGTGTCCGTCCGGCGAGAAGGTCGGGAACGCCGTTCGCGAGCCCGGCCCGAAGAGCGGCACCGGCTTCGCGTTCATTCCGTCCGCCGGGAGGACTACGGCCTCGGGTCGTCCCCCCACGCTTTGCATGCCGCCGATCCATCGTCCATCCGGGGACCACGAGGTGGGGGTCAGCTGCACGTCGGGCGTTGTCGCTCCGACATGGCGCGGCTCGCCCCCTCCGTTCGAGTCGGCCACCCAGATCCCGTCCGAAGCGGAGCGGGAGACCTGCGAATAGGCGAGCCTGGAACCGTCCGGTGAGAAGATCGCGTTGTTGCAATCGATCCCGGCCCTCGCGATGACCCGCTGCGACTTGGGCCGTCCGCGCTCCGACACCCAGATCTCGTAGATGGCACCGTCGTTCGCGATGATGGACGCGAAGCGCTCCCCGTCCACCGAGGTGGCGAACGTGCTCTCGAACGGCTGGTGCTCGCCGGACCAGTCGCTCACCTTCCCGTCCGCGCCGACGATGATGGCGTGCCGGTCCCGCGCGACGTCGCCGCCGAGGATGTAGCGAAGCGTGCCCTCGCCGGTCAGGCCAAAGGAGGCGTTCATCCAGCTCTGGTTGATCCGGAGTCCGCCCTCGATCGCGACGGGCGTTCCCTCCTTCTGCAGCTTGCCGAGATCGAACGGCACCGCGAGGAGCGCGTCGCCCCGGGTGAACAGGAGATGGCCCGTCGAGGAGTAGGCGGGGCTTCCCGCGTCCTTCATCAAGATCCGGACGCTGCCCGACTTGAGATCGAGCACCGCGATGTCGACGTGGAAGATGCCCTCGGTGTAGGACGTGCCCTGCATCAGGACCCCGCGGTCTTTGGGGAGCCGCGAAACCATCACGAACGTGCCGTCATAGCCCTGGGCCGTGAAGGGCTTTGGCGCACCTACCGCGGCGCCGCTCTTGTCCAGCCTCAGGTACTTCTTCCCCTGGCCGACGCTCACGATGAAACCGCCCGATTCGAGCCAGACCACATTTCCAATCCAGTCGTCCGTCGCCTTCGCGATGGGAACCGGCGGCGCGCTGCCGTCGAGGGGCATCGTCATCAGCCGGTTGTCCGCCGTGCGCTCGGAGGCGGGGGCAATGAACGCGACCCACCGGCCATCGGGGCTGATCGCCGGGATCTGAGCCCCCTTCGTCCCCTGGAGCAGGCGAAACTCCGTCTCCTCGAGCGTCCGGACGTAGAGATGGGACATGGGCTCCTCGTCCCCTTTCGCCTCCCGCGGCACCGCCTGCATCACGAAGTAGTGGTCGTCGTCGCTCATCGCCGTCTGATTGGGGCGCAAGTCGTGCGGAACCGGCACCGACAGGCGGATCACGTGCGCCTCGTCCTTCTTCCCGCGGCCGAGGATCACTCCCGCGGCGATCCCGAGGATCAGTCCCGCCACGAGCGCGAGGAAGATCCAGTGCCGCGATGCCGGTCGAAGCGGCGCCGCGTCGACGCCCGGGGCCCGCGTGTGCGGCGCGCCCGACTTCACATCCTCGAGCGTGAGCCGCGCGTCGCCGATGTCGCGGAGGCGCTTTCGCGGATCCTTTTCGAGACACCGATGGAGGAGATCGCGCACCGCCGGCGGCGTGCTCGCGGGGAGCGCGCTCCAGTCGATGTCCCTCTCCAATATTTTCGCGATCGTGTCCGACACGGTCTCGCCCGGGAACGCGACCTTCCCCGTCAGGCACTCGAAGAGCACGCAGCCGAAGGACCAGATGTCCGTGCGCCGGTCGACGGGCTTCCCGCGCGCCTGTTCGGGGGAGAGATAGCCGGCCGTGCCCAGGATCACGCCAGGCATGGTCTGGGAGCCGAACGTGGGGGAGTGCGCCATCGTCGGAGAGCTGATGATGGTCGGCGAGTTGATGATCGTCGGCGAGTTGAGTGTGGGCGACTTCGAAACCGGCGACTGCCCCGGAGGTGTCGAGGACGGCGAGTCGCCGATCGCGGACTCCGGCGCCACGCGTCCCTTCGCGAGGCCGAAGTCGACGATCTTCACCTGGTCGGACGGCGTGACGAGCACGTTGCCCGGCTTGAGATCGCGATGGATGACGCCCGCCTCGTGCGCGGCCTCGATCCCGCTCGCGATCTGCAGGCAGATATCGATCGCTTCGCCCATCGGGAGCGGTCCGCGCGCGACCTTGTCCGCGAGGCTCTCCCCCTCGACCAGCTCGAGGGCGAGATACCGGCGCCCGTCCGCCTCCTCGATCCCGTGGATGCCCGCGATGTTCGGGTGATTGAGCGACGCGACGAGCCGGGCCTCGCGCTCGAAGCGCGCGAGCCGCTCGGAGTCGGCGGCCACGTCGTCGGGCAGCGCCTTGATCGCGACGGCGCGGTCGAGCCGCATGTCGCGCGCGAGATAGACGATCCCCATGCCGCCGCGCGCGATCTCGCGCTCGACTTTGTACGGCCCGATCGTGCTGGGCACACTGACGGGAGGGCGGAGGGTCAAGGGATGGATGATAGCCCCCGCCCCGCGCCGCGCGCTAGTCTCCGTCCCGTTTCGGGCGGCGTACGGCGCGGGTCGCTTGGATCAAGTAGCCGCGGTCTCGGTTCCCAGCTCCGCAAGGAGCGCGTGGAGCTGGCTCGCGGAGACCGGCTTCACCAGGTGGATGTCGAACCCAGCCTCGCGGGACACGCGCTTGTCCTCGCTCTGCCCCCACCCCGTGAGCGCGATCAGCACGAGACCGTGGCCCCACGGGGAGCGGCGCGTTTTCATCGCCACGTCGTATCCGCTCATGCTCGGCATCCCGATGTCGATGAACGCCACGTCGGGATGGAACAGGGCCATCACCTCGAGCGCCTCCTCGCCGTCGTGCGCCGTCCTCACATCCGCTCCGGCCATCCGCAGAAGCAGAGCGAGGCTCTCGGCGGAGTCCGCATTGTCGTCCGCCACCACCACGCGCCGGAGAAACACCGGAAGGCTTGCGGGACTGCTCCTCCGCTGGGGCGCCGGCGTCCCGATCCCCGACGCGGCGGGAATGTGGATCACGAACTCGCTCCCGGCTCCGGGACCCTCGCTCGCCGCCTCGAGGCGTCCCCCATGCATCTCGACCAGACGGCGCGAGAGGTGGAGGCCGATGCCGAGCCCGATGCGGGGCGTATCGGGCGTCGGTCGCGCCTGGGTGTAGAGATCGAACACCCGGGCGAGGGTATCGGGGTTCATGCCCAGGCCGTTGTCGCGCACCCGGATCGCCACCCATCCACTCTCGAGCTCGACCCGAAGCTCGAGGCGGCCGCCGCGGTTGGTGTACACCGCGCCGTTGTTGAGGAGATTCGAGAGGACCTGCGCGAGCCGCGTGGGATCGCCATCGACGAGCACAGGCTCGCTCGGCAAATCGACCGAGAGCGTGTGCGAGCGGTCGTCGATGATGGGACGGCTCGTCTCGATCGCCCCCCGCACGACGCCGGCGACGTCGAGGCGCTCGAGCCGGAGGGTGAGCTTCCCTTGCGTGATGCGCGAGACGTCGAGGAGGTCGTCGATGAGATGGACCATCTGCCCGACCTGCCGCTCCATCATCTCGCGCGACTGGGTCACGAGCTCCGGATCTCCTCCGGCGAGCCGGATCAGATGGAGGCCGTTCAGAAGCGGCGCGAGCGGATTCCTGAGCTCGTGCGCGAGCGTGGCGAGGAACTCGTCCTTGCGCTGGTCCGCCACGAGGAGCGCCTCCTCCCGGCGGCTCAAGTCCTCGTTCAAGTGGCGCACCAGACTCTCCGCGTCGTCGCGGCGACGGATTTCCGACTGGAGCTGCGCGCGCTCACGCTCCAGACGACGCCGCGTGCGGTGGAGGGTCTCGAAGATCGCGCTCACCAGGACGCCCAGCACCACCGAGCGCACCAGCATGAGCGCGACTTGCGCCGAAGGGAGCGGGATGTGGCCGAGCGGATTCGGCAGGAGGAGGATCGCGCCGCCGAGCCCCAGCACCGTCGCGAGGAGGCCGGGACCCAAGCCCCCGAACCAGGCGGCCAGGACGACGGACACCATGAGCGGTAGGTAGCCGGTGAGCTGGAGCACCTTCGGCCCGCCCGCGTACATCAGCGCGAGCATGCCGACCGTCCCGAGAACCGCGACGATGTACGGAAGCCAGGGTCGGCGGGGGTTCATAGCGCATCAATGCTAGCACGGGTCCGGGAGGCGTCCGCTACCGCATCGATGAGGCGCGCGGGGTCGACCGGACGCGTCAGGAACGTCAGGTAACCCTCCTCCTTGGCCCGCGCCTCGGTCTCCCCTCCCGCAAAGGCCGTCAGGGCAATCGCCGGAACGAGGGGCATGACGTGACGGACCTCCCGGAGAAGCTGGTACCCGTCGCGATCGGGGAGCGCGATGTCGCAGACCAGGACGTCGAACCGCCGCGTCTCGACGAGTCCCATGGCGGACGCGGCGTCCGCGGCCGAGGCGACGTCCGCCCCCGAATCCCGAAGAATCCGCTCCGCGATCTCGCGGCCGTCGGCGTGATCGTCCACGACGAGGACGCGGAGGCCGATGAGCCGCGACCGGCGCTTCTCGGGATCGGACTCGGGCGCCGGCGGCCCGTCTCCCTCCGAGCTTCCCATCATCACCGGCAGGAGGAGGGTGAACGTCGCCCCCTTCCCCTCGCCGGGGCTCGCCGCCTCGATCCGGCCGCCATGCAGATGGGCGAGGCGTTGGGCGATCGAGAGCCCGAGGCCGAGGCCCCCGTGCCGCCGCGTGAAGGAGGGGTCCTCCTGATGGAACTGCTCGAAGATGCGCGGCAGGAATTCGGAGGAGAAGCCGATCCCGGTGTCGCAAACGGTGACCTCGGCGACATGGTCCAACCGCCGGAGCCGGACCCACGCATGGCCGCCGCGCGGCGTGAACTTGACGGCGTTGGAGACCAGGTTCCAGAGGATCTGATGGATGCGCTCCGGGTCCCCGCGCACCAGGCAGGCATCATGCTCGAGCTCGCGCGAGAGGGCGACGCCCTTCGCTTCCGCGCTCGGCGTGGCCGCCGTGATCGCGGCGTCCACGAGATGGCACAGGTCGACGGTGCGGAATTCGAGCCGGAGCTTCCCCGAGACGATCCGCGACATGTCGAGGAGATCCTCGATCAGCCGCGCCTGGATCCGCGCGTTCCTTTGAATGGTGCTGAGGCCGCGCTTCACGTCCTCTTCCGAGAGGGATTCCTCCGCGAGAAGCGTGGCCCAGCCCAGGATGGCGTTGAGGGGCGTCCGAAGCTCGTGGCTCAGGGTCGCGAGGAAGTCGTCCTTCATGCGGTTCGCGTGCTCGGCGGCCTCGCGCGCTCCCCGCTCCCCGTCGAGCGCGATCCGAAGCCGCGCCGAGAGCTCGCGCTCCGCATCCTCGGCGCGGTCGCGCCCCATCGCCACGCGTGAGATCAGGGCCGCGTTCCACCAGATCAGCACGGAGAAGACGACCATGAAGCTCACCGTGAGGAGCGTGCGGCCAAAGTTCACGTCGTAGAGCCCCACGTCCTGCAACGCCACGCGCGCCCACCCCAGCGCGACCGGAATGATGATCGCGGCCGGGACCATGCGGCGGAGGAGCATCCCGCCCGCGTCCTCGGCGACCATGAGCCGCATCGCTCCCCGATCCGCGCGCGCGAAGAGCACGCCCAGCGCGAGGAGGATGAAGCAGATGGCCGTGGGAAGCGCGATCGCCGTGTAGCGGGCGAGACCGAACAGCTCGCGGACGCCGTAGACGTAGCCGAGGAGCGGCACGGCGGCGATGAGGAGCGCGAGCGTGGCCGCGAGCTGGCTCAGCCGGACTCCGGCCGGGGAACGGAGGTCGGACAGGAGAAGGGAGAACCCGATCAAGGGGAGGATGATCGAGGCCGGGGGGCCCATCCGGTTGGGGCTCGAGGTCGCGGGAAGACCGGGCGCTTCGGTGAAGAGGGCTTGATCGATCCCGAGATCGATCCCGGTGACGTGCTCGTACAGAGTCAGGACCCCGAGCGCGATCGCGACGACCGCGAGCAGGCGCCCGATCCATGTGCGCCAGCCGCGGCGGTGGGGCGGACCGAGGAGCAGGAGCGCCAGCCCGAGCAGGAGGAGCCCGATCGCGGTGTTGGTCTTGATGTTGATGCCGAGGGCGAGCGCCCCCTTCAGGAGCTCCATCCCCGTGAGCCATCCGGCGAGGGCGACCGCCCCCTGGAGCGCGACCACGAGGGCGAAGAGCCGGCTCGCGAGGGTGAACCGTCGGTGCGCGGTGGCGTCGATGCGCGACAATGCGTCCCAAGCCATGCTTGAGCATAGCATCGGGGCGGACGCGTGCTCACCCGGAGGAGCGCCCGTCCCCCGATGCCGCGCCGGGGCGCCTGTTCGGGCGCCGGGGCGTCTGTTGGGGCGCCGGGGCGCTTGTTGCGGCGCCCGGGGGCTCGTTGCGGCGCCGGGGCGCGGGTTGCGGCGCCGGGGCGCTTGAAGGACCCGCGATTAGCGGAGCACGACCACCCGGTCGAGCTTGTATCCCGCCGACGGCGCTGTGACCCGCACCGTGTAGTCACCCGCGGGGACCGGACGCCCCTTGGCGTCCTTCCCGTTCCAGACCAGCATCGCCTCGGCCCGCGCGGGCTCGAAGCGCCACGGACCGAGCGTCGTGACCGCCCGGCCCCCCGAGTCGAGCACCTGCGTCTCGAGGTCGGCGGGCGCTCCCCCGGCCGCGATTCCCTGGAGCGAGACGCGGATGGGAATTCCGCGAAGCGCCGGGGACGGACCAACCGTGATCCGCCAGGCCGCGGTCTCCACGCGGCCGCCGCTCGACAGATTCGTGGTGCCGTTCAAGGCGTCGGCGCTCGCGACGGCGGGCTCCGCCTCGCCGCCGAGCGACTGGAGGTAGGCCGTGAGGTCCGACTTCTGCGCGTCGCTGAGGCCGAGCGCCATCACCGAGTCGTAGTGATTGACCACGTCGGTGAGCGTCGCGAAGCGGCCATCGTGATAGAAGCCCCCCTTCGCATGCGACCAGAGGCCCCGGAGCGGCTTCGTGCGATAGAGGCGCTCCGGCGTCCGCTCCGCCTGGAAGTTGTCGATCCCGATCTCTTCCCCTTTGTGGAAGTTGTATCCCGGCTCCGAGGTGAGCCCCTCCGCGTGACAGGAGACGCAGCGCCCCTCGGTGCGGAAGACCTCAGCGCCCCGGCGGGCCGCCGGTTCGTCGAAGCTGCCCGCCGGTGGAGAGGGCGCCGGAATGGAGAGCTGGTAGAACTCGAGCGCCGGCAGCTTGGCCGCGATCGCGTCGTCGGAGTCGCCGGCCAGGTGCCCCATCCGTGCCTGTGACGCGACCGGGAACTGCGTCGCGTCATCGAGCCTGGGATCCCGGAACGCTCCGCCCGCGCGCGGCGAGGCGAAGGAAGCCCAGTGCCCCACCGAGCCGAGCCCGCTCGACGCGGTGCGCGTGAGCCCCGCGAGCCCGAAGGTGGGCGGGATGAGAACGGCGGCCGGCTTCCTGTCCGGGCGCTCGAGCTTTCCGTCGAGCACGAGCGCGGGGTCGAACCGTCCTGGCCCCCAGGTGGCGAGCGCGGCGCGGAGCGCGGATTCGTCGACGCCGAGGAGCTCCGAGAGCGGCTGAAGCGTCGGCGCGAACGCCATCAACGCGCCCATGTCGAGATCGCGATTGGCCCAGCCGTCGAGCCGCCGCCCCACGCCTTCCGCGACGGAGTTGTCGACAGTCGAGTGGCAGAGCGCGCACTGCATGCCGACCGAGACGAGGCCCCCCTTGCCGTCGGCGTTGCCCGTGAGCCCCACGATCGCCTTCGAGCGGAGGAGATCGAGCGTGACCTCCGGGGAGTCGAGGTCCACGCGTCCGGAGGCGATCGCGTCGCGCAGCTCGGGGTCGAGCGCCTCGGAGTCGATCTTGAGTCCCATCGCGAGCGCGGCCTTCAGCGTGAGGCCTGGTCCCACGCCGCCGCGCGCGGACCCTTCGATCGCCTCGTGCAGGCGCAGATCGCCGCCCCAGAAGCGCTCGTTGCCGAACGTGCCGTAGCGGAAGGACTGCCGCCCTTCGTCGAGCATCTCGGTGGCGTTGTCGCGAATGGTGTCGTCGAAGCGGACCACGTGCGAGGGCTGCGGCTGGATGCGCGTGACGGTCTTGATGGTTGCCGATGGCGGTGCGCCGGCGGTCGAGGGCGCGAGGTACGAGCTGGGCTGGCGGTTCGCCGCCTGTCCCGTCTCGTCCGTCATCCGGATCGGATCGTGCGACGGCTCCATCGGAACCGTGACGCGCGGCGGCGCGGCGGGGCGGCCCTGATCGTCGAGCTCCTGGATCTGGACCGATCCCGAGCCGGCTTGAGGTGCGGCGTCCTTGCCGATCGGATTGCCGTTCTCGTCGACTTCCTGGATCTCGACGGTGCCGTCCGCGAGCGCGGAGGCGACGAGCGGGGCTGTGGAGAGCGCGAGCAAACAGAGCAGCGCTCCCGCGGGAAGCAAGGCGTGCCGAGTCATGACCTGGTCTCCTCGTTGCCGGGGCAAGATGTGGTTCGGGACCAGGGTTCCGCGTGGGGGGTGGCGCCGGAGCCCTTCTGTGCCTTCAAGGATACGCCCGGCGGGGTGCCGGGAAACAGCATCTAGTTGCGTTTCATCTTCTCTTTCAGCACGTCGAAGAAGTTGAAGACCACGTCGAAGCTCGTGACGTCGTCCTCGTCGTCGCCCCGCTGGATGAGGAGGACGCGGCCGTCGGGGAGCGCGTCGCCAAGATCCGGAACGAACCGGTATTTCTGGAGGTCGGGGAACGTCACGATCGGGGGCCTGACCGTGCCGTCGGGACCGGGCGCGAAGGCGATCATCCCCTGCCCCTGGTCATTGGCGTAGAGCAGGTTCCGCCCATCCGGGGTCCACACGAAGACCCTCGCGCCCCCTCGGGAGACCTGATACGGGGCGCCCAGGGTCCCGTCCCTCTGGTAGTCGCGCACGAAGAGATCGCTCTTCCCCGATTCCGTGATCTGGACGTAGGCGAGCTTCCGCCCGTCCTCCGAGAACGCTCCTGAGCGCACGCTCCCTTCAAGGTTGAGGTGCCGCATCGTCCTCGGCCTGCCGCCCGGCGGGGGCACGTCGATCACGGCCAGGCTCGACGTCGTGCCGCTGGTGAGCACGCACAGGATCTGCGATCCGTCCGGCTGCCACGACGCGAGACCGATTCCCTGGTCGGGCGCCTCCCGGCCGCAGAGGAACCGGGGCGGCCCCCCTGGGAGGGGATAGTCGTAGACGCCGTCGCTGGGCGAATCCGAGATCTGGGTGTAGGCGATGTGGTGGCCGTCCGGCGACCAGAGGGGTTGGTCGCAGTCCGCGCCGGGCACCGCGATCAGCTTCTGCGAGGTTGGATTACCCCGGGTTGAAACCCAGATCTCATAGATCGCTTCCGAGTTCGTGATGACCGAGGCAAAGCGCTTCCCATCGGGAGAGACCGAGAGCTTGCGCTCGAAGGGCTGATGCTCGCCCGACCACTCGGCGGTGGTGCCGTCGTCGTTCAGCATGATCGCGTGGCGACCCTGGATCCCCGCGCCCCCGCGCGCGAAGAGAAGCGTTCCGTTCCCGGCCATCTCGAAGGCGGCGTGGGTCCAGTTCGAATTCGAGCGCAGTCCTCCCATGATCGCGACCGGCTCGCCGCGAGCTTCGAGCTTGCCGAGGTCGAACGGAACGGCGAGCAGGGTTCCGCCCCGCGTGAAGAGGAGGTGTCCCGTCGACGCGTAGTGGGGGCTCCCCCCGTCTCTCACGACGACCTTCGTAGCTCCGGACTTCAGATCGAGAACGCCGATGTCCTGCCGGAAGGCTCCCTTGTCGTACGAGAGCACGCGGAGGAGTGCCCCGCGATCCCGAGGAAGGGACGAAATCACGATATACGTCTTGGTCGAATCGCGCGGATCGAAGGGACGGGGCGCCGTGACGTCCTCGCGCTTCATCGCATAGATGATCCACTGCTTCCCCGCGACCGACGCCAGGACGCGTCCCGACTCGAGGAACGTCGCCTGGATGCGCGAGGGATCGGCGTCTCTGATGGGGACCGGGGGGGCGCTGCCGTCGACCGGGCCGTAGAAGATCTTCCTGAGGCTCGAGCGCGCCGAAGCGGGAGCGATGAACGAGTAGTGCCCGTCGTGGGTCAGGACGAAGCCCTCGGCCCCCTCGCTGCCGTCGATCGGCTTGAAGTCCGCGCTATCCATGCGGCGCGCGTAAAGCCGTTGCGGTGGCGGCTCCTCGCCCGCCGCCGGCTTCGGGGCGCCGAGGATGACGAAGTACTTCCCGTCGGTCGTGATCTCGTAACCGAGGACCCGCACGTGCGGCGGCACGCCGAAGGATGCCCACGCGGGTCCGTTCAAGTGCGCCACGTGCTTCCCGCCGAGGTAGCCCGCCATGTTGAGCGCGAGCGCCGCTCCGAGCGTGAGGCCGATGCCGAACGCGAGCATGAGCGTGTGCCGGTCGAAGCGGAGCTTGCGCTCGGTCTTCGCGGAGGTCGATGCGGCCGGCGTCGCGCGCCCGGACCGGATCTCCTCGATCGCGAGCCTCGCCTCCCCCATGTCGCGAAGCCGTCGCTTCGGATCCTTCTCCAGGGCGCGGTGGAGGAGATCGCGGAGCCGCGGCGGAGTCGCCTGGGGCAGCCGCGTCCAGTCGGGCTCGCGCTCGAGGATGCGCGCGATCGTGTCGGAGACGGTCTCCCCTTCGAACGCCCGCTGTCCCGTCAGGCACTCGTACACGATGCAGCCGAACGCCCAGATGTCGGTCCGGCGGTCGACCGGCTTGCCGCGCGCCTGCTCGGGCGAGAGATAGGGCGCGGTGCCCAGGATCACCCCGGGAATCGTCCCCACGTCCGCCGGGGACGCGACCGTGGGCGATGTCATGGTCGGGGAGGAGATGGTCGCGGCCGGGTGCGCCGTGGGCGAATGCTCTCCCTGGGCCGCGTCGAGCCGCCCCTTGGCCAGGCCAAAGTCGACGATCTTCACCTGATCCCCGGACGTGATCATCACGTTCCCCGGCTTCAGGTCGCGATGGATGACCCCCTGCTCGTGCGCCGCCTCCATCCCTGAAGCGATCTGAAAGGCGATGTCGAGGGTCTCGTGAAGACCGATCGGTCCGCGCGCGATCCGCTGCGCGAGCGTCTCACCGTCGATGTGCTCGAGCGCCAGGAACGGGCGCCCGTCGCTCTCCACGATGTCGTAGATCGCCGCGATGTTCGGATGATTGAGCGATGCTAAGAGCCGCGATTCCCGCTCGAACCGGTCGCGCCGCTCGGGCTCGCTCGCGACCTCCGCCGGGAGCGACTTGAGCGCGACGGTGCGGCCGAGCCGGGTGTCGTGCGCGAGGTAGACCACACCCATCCCGCCCCGCGCGATCTCGCGATCGAGGCGGTAGGGGCCAATCTGGGTCGTGCTCGAGGGGGGCATGGCTTCGCAGGATAGCACCGGGGGCGGTCGAGGGAAGAGGGAGCCCGGGGCGTTTGGGGTCGAAGGGGACTAGGCCCATTTTCGGTGTTCGATTCGACGGGCTGGAACGTTATCCCGATGGGGAGGGCAGCTCTGGGACAGGGCCCTTCCGCACGCAGGCGGCGCGGACGGGCGCCTCAAGCCCTCCGCGCTTCGCTTTAGCCGCCCGACTCGCGCTCCCCGCCCCGCGCGAGGCCGACCCCCAGCATCAACCACCCGGCCAGAAGGCAAACCCCACCGAAGGGCGTGACCACGCCCCAGAGCCGCGTTCCACTCAAAGCCAAGGCGTAGAGACTTCCGCTGAAGAGAACCTGACCCGCGAGGAATAGCCAGCCCGCCCAGGCGAGAGCCGCTCGACCGGAGCGCTCGAGCGCCATGGCGGTGAGGATCAACGCGAGCGCGTGCGCGATCTGGTAGCGGGAGCCGGTCTCGAATGCCTGGAGGAGGTCGGGCGCCAGGACGGCGCGCAGCGCATGGGCGCCAAAGGCGCCCGCCGCCACGCCGATCAGCCCGCTCGCGGCGCCGAGCGGGCCGAACAGGCTCGGGTGCGCGCGCATGTCAGCCCGGCTCTCCGATGTCGCGCGGCAAGAGCTTGAAATCCGCGAAGTCGAATCCAGGGCCGACGGTGCACCCCACGAGTGTGAACGCTCCGAGCGTGCGCGCCATTTGCCACTGCCCCGCCGGGACGATCGCGACGGGTGCGGCGCCATCGCCGCCGAGCGCCCCGAGCCGATGAACCTGCCGGCGCGAATCCACCGGGTCCACCACGAGAAGGTCGGCGGGAGCGCCTTCGAGGAAGTGCCAGACTTCGTCGGAGGCGACCGAATGCCAGGCGGTGGGCTCGCCTTGGGTGAGGAGGAAGTAGATGGTGGTGAGCGCGCTCCGGGTCGCGCCGTCCTCGATCCCGGTCGCGGCCGCTCGAGCCGGCGCGCGAACCTCGCGAAGGGAGCGGAACACCTCGCGGTACCAGCCCCCCTCCGGATGGCGCTCGAGCCGAAGGATTTGGATCAGCTCCCGCACGCGCGCGTCCATGCGCGCAGGGTACGCGAACTCAGACGCGGGATCGAGCGAGCAGCACGTCGAGCTTGTCGAGGCGCTGGGACCACTCGCGGCGCATGTCGGCCTTGTGGTCCTCGTCGACGAGATTCTCGTGGAGCAGCGTCAACTCCGTGTTTCCCGCGCCGATGTCGCGGAATTTCACGTCGACCCGCGTTGGGCCGACGCCTGCCCGGCCGCCCGCGCCGTCATGGGCGAGCGTCTTCACGATGCTCCGGTTCGGCACGAGCTCCTCGTAGCGGCCGTCCGTGACGTGACGGTTCCAGTCGGAGTCGATCATCTCGACGCGGTACTCGCCCCCCTGATGGAGAGCGACGTCCGCCGATCGGACCGCGGAGCCGCGCGGCGCGAACCACTGCTGGAGGTGCTCCGGGTTGGTCCACGCCTCATAGACCTGCTCGACCGGCGCGGCGACCGTTCGCACGACCTCGATCGCATTCTCGTCCTTGACCATGGCTCCAGTCCTCTCTTCTGCCCCCCGGGGCGGCGGAAAAGCAAAGTCCGTTCCGTCCGGGTGCGGCCGCCGCCTGGATTGCGCGTGGAGCTACTTATATTTCAGGGGGATAGCGGAGTGAACGGGGGGGCCACGATCAGGGCCGATCCGGCGGGACGGAGGCTCGGGTTGTAACTTGGGTACGGTGCGCCGAACGCCACGGGACGCCCGGTTTTCGTGCGGCCGACCACCCCCGCGGCTGGGGCATACAACCCAAATCTCGATCGAGGTCGAGCCAGGTCTCACGTAACCCCAAGGACTTACACGCGCAAAAGGCGACGGCACGTTCGGTGCGCTTGTCGGTCGCATGACAAACTCACCAGCGCCCCGCGCGCAGAGCCTTCATGGCCCGATTCGCATCACGCTCTTCTTCGTTCTCGGGCTTGCGGCTCTGGCCGCGGCCTCACCGGTCTCCGCTCAAACGGTCGCCACGGACAAGGCGGACTACTACCCCGGCGAAACGGTCATCGTGACCGGCGACGGATGGCTTCCGGGTGAGCGCGTTTCCCTCTTCTTCAGCGAGACGCCCTATCAGTTCGTTCCGCTGACGCTCTACGCCGAGGCGGATTCGACCGGCGCGATCTACTCCGACGAGTATCTGGTCCAGCCGTACCACCTCGGCACGTCGTTCGTGCTGACGGCCTACGGGCTCACCTCGGAGCTGACGGCGCAGACCGCGTTCACGGACTCGCCGAAGGTGGGCTCGGTGGTCGCGGGCTCGCAGTCGGGCATTCCGTGCGCGGGCACATCGGGCCAGGCCACCTACACCATCACCGTCAATCGCGGGAGCGGGAGCGGCAGCCCGGGCAACTTCACCGCCACGCTGAGCGTGACGTCGGGGTTGCCTTCCGGCGTTTCCGCTTCGTTCTCGCCGAACCCGGTCCAGCTCGTCTCGAGCGCGAGCTCGGCGAGCGCGACCATGACGCTGACCACGTCCGCGGGCACGCCCTCGGGCACGAGCACGATCACCGTGAAGGCGGCCACGTCCGCCACCGACACGGCCGCGACCAGCGCCACCTTCACGCTGAATCTTCCGCCGGCGATCACCTCGCCCGGCAACCAGATCGCGAGCAGCGCCGCGGGCCAGTGCGGCGCGGCGGTGTCCTTCGCGGCGACCGCGACCGGCTCGCCCACGCCGACGATCACCTACTCGCAGAATCCCGGCACTGTGTTCCCGGTCGGCGTGACCACGGTCACCGCGACCGCGACCAACGAGTGCGGCAGCGTGAACACGAGCTTCACGGTCACGGTGAACGACACGGAACAGCCTTCGATCGCGACCTCGAACCTCACGGTCTCGACCGCCGGCGCGTGCGGCGCCACCGTGGCGTCCCTCGGCACGACCGCCTCGGACAACTGTCCGGGCGTGACCTTGTCCGGGGTGCGGAGCGACGCGGCGCTGTTGACGGCGCTCTTCCCGGTCGGCACCACGACGATCACCTGGACCGCGACCGACGCGCACGGCAACACGAGCAGCGCCACGCAGACGGTGAAGGTCGAGGATCACGAGAATCCGGTGCTCTCAGCGCCCGCGGACCTGACGATCCACACAGGAGCGACCGCGGCCGCGTGCGGCACGACGGTGACCGACCTTGCGCTCGGCACCGCGAGCGCGACCGACAACTGCTCCGCGACGATCGAGCGCACGGGCGTCCCGGCCGGCAGTTTCTTCCCGGTCGGCTCGACGACCATCACCTACACGGCGAAGGACCCAAGCGGCAACACGGACACGAAGACCCAGACCGTCACGGTCGTGGACGACACGCCTCCGACGATCGAGGCTCCCGCGACGGTCCATCTCGGAACCGGCCCCGGCGCCGCGCAGTGCGCGCTCTTCATCAGCGACGCGACACTCGGCACGCCGACCGCCAACGACAACTGCTCCGCCGACGTGACGCGCTCCGGCGTCCCGTCGGGCAACCTCTTTCCGGTCGGCACGACGACGATCACCTGGACTGCCACGGACCCGGCCGGCAACACGGCGACGGCCACGCAGACGGTGATCGTGGACGACACGACGCCGCCAACCATCGCGACGGCCCCGATCACAGCGCAGACCGCGGGCTCGTGCGGCGCCCTCGTCGCCGATCTCGGCACGACGGCCGCGGACAACTGCGGCCCGGCCACGCTCTCTGGCGCGCGCAGCGACGGCGCGGCCCTCGCCGCGGCGTTCCCGACCGGCACGACGACGATCACCTGGACCGCGACCGACGCGGCCGGCAACACGAGCAGCGCCACGCAGTCGGTGACGGTCGAGGATCATGAGAACCCGGTCCTGACGGCGCCGGGCAACGTGACCGTGAACACGGGCACCGAGGCGACCGCCTGCGGCGCCACCGTCAGCGACGCGACGCTCGGTTTGGCGACCGCGACCGACAACTGCTCCGCCACCGTCACTCGCAGCGGCGTCCCGGCCGGCGGCTTCTTCCCGGTCGGCACGACGACGATCACCTACACCGCCACCGACCCGAGCGGAAACAGCGTCTCGCAGACGCAGCTCGTCACCGTGGTGGACACGACGCCCCCGGCCATCAGCACTGGCACTCTCGATGTCTCGACCGGCGACGGGATCTGCACCGCCACCATCGAGAGCCTGGGCACGACCGCCGCGGACAACTGCGGCGGAACGACACTGACGGGTGTCCGGAGCGACGGCTCGCCGCTCGCGGCTCCCTTCTCGATCGGCACCACCACGATTGCCTGGACCGCCACCGACGCCGCCGGCAACACGACGGCTGCGACCCAGACCGTGAAGGTCAGCGATCATCAGGCGCCCTCGCTCACGCCCCCGCCCGCCCTCTCGCTCTTCACGGGCGCCGGCGCGGCGACGTGCGGACTCATGGTCTCCGATGGAACCCTCGGCACGCCGGCAGCCTCCGACAACTGTTCGTTCTCGGTGACCCGCGCCGGCGTGCCTGACGCCAATATCTTCCCGATCGGCACGACGACGATCACCTGGACCGCGACCGATCCGAGCGGCAACTCGACGAGCGGCACCCAGACGGTGACCGTCACGGACGACACGCCGCCGGTCCTGACGGCGCCGGCCGCCTTGACGCTCACGACTGGCCCGAGCGCGACCACGTGCGGTCTGGTGGTGGCCAACGCGGCACTCGGCACCGCGGCAGCGACCGACAACTGCACCATCACCGTCGCGCGGACAGGCGTGCCTTCGGGGAATCTCTTCCCGGTCGGCACGACGACGCTCACCTACACGGCGACCGACGGCGCGGGCAACACCGCGTCGGCGACGCAGACGGTGGCGGTGGTCGACAACACGCCGCCTTCGATCACGACGGCCAATCTCGACGCGGTCACGAGCGCCGGCATCTGCGGCGCGACCGTGACCCTCGGCACGACCGCCACGGACAACTGCTCGGTCTCGAGCCTCGTCGGCACCCGGAGCGACGGCGCGGCGATCGATGCATCATTCCCGCTCGGCGTCACCACGATCACCTGGGTCGCGACCGATCCGGCCGGCAATACGAAGAACGCGACGCAGACCGTCACGGTCACGAATCCGACCCCGACGGTCGCGATCATCTCGCCGACGAGCGGAGCGCTCTTCGCGGCGGGCTCCACCATCTCGATGTCCGGCACGTTCACGGACAATTCGGGCGACCTGCACACCGCCCGATGGGTCTGCGATGCCCTCACGTTCCCCGGGACGGTGAACGAGTCGGCCAAGACCGTGGCCGGCACGATGAGCTTCACCGCCGCGGGCGTCTACTGCGTGCGGCTCGAAGTGACGGACCAGTGCGGCAACACGGCTTCCACGACCTCGACCGCCGGAATGCAGGCGATGGTCGTGGTCTACGACCCGAGCGCGGGGTTCGTGACGGGCGGCGGCTGGATCGACTCCCCGACCGGTGCCTACCCGGCTGTCCCCGCGCTCACCGGCAAGGCCAACTTCGGCTTCGTGTCGAAGTACAAGAAGGGCCAGAGCACGCCGACCGGCGAGACCGAGTTCCAGTTCAAGGCCGGCGACCTCAACTTCCACAGCACGTCGTACGACTGGCTCGTGGTGGCGGGGGCGAAGGCCCAGTTCAAGGGCTCGGGCCAGATCAACGGCGCCGGTAACTACGGGTTCCTCCTGACCTCGACCGACGGCCAGATGCCGGGCGGCGGCGGCAAGGACAAGTTCCGGATCAAGATCACCGACAAGCTGTCGGGAGCGACCGTCTACGACAACCAGATGGGTGCCGCGGATACCGCGAGCGCCGTGTGCTTGCTCAGCGGCGGCTCGATCGTGATCCAGAGCCAGGGCGGCGCCCTCGCGGCGGCGGCCTTCGGCGATGCGGCGGGGCTCGGCGATGCGGCGGCGCTTGCGGATGGTGCGATGGGTGCCGAGGCGGCGGGCGCGGTCGCGTCCACCGCGATCTTCCAGAACGCTCCCAATCCCTTCAATCCCCAGACGATGGTTCGATTCGCTCTCGCCGAGGCTGGTCGCGCGACGGTGCGAGTCTTCAACGCTCGAGGCGAGCTGGTGCGGACCGTGGCCGACGGCTGGTTCTCCGCCGGCGCGCACACCGCGGGCTGGAACGGAACGACGAACGCGGGCGGCCGCGCCGCGTCAGGCGTCTACTACGCGGTGCTCCAAACCGCGAAGTTCCGCGGCCAGGTGAGGATGATCCTGATCAAGTAACGGCCAGCCCGGGGCCTCTCCGGCGGGCCGGGCCTGCGTCACCCCGCCGGGGCCTTTTCTGGGCCAGCTGAGGAATCCGCCGCGAGAGCGGCGCGCGAAGATCGGCCGCACTGGGACAGGCGGCCGAGCGGTCGCCCGACAGGGCGACCCAGATCCGGCCGCACCGCAAGAGCGGCCGACGACGGTCGCCCCGCAAGAGCGACCCTTGAACAACGCGACCTCCAGGCATCCCGACGAGACGGCGATGCCCTGGAGGTTCGCGTTTTGGGGGTGCTGGCCCCGGGGCGAGTCGCTACTGGCCCCGGGGCAAGTTGGTGGCTGGATGAATGCGAGGGAAGGGCTCGGTGCTACTGGCCCCGGGGCGAGTTGCCACTGGCCCCGGGGCGAGTTGCCACTGGCCCCGGGACGAGTTGATGGCCGGACAATGTGGGGGTAGCCTCGTCGTCACTGGCCCCGGGGCCAGTTGGTGGCCGGACAAACGTGGGGGTAGCCTCGTCGTCACTCGCCCC
>DASUFL010000093.1:0-4273 GCA_036274595.1 Candidatus Eiseniibacteriota bacterium | reverse complement strand
GGGGGGCATACAACCAGGATGGGGAACCGTCATCTAGGCCGATCTCTACGAGTTTCGAGAAGCACATCGCTACCAGCTATGCGGACCGTACCGGACGTGGGAACGAGGCCCACCTGCACAAAGTGTTGGTCCCGGCAGGTTCACATGTGGGCTGGCACTCGAACGAGAGTGAGATCGTGTTGCCCACCGGGACAGTGCTGGAGAACGCGGGATCGAACGTGTGGGTGGCTAGGGTGCCGGAGACGATGGTGGAGGGTTTCCGCGCGAGCGCAGCGGGGATCCCGATCCCAGGGGAGGGGCCGTTGATCAAGCGCTACTCGAAGCTCCTGGACAAGAACGCCGAACGGTGCGCTCGAAACTACCGGCGTGTTTACAAGACAGTCACGGCCGCGGGGGAGCTGGACGACATCTTGAACGAGGACCAGCTGTCGGAGGAGTCGAAGAAGGCGCTAAAGGCGGCGAGGGACAAAATCGCGCGGGAGGCGGCGGTCGCGCAGGCGGTGCAGTTCGGCATTTCGTTCGCGGTGACCTCCCCCTATTTGAAGCAGCTTCTGGAGGCGCACGCGGGCAAGCAGGCGGAGAGGCTGGTGGCCGGGGCGAGGGATGTGGTAACCCGGGTTTTGGCGGAGTCGCTGGAGGAGGGGTGGTCGGTGCCGCAGACCGCGACCGCGATCCGTGAGAAGCTGCTCGAGTTGAAGAAATGGCAGGCGACGATGCTCGCCCGGACCGATCTGATCTCGTTGAAGAACGGCGGGTCGTTCGCTGCGGCGTTGCAGCTGGCGGAGTCCCAGCCTGTCTATAAGCAGTGGGTGTCGGCGCGGGACGACAAGGTTCGGCCGTCGCATGTGGAGGCGAACGGCCAGGTGGTGAAGCTGGATTCTCCGTTCCAGGTGGGTGAGGCGCGGTTGTCTTACCCTGGGGATCCGGAGGGGCCGGATGGCGAGGTGATCAACTGTCGGTGCACGCAGATCTATTCGGACAGCCCGGTTGCGGCGGTGTGGACGGTGACGGGCGCTGGCTGGGACGAGAGCGAACACCCGCGCAATCCCAGGGGCACTGAGACAGGGGGCGAGTTCCGAGGCAAGCTACAGATCGCCCGCTACTCCGAGTTGCCGGAGCAGCTTGATCTGGCGATGTCTGCGACCGACCCCTATTCTCGTGACAGCTATTTCGTGGACTGGCCCGAGGCCGATAAGTCCATGGTCTCCGAGATGGGCGGCTCGATGGGGCAATATTGGGAATGGGACGGCGAAGAGCCGATCGACGTGGCGCGGCTTCCGAATGGTAATCCAGCGGTTGAGATGCTCCAGGTTTCTGATGGCGAGCTATACACTCCTTCGTACCGGGTGCGTGGGATCGTGACGTTCCAGCGAGGAGACGACGCGGTAAAAGCGAACTATTTTGCGACTGACGGCCAGGGGATCGGGCCAGGTCGTAGTCTGGTCCGCGAGTTGGCCAAGATAGCGAAGGCCGAGGGGAAGCCTCTGTATGGCTCTCCGGCGGACGAGAGGCTCCGCAAGCAGTATGAGCGATTGGGTGCGGTATCACAGCCGGACGGTTCGGTGCGTTGGGATGTTGGCACGTTAGACCGGCTGACCGCGGCTGGTTGGGACGAGGCGGAGCATCCGCGGCATCCTGGGGGGACGTCGGAGGGCGGGAAGTTCGCACCGAAAGAGGGCGGT
The DNA here is from genome assembly GCA_036274595.1 of Candidatus Eiseniibacteriota bacterium. Taxonomy (GTDB): domain Bacteria; phylum Eisenbacteria; class RBG-16-71-46; order SZUA-252; family SZUA-252; genus WS-9. The sequence goes on along the minus strand of DASUFL010000093.1, from coordinate 2,591 downwards.
TACGACAGCGGGGGCTTTGGACCGGGCGGCGAGATGAAGCCGGACGCGAACCAGGCCAAGTATCTCAAGGACGGCGACGTGTTCAAGTTCGCTGGGGAAGACCCGGGCGGGCCTGACTCGATCCAGTGGTTCCGGGCGGAGCAGCGGGAGAACGGACTGTATGCAATCGAGATCGACGGCGACAACGTGTTCCCGCTGTCAGGCGTGATCGACGAAGTGGAGAAGCTAGCGCCTGTCCATGGTGTGACGGGGGAGCTGGAGCCGGTGATGCCTGACAGCGCGGAGGAGTCGGCGAACTCGTCGAGCCACCGGCTTTACGACGTGACGGTGGACGGGGAGGAGTGGCTGGCGAAGCGGGTCGACGAGACGAAAGAGTTGGAGGCTCTGCGTGACCATGTGGAGCCGGGGCGGGATCTGGAGCGGGAGCTGGCGGCGCAGATCATCAAGGAGGAGATCTACAACGCCAGCCCGGAGTTGAAGCTCGACCTGCGGGTGGCGGAGGTGCGCGAGGCGAATGTCGCTGGGTTGGGGCACGTGGTCATGTCGAAACGCGTTCCGTTGACCGAAGACGGCGAGGGTTTCTCGTCCCACAATGAGCTGTCTGTGGGAGAGGCCCGGGCGATGAGCCTCTACGACTGGGTGATCGGCAACACCGACCGCCATTTGGGCAACATCATGCGTGCCGAAGGGGGGAAGGCGGTGGCGATCGACCAGGGTTTGGCGTTCCCGGCGGCGAACCGCGACTCGTTCGGCCGGTTCCACGTGCTCGAGTTCCGGCGTGACGGGGGGTTCCCGGAGACCGGGTTGCACGATGCGGCGATGGGTGATCTGCATTGGCCGGACAGCAAGCAGATGGAGGCGATCGGCGGTCTGCAGGAGGATTGGGAGCGGATCGACACGAGGCTCCGTCCGTATCTGAATGAGAACGAGCGTCGGGCGATGTGGCGGAGGGTGGAGTGGGTGGCGAACGCGGAGGGCCGGTTGCCGACCCACGACGAGTGGGCCAACGGCGTGGTGGACGAGACGATCCAGGGCTACGGGTATCACCCGTCGGTGACCCTTGGGCAGGATGAGGAGGCTAGTGTGGGAGAGGTCTACGACTCTCGCAGTGAGGACGATCAGGCGGCGGACTTCGAGGCGAGGCATAACCCGTGAGTGTTGTCTTGGTGCGCAACGGCAAGGTCCTTGGCCGGGTGACGCTCGAAGGCGCGGACCGGTCGGTCGAGCCGATCTTGCAGGGCGTGGCCGTGGTTGACAACGGCAAGCTGCTGTCGCTCGACGACGGCCAGGCGTATCTGGATGGTCTGGTCCGGGTGTTGGACGGGCCGGGGGTGTGGGCCAGCCACGAGCAGGTCACGGCGGCGGCGCTCAACTACGACGGGCCGGGTGGCATGGTCGCGCTCTACCCGTTGTCAGAAGAGGCGAAGAAGATCGCCCGTCCGAACGGCGAACCGTGGGACAGTCTGCACGTGACCCTGTTTTTCTTCGAGGACGCCGGGGATCTGCCGGACGAGCTGGAGGTCCAGGGGCTGGGCGAGCTGGCTGGCACGATCTCCGGGATCGCCAGGTTCCAGGAGGGCGAGGTCGGGGTGCCGATCGTGGCCTTGCCGTCGGTGGTCGGGCTGAACGAGCTACGGGCCTATCTGACCGGGCAGCTGTCAGGCTACAGCGAGCGATACGGGTTCATCCCGCACATGACGTTGGGCTACGATGAGGTGGACGACCCGGAGGCAGCGGTCGGATTGCCGGTGACGTTTACCCATGTTTGTGTGTCGACGAAGGACGGCAGGCGCGAGTTCCCGCTGGTGTGATGGCTGGCAAGCGTGATACGATCCGGGGCGTGCGCAATCCCCAGGCTCCCTCGAGACCACGTGGTCCGCGTCACCGGAGGTACGACCCGGAGGCGTTGATCGCCGCTGGCAGGTGGTCCCCTGCTCAGCAGGCGAAGATCAAGAAGGTGATGGAGGAGTTCAAGGCCGGGACCCTGGAGAACGGCCATGGGGGGAAGGTCACGTCGAAGAGGCAGGCTTTGGCGATCGCGCTGTCGAAGGCCAGGGAGCTGACCGCTGCTGGGTTCGACGAGTCTGCACATCCTCGCAAGGGCAAGGGCGAGAAGGGTGGAGGGCAGTTCACCACGAAGGCCGCCGGTCGTGCAGAGGCGGACAAGGCTCTTGCCGAGCAGCGTGCTCAGTTCGGTGCGGAGGGTGTCAAGGAGATGGTCGAGGACGAGCTTTCCCCTGAGGGTCGCGAACGTGGTCGTGAGATGGGAAGCGACGACACGACTGAGGAGTTCCATCAGGGTTGGGAAGAACGTATGGACGAAGAGCGCCAGGTGATCGAGGGGGCCGAGGGCGCGGAGGAGGGCGACGGCGAGGTCGACCCGTACGCGACCGACTACGACGAGGCCGGTGGGGACGCGGTGCAAGGCTACGACGATCTAGATCTCGAGCGTGAGGTTTATGGTCAGCCAGCCAGCATGTACTCCGCTGACCGGATGCCTCCGCCGGGTGACGAAGAGCCTCTTGTCCAGACCTCTGCTGACGGGAAGACCATGCGTTGGAACGGTGAGGAGTGGGAAGAGGTCGAGACCG
>DASUFL010000092.1:0-17975 GCA_036274595.1 Candidatus Eiseniibacteriota bacterium | reverse complement strand
ACGCTCTGCTCCGCCGGCACGATGAGGAGCCGCTCGAGCGAGTAATCCGCGGCGACGAGCACCGTGTCTCCCGACCAGAATGCGTCCCGCGCAAAGCCGGGGAACGTGACGGGGCCGAGAATCGTGGGCTGGACCGAGTTCGTGAAGTCGACCATCGCGGCCTGATCGTCGCCCAGGAGCGCGAGCGCCGAAGTGCCCTGGCCCTCGACGCCGTACACACGCGGCAGCGGCACCGTCGATCGCAAGCTGAGAACCGTCGGCGTGGTGGCGTCCACGATCTGAAGCCCGCCCGTGCGCGTCGCGACGAGCAGGAAGTTCCCCGCGAGGTCGACGTCCTCTGCGGCGATCCCCGACGGCTCGCCGATCAGGCTCGGATCGCTCGGCGTGCCGACGCCTACGCTCACGAGTCCCTGCGTCGCGTCCGCGACGAATGCGACCGTGTCCTTCACCGCGATCGCGCGCGGATCTTGGAGGAAGAGATGTCCCAGCGGCGTTGGCGCGCTAGGTGTCGAGACATCGACGACCGTCACCCCGCCCAGGACCGCGCCCCGTCCGCCGACGATGACGGTGGTCGAATCCACGATGGCCACCGCGGCCGCACGCTCCGCGAGAGCCAGCGTACCGAGCACCGTTGGCGAAGCTGGATCCGAGACGTCCACGATCTGGAGCCCATCGGAAGAGGCCGCGAGATACGCCCGCTTCCGCACCGGATCGACCGCGAGGTCGAGCACGCGCCCCGACGGGGTCGTGGGAAGAACGCCAACCAGGGTGGAGTCCGTGGCGCTCGAACGGTACACGCGAAGTCCCCCGCTGTAGTCGGCGACGTAGGCGTATCCGCCCGCGGCCGCCACGCGACGAACGCGGCCCGTTCCTCCCGCCGGGGCCACCACGATCGGGCTCTCGAGATCCCGGAATTCAATCGCACCCCGCGCCACCTCATCAGGCTCGCTGGCAGCGAGCGCGTCCTGCGTCGCGATGACGACGCGCGAGCCCAGGAGCGTGACGTGCGTCGGCTCCTGCTGGAGCGCCTCCACCGTGTACCCGACGAGCGTGTCGCCCAGCGCGCCGCTCCGGCGAAGCTTGGCAAGGCCGGAGGCCGCGACACCCATGACGACGAGCGTGTCGTTCACATCGAGCGCGCGCACGGCTCGAAAGCCGGGCAGCGCCGTCGTGTGGAACGCGCCGGTCGCCATGTTCGCGATCACCACGCCCCCGGAGCCCGCGGCGACGAAGGCGATATCTCGGTCCCACGCGAGATCGGACGGCGTCTGGAGCGGAACCTGGACTTCGCGAAGCTGGACCGGGGCCGATGCTGAGGCCTGGAGCTGATAGAGCGTGAGGATGGTTCGGGGCGCCGGTGCGCCTCGCTCGCTCACGACCAGGAACGAATCCGCTCGCGCGCGGATCGCGACGATTCGGCGCCCATCCGCGTAGGAGATCGGCGCGAGAGGCGTGAGGTGAATGCCATCTCCAAACACAAAGGTGATTCGATACGGTTGGAGAGAGGCCCCGTCGGAAGCGATGAGTCCGTCCGCGGGCTGAAGCACGGCGCCGAGGACGGCAGGCGTGGGATCGATCCTCGATACACCCAGGGTGGGGGTCGATGGCGTTGTGATGCCGACGATCCCGATGCCCTGCGCACCGGCGAACGTGAAGACCAGCTCGGGGCCGCCAAAGACCCCTTGGTTGCCATACGCCACCTCTCGAATCGGCCCAGGTGACCGCCAGACTCCGATTGGATCCGAGGCTGGTGCCGACGCGTCCCGAACCTCGAACCCCGTTTGGGTCGGGATCACGTAGGGTCCCGCGCCCGCCCCCGCTACGGACACCGCCCGGCCGTAGATGGCGGAGATCGACGACGGCGTCTCCGTATGGGCGACGACCTTGGAGGCGGCGTGGAGCGTGGCGGGGGCAGCCAGGCCGAAGATCAGGACGATCAGGCTCCCGAGCCGGCAGGGCCGTCGAAGCGAAGGGGAATGCATGTCTGCCCTGAACGCTAGCATGCGGCCGCACAACCCCTCAAGTTGTAAGTCTTTCCGCTTGTCGGCTCGAGCGCATCTCGGGTACGGTTCCGCGCCGTGGATCACCTGCTCGACAAAATAGTAGCGCCGCTCGCGGCCCTCATTCTCGGGATCATCTCGGCCCTCGGCTATGGGGGCATCGTCCTTTGCATGACGATCGAGAGCGCCTGCATCCCGCTTCCGAGCGAGATCATCATGCCCTTCTCGGGCTACCTCGTGACCACGGGACGGTTCACCCTCTGGGGCATCACCCTGGCGGGGGCCACGGGCAACGTCTTCGGCTCCTGGATCGCCTACTGGCTCGGGATGAAAGGGGGCCGGCCCCTCGCCGAGGGGCTCGCGCGCTGGAAGATCATCCGGATCGAGGAGTACGACCGGGCGGACGGCTGGCTCAAGAAGCATGGCCTCCAGGTCGCGTTCTGGAGCCGGCTCCTCCCGATCGTGCGAACCTTCATCTCCTTCCCCGCCGGCGCGGCCCGGGTGGATTTCCGGAAGTTCACGCTCTACACATTCCTCGGCTCCCTCCCCTGGTGCCTCGGCCTCGGGTACGTCGGCGTCTACTTCGGCAAGAACTGGGAGTCGATCCGCGAGTACTGGCGGAAGTTCGATCTCGTGGTCGTGGTCGGAATCCTCGTGCTCTTCGGAATCTGGCTCTGGCACCACTTCCGGGACGAGCCCAAGCGCGCGGAAGAACGGGAAACGCATGAGGACCGGCCCGCGGTTTGACGGTCCCGCTGCCCGATGCTAGAATCGGCCGCTCTTTTGGGGGATCGTCCAGTGGTAGGACACGTGGCTCTGGACCACGGTACAGGGGTTCGAATCCTCTTCCCCCAGCCACTAACGCAATTGCCGCTCACTGAGCCGGTTCTTTATGGCGCTATCGTCTAGGGGTTAGGACGGGTGGTTCTCAGCCATCAAACCGGGGTTCGAATCCCCGTAGCGCTACCATTACGCTGCATGGCGGCGCGGTCGCTCGCGATCGCGCTGCTCTCCGCGGCTCTCTTCGCTTCCGCCCAGGCTCAGCCCCGCGAGACGTCCCATCCCCGCTCCTCCCCGTCGAAGGGCATCCCCTCGAACGTCGAGTGGGTCGATTCGCTCGCCGGCATCACCCAGTACCGCCTTCGCTCGAACGGCATGAACATCTACGTGTCGCCCAATCACGCGGCTCCGGTCGTGACGTTCCTCGTCGTCTACCACGTGGGCTCCAGGAACGAGGCGCCCGGCAACACCGGCTCCGCCCACCTCCTCGAGCACATGCTCTTCAACAAGAGCACCAAGAACTTCGGCAAGGCGAACCGGAAGCCGACCTTCCAGGAGGTCCTCTACGCGGCCGGAGCGGATGCCGCTACGACCAACATGACCACCTGGAACGACCGGATGACCGGCTACTCGACCCTGCCCGCGGACAAGCTCGAGCTGGCCATGCAGATCGAGTCCGACCGCATCTCCCGCGCGCTCATCCTCGATTCCGAGCGACGGCCGGAGATGTCCGTGGTGCGGAACGAGTATGAGATCGGCGAGAGCAACCCCTACAGGGCGCTCGAGAAGTCCGTCGTGGCGGCGGCCATCGTGGCCCACCCGTACCACTGGGACACGATCGGATACCGTTCGGACATCGAGGGGGTCTCCACCGAGAAGCTGCGCGAGCACTATCGCACGTACTTCTGGCCGGACAATGCGGAGGCGGTGCTCGTGGGCGACTTCGAAACGGCGGACGCGCTCCGGCTGTTCGATCGCGAGTTCGGCAAGCTTCCGCGATCCAAGGCGCCGATTCCGAAGGTGATCACGGTGGAGCCGCCGCAGGAAGGCGAGCGGCGCGTGGTCGTGAACCGGCCGGGCGAGGTCGGGATCGTGGAGCTCGGCTACATCCGTCCCGGCGCGCTCGACCACGACTTCATCCCGCTCGATTTGATCCAGACGATCCTCTCGAACGGGGTGAATTCGAAGCTCTACCAGGCGCTCGTCGAGACGAAGCTCGCGACCGACATCGACGCGGGCAACTACACGCTCCGCGACCCCTATCCCTTCCTCGCGACCGCCACGGTCGCGCCCGGCGTCACGCACGAGAAGGTCGAGGCGGCGATGAAGAAGGTCCTCGCCGATCTCGCGGCGAAGGGCGTGAGCCTGACGGAGCTGAACCGGGCCAAGAGCCAGCTCGAGGTCCTGGTCGTGCGTCAGCGTGACGGCACCTATCCGTTCGCTTCCCAGCTCGGCGAAGCGGTGGCGTCGGCCAACTGGAAGTGGTTCGCGACGTATCTCGACTCCATGAATACGGTCACGACGGCGGACATCCAGCGCGTGGCCGCGAAGTACTTCGTCCCCGAGCACGCCACCGTGGGCTGGTTCGTGCCGGTCTCCAAGACTCCGACGCGCGCGACGGCGCCGGCGACCCCGTCGAAGGCTCCCGCCAAGACCAAGAAGGCGGGCGCGGGCGGAGCGATCGATCCCGCCGACGCGTCCTCGCGGTTCTCGGAGCGCACGCTCCACCGCGTGCTCCCGAACGGGATCGTCCTCGACGTGGTCGCGAATCACGCCGTCCCGACGGTAGCGGTTTACGGCGTCGCGCTCGCGGGCAAGCAGGAGGCGCCCGGCAGCGCGGTGCCACAGCTCACCGCGATGATGCTCGCGCGCGGCACCAGGTCGCACGACAAGAAGGCGCTGTCCCAGGCGCTCGAGAACGCGGGAGCGCAGCTGACGATCAACGGCGACCTGAGCGAGGCGACGATCGCGGGCTCGGCGCTCTCGCGCGACACGAAGCTCCTCCTGGGCACGCTCGCCGAGGAGCTTCGCGAGCCGTCCTTTCCCAAGGACGAGCTGGTCAAGGCGAAGAGCGAGCTCCGCGCCGACCTCCTGCGCGGCTACGACAACACCGGACTTCGCGCGCGGGAGGCGCTCTCACGGCTCGCCTATCCCGAGGGGCATCCCTTCCGCGCGGCGGACCGCGAGGTGATGCTGGCGAGCCTCGACCGCGCCACCTCGGACGATCTCCGGGTATTCCACCACGATCGCTGGGTCGGCTCGGGGCTCATCCTCTGCGTGGTCGGCGACGTGGACACGGCGCAGGTGGCCTCCTGGGTGGCCGATCTCTTCGGCGGGATCCCGCGCGGTGCCCGCCCCACCTACAACATCCCGCGGGTCGAGCCGAACGCGCCCTCGCGATCGCTCGAGTCCATGCCCGGCAAGGCGAGTGTCGATTTCGTGCTCGGACACGCGAGCGGCATCCGGCGGATGGATCCCGATTGGGAGGCCGCGATCATCGCGAACGCGGCGCTCGGCCAGAGCTCGGTCGCCTCGCGCCTCGCAAAGCGCGTCCGGGACACGGAAGGGCTGAGCTACTTCCTGTACTCGCGTCTCTTCTGGTCCGACTACCTGGACGGCGTCTGGGCGGTGGACGTCGCGGTGGCGCCCCAGAACACGGCGCACGCGATCCGCTCGACGCGCGAGGAGATCGAGAAGTACGCGAAGGAAGGGATCACGGACGCCGAGGTCGAGACCCAGAAGAGCTTCTTCGCCGGCAACTACCGCGTGCGTCTCGGCACGAATGCCGGGGTCGCCTTCTCGCTGGCGTACGCCGAGAAGTACGGCTACGGGCCGCGCTACCTGGACGAGTTCCCCGAGCGCGTGGCGGCCGTCACGCGCGACCAGGTGAACAGGGTGATCCGCGAGAAGCTGCATCCGGAGAAGATGCATCTGGTCGTCGCTGGGGATTTCGACAAGATTCCGGAGTAACGCCCTACGCTTCGACCCGGTCTCGCTCCGCCAGGCCTTCCATCTTCTTCCACGCCTGCGGGGATTCGCGTCGATGGCGGAACGCCTGGAAGGCATCCCCGATCAGGGACTCGAGGCGTTCGCGGAAGGTGGCGCGGTCGAACGTGAGGGCGTGGCGCCTCAGCGTGGCCGGGTCGAAGCGAAGCCGCTTGAGCTCGGCCAGGGCCTGCTCCAGGCCCTCGTCCGATTCCTCGTCGAAGAGAACGCCGGTGCCTGGCGCCACGACTTCCGCGGCGCCGCCACGACGCAGGGCAACCGCCGGGCGGCCGCAGGCCATCGCCTCGAGCGGGGCGATGCCGAAATCCTCCTCGTGCGCCTGGATCAAAGCCCGGCAGCTCCGGTACGCATCGCGGAGCGCGTCCATCGAGAGCCACGAATCGAAACGGACCGTCGGGCCCGCCACGCGGCGAAGGCGCTTCTCCTCGGGCCCGGTGCCCACGATGCGAAGCAGGAGGCCAAGGCGATTCGCGACGCGGATCGTCCGCTCCACGCCCTTGTACGGGACGAGCGCCGACACCACGAGCAGTGGTGCGTCGGCCGCGGCCGGCGCGGACGGCTCCGCGGGCGTGAAGAACGCGGCATCGACAGGCGGATGGAGCACGAGCGCGGAGCGGCGATAGTGCTTCTCGATCCGCTCGCGCACGTGGTGCGAGTCGGCGACGAAGAGGTCCACGCGGTCGGCGCTCACGCGGTCCCACACGCGGAACGAGTGCCCGATCCATTCGCCCGCGAAGCGGCCGAGCGCGCTTCCACGCCCCGCACCGAAGTACTCGCGCCTCAGATCCCAGAAGTAGCGGACCGGGGTGAAGCAGTAGCAGACGTGGAGGGTGTCCGCGCGCGTCACCGCGCCTTTCGCGGCGCAATGGCTGGTCGAGACGACGAGATCGTAGTCGGAGAGATCGAACGACTCGATGGCGCGCGGGTAGAGCCCGACGAACGCGCGGTAGCGGCTCCGCCCGAACGGGAGCCGCGCGATCCAGGATTCAACGACGCGGCGGTTCTCGATCGTGGGCGTGACACTGCCCCGCCGGTGCACCAGCGTGTAGAGATCGGCCTGCGGAAAGATCTCGCAGAGGACCTCGAGACACTTCTCGCCACCGCGCATGCCGGTCAGCCAGTCGTGGACCAGAGCGACCCGGAGCGGCCGCGATCGCATCGCGCTCAGCTCGCCGGGGCCGGCGAGGCCGCCTCGAGACGATCGGCTCCCTCGCGCAGGCGCTGCACCGTGCGCTCCTTGCCCAGAAGGAGCATCACGTCGAAGATCCCGGGCGTCACCTTCTTCCCGGTGAGGGCGATGCGCGCGGGCATGATCACCTCGCCCGCCTTGACGCCTTCAGCGGCCGCGAGGCCGCGCGTCGCCTTCTCCAGCGCGTCGTGCTCGAAGTCCACCGTCTGGAGCGCGTCCGCGAGCTTGCGAAGACGGCCCGGAGCGCCCGGACCCTTGGCCACGAGATCGGACCAGGCGGCGGGATCGGGACTCACCCTGTCGACGAACAGGTACGCCGAGTAGTCGAGGAAGTGCTGCGGCCGCTTCACGCGGTCCCCTGCCGCCTCCACGGCGCGCTCGAGGAACGCGCGGTCCGCGAGCGCGGCCTCGGGGAGCCCGTGGGTCGAGCGCAGGTGCGCGATCACGAGATCGGTCCGCTCGCCGATCGGGAGCGCGCGGAAGTACTCGCCGTTCATCCACTCGAGCTTCTCGTAGTTGAAGATCGCCGGGTTCTTGGAGACCCGGTCGAGGCTGAAGACCTCTTCGAGCTCTTTCAGCGAGAAGATCTCGCGCTCGCCGTCGTACGCCCAGCCGAGGAGCGCCAGGAAGTTCACCATCGTCTGCGGCAGGAAGCCCTCGTCGCGGAACATCGTCACCGACGTGGCGCCGTGGCGCTTGCTGAGCCTCGTCCCGTCCGGCCCGAGGATCATGGGAACGTGCGCGAACACGGGGGGCGTCCAGCCGAGCGCGTCGTAGATCCGGATCTGGCGCGGCGTGTTCGAGATGTGGTCGTCGCCGCGGATCACGTGCGAGATCTCCATCAGGTGATCGTCGACGACCGCGGCGAAGTTGTACGTCGGATGGCGGTCCGTTCGCAGGATGACGAGGTCGTCCAGGATCGCGTTCTGGAACGTGACCTGGCTGCGGACGCCGTCCTCCCACGAGGTCTCCCCGTCCGGCATCTTGAAGCGGAGGGCGAAGGGCTCCCCCTTGGCGGCGCGCGCGTCCGACTCTCCCGCCGGGAGCCTCAAGCAGGTGCGGTCGTACTTGGGCGGCTCGCCGCGCGTCATCGCGGCCTCACGCCGCGCCTTCAGGTCCTCGGGATCGCAGAAGCAGCGGTAGGCGAAGCCCTCCTTCATGAGCCGCTCCGCCCATTCGGCGTAGATCGGGAGCCGCTCGCTCTGGTGATACGGGCCGAAGGCGCCGCCGACCCCCGGGCCCTCGTCCCACGCGAGCCCGAGCCACGTCATCGCCTCGTAGATCGCCTGCGTCGACTCCTCGGTCGACCGCTCGCGATCGGTGTCTTCGATCCGGAGCACGAAGACGCCGCCGTGACGCCGCGCGTAGAGGTAGTTGAAGAGCGCCGTGCGCGCGCCGCCGACGTGGAGGTAGCCGGTCGGGCTCGGTGCGAACCGGACCCGTACGGGGGCGGACATCCGTGCTCCTTTCGTGAGGTGGATCGGGTGGCTTGGCCCGCTAGCGCAGCAGGGCCATCTTCCGCGTGAACGACGCGTGACCGATCTCGGCGCGATAGAGATAGACGCCCGTCGCCGAGTCGCGTCCGTGGTCATCCTTGCCGTCCCAGCGGGCCTCATGATAGCCGGGTTCGACCGGGCGCGAAACCAGCGTTCGGACGAGGCGGCCGGAGGCCGTGAAGATGCGAAGGGTGACGCGCTCGGACTTCGGACCCGGCACGGAGTAGCCGATCGTCGTCACCGGATTGAAGGGGTTGGGCCAGTTCTGCGAGAGCGTGGCGCGCGCCGGCGCCGACGTCGGCTCCGGCGTCGGCGGCGGCTCGACCGCCGTGAGGACCGGGAACGTGGCCACGCCGGTGTGCCAATTGTCATGGTGGAACATCGGCCACGCCATGCCCGCCTCCTGGAACGATCCCGGATAGCGCCAGACGTGGAGCCCGCCATCCCACCCCGCGACCGCGATGTCGGTCGCTCCGTCGCCGTCGACATCCCAGATCGCCGGCGTTCCGCGAATCTCGGCCGAGGTCTCGATCGGGAATCCGCTCACCGGCGTGCCGTCGAAGTGGAACGCGTAGAGTCGACGGTCCTCGGCGCCGATCAGGACCTCGAGCGATCCGTCGCCGTTGAGATCCGCGACGGCGGGCGAGGCTTCGGTGGACGCGCCGAGCTGCACCGAGGTCCATCCCGGAAGCACGTTCCCGCTCGGACCGTAGGCGATCAGCTGCCCGGACGCGCTCGCGATCACCACGCAGAGCGAGGGATCTCCCAGATGACGCCGGAGCGGAGCGAGCACGGGCGAGTTCACGCGGCCGTTCCCGGGCGTGAGCTCGAGCGGCCGGGGCCACCCCGGCACGCGCGCGCCGCTCGACGTCAGGACGTAGACGCTGTCGTTCGAGGAGGCCATCGCGATCTCGAGCCCGCCTCCCGGAACGATGTCGCCGACCGCGGGGGAGCTGCTCATGAAGCCCGAGGTCAGGAAGGGCCAGCCCGGCATCACCACGCCGTCCTTGAGCGCGTAGACGCGTCCCGCCGACGTGCCGAACACGATCTCCCTGTGTCCGTCGCGGGAGAGGTCGGCGATGGCGGGCGAGGAGATCACGCTCCCGATCGGCGTGAAGTAGACGCCGTCGGTCGACGGATTCGCGTCGCCGTCCTGCACTTCGCTGCCGTTCGCATGCCAGGCATAGAGCTTCCCGGAAGCGTTCGATCCGATCACGATCTCGAGCTGCCCGTCCTGGTCGATGTCTCCGACGGCGGGGACGGACCAGAACGGAGCGCTCCCCTTCTTCGGCCAGCCCGCGGCCATGGATCCGTTGGCGTGGAACACGGCCAGCGTGGAGTCGTCCCACGAGGCCGCGATGATCTCGGGCGTGCCGTCGAAGTCGAGGTCGGCCGCGGCCGGCGAGGACGCAATGTGGTGGAGCGCGGTCGAGAAGACCCCCGTGGTGATCGGGTCCTGATCGCCGTCGACCCAGTCGGTCCCGTCGCTCCGCACGGCATACAGGTAGTCGGAGCCCGCGAGGATCTCGGGGCGGCCATCCCCGTCGAGATCCGCGAGGCAGACGTTCGACGACGTCGACTGCCCCATCTGGACCGGCCAGCCGACGAGCGCGGGAGGCGTGGTGCTCGCGAGCAGGATCGTCGAGCGCGGTCCCTCGTTCCCGCTCGAGTCCACGGCGCTCACCTGGTAGCGATACGACGTCAGGTTGGCGAGTGCGTTGTCTTCGTACGACGGAATACCGCGCACGGGGAGCGTCGTCGCGGCAATGGGAGTCGAGTTGTCGTTCGGGCCGCGGTAGATCCGGTAGCCGAGGAGATCCGGCGCCGCCACGGCATCCCAGACGAGGACGATCCGGTTCACGGAGGAGGCATCGACGCGCAGTCCCGCGGGCGCCGCGGGAGCCGAGCGCTCCACCGCGAACGTCCAGGCGTGGCCATACGCGTCGGTCAGCCGGACGTCGAAGAGCCGCCCCGACGGGACCGACGCGCCCACCTGAAAGCGAAGCGCGGGCGCCGAAACCACGGCGCCCGCCGCGAGATCGCCGAGCGCCGTGCTCGGATCGAGAATCACGACACCGGCCGCGGGATTCTGGAGCTGAAGCGCGAGCGTGCGCGCGCGGGCGCTGCCGTCGTTTCCGATCGTGAATGCGTACGTGGCGGTCTCGCTCGGGTCGAGCGCGCCGTTTCCGTTTCCGCCAGCCACCAGATCGCTGAAGACGTTCTTCGTCACGATCGGCGCCGGCGCTCCCACCGCGATCGCGATCTCGGTCGTGTCGCGCCGCACACCGTCGGTCACGACGAGCCGGAGCCGCTCCGATCGCTGGGTCGCCGGCGTGGCGAGAGCGTGCGCGCGGAGCGTCGTGGGCATCGGGGTCTGGGCTCCGGCCGTGAGGAGCGGGGCGGTCGCCGACGACACGTCCACGAGGACGCCCGCCGTGAGGGCCTGGAGCGTCACGGTGAGCGAGCCCGACCCTGCCGCTCCCCCCGCGTTCTTGATCGTGCCGCCGATGCCGAACGTCTCTCCGGCCCCGATCGAGCCGTCGCTGTCACCCCCCAGATCGTCGCGCGCCGACGGGCTCAGGACGGAGTACTTGGCCCCCGCCGAGGCGGTGACGCTCAAGGAGTCGAGGGACGGCAGGTGCCCCGGCGCGTCCACCGCGAAGGAGAAGGCGCCGGTCGATCCCGGATGGAACGGCACCGTGGCCTGCCCGGACGCGTTCGTGTAGACAGCCTGGTAGTCCTCCCCCGCTTTCCACGCGACGACGAGCGCCGACTCGACCGGCGCGCCCTGAGCGAGCACCGTCACCGCGAAGCTTCCCGAGTTGAGCGGCACCGTGGCGGGGCGCGTGACCGTGAGCGCGGTCGGCTGGCATTTCCAGATCCGCTGCGACGGCACGCCGAGGAGCACCGTCTCGAAGTAGCCCCAGCGGCCCAGCGTCTCGTCGTGCACCGCGGAGCCGAGGGCCGCGCGGGCATCCTCCACCGCCTGGCCCAGCGTGGGCGAGGCCGCCCGGAAGAGATGATCGAAGAGCGCTTCCGAGATCGTGGCGTCGTTCGAGGGCCAGGCGTCGCGGGTCGCGCCGATGTAGGCGAACGCACCCCCCTTCGGCTTTCGCAGCAGGCGCTCCGCGACGCAGTCGTAATCGACCGCCGCGGAGGCACAGTTGTTCGAGATCCAGAGCGCCGCGGAGTCGTTGCTCACCGCCGTGAGCTCCGACGCGGTCACGATCTCGCTCCCTACGGAGAGCTGCGATCGCGAGCCATGCCCGACATGCACGACGATGTGGCGCGGGATCGCCAGGGCGGCGAGCGCATTCGCCTTCGTCAACGGGAGGGACCCTGGATACTGGGTCGAGTTCTCGTAGCGGCGCTCGACCACCGCGCAGCCAGGCGCCTTCACCGTGAGTGATTCCGCGTTCACGGCGCCGTCGGTCGAGTAGGACTGCCCGGGCTGCCACGTCGACGGGAAGAGGACCTCGGCGAGCATCAGCTCCTTGGCCGTCGCGGGAGGCGTCTTCGCGTAGAGGAGCGCCTTGTCGACGAGGATGGTGGCCTCCGCGCGCGTCGACGCCGAGAGCCGGCCCACGATCAGATCGGGGGTCATGTCCAGGTTGTCCGCCACTTCCCCGTAGATCCCGTTCCCGTTCCCGTCCCAGGTGCCGTCGAGGTCGGCGTAGTACATGTCGGTCGGGATCTCTTCGACGTCCGGCAGCAGCACGCGGACGATCCGCATGGGGATCGCATCGTGATCCGCGGCCAGGATCGCGTACCGGGTTCCCCAGAGCTCGAACGCCGAGCGCAAGAAGCTCCGCGTAGCCTGCGCGAGATCGTTCGACCGCGGGTCCAGCGAGCGCACGGTCGAGAGCGAGCGGACCACGGTCGAGCGGCCGGTCCGGGTCTGGTAGTCGGCGAGCCGCTGGTAGATGTCCGCGAGCGAGTCGGGGGCGACGATCACGCAGTCCACGGGAGAGCCGGACGTGGACGGGAGAAGGGTCGGAGCGAACGGAGCCGCGAGCGCCCGATCCGGAGCCGGACGCGAAGGCCCCGCCGGGAGCGCGGCCGCAGGACGTGCGGGCCCGAGGAGAACGAGGAAGACGAGGCTAGAAGCTAGACGAGCCCAAGACGGGAAGGTGCTTGAACGCAAGAAGGTTACCGCCTACGGCACGAGATACGATCAGGACCGCGGGAACCCCATGATGATAGCCCGCTTCGGCTTCACGTTCAACTGCGCCAAGTGAGGGTGCGCCCGGTCGAACGCGGACCAGTCGATGTCGTAGAGCGAGTAGGTCCAGGTGCCCGGACGAGTGAGGCCGAGATCGGGAATCGTGCGCGCTTCGCGAAAGTGGTACGGGTCGTCGGGATCGTCCTTCCGCTCGAGGCGCCCGGCGGTCCGCGCCCGATCGACGAGATACGCGGGACGCCCGTACGGCTCGTAGAGGAGCCGGTCCACCACGGCGTCGTACCCCGCGCGCACCGCCACGCGCGCCATCCCCGGCGTCACGAGCCCGAAGAGATCGAGCACCGGGCGGTCCGCGTAGTAGCCGAAGGCGCCGATGTCCGGGAGCGCGAAGAGAGTCCCGGGCGGCGTCTCGCGACGCGCCCAGACGCCGTAGGCGGCGAGCGAGGACCTGAGGCCCGCCGTGTGCCGGACCGCGTGCGGCACGTTGTAGCGGATCGTGAGGAACGCGCTCTGCGCGAGGTAGAGGACGACGAGCGCGGTCCAGGCCAGGGATCGAAGCGGAGGCCGAAGGTAGGCCCCGCCCCACGCCATCGACGCCGTCCCCAACAAAGCAAGCGAAGGAAGCGCCGGAAGAAGATACCGGGAAACGACTTGAACCCCTCCCATTGCGAGCCCGAACAGGAGCGCAAGGGGCCACGCCGAGAGGGCGATCCAGAAGGCTCGCCGCTCCGGCGACTGCTTCCGGAGCGCCTCGGGCCCGGCGAGCGCGAGCCCCATGATCGCAAGCCCGATCGGAAGCGCGTCGGTCGCGAGCAGGATCCGGAGCGACGTGCGGAGCGCCGACGTGGCCAGCTCGAGATCCCCGAAGGCGCCCGCCTTGGCCGCGCTCGTGTTGGGGAGGATCCGGTGGAACCAGGCCCACGCGGTGAGGAGCCACGGCCCGGCGGCGAGGAGCGCTCCCCCGACGAGGCCGATGAGCCGCCTTCGCGTCGTCGCATTGGCGCCGACCGCCACCGCCGCGAGGAAGGCGAGGAGCACGCACTCGGGCCGCGCGAGGATGGCGAGGCCGAGGAAGATGCCCGCCGGCCATCCGCTTCGATTCTCGAGGACCGTGCGGGCGAGCGCGTCGAGCGAAGCCACCACGAGGAAGATTGCGAGCGGCGTCTCCATGCCCGATCCAGTCCACCGAGCGACCCACGCATTCGCCGCGAGGAAGAACGGCGCGAGGAGTGCCTGGCGCGAGGACCAGCCGAGGCGGCGTCCGAGTCGGTAGAGAAGGAGGATGGCGCCGAGCAGGCTGAGGAACCCCCACGCCTTGGCGATCGCGGCGAGCGGCGAGATCGCGGCCGGATCGAGCGGCGTCGCGGAGCTTCCCGGCACGGCCAGACCGGTCAGCGCGATCAAGAGCACCCAGAGCGGACTCGTGGCGCCGTACGTCGGCTCCCCTGCGTTGAACGAGAAGCCGTGCCCCGCAAGGAGATTCTTCGCGAACTGCATGTGGATGAAGGTGTCGTCGGTGAGATAGTCGCGGAACAGGAACGTGTGGGCGATCGCGAGAACCAGAATTCCCGCGAGCGCGATTCGGGCGAGCGCCCGAGGGCGCCCGGGAGGGCTCACCGGCTCGGAAGCCACCGCTGGATTCGTTCCGCCACCGCGTCCGGCGTGAAGCCTAATTCCTTCGCGATCACCTCGGCGGGAGCCGACGCGCCGAAATGGTCGATCCCGATCCGGAGGGAATCCGCGCCGACGAGCGCGCACCAGAGATCGGTCTGCGCCGCCTCGACCACCACGTACGCTCCGTCGGGAGGAAGCACTTGCCGGCGGTAGTCCTCCGCCTGCCGCTGGAAGACCTCGACACACGGCATCGAGACCATGCGCGCCGCGATTCCCTTCTTCGCGAGGAGGTCCGCGGCCGAGACCGCGAGCGGCGTCTCCGACCCCGACGCCACGAGCGTCACCGGCGTCCCGTCCGCGGAGGGCTGGCGCAGCACATAGCCCCCCCGCGCCGCGAGGTCTGCGGAGCCGCCCACCGGCGCCAGCTTCTGCCGCGTGAGCATGAGCGCGGTCGGACCGTCCGCGCGGCGGATCGCGGAGGCCCACGCCGCCGCGGTCTCGGGACCGTCCGCAGGACGCCACACGTCGAGGTTCGGCATGAGGCGGAGCGAGGGGAGCTGCTCGATCGGCTGGTGCGTGGGGCCGTCCTGCCCGAGAAAGACGCTGTCGTGCGTGAAGACGAAGATCGAACGGAGCTTGGTGAGCGCCGCGAGACGGATCGACGGGCGCATGTAGTCCGAGAAGACGAGGAAGGTCGCCCCGTACGGGATGTAGCCGCCGTGGAGCGCGATGCCGTTCACGATGGCGCCCATCCCGTGCTCGCGCACGCCGAAGTGGAGGGTTCGTCCGGAGTAGTCGACCGGCGCCTCGATCTCGAGCGCTTCCCGTCCGACGCTTCCTCCCTGGTCGATGTCGGTGATCGTCGAGGGACTGAGATCGGCCGAGCCCCCCACGAGCCAGGGCACCGCGC
Organism: Candidatus Eiseniibacteriota bacterium; assembly: GCA_036274595.1. Lineage (GTDB taxonomy): Bacteria > Eisenbacteria > RBG-16-71-46 > SZUA-252 > SZUA-252 > WS-9. Next base: position 2,800 of record DASUFL010000092.1, on the reverse strand, counting down.
GCGCCGCGGCTTGAATGACCTTCCCCGACCACGCTCGCGTCGCGAGGGAGCTCTTGGTGTCGACCGCAGCGAGGAGGCGCGCCTCGAGATCCTCCGGAAGCTCGAGCCGCGCCGCCGACTCGAAGCGGCGTGCCGCCTCGGGCTCGCGCGCCCGGAGCGCGTCGTAGCGGCGGTTCCACTCCTCGCGAGCGGCGCGCTTCTCCTCGGAGAGCGCGCGGAATCGCTCGAGCGCGTCGGACGGGATGTGGAACTCGGGGGTGAGCGGCCAGCCGGCTGCCTCCTTCGTCCGCTTGAGCTCCTCCGCCCCGAGCGGCTCGCCATGGACCTTGGCGGTCCCCGCCTTGGTCGGCGCCCCCTTTCCGATCATCGTTCGCGCGAGGATCAGGGAGGGACGTTTCGTCTCCTGGATGGCTTCCTCGATCGCTTCCTCGATCTGGCGGTGTTCGTGGCCGTCGATCCGCTTCGTGTGCCAACCGTACGCGTCGAAGCGCTTCGCCGCGTCCTCGGTGAAGGCGAGTCCGGTCGACCCTTCGATCGAGATGTGATTGTCGTCGTAGAGATAGATCAGGCGGCCGAGCCGGAGATGGCCCGCGAGCGAGGCCGCTTCCGACGCGACCCCTTCCATCAGATCCCCGTCGCTCACGATCCCGAACACGCGGGACGCGAGCGCCCCCTCGAGCTCGGGATAGCGCGCGAGCGTCATCTGGTGCGCGAGCGCCATGCCGACGCCATTGCCGAAACCCTGGCCGAGCGGCCCCGTCGTGGCCTCCACGCCGGGCGCGTGTCCTCGCTCCGGATGCCCCGGCGTGCGGGAGCCCCACTGGCGGAACCGGCGGATGTCGTCGAGCGTGAGATCGAAGCCGAAGAGATGGAGGAGCGAGTAGAGGAGCATCGACGCGTGGCCGTTCGACAGGACGAACCGGTCGCGCCCGAGCCAGTGCGGGTCCTTGGGGTCGAAGCGGAGGAATTTCGCCCAGAGCACGAACGCCATGTCGGCGCCGCCCATCGGAGCGCCGGGGTGCCCCGATTTCGCCTTCTCCACAGCGTCCGCGGAGAGGAACTTGATCGTCTCCACGCAGAGCTGGTCCAGCTCGGCGCCTATCGTCGCCATTTGTCCTCCCGGCCCAGGACCCAGTTCGTCGGCGGGAAGCCGACGTAACGGTGTATCATCACCTGAGTTCCACTTTAACGTGAGAGGGTATGGGAGGTCGACAATGATCCGAAGTGACATCCGGGCGGCTCGGTGGTCCCGGCTCCTTCTGGCGGTTCTCGTCCTGGGGGCGGCCGTGGGCGGCTGCGCGACCAATCCGGCGACCGGGGCGAAGCAGATCTCGCTGGTCTCGCGCGGGCAGGAGATGGAGATGGGGCGCGAGGCCGATCCTGCCATCATCAGCGAGTACGGGCTTTACGACGATCCCAAGCTCGCCGCCTACGTCGACTCCGTCGGCCAGAGGCTCGGCAAGGTGTCCCACCTGCCGAGCTTGGCCTGGCACTTCCGGCTCCTCGATTCTCCGGTGGTCAACGCGTTCGCCCTCCCGGGCGGCTACATCTACATCACGCGCGGCATCATGGCTCAGATGAGCTCGGAAGCGCAGCTCGCCGGGGTGCTCGGACACGAGATCGGCCACGTGACCGCGCGCCACTCGGCTCAGCAGATCACGAACCAGCAGATCGCGCAGGTCGGACTCCTGGTCGGGATGGTCGCCTTCTCGGGCTTCCGGGAGTACGGAGGCCTCGCCGCCCAGGGGATGGGGCTCCTCTTCCTCAAGTACAGCCGCGACCACGAGTCGCAGGCGGACGAGCTGGGCGTCCAGTACACCGCGCGCGCGAAGTACGATCCGCGGCAGATCCCGGCGACGTACGAGACACTGAAGCGGATCGGCGACCGGGAGGGGGCCGGGCTGCCGAACTTCCTGTCCACCCACCCCGATCCGGGCGACCGGCAGGTCCGTACGCGCCAGCTCGCGGAGGCCACCGTGGGAGGCGCGGCGCTCAATCTCGAGATCGGCGCCGCCAACTACCGCAGGCACATCGAGGGGCTGGTCTACGGAGACGATCCGCGGGCCGGATACTTCGAGAACAGCCGGTTCTACCACCCGCAGCTCGGATTTCAGCTCATCTTCCCGAGCGGCTGGAAGACCGTGAACAATCCCTCCGCCGTCGTCGCGACGAACGAGAGCATGGGCGCGACGATGCAGCTCACGCTCGGCTCGACGAAGAACCTGAACCTCACGCCGTCGGAGTACGTGGACTCGCTTCGCGTGAAGAACGCGATCGCCTCCGCCACCGGCCGCCCCGAGCAGTTCCGTGACTACCCCGCGTGGGTCGGGAACATCGTGATGCAGGGCGACCAGGGAGGCAACGTCGCCGCCGGGTTCGTGCGCATCAAACCGGGACAGTTCCTCGAGATCATCGGACAGTCCAAAGGGGGCGCCGCAACGGAGCAGATCTATGCCGCGATTCGGAGCGTGGCCGCGTTGACCGACCCGGAGAAGCTCAACGTCACCCCCGATCGCATCGTCATCAAACCGGCGCCCCGCACGGCGGCGTTTTCGGAGCTATGGGCTGAGATGGGCGGCGGGGCCATCGGCGTGGAGGACGGGGCGATCCTCAACAGCACGCGGGCCACCACGACGATCCAGGCGGGCACTCCTTTGAAGGCTGTCGTTCGCGGGAAGCATAGCTAGAACGACCTGGGCATAGGCAAGCGAGGGAAGCGGGACGAAGCACCCCCCAGGACCGCTCCAGTGGAGCGCGGAGCGCGAAGCGCGTAGCGCGGAACGAGGTCCAGGGGGGTGCT
>DASUFL010000091.1:0-17705 GCA_036274595.1 Candidatus Eiseniibacteriota bacterium | reverse complement strand
CACCTCGTTCCAGAAGACGTCCAAGCCCGTCGCCTCCGAGGGGAACGAGCACCCGCCGGATTCACTCTCGAGCAGGAACCACTCGTCGGGGACGCGAGGCCCGGCATCGGTCGTCACGTACCAGATCCGACTCACGTCGTTCCATCGGATGGACTCCCGCTTTCGAACGGAGTGCTCGCACGCGATCTCGTCTTCGGTGATCACCAGGCGGAACCGATCGAAGGAGGCCCGGAACCTGGCGAGGGCGGGCTCGAAGATCGCGACCAGGAGGCAGAGCCCGAAGAAGCCGGCCATCACCCAACCGATCCGCTCGCCGTCCGTGATCATCCAGATGCCGATCGCAACGAACAGGATCGATACGGCGGCGGTGAACCATCTCGATACGATGAACCATCTCATCGCGAGATCCGGCTCACCCCAGGATGTGGAGCGCGCTCAGCATCGCGATCGCGACTCCCATCAAGCTCTCTCCCGCGATGATCCCCGATGCGACGGGGACCGTGTAGAGCCCGGACGTCTTCGGCTTCCACTTCGTGAAGCCGAGCGCGAGAAGCGCGCCGAGGAACATCGACACGCTGTTGAACCCGTTGATCGTGAACGCAAGGCCGAGCCCAACCGGCGACGGGATGAACTTCTTGAGCCGCGGCAGCCAGGTCTCGAGGAGCGTGAGCAGGATTCCGAGCGCGGCTCCGATCACCAAGCCGTAGCGCGCCGATAACGGAAGAGATCCCGGTCCCTTGGCGAGGAGCTCCGCCACGCCGCGCCAAACGAGCGCCGCCGGCGCGGGCCACTTCTCCGTTCCGAGGAGCGAAGGATCCGGGATGAGGATGAAGAAGACCGGAATCACGACCACCGCCCCGGCGAGGACGCCGAAGAACTGGGCGAAGAACTGCTGGCGCGGATTGGCGCCCAGGATGTAGCCGCTCTTGAGATCCGTGAGGAGATCGCCCGCGCTCCCTACGGCGCCGGCCGTGATGTTGGCCGTCATGAGGTTCGTGGGGACGTTCCCCGGCGCGATCGCACCGAACGTGAGCTGCGTGATCTTGCTCAACGGGCCGACGGGGGTGATGTCGGTCTCCCCCGTCGCTCTGGCCGCGACCACGACCAGGAAGAAGGTCGCCAGGACCGCGATCAAACCCATCCACCAGTGGATGTGGAAGAACAGGTTCCCCAGCACGATCGCGGCCGTCCCGAGGAGCGCGTAGCCGCCGATGAACCATGAGCCCGGCACCTCGATCCGATCCATCGGGTCGGCCTGGCCGCCGCTCTTCCGGAAGAAGGCGCCGATGGTGCTGAACGCGCGCACGACGCTCTTCCAGTTCATGAAGAAGAGGAGGAGCCCGGACGTGACCAGCATCGGCACGCCGGTCCAGAGGCTCCAGCGGGAGATGTTCCGGAAGCTGGGGCTCGTGATGTCCCCCGTGGCGAGAAAGATGGGCGCGAGCCAGACGTAGTTGATCACCGCGCCGAGCAGGAGGCTCCAGGCCGTGCGGAAGGACATGAGCGCGCCGGCCGCGATGAAGAGAAGCGAGCCCTCGAACGACATGGTTACCTGATTGAGGAGGAGCGGCTGGCCCTGATAGGTGCCCACTCGCGCCCAGCTCGTCCCCCACACCGATTCGATGCGCGGATACCGAAGCCAGGGCACGCTCGGAAACGTGACCCAGGACTTGACGATGGACCAGTCCGGGATGCCGCGGATGGGCACATCGCGCATCCAGGCCGCGGTCGCGTCGCGCATCCATGTGACCACCGCGCCGATTCCCAGCGCGGAGAAGAGCGCGCGTGCCTGGCGGGCCGCCCCGGCTCCATGACCGTGCAGGCTCCGCAGGGTCTCAGCCGCTGCCGTCCCGCTGGGGAACTTGAGCTGCTCGACGTTGATGAGCTGCCGCTTGGTGGGTACGGCCAGGAACACCCCGAGCCAGGCCACGACGGCGAGCCAAGGAATCAGGACCGCGCATCGCGCGCCGAAGCCCGCCGGGAGCACGCCCGGATTGAGCATGAGGAGCGCGGGGATCGCGTTGACGAGCCCGGCTCCCGTGATCGCCCCCGCCGCCGACGCGCAGGACTGCATCGCGTTGTTCTCGAGGATGCTGTAGGGCGGGAAGAGCTTCGGAAACATCGCGTGGAGGGCGGCGAAGATGGACCATGCCATGATGCAGGACGTGATCGCGACGCCGACCCCCCATCCCGACTTGAGCCCGACGTACACGTTGGAGCAGGCCATGACCATGCCGAGCAGCATGCCCATGACGAGCGCGCGCACGGTGAGCTGGCGCATGCGGTCGCCCGCATAGACGTTCTCGAACCAGTCGCGCTCGATCTGCTCGGGGGTTCTGGGCCGCTCGGCTGGGGGTTGGTGCCGTTCAGGTGCCGCGGTCGTGGTGCTCACGAGGCTCTCCTGGGGGTGGGGTCTTGCCGGCGGGGTCGTAGGGACGGTAGCACCGGAGGCCGGCCTGGGCTAGACCTTCGAGGCCACGAGCGCCAGGAACGCCTCCGGCTCCTCGAGCATCATCATGTGGCCGACCTTCGGCTGGATCGAGAACGAGGCGGCGAGGCGGGCAAAGTCGTCCGGCACGCCCCAGCCCGCGCGCGACCGCTCGCCCGCGATCAGGTGAACCGGAACGCCTGAGAGGATCACCCCGTCCATGGTCGGCAGGTAGTCGGGTGAAGCGGTGGCCTCGACCACCGCGCGCGCGAGCGCCTGCACGGATCGAGCGGGCTGCGCGTCGAGCATGCGCTTGACCCATTCCTGACGCTTGGGCTTGATCTGGATCTTCTGCCGGGTAAGCCAACCGTCGACGTCGCTCTTGAACCCCTCGAGCATCGCCTCGGCTTCCTCGCTCGTCATCGCCGCGATCTTGGTCGACCAGAACGCGTCGGCCGGCCGGAAGTTCCCTTCGACGTTCACGATCGAGACGACGCGATCTCGATGATTCGCGGCGAGGAGCATCGCGACGGCGCCGCCGACTGAATGCCCCACAACGATCGCGGGCGAGGCGCCGAGCCGATCGAGCTCGGACGCAACGTGGTCGGCGTAGCCGGAAAGGCTGGATGGCGCTGCCTTCCCGACCTGGCCGCCATAGCCCGGGAGGTCGAGCAGGATGCGCTTTCTCGACGAGGGAAAGGGGATGTCGCCGAGGTGGGCGAACCCCTGGTAGAGGCCGTGAATGAAGACGACTGGCTCGGGTCCGGTGGACGTCACGCCGCGAACCCTATACGAACTCGGCTCAGTGCGCGATCTCCCAGATATGTCCGCCCGGAGGAGCCTGCTCGATCGCCAGCAGGTTGACGAGCGTGGCTCCGAAGCGGAAGACCGCCGAGTCCCCGGTCTCGAAGACCACCGGCAGGCCAAATGCCTGGGAATAGAATTTCTTCGCGGCCGGGAGATCCTCCACGAAGAGCGTGATCGCGTGGATTCCCTTGGGCCAGGGCCCACCGGCCTGGTTCATCGTGACTCCCCTTTCGCCTTCCCTACTGGTCGTGCGTCGCTATCTCGGTGCTCTTCCAGTTGTATTTCTCCTGGGCGCGCGGCAGCCATGCCGGCAGCGGCATGGCCAGATACTCGGAGAGCGCGTCCAGGTACGGCGTGTACAGGCGCCGCAGCTCGCGGAATCGCTTGTAGGCGTCCGGCTCCTCGGTCAGCGGCACTCCCGAGGATCCGAGCCATGCGCGCAGCTCCTGGAAACGCTCCGGGGTGCACCGCGCACCATCCACGTCGCGTGGCTTGAGCCGGAACACCTGCGACACGTCCACCAGCGTGTGGCGTCCAATCGCGAACGTGAGCCGCGCCTGGAACGGGTCGATCCCCCGGACCGTGGTCGCGGTGAGTGCGCAAGCATCCAGCACGGCGCTCACGGACGCCAGCCAGGATTGATTGTCGTGCTGGGACCGGAAGAAGGCCAGTGTCGGGTAGGACAGATGGCTCTCGAGAATCTCCGCCGAGGCCTGTTCCCACTCGTGGAACAATTGATCGAGAGCGCCGTTCGGGTCGCGGCTCTCGAAGGCGCGGCGCAGGATGAGCGCCGCCGCGGGAGGCGAGCCGGCCCACTCGTCCAGCATCGTGATGCGCGCTTCCCGCCGGGCGAATTGCTGGTACAGGACGGGGACGTACGAGATCACCATGGCGAGGAATCCAAAGCCGAGCCCCGCCTCGATGACCGTGAGGATGCGTGCCGGAGGGCTCATGGGTGCCACGTCGCCCAGGCCCAGGGTGAACAGGGTGGTTCCGCTCAAGTAGAGGTCCGCTGGGAACCCCTCGATACCGGTCGGGGCCTGAAGGTGCGAGCCGATGGCCCATTGCATCGCGGCGAACCCGACCATGAGCCCGGCCGCCCAGACGCTCAGGAGGAGGATCAAGGAGAGCTGCGCGTAGAAGCTGAGGAAGAGCTCGCGACTCTTCGACGAGCCGAATCGGCGGCTGAGCGCACGCCAGGAGAGCCAGAGCGTCCGTAGAACGAGCCTCGAGATGCGGACATCCCCCGGCAGACGTCGCGGCAAGAGGATCGTCTCGTACGTGTCCCACAGGATGATCGCGACGAGCACGAGTCCCGCCGAGCCGGCGATCCAGGTCACGATCCTCTCTCCGGGGTGTGCAGGGCAGGTGAGCCAACGCTGTACCGGCCAAGAATGTAGACCGGTCATCGACCACGCTACAAGCCGCCCCGGTGTGAGGAGAGGTACGCTGAATCCGACGAGGAGCCTGAAACCCAAGCCGACGCATGATCTTCCAGCCTCCCAACAACGAGCTGAATCCAGGGCACTCATTATGCTTCTAACCTATTTGTATGAAGGTGGATGCAGCGGTGCGCCCTGAGCCTTTGAAGGAAGCGCCCCGTCTCGAGGAGGCGCCACGAGTTCCGCGCCAACGCCGGGGACGGAAGGGTCTCCTTGCCATCCTTGCGGGTGTCGTTGCGCTCGCGCTCATCCTGCTCGGCGTCCGGTTCTGGCTCTCCTCGCGCACCCACGAGGGCACCGACGACGCGCAGGTCGTGGGCCACATCATCCCCGTGCTCTCCCGTGCGAGCGGCTACGTCCGCACCGTGCTGGTCTCCGAAAATCAGGAAGTCCGCGCAGGCGACGTCCTCGTCCAGCTCGACGATCGCGATTTGACAGCGAGGCTCAGGCAGGCCGAGGCGAATCTCACGCTCGCCCAGACCGAAACAGGACCCAGCGGTGAGGCGGCAGCGGACGTCGCCGCCGCACGCGCCTCGGTGGCGCAGGCTCGAGCCGAGGCGGAGCGCACCGCCAATCGCGCCGCACGGTCGCGCGATCTTCTCGCCCAGAACGCCATCGCGCGTCAGGATGTCGAGAATGACGAGGCGGCGGCGCGCGCCGCGGCCGCCGCGCTGCGCGCGGCGCAGAGCCGCACCGAGGCGGCGGTGGCCGGCGCGCGCGGGTCGAGCGCCAAGGTGGCCGCTGCGATCGCGGAGCGCGACGAGGCGGCGCTTCAAGCCTCGTACGCTCGCATCACCGCGCCGCACGACGGCATCGTGTCCAAGAAGTCGGTCGAGGTCGGACAGCTCGTCCAGCCCGGGCAGGCGCTCCTCGCGGTCGTCCCGCTCGACAGCGTGTGGGTCATCGCGAACTTCAAGGAGACCCAGATCGACGACATGAAGCCAGGCGACGCCGCCAGGATCCACGCCGACACGTACCAAGGGCGCGAGTTCCGTGGACACGTGGAGAGCTTGAGTCCGGCGACGGGAGCCACCTTCTCCTTGCTCCCGCCCGAGAACGCCACCGGCAACTTCGTGAAGGTCGTCCAGCGCGTTCCCGTGAAGATCGCGATCGACGAGCCGCAAGATCCCGCGCACCTCCTCCGCCCCGGCATGAGCGTGCACGTCTCGGTCCGCACGCAGGGGTGATCTCCTCATCGTCCCATCGCTGGCTCATCACGGTGAGCGTGCTCACCGGGACGATCATGGCGGTGCTGGACGCGAGCATCGTGAACGTCGCGCTCCCCGACATGAGCGGGAGCCTCGGCGCCTCCACCACCGAGATCACCTGGGTCATCGCGGGCTACATGCTCGCGAACGTGGTGATCATGCCGATCATCGCGCTCCTCTCCGAGCGATTCGGTCGCAAGAACTTCTACATCGCGAACATCGTCCTCTTCACCGTCGCGTCGATGCTCTGCGGCATGGCGCGCTCGTTGCCGCTCATGATCGTCTTTCGCATCTTCCAGGGAATCGGCGGCGGCGTGCTCATGACGGTCTCGCAGGCGATCCTCCGCGAGACCTTCCCTCCCGAGGAGCAGGGTCTCGCGATGGGAATCTACGGCATGGGCGTCGTGGTCGCGCCGGCGATCGGGCCGACGCTGGGCGGCTGGCTCACCGACACGTACTCCTGGCCCTGGATCTTCTTCATCAACGTCCCGATCGGGATCCTGTGCGTGATCCTCGTGGGACGATTCGTCCAGGATCCGCCCTACCTCGTGCGCGGTCGCGGGGCCATCGACTGGCCCGGTCTCGCGTTCATGACGGTGGGCCTCGGCTCGCTCCAGCTCGTCCTCGAGCAGGGGGCCGAGAAGGACTGGTTCGAGTCGCCGTGGATCGCGGGACTCGCGATCGCGGCGGCGGTCGGCCTGGTCCTGTTCGTGTGGCGTGAGCTTCGAACCGAGCGCCCGGCCGTGGATCTTCGGCTCCTCAAGAACGTGCCGTTCAGCTCGGCGACGTTCCTCGGCGGCGTTCTGGGAATGGGGCTCTACGGGAGTCTGTTCATCCTTCCGCTCTTCCTGCAGCGCCTTCTCGGCTATTCAGCCATGGAGTCCGGGCTCGCGCTCGCGCCGCGCAGCATCACGATGGCGGTGGTCATGCCGCTGAGCGGTTTCCTCTACAACCGTGTCGGTCCCCGCGTCCTCGTGGCCATGGGACTCGCGGTCAGCGCCTTCTCGTTCTATCAGTTCACCCATCTCTCGCTGGACACGAGCGCGGCGGCGATCGTGGTCCCCCAGATCTGGCAAGGGGTCGGCTTCGGTCTCATCTTCGTCGCGTTGAGCACGGCCGCGCTTACGAATATCCCTCGCGCCAGGGTCACCGCGGGGGCGGGACTCTACAACGTGGTGCGCCAGGTCTTCGGAAGCGTCGGAATCGCCGTCGCGGCGACGCAGATCTCCACCGGCACGTCCCGCTACCACGACACCCTCGCCGCGCAGGTCAATCCGTACAGCGAAGCCACGCGGCAGTGGCTCGCGGACGCGACGGCGGGATTCATGCAATCGTCGGTCGACTCCCTCGAAGCCGCGCGCCGCGCCCTCAGCATGCTCGATCAGACGGTGCTCGCCCAGGCCACGGTGATGGCCTACAACCACGTCTTCCTGCTGGTCGCGCTTTCCTTCGCCGTGGCGATCCCGCTCGCGTTCTTCCTGCGCGGGCACAGGGGCGAAATGCCCGCCGAGGCGGCCGCAGTCGAGGCGTAGCCGGAGGAACCGGCATACATGCTGCTTCTGAGAACGTAGTCGGCGCCTGCCCCGCACAAGGGAGACATCCATGACCAGGGATGACGATCGCGTTCTGAGCAAGGTCCCCCAGATCACACTGGTCTTCTGGATCATCAAGATCGCGGCCACGACGCTCGGAGAGACGGGCGGCGACATGGTGTCGATGTCGATGAACCTGGGCTATCTCGCGGCGAGCGGGATCTTCCTCGTCCTGTTCCTCGCGCTCGTAGGGGCCCAGATCGCCGCGAAGCGATTTCATCCGGTTCTCTACTGGGCCACGATCGTCGCGACGACCACGCTGGGCACGACGCTCGCGGACTTCGCCACCCGCTCCCTCGGGATCGGCTACGCGGGCGGCTCGGCGCTCCTCCTCGTTCTCCTGTTGGGCTCGCTCGCGCTGTGGCATCGCGTGCTCGGGTCGATCTCCGTCGACACCGTCGTCTCCCCGAGAACGGAGATGTTCTACTGGGTGACGATCATGTTCTCGCAGACGCTGGGAACCGCGCTCGGGGACTGGACCGCGGACACTGCCGGGCTCGGCTACAAGTGGGCGGCCATCATCTTCGGATCGCTCCTGCTCCTGATCGCCGCCGCGTACTACTGGACGAGGATCTCGCGCATCGTTCTCTTCTGGGCCGCGTTCGTGCTCACGCGTCCGCTGGGGGCGGTGGTGGGTGACTTCCTCGACAAGCCGATCGAGAAGGGCGGGCTCGCGCTGAGCCGGTACGGCGCCTCGGCCGTCCTGCTCGGGCTCATGATGCTCTGCATCGTCTTGTTCCGGCAGAGACCAGCGGCTCGCGCCCATTAGTTGCAAGGTGCTTATTTACAATAACTTACTTGGCTAATCTCACCTAGCGCATCTGCCGATACTTCCAGGGAATCCCCCCTCGTCAGGGACTGGACTTGAACCCCGGCAAAGGATCGGCCCGTGCTTCGTCGACCGCTGTTCCTTCTCGTCGCTCTCACGATCGTGTCCGCCGGCTGCGACTTGAGCCGCGGCACGGAAGAGCTCCCCTCCGACCAGGTCATCCCCGGACACATCGTCTTCGCGAGCGATCGCGACGAGGCGCATGGCGAGATCTACATCATGCGGGACGACGGAGCACACGTCGCGCGGCTCACGTTCAACAGCGTGGAGGACGGCGATCCGCTCCTCTCCCCCGACGGAACCAAGATCACGTTCCGGCGCGAGCTCAATCCCGCGTCGGTGTTCGTGATGAACGTGGACGGCACGTCCCAGGTTGGACTCGCGCCCGGCAAGCGCGCGGCGTGGTCGCCGGACGGGACCAAGCTCGCGCTGGTGGCCGACAGCCTCGCCGTCATGAATGCCGACGCGACCGGGAAACACACCTTCAGCGTGGGTGCATCGTATGTGGCGTGGAGCCCGGACGGAACCAAGCTCGCCTACGTGTCGACGGGCCTCAACGGCCAGGCCGCGAACGACATCTACACGATCCTGCCGAACGGGACCGGGGCTTTGAGGATCACGACCGACGGCCTCGCGAAGAACTCGCTCGCATGGTCGCCCGATGGGACCAAGCTCGTCTATGGGGCGGTGCTGGGAGTCTGCGTGATTCCGGCGACGGGAGGCAGCATCCAGAGCCCGGCACAGGGCAAGCAGCCGCGCTGGTCCCCCGACGGTCAGCGGATCGTGTTCGTGACGAACGTGTACGACGGAAACGACGAGATCTACTCGATCCGCACCGATGGAAGCGATCCCAAGAACCTGAGCCAGGACGCCGGCGCGGACTCCGGTCCCGACTGGGGGCACTGAGAACCCCCGGCGCGGATCAGCCGCGCTGTGAAGGCGGCTTGCGATCGAGGGGCGGCGGAGGGGGCGACTCCTCGAACGCGAGATCGAGCCCTCCGCACGCGAGCCATTCATCCACCAGCCGGCCGTCGATCCCCATGTCCGCCTCGAGCGCTTCCAGGAGCTCCTCCCGCGTCAGCGCGCGCACGTCCATCCCCGCCGCCGTCTTCGACACGCGCTGGTTCCCCACCAGGATCCGCTTCTCGCCCGGATAGTTTCGTCGCGCGTAGAGCCGCCGGTTGAACGCGCTCTTCTCGCGTGACCGCTCGTAGCCGTCCAGGTGGAACGAGAGAGAGATCGGATCGGGCAGGAGCCGGAACGGAAGCGCGCCCTGCGGAGGGAAATCGACCCACACGAGATGACTTCCCGCCTCCGGCTCGACCTCGGCCGCGAAGTGTCCGGACCCGATGTGAACCCGGTCGGTGAGCGGAAGGGGATCGGCGGTGAGCATGGAGCTGTCCACGAGCCAGGTCCCGCCGTCGATCACCACGCGATTGGTCGCGTGATTGATCGGGCCCAGGTCGCGCGCGGATCCCGCGCTCCGCCTCACGTCGAAGCCGGCGCTCCGGACCAGAGCGTAGAGGGCGTTGCTGCTCGGCCAGCAGGTTCCCGCCGCGCCGAGATCGAGCCAGGCTTCGAAGAAATCCTCCGCCGTTCGCCCCGGCAGGTCCCGGCCGGTCTGAAGCGCGACCACCTTGCGCACGTTGTCGAACGGGACGCGCGAGCACCAGGCGCCGTAGAGCTGGCACAAGCCCTCGTAGTCGGGCGACGGCAACCGGGAGAGCCCCAGCCGCGTGAGGACACGGTCCAAGAGAGGCGCGGGAAGCTCCGGTTCCTCCAGAGTGGTCGCGGAAATCTCGTTCATCCCGGCACTGTACCATCTCTCAGCGTTGGTGTAGCTTCACCGCCATGGCCGATTCACGCGTGGACAAGCTGGCCGACCTCCTCGTGAACTACTCCATCGCGGTCCAGCCCGGGCAGAAGATCGCGATCCAGGGGACCTCGCTCGCCGAGCCCTTGATCCGGTCCGTCTATGCCGAAGTGCTGAAATCCGGTGGTCATCCCTTCGTGCTGGCGACCCTGCCCGGCCTGGACGAGCTCTACTACAAGTACGCATCGGACGAGCAGCTCCAGCACGTCGCGCCTCCCTACAAGCTCGTGGTCGACTCCTATGACGGGCTCATCGCCATGATGGGCTCCGCGAACACCAAGTCGCTCAGCAACGTCTCACCCGCGAAGATGGCGCTGAATCAGCGCGCCATGAGCGAGGTCACGCGCACGTTCATGCGGCGCCACGCGTCGAAGGAGCTGCGCTGGGTGGGGACGCTCTTCCCCACGAACGCGACGGCGCAGGACGCCGAGATGGGCCTCACCGAATTCGAGGATTTCGTCTACGGCGCCTGCCTTCCCGATCTCGAGGACCCGATCGGCTACTGGAAGAAGTTCTCGAAGTGGCAGCAGGGCCTCGTGGAATGGCTCAAGGGGAAGAAGGAGGTCCACGTGATCGGGCCCGACACCGACCTCCGCCTGAGCATCTCCGGGCGTCCGTTCATCAACTGCGACGGCCGCGCGAACATGCCCGACGGCGAAGTCTTCACGAGCCCGGTGGAGGGCTCGGTCGAGGGGCACGTGCGCTACACGTACCCCGCCGTCTATCGCGGACGCGAGGTGACGAACGTACGGCTCAAGCTCGAGAAGGGGCGCGTGGTCGAAGCGAAGGCGGACAAGGGGCAGGACTTCCTGCTCCGCACGCTCGACGTGGACGAGGGAGCGCGCGTGCCCGGTGAGTTCGCCATCGGCACCAATCGCGGCGTCACGCGATTCATGCGTCAGACGCTGTTCGACGAGAAGATCGCCGGGACGTTCCACATGGCGCTCGGCGCCAGCATCCCCGAGTCGGGCGGCACCAATCTCTCCGCGGTGCACTGGGACATGGTCTGCGATCTCAGGCCCGGCGGTGAGATACGGGTCGACGGCGAGCTCCTGCACAAGAACGGGGAGTTCGTCGTCAAGTTCTGAGCGACGGATGGTGAGCCGGCCCGCGTTCCAAAATGCCATCGTTCGACCGCCCGCCCCGAACTTCGGCGATGGCCTCACGACCTCCGATCTGGGCCCACCCGACTACGCCATCGCGCTGGCTCAGCACGAGGCCTACTGCACCGCGCTCGAGCGCCGCGGACTCACGCTGATGCGGCTCCCCGCCGATCCCCGCCATCCCGATTCCACGTTCGTCGAGGACACCGCGATCCTCGCAGGTGGCCGCGCCATCCTGACGCGGCCGGGCGCGGTGAGCCGTCAAGGGGAGGTCGCGGCCATCCATGAGACGCTCGCGACGTTCTACGACCACCTCGAGTCGATCGAGGACCCCGGAACCCTGGATGGCGGCGATGTGTGTGAAGCCGATGGGCACGCGATCATCAAACTCTCAGGTCGAACGAACGAGGACGGAGCGCGGCAGCTCGCGGCCTTCTACTCCATGGCGGGGATCACGTCCGATACAATCGACGTTCGCGTCATCCCGGGCATCCTGCACTTGAAGAGCGGCCTCGCCTACGTCGGCCACGGCCGCATGGTAGCGATCGCGGCACTCGCCTCGCATCCCGCTCTCTCTCGCTATCAAGTGCTCACCGTGGACCCGGAGGAGGAGTACGCCGCCAACTGCATCCTCGTGAACGATCGCATCCTCGTGCCGGCCAAGCATCCCCGCACGCGCGCCGCGCTCGAGCACCTCGGCACGGAGGTGGTCGAGCTCGACATGTCGGAATTCCAGAAGATGGACGGCGGATTGAGCTGCCTGTCGCTGCGGTTCTAGGAGACTACCGGGCGGGCTGTTCTTGACGAGGCGACGCTGCAGGCATGTAGAGGTGGACACCGCCCGCTGAGGACGCGGCGAGCAAGTGCTGCGGAGCCGCGGGGTCGATGGTCATCGCCCACACGCGGTCCGATCCGAGCCCGTCGATCGGCATGCGCGACCAGGATGCACCGCCGTCCGTGCTCCGGAAGATGCCTCCCCAGGTGAAGTCGCTCACGTAGATGGTGCCTCCATCGGGCTGGATCGCCAGGCCGGTCAGGTCCGAATGCGGGACGCCCCCGTTCACGCGCCGCCAGGTGGCACCCCGGTCGGCGGAGCGGAAGAGGCCGCCAGCGGTCGTCGCGAAGACCACACGATCGTCGGTCGGCAGGAACGCGAGAGCGTGCATGCTCACGTCGAGCGGCAGCGACACGCGCCGCCAGGTTTGCCCGCCGTTCACGCTCCGGAACACACCCGTCTCCCCCGCCGCGACCACGAGATTGGGATTCCGCGGCGACACCGCGAGCGCGCCGATGTCGGTGTTCGCCGTCTCGGGCCGGGTCCAGGTGGCCCCACCGTCGGCGCTCCGGACCACGCCGTCGCGCGTCGCGGCCAGGATGGCGCCCGACTTCAAGACGAGGAGCTCCGCCACGCGCGGCTTGAGGACCTTGCCATCGATGCGGATAGGCACGGGCTTCCAGCTCTTCGCGTCCGGCGAGCGAAAGAAGACGCCATCCTCCGTTCCCGCGAGAATTCCCCCCTGGAGAAGAGCGACCGAGAGGACCTGGTGCTTTTCGAGGCCCTCGTAGAGATGCACCCAGGGACGGCCGATGCCGCCGGACATGTAGACTCCGCCATACCGCGGCGCTCCCCACGTAGCCACGACCATGCGGCCCTCGGGATCGAACAGGAGCTGGAGCGCGAAGCGCTCCGCGAATCCGGTGTTGCTCGCCACCCACGTACGCCCTTGGTCGGTGCTCCGCACGATGCCCGCTTCGTCGGTCCCGAGAAGGATCGATCCGTCGCGCTGGACGAGCACCGCGTTGATCACGAGGTCCCGATCCGGAGACTTGCTCCATGTGACGCCGCGGTCGTCGCTGATCCAGAGGCCGTCGGTGGTCCCAGCGAGCAGAAGACTCTCGTCGGGGCTGAGCGCGAACGCGCGGGTCCGGCGGCTCGTGAACGGGATGCCCTTGAGCTTCGTCCAGCTGTCGCCACCGTCCTCGGAGCGATAGATCCCGGAGCATGCCGTGGCGTAGAGAACTTGCGGATCGTCCCGTAGCACGGTCATCGTCATGACGTCCGAGTCGTCGATCATGCCTTCGTGGATCGGGGCCCAGTTCGCGCCTCCGTCGCGCGTCCTCCACGCCAGGTGCCACGTTCCCGCGTAGAGGACCCGCGGGTTGTCCGGATCGAAGGCGAGCGACTCGATGTTGCGAAGATCGGGGTGATCCTTGGGCGTGATACGGGTCCAGGTCTGGCCCGCGTCGCGCGAGAGGAACACTCCGGTGAGCGTGCCGGCCGCGATCACGCGACGGTTCGACGGAGCCAGCGCGATCGCCCGAACCGATTCGCCCTGGATCCCGGGCAGAAACGTGAACGTCTGCCCGGCGTCGGTGCTCCGCGCGACGCCGCCGCCGCTCCCCGACACTTCCCGGTAGCCGACGTACACCGTGCTGCGGGCGTCGACAGCGATGTCGTCGAGGCTCATGCCCCGCTTCGGGAAGCCAGGTTCGAGCCGGGACCACGTTGCGCCGCCGTCGTCGGAGCGGTAGAGGATGCCGTCCGCGGTTCCGAGGTAGACGCGGTCCGGATTTCGAGGGTCGTGGGCGAGATCGCGAACCGTACCGCCGGGAGGACCGACCGGCGACCACGTCTGGGCCCGCGCCGGCGACGCTGCGATCACCAGGGCGATCAGCACGAGGAACGCAGAGCGTGCTCCGGCCAGTCCCCTTCGACAAGCAGGCATCGGCCCGCCGCGCGAGGTAACGACTCGCCGGTTCTTCACGCATTCGACTCTCGGTTCCGCAATGGCGCGCATGGTGATTTTTTTGGTAGTGCATAGGCTGTGCCTTCGTGGCACAGCGGCGCGTAAGTCGAACGAAGCGGGGCGGTTCCGGTGGGAACCGCCCCGCGATCAACCGATGTCGTTTGTTCTACCGACTTACATTCCTGGCACCGACGCGCCTTCGGGAACGAACCACACCTCGACGCGACGGTTGCTCGTCTGGGCGGTGACGTCAGCGCCCGCAGTCGCGGTCGCGGCGCGAACCTCGATGCGCGCCGTGTCGATGCCACGCTCGCGCACAAGGTAATCGCGCACGGATTCGGCACGCGACTGGGCGATGTTCTTCGTGGTCTCCTTCGTGTCCGAGTGCCCGATCACGACGACGCGCGCCCGCGGATCGGCCTTGAGCCTCTGGTCGACGTCATCCAGACAGGCCTTGTCGACGTTGTTGAGCCGCGACGCGTTTTTCGGGAATCCGGTGGAGATGCACGACACGGCCTCGGGAGGCTTCGCCGGAGCCATGAGGGCCACCGTGCAGTCGGACGATGTGCTCTGGCCGTGATCGTCGGTCACCTTCACCGAGATGGCCGCATTCGCGGGCGGCGTTGCGCCCGTGAAGTCGACCGTCGCCGAGGGACCGGTCCCCGTCACGCGTGCACCACCCGTCGCAGTCCAGTCGTACGTCAACGGACCACCCTCGGGATCCGCCGCGGTGGCCGTGATGGTCGCGGTCTCACCCGGCAGGACCTGCGCGCGATCGGCCGCGCACGACACCGTGGGAGGCTGATTCGCGGGAGGCGGAATCACCTCGGCCGCGGCTTCCTCCTTGTGACCTCCGAAGAGGAATCCAAGACCCACCGTGGCCTCGCCGTTCCCCTCATGACCGCTGCCTTCGACCGCCTTGACGCTGGCGAAACGTCCATCGAAGCGGAGATTGAAATTCCGCGACAGGAAGAAGCGGAGACCGCCGCCGACGTTCCATCCAAACTTGTTCTCATCGACGTACGTATCGATGTCGGTCTTTTCGGAGCCGGCGCCAGCTGTGACGAAGAGACGGGCCTTGGATGCCGCAGAGCCGAGGTTGTAGAGGAGGTTGAGGCGGTACGACGCCAGGTCCACGTCCACCTCGGGCACGCCCACCAGGTCCATTTCCGTGTCCGTCATGACCTTCTGATACGAGCCCTCGAGCGTCCAATTCTGCGTGAACCAGTATCCGAGACGCCCGCCCCAGATGTTGTCCTTGTCGGGATGGAACTGCCCGTAGTCGTCCGGGAAGAACCATCCGCCATAACCACCAATCTCGATCTGTCCTTTGTCGCCCCCCGCGAAGGCGGGGCCCGCAGCCACGAGCGCCACGGCGGCGAATGCAACGATCATGCTTCGCATGGGCCACCCTTTCTCCAGTTGACGCCGGGCCATATCGCGCGGCGATCCGAGGCAAAGCTCGGATCCGATAAGGGGCGACCCAAGTTGGTCGCCGATTCAGCCCGACTACAGACTTGCCGCGCTCCAATGCCCCCAGAGTGGGGGCCGGGTGTGACACATCGCAGAAGTGATGCCAACCCGGTGGGTTGACTCGATACGGGCGAGTACGAAGTTGCGACGCAGACACTTACCGGTGCGGATATAGCTTGGCGATGACAGGATCTGGCGTTGGAGACGAAAGGGGCCTTGGGAAAAGGGTTCCACGGGTAGGTGGTTCCTTCAAAGCGCAGGCGACGCCGCTGACAGGGAGTCGCCATACGGTTACACTACGCGGCTATGCCCCTCTCCAAAGGAACCAAGCTCGGCACTTACCACATCACCGGCCCGCTCGGAGCCGGCGGCATGGGCGAGGTCTATCGGGCGCGCGACACGCGCCTGGGACGCGAGGTCGCGATCAAGGTGTTGCCGGAGGCCGTGGCGGCCAGCCCCGATCGCCTCGCGCGCTTCGAGCGCGAAGCGCGCGCCGTCGCGGGCCTCAATCATCCGAACATCGTCACCCTCCATTCCGTCGAGGAGGAGGAAGGCGTCCGCTTCCTGACGATGGAGCTGGTCGACGGACAGAGCCTCGATCACGTGGTCACGTCGGGAGGGCTTCCCCTCTCGCGCGTGCTCGAGCTCGCGATCCCGCTCGCCAACGCCCTCGTGGCGGCGCACGAGCGCGGCGTGGTGCATCGCGATCTCAAGCCCGGGAACGTCATGGTGACGCCGGACGGCTGGGTGAAGGTCCTCGACTTCGGGCTCGCGAAAGTCGCCGCGGAGGAAGGCGCGGATCCCGGGGCCACGATCGGCGCCTCTGCGGGACCCATCTCGGGTGTCGGTCAGGTGCTGGGCACGGTGCCGTACATGGCGCCGGAGCAGATCCGCGGCGAGCCGGTGGACGCGCGATCCGATCTTTTTGCGCTCGGCATCATCCTCTACGAGCTCGCCACGGGCCGACGTCCCTTCACGGGAGAAAGCTCGGCCGACATCAGCTCGGCCATTCTGCGCGACGCGCCGGCTCCGCTCTTGAGCGTGCGCTCGGATCTCCCGCGCGATCTGAACCGAATCGTGGTCCGGTGCCTCGAGAAGAATCCGCGCGACCGCTTCCAGACAGCGCGCGACGTGTACAACGAGCTGAAGTATCTCGAGCGCGAGGGGAGCGCGCCGCCGTCGCCCGTATCGGGCGGCTTCACGCCCTCACCGCCGTCCGCGGCGCCGACGCCGTTCCCGCACGTGCCGGCGACTCCCACACCCGGGCCCAGGGCGGCGACGCCCGCCCCATCCGGTCCCGGCTCCGCAGCCTCCGGCTTTGGCCCTGTATCCACGAACGTGCCCTCGATCGCCGTGCTCCCCTTCATCAACCGAAGCCGGAACGAGGAGGACGAGTACTTCTCCGACGGGCTCGCCGATGAGCTCCTGAGCGTGCTGACGAAGGTGCGTGGCCTACGCGTCGCGGCGCGGGCCTCGTCGTTTCAGTTCCGTGGCATGAACGAGGATCTCGCCGTGATCGGCGAGCGGCTGAACGTGGCGACCCTCCTCGATGGAAGCGTGCGTAAATCGGGCAATCGAGTACGGATCTCGGTGCAGCTCGTTCAGGCGGCCGACCGCGTGCAGCTCTGGGCCGAGACCTACGACCGCTCGCTCGACGACATCTTCGCGGTCCAGGATGACATCGCTCAATCCGTCGTGCGGGAGCTTCGAACCACGCTCCTCGGGGAAGCTCCGGACTCGAAGGCGAGCAGCGCCGCGCAGGCGGCCATCGCTGCGGCCGGCCGGGGCCACGGAGTCCAGAATCCCGAGGCTCACCGCGCCTACCTGCAGGGCAAGTACTTCGTCGATCGCGTGACGGAGGAAGACACCGCGAAGGGACTACGCTATCTCGAGGAGGCGGTCGCGATCGACCCGACCCTCGCGCTCGCCTACGCCGCCATATCCCGGGCGTATTCGAATGCTGGCAGCTATGGTTGGGAGCCCGTGAGGGTAGCCTATGAGAAGGCGAGAAAGACGGCGTTGCGCGCGCTCGAGCTTGCACCGGATCTGCCCGAGGCGCACATCAGGCTCGCCGCCATCCAACGAGTGCACGATTGGGACTGGAAGGGGGCGGAGGCGTCCGTGCGGCGCGCGCTCGAGCTCGACCCGTCCAATGCCGAGACGCTTCGCGCCGCGGGCAGCATCGCACACGGCTCAGGGCGAA
>DASUFL010000090.1:0-23673 GCA_036274595.1 Candidatus Eiseniibacteriota bacterium | reverse complement strand
GAAGCGGCTCCTCGAGGAGTGGGTTGGCCTTGAGATAGATCTGGGCCGCCGCGATGTAATCGACCGCGCGGCGGTAGCGGGTCAGGCGATCGTGAAGCGGTTCGAGTTCGGTCGCGGCGCGCTCTGGTCGCGGCAGGGCGTGGGTTTCAGCTCGGGCCATGGCAAGTCCCTCCTTTGACTCCCATGGTCCCACCAGGGGCGGCGTGGGGCAAGGCGGGAGAGGCGACGCTAGGATCCGAGGAGTCGTATGATTTCGCTCATGAGAGTCTGGTCCGCCTCACTGGTTCTGAAGGCATCGGCTCTGTGCGCCCTCCTCACGGTTGTCAAAGTAGCCGCCCCGGACACATCTCGCGGTGAAGTAGCGGGTGACGCGGCGATCTCGCTAGGCGGCGGCTACGCACCAGCCACTTGGGGTGGTGACACGAATGGGGCGGGCCTCCTCAGCGCCGCGTTTAGCTCCCACACCGATAGTCGATGGGCTCTCCTGGCGCGCGCTCAATATGCGCGATACACGGACTATCCGGGCGTGGGCCGCGTCCAGTTCATCCCGATTGGCCTTGGCCCTCTCTACCGGATAACCCGAGGGAGCACCGAGCCATTCCTGTTTGCCATGCCGCTTGGCGTCTTATCGAAATGGGGAGCGGGTGGGCCGAGTCACGTCCGGATCGGCGCCGAGATCGGAGGCGGGGTCGACGTCATGGTTCGGCCAACCCTGGGCCTTCGCCTCAGCGGTTCGTGGCTGAAGACAGAAGACGCCGGAACGATCGTCGTGTTCGACGCCCCGAACATCCCCCTCGAGGCTCTCGATGTCTTCGTGATGAGGCTGGAAGCCTCATTCCATTGGCGCCCCTGACTACAGAGGCTTCTGCACGCCGACGACGATGGCGAACTGCCGCAGTCCCTGGAACTCGCCTGAGCTGAGGCCCAATGTTCCGCACGTCTAACGCCGCCGTCTGGTCTTCGCCTGCCACGCGTGCAGCACGAGTGCCACCGTGATCACCGCATAGGCCACGAACACTCGGAAGTACTCTCCGATCTGCGCGTCCCCCGCCAGCGCCTTGCCCGCGAGCGGCGATACGACGAATAGGGTGTGGAAGAGGAACGTCCCAAGTAATGCCTGCCCGACCGTCGCCCGTGACACCGTCGCCCCCGAGACCAGCAGCGCCGCGATCGCGAACATCCCGACCTGCTCGTGCGAGTTGTACGTGTTCAGCGTCCCGATGTTTTGAAGGAAGAGAAGCTGCCCCCAGGACGCGAAGACCGTGGACATGACCGTCGCGATCACGCGATTTCGCTCCACGGGGATCCCGGCGATCGCGGCGACGTGGTCATCCTGCCCCATCGCCCTTAACTGTTGCCCGAGGCGCGTCCTCAAGAACATGACCGTGAACACGCAGAACCCGGCGATCACGAGATAGGTGGCGATCGGGACGCGGAGCATCCGGCCCTCGACGGGGATCTGGAAGCGGATCAGATCGTCCACGGCGTACTGGATGCCCGTCAGGTCGATCGTGTTGCGCAGGCCGTAGCCCTGGGGGAGGAGCATGTCCGGATCCTTGAACGGGATCAGGCTCCCGATGGCGAACAGGAACACGAGCTGGTAGAGCCCGTTCGAGAAGAAGCCCGCGATGAGACCGGTCACCATCTCGCGGCCCTTGGCCTTGTTGAACAGCATTCCCGTCGCGACCCCCAGCACGATCGCGAGCGGCGTCGCGATGAGCCATGCGGCGCCGAAGCCCACGATCCCCGCGAGCCTCAGGTGCACGATGAAGATGGCCGCGGCCTGGCCCGCCATCGCGCCGATCACGATCCCGAAATTCAGTCCCAAGCCGGCGAGGATCGGAATCACGAGCGCGAGCACCAGCAGGGAATTCCGGCTCACGCGCACCAGCATCTCGCCCAGCAGGAAGGAGGGCGTGAGCCGGGCCACGAGAATCCCGGAGAGACAGAGCACCGCGAAGAGGATCGGCACCGACCAGTGTCCCAACCGGGCCTTCAAGTCGAGGCCCGCCTTCACTTCGAGACCCTCGTCAGCGCGTACAGGATCATCCCGTTCTGGATGATCAACCGGGCGGTCTCGCTGATGTCTCCCTCGATCACCTGGCTCGTCACCGGAAGCGCGGTCGTGAGGATGGACTGGAAGAGGATCGTCCCCAGGAGCACGTTCCCGATCGTCGCCCGCGACACCGTCGCCCCGCCGATCAGGATGCAGGCGATCGCGGGGAAGGCCATCAAGAGCGGCGCCGTGTAGAGCTGGACGAAGCCGAAGGACTGGGAGTAGACGACGATCCCGACCGCGCCGAGCACGGTCGTGAGGACAGCGGCCTGCACGCGCGTGCGCTCGTCCGAGATGCCCGCGGCCAGCGCGAACCGGGGATTGCTCCGTGCGGCGGCGATCGTGATCCCCATCCGCGTGCGGAAGAAGAGCCAGACAAGCCCGCAGAGACCGAGGAACGTCAGCAACGCCCCTGTGGGAATCGTGACGCCGGCCACGTCGAATGCGAGCCAGCGGTCGAGGATCTTGTCGTAGATGCCGCCGAGGGAAAGCGTGGTGCGGAGGCCCTTCCCGCCGATGGCCCAGACGAGCGTCGGATTGTGAAACGGGGCGAGCAGCCAGAAGATCGACATCCCGGAGACGAGCGCGAAGCCGAGGTAGGTCCCGACCATCATCTCCTGGCCGCGCGTGCGATTCAGAAGCCACCCATAGGCGGCGCCGACGGGCACGGCCAATCCCACGCCGATCCCCATCGCGGCGGCCACGCCAAGAACCCCGGGAATGCCGAAGTTCAGCGCCACGACGCACCCAATGAGCCCGCAGATGATCCCGACGGGGAGGCCGAAGTTCAGGCCGAGCCCGCCCTGGATCGCCGGGAGGAGCGCCAGAACCAGGATTCCGTTGCGCGCGACCCGGGCGATGCAATCCTCGATCAGGATCGCCAGGTTCATCTTCGTGGCGATGGCCACGGCGAAGAGGGCGGCGAGGAAGGCGGCGATGAGGAGTCGGGGGAGGCCGAACTCCTGGAGCGCTGCGGGGAGCTTCATGCGCCGGCCAAGATCCCGATCAAGCGGCGTCCTCCTCGCCCGCCATGGCGAGCCCGAAGGCGGCGTCCGGCGCGTCGGGAGGGAGGATCGTCTCCACGCGGCCGCGGTAGATGATCGCGATGCGATCGCAAAGCGCGCGAAGCTCGGCCAGCTCGGACGATGTGAGCACGAGGGTGACGCCTTCTTCGCGGTTCAAACGAGTCAGGATCTCGAGCACTCGCGCCTTCGCCCCGACGTCGATCCCGCGCGTCGGCTCGGACACGAAGAGGACCCTCGGCCGCAGGGTCATGGCGCGGGCGAGACAGACCTTCTGCTGATTTCCGCCGGAAAGCCGCCGCACCAGCTGCGTGGGGCCTGTCGTGCGGATGTCGAGGTCGCGGATCATCCCTTCGGCGTGCGACCGGAGGGCGTGCTGGTCCAGAGGTTGGAGCGCGGCCACCGGGAAGGGGCGCAGGAACCGCCCCTGCGCTTCCAGCGCCGACAGCGCGATGTTGAGCTCGATGCTCTCCTCGCCGAGGAGCCCGACGCCGCGCCGATCCTCGGAGACGAACGCGAGCCCGCGCTCCAGCGCCGCGCGCGGGCGGTTCAGCGGAAACTCGCGTCCCTCGAGAACCACCCGCCCCGTCGCTGGGTAGAGGCCCATCACCCCATTCGCGATCCCGATCTTTCCCTGGCCGGCGAGGCCTCCGATCCCGAGGATCTCCCCCCGGCGCACGACCAGGGACACGTCCTCGACCGGCTCACCGGGCATGTCGACGCGCAGATGCTCGATGGTCAACGCGGCTTCGGCGCCGGCCGGGAACACGCGTCGGCCCGCCACCGCGGCCGCGGGCCGCCCGACCATCATCTCGGCGATCCGCACCACCGTGGTGGTCTTGGGGTCCACGACGCCCACCACTTCGCCGTCGCGCAGCACGGTCGCGCGGTCGGCGACCGCGCGCACCTCCTCGAGACGGTGCGTGATGAAGAGCACCGCCACGCCGGCGCGCGCGAACTCCCGCATCGTCGCGAGGAGCCGCTCCGCCTCGGATTCCGTGAGCACGGCCGTGGGCTCGTCGAAGATGAGGACCCGCAGCCGATCCTTGTCCACCTCGCGCGCGATCTCGACGAACTGCATGTGCCCGACCGGGAGCCCCGCGACGGGGAGCCACTCGTACACGCTGAGTCCCACGCGGTCCAGCGCGCGCCGCGCGTCCTCGCGCATGCGCCGTACGTCCAGCCGCTCCAATCCGCGCCCGAACACCCGTGACAGGAGCGACCGGCGCGTCGGCTCGCGGTTCAGCTTGATGTTCTCGGCGATCCGGAATCCGGGGAGGAGCATGAACTCCTGGTGCACCATTCCGATCCCGGCCTCGATCGCCTCGCCCGGCGAGCCGAAACGAATCGGGCGGCCGTCGAGCAGGATCTCGCCCGTGTAGCCGCCCGTCTCCCGGATGACCGGCATTCCGAAGAGGATGTTCATCAGCGTGGACTTGCCCGCGCCGTTCTCGCCCAGGAGCGCGTGGATCTCGCCCGCGCGAACGGCGAGCGAGACGCCCTTCACAACGCGAACGCCCTCGTACTCCTTGGTGATGCCTCGGAGCTCGAGGGCGGTCGTGCCCAAAGCGGCGGGGTCGTCCCCGCCGTCGAAGCTAGTAGTAGATGTTGCTGACAAGGAACAGGTAGGAGTTGCCCTTGGCCGGATCGTACTTCGCGATCGTGATCGGGACGCCGGCCTCCTGTTCCATGTACTGCTTCACCGCCGCCGGGTCCTTGTAGTCGGCCTTGCCCACGTAGGAATCGACCATGAGGTCGGTCATCGCGCGGATGGAGAGCATCACCTCGGGCACGGGCCATGTGGCGAAATGGCCGGTCATGTGGTGGTCGGCGATGACCTTCTTGTTCTCGGCGTTGATGTAGGCCATGTCTCCCGCCTTGTCCGCGGGGATCGCGATGCCGAGCGCGGTGGGATAACCGTGCGTCGGGCTGGGGCAGCACTGCTCCGGGATGTAGCCGCCGTTCTGGACGACGGTCTTGATCATCGGATCCATCATGCCGCAATTGGTGGAGAAGAACGCCGTCTTCGGCCCGTACTGCTTGAGCTCCCGCGGCACGTCCTCGACCACGAACTGCTGCGTCGCGTTGAGTCCGCCCTCGCCCATGGGATCCGGGGCGGTCACGAAGTGGAACTTGATCCCGTTCTTCGCGCACTCCTCCTTCATGATGTCGCGCCGTTGCGCGAGGAGGTACTGCGACATGTGCCGCGGGAAGGAGTAGTGGACGAGGTCGGTCACGCCCATCGACTTGGCCACCTGCACGATGGTCCGTCCGCGCGCGAGCTGGTCGGGCTGGATGGAGAGGTCGGCGGCGTCGTTCACCATCGACGGATCCTCGTGCGCTTCGATGAAGGCCATCTTGATGTCGGGGCGCTTCTCCTTGATCTTGCGGAGCGCCGCGATGGAGCCGGGGATCGCCTGACCCACGACGATCACCTTCACGTCCGGATCGTCCGCGAGACCGACGAGCTGCGAGATGACGGTCTCCTGCTCGTTCATGAAGTTGTCGGGATAGGTCACGTGGCGCACGTGATCCGCGCCGTACTTCTTGATGACCATCTGCCCGGCGCGGAACTCGTCCTCACCTTGGGAGACGGTGCCGGTCATGATGCCGATCTTGAAGTTGATCGCGCGCTCGGGCGGCGCCGACGTGGCGACCGCGTTCTTCGCCTCCGTCTTGGCGGAAGGTCCGCTGCCGCAGCCGGCGAGCGTGAGGAGCGAAACCGAAAGCGCCGCGACCAGGGCGAAGGCCTGGGACGAGCGCGAGTGAAGCGGGATCGACATGGGTGGATTGCCTCCGCCCGCCGTGGCGGGCCATCGGGGCCGGTGAGGAACCGGAACGGGGTGATTCGGCCAGTCTAGCACTTGCGAGCGAGGCCGCACCAGCGACGCGGGATCCGGCCCAGCCGCCGGTTCCGTCGCGTCGCCCGTTGCCGTGCTAGCCTCGCCCGACCATGCCGTTCCTGATCCTGCTCACCGCGCTCCTGGAAGGACTCTCGCTCACCCTCATCCAGGGGTATCTGCCGCTCTATCTCCGGAGCGCGCTCCACGAGCCGTCCTACCTCACGGTCGCGCTCGTCGTGGCGCTCCCTGCGCTCGGAGCCATGATCGCGAGCAATGTCTGGGGGGGACTCTCCGACGTCTCGGGGCGACTGAAACCGTTCATTCTCTTGGGTCTGACCGGCTACGTGATCGCCCTCCTGGGTATACCCGCCTTCCACACCGGTTTCTCCGTCCTCCTCTTCGTGGGGGCGGCGTCGCTCCTCTACGGAACCACCGCGCCGTCGATCAAGACCTACGCCACGCTGGTCAAGCCGGACCGGAAGGAGTTCGCGCTCGCGTCCGTGCTGATGGCGCAGTCGACGGGATGGCTCCTCGGAAGCTACGGCGCGGGGGGCCTGCTCGAGCGCGGGATCGGCTCGGGGCTCCGGCTCGCCCTCTGGTCGTGCGCGGGCTTGATGACGCTCCATCTCATCGTGTCGTCGATGGCGCTTCGCGATGTGCGGCGCGAGCCGGTGGCGCCGCGTCCCCGCGAGAGCTGGGCGGCGCGCATCGCCACGGACCTTCGATCCCTCTACGAGAATCCGCGGCTCTTCCGCCTCTGCACGCTCGCCTTCTTCTTCGTGGCGGCGAACTACATCGTGTGGGGCTTCTTCTCGGTCTTCATGGTGGAGCACCTCCACTCGAGCATCCACACGCTCCGCTATTCGCTCGCGGCGTCGAGCGTGCTCGGGATCATCTCGTTCCTGTACGTCGGCTTTGTGATCCGGCGCTTTCACGGGAGACTCGTGCTCGCCATCGGCATCACGCTCTACATGGGCATGTATCTCGGCATGGCGCTCGCGCGGGATCCCGTGGTCGTGGGGATCATCTACGCGCTCCCGCTCTACAGTCTCGTCAACGTGAGCGCGAACGTGCTCGCGAGCGAGTACTCGACCGAGCGTCAGCGGGCGGGCGGGCTCGGGATCTTGAACGGCACCTATGCGCTCGCGACGATCGCGGGACCCGTGACGGGGGGCCTGCTC
The DNA here is from genome assembly GCA_036274595.1 of Candidatus Eiseniibacteriota bacterium. Lineage (GTDB taxonomy): Bacteria > Eisenbacteria > RBG-16-71-46 > SZUA-252 > SZUA-252 > WS-9. Next base: position 16,571 of record DASUFL010000090.1, on the reverse strand, counting down.
GCCGATCGCGTGGGGCTGGGCGCGCTGCCCTGGCTGGCCATGGGCTTCATCGCGATGGCCGCGCCGGTCGCGTGGCTCTCGGTTCGGGCGGCCCGGCGCGAGCCGGCGCCGGCGGGCAACCTCGAGGCCCCCACCCTCGAAGCCACGGCCGGAACGGGAAGAAAACCGCGTTGATGCGGTGTATTCCTCAGTGGTACAATCAACTACCGGACCGGGCCCCGCGCTGCCGGAACCGCAACTGCTTCCCTAGAGAAGGCTTACGAATGCGACAGCACCTCGCCCTACTTGCCTCCCTCTGCCTCCTGGCCGCGAGCCCGGGCGCCCATACCGCCTCGGCGAAGGAAGCTTCCAAGGCCGGGGACGGCAAGGCGGCGGCCAAGCCGGCCGGCAAGCTCGAATGGCTCGCCTTCGACGCGGCCACCCTGAAGGCCAACAACCAGAACAAGCACATGATCGTGGACGTCTACACGACGTGGTGCGGCTGGTGCCGGGTCATGGAGAAGCAGACCTACGAGGATCCGGAGGTCTCGGCCTACCTGAAGCAGAACTTCGTGCTGGTCAAGGTGAACGGCGAGTCCTCCTCGAAGATGCACTGGCAGGGGAAGGAGCTGACCGAAAGGGAATTCGCACGCGCGGTCGGCGTCACCGGGTACCCCGCCACCTACTTCATGAAGCCCAACGCGGAGATGCTCGGCGGGGTGAGCGGCTTCGTCCGCAGCCCTGAGTTCATGATCTACGCGAAGTACATCAGCACCCGCTGGTACGAGAAGGGCAAGATCCAGCAGTACGTGGATTCGCTCCGCGCCGCCGCGGAGTAGCTCGACCCCCGGCCGCCGTGCCTTGCGCGCGCGGCTGTTTCGCTACAACCTCCCGCCTCTGGTCGGATCATCTCGAGTAGGCTAGAGTGCCCGAGGGAACTCCCCCACGTAGACACGCGTCCGCCAGAGGATCCTATCGTGAACCGTCCGAGTCCTGAGCATGGTGAGGGAGGCTTGGCAGTGGACGAAATCAAGCCCGCGAGTTCAGACAAGCCCGTTCGCCTGACACGGCCGAATGTCGCTGCACTCGACGAGTGCCTCGGGAGACCGTTCCCTGTGCTCGACGACGGGTTTGTGCGAGTCCTCGATTACATGGGCGACGACGCGTCGGTGGTGCAGGGCGCACGCATATCCTATGGAGTCGGCACCAAGCGGGTGCAGGAGGACCGTGGCCTCATACGCTATCTCATGCGGCACATGCACACGACGCCGTTCGAAATGTGCGAGCTGAAGCTTCACGTGAGAGTGCCGATGGACGCTTGGCGACAGTGGATCCGTCACCGCTCCGCGAGTGTCAACGAGTACTCGACGAGATACTCGGTCGCTATCGACGCAGCGCAGCGCACTGCTCCCAACGAGTGGCGGATGCAATCGCCAACCAACAGACAGGGAAGCGGCAGCAACCTTCCCGAAGAAGCCGGGGCCCGGCTCTCGGCCGCGGAGCGCGAACTTCAAGATCATGCGCGTGACGTCTACAACGAGCGGATCGCCGCCGGAGTTGCTCGCGAACAGGCAAGGAAAGATCTACCTCTCTCGACGTATACGGAAGCCTACTGGAAGTGTGACCTACACAACCTCCTCCACTTTCTGAACCTTCGCATGGATGATCACGCGCAGTATGAAATACGCGCGTATGCGAACACGATCGCGGAGGAGATCGTCGCCAAGTGGGTGCCGATGGTTTGGGAGGCCTTCCTGGACTATCGCAGGCACAGCCTCCAGCTCTCACGTATCGAGGCGGATGTCATTCACGCCCTCAACTCGGGAGACCGAGAGGGGGCCCGATCCTTGGCTGCGGAGAGGGGCCTACTGACGGTCAAGGGGACCGGGGAGCTGGCGCCGAACCGGGAGCGCGCCGAGCTGGAAGCAAAACTGCGCAAGCTCGGGCTCACACCACCATGGAATTGAAGCTCGTTGCTCTGACGAGCTGCAGAGCGGTAGAGCAGAGACGCCCGCCTTTAAACTACTGCATGTCAACAAGATAGAATCGGAACCCTCTCCCTCCCCCGGGGGTAGGACTGAGTGTCCGCGCCAACCGGACCGGGAGGGGGCACCATGCGACGCTTGCCCTTTGTACTGGTGACGATCGCCGCCGCTTGGTTCTCGTTGAACCCCGTGCAAGCAACTGCGGCGCGCTCGGTGAACTACTCAGCCCAGCTCACGGGCAAAGAGGAATCGCCTCCGCGTGAGACCAGCGCGACGGGGCACGCCACATTCCAGCTCAGCAAGGACGGCCTGTCTCTGACCTACAAGATCGTGGTCGCGAACATGGAGAACGTGACCGCGGCGCACATCCACCTGGGCGCCCGCGAGATGAACGGGCCGGTGGTCGTCATGCTGTACGGGCCCGTTCGGGCGGGCGGCGGGAAGAAGAGCGGCGTGCTCGCGGAGGGGACCATCACGGGCGCCGTCCTCACGGGCGACCTCGCCGGCCATCCGCTCGCCGATCTCGTCATGGCGATGGACGCTGGGAACACCTACGTGAACGTCCACACCGACGACGGTTCGGGCGCCCCCGGCACGAGGTCGGGCGATTATCCGGATGGAGAGATCCGCGGCCAGATCCACTGACGCGCGGACCTAGTGCTTTGGCGCCTCGAAGGGTGGCGCCTTGGGCCTCGGCGGGCCGGTGCTGCCGGGGCCCTCCCCTTTGCGGGCGCTAGGCGATTCCGAGGAGCGCCGGAAGCTCCGCGACGCCACTTAGCACCAGGGTCGGAGCCGGGCTCACGCGCGTCTCGTCTCCCTCGCGGTACTTCCCGGTTCGCACGAGCGCGCCCACCATGCCCAGGCGCACGCTCGCGGCCACGTCGAACTCCGCGTCGTCGCCCGCCATGAGGATTTCCTCGCGCGCCACGCCGCACTCCGCCGCGATCGCGTCGTAGAGGAGCGGCGACGGTTTTCCGAGCGTCTCGGCCTCGACGCCGGATGCGTACGTGAAGAACGCCGCCAGGGGTCCGAGGTCTGTCACGAGCGAGTCTCCCTTCCGGAAGTAGCGGTTGCGTTGGAGGGCGTAGAACGCGGCGCCCTGAAGCAGCCGACGAAACGCCGGCTGGAACTCCGCGACCCGAAAGTCGTGGGCTTCCGTAGCAAGGACCACAGCGGGACCGTCGGGATCCTCGCGGAACCACGCGTAGTCTTCACGCGCGCCCGGCTCGACGATCAGGATTCCGGAGTCGTGGCCCCGCTCGGGAAGCACGCGCGCCGCAACCATGGCGGGGGTGACGAGGGACGCGGGATCCTCGAGCAATCCGAGGCCGAGGAGATGCCGCGCCAGCGCGGAGTGGGGAACGCTCGTCGTGTTCGTGACGAGCCGCACCGGGAACGCGGCGCGCAGGAGCCTCGTCGCCGCGGCGGCACCGGGGAGCGCGGGCCCGCGCACGCCTTCGGTGAGGGTGCCGTCGATGTCGAGGCAGACCACGGAAACAGGACGGCCAGGCACCGAGCCGCTCAAGACTACCGCCTCGCGAACCGGTCGACCATGGCCTTCATCTCGCGCACGCGGAGGAAGAGCGCGGCCAAGGCGTAGACGATGCCCATCGCGCCGAGCCCTGCCGTCACCACGATCAGCCGTCCGGTCATCCGCTGGAGGCCGAACGCGTGCTCGGCCGCCAGCGCCGCGCCCCACGCGGCGCCGCCGGCCAGAGCGGCCGCGAGCGCGATCTTCCCCGCCGATCGCGCGAGCGCGCGACCGCCGATCCCTCCGATCCTCCGCCTCAGCATCAGAAAGAGCATCGTGAAGTTGATCACCGATCCGAGCGACGTCGCGAGCGCGAGCCCGGCGTGGTGGAGCGGTCCCATCAGCGCGAAGTAGAGGATCAGCGTCACCCCGATCGTGATCATCGAGATCGTGACCGGGATGCGGGCCATGCCCAGCGAGTAGAAGGCGGGCACCATCACGCGCACCGCCGAGAACGCGGCGAGTCCGACCGCATAGGCCCAGAGTGCGTGCGCGGTCTCCACGGTGTCCGCCGGTGTGAACCGTCCGTGCTGATAGAGGAGCGCGACGATCGGCTTTGCGAGCGCGACGAGCGCGACCGTCGCCGGGAGCGTCAGGAACAGCACGAGCCCCAGCGAGAACGACAGCGTCTCCTTGAGATCCACCATGTTCTTCTGCGCCGCGTGCTTGGCGACCTCGGCGAGCGTCACCGTGGCGATCGCCACGCCGAAGAGCCCGATCGGGAGCTGCATGAGCCGGTACGCGTAATTGAGCCAGGAGACGCTCCCCTGCGCGAGGTTCGACGCGAGGAACGTGCTCACGAAGATGTTCACCTGCGCCGCGGCGATGCCGAGCGCGGCGGGCGCCATGAGGGACACCATCCTCAGGACATCCGGGTCCTTGAAGCTGACGATCGGCTCCCACTTGAAGCCCTGCGCCTTCATCCACGGCACCTGGATCAACATCTGTCCGAGCCCGCCCAGGAGCGCCCCGAAGGCCATCCCCACGATGGGCTCGAGGCCGAAGCGCGGCATGAGAGGCGCGATGAGGTAGCCGGCCAGGATCAATCCCAGGTTCAGCATCGTCGGCGCGAGCGCGGGGATGAAGAAGACGCGCCGGGTGTTGAGGAAGCCCATGCATGCCGCGGCGAGGGAAACCAGCAGGAGGAACGGCGTCATGATGCGCGTCATCATCGCGGTCAGCTCGATCTTGCCCGGCACGCTGGCGAATCCCGGAGCGAGCGCGCGGACGATCCAGTCGGATCCGATGATCCCGATGATGCAGAGCGCGGAGATCGCGACCACGAGGAAGTTGAGAACGAGGTTCGCGAGACGTATGGCCGCTTGCGGCCCGCCGCGCTCCTGCGCGCGCGCGAGCGTCGGCACGAACGCGGCGCTCATCGCGCCCTCGGCGAAGAGGTCGCGAAGGAGATTGGGAACGCGGAATGCGACCTGGAACGCATCGACCGCGAAGCCGGCGCCGAACTGCGCGGCGAAGACCTGCTCGCGCACGAGCCCGAGAAGCCGGCTCACGAAGGTCGCCAGGGAGATCACCCCGGCGGCGCGGGTCATGGTGCGGTCGCGCGCGGGCGGGGCTCCGGCCGGGGCGGGCGTCACTCCCGCGGTGGCGGTCGGCGGCGGCGAGGCGGCGGCGGCCTGCTGACCCTCCGGCTCCGGCGCGGGATCAGGCGGCAGGAGCGGGAGCTGGGCGGGGGGATCGTCGCGCGGGGTCACGGAGCCGCATCGTCGGCGGTGCCGCGCCCCATGTCAAGACGGCTGCCGCCCAGGACTTGCGCGACGGGCGTCCTGCCGCCCGGTGGCCCGCCAGAGCCATCTCTGGAACCTGGGGCCGGTCTCGCGAGTCTGGTATAATGAGGTCGGCCCGGACGCAGTCCATCGCCCGGGGGACCCACCTTCGAGGAGCGACACCCATGAGCCCGAACGACCAGGACAAGGAAATCGTAGAACGCCTCATCGCGGAGACCAATCTGTCGGCGCGGATGGACGCCCTGATTGGCGAGATTTGCGACAAGCTGCGGGAATACGGCGTGGCGTCACCGCACAAGGCATTCAATGATCTGGTCGACCCCTTCCGCGAGTACTTCATGCTGGAGTACGAGGAGGAGCGGGGCATGGAGGAAGCCGAAGAGGAAGAGGCGGACGACGAGGAGGAGGACGAGCGCAGCTACTAGGCGCTCGGCGGCCGCTCCCGATTCACCCCGGCTCGACCGGCGCGCTCACCCGGAATCACCGAGCTTCCGGAGGAGCGCCAGATTCCTTCGATCCATCACCACGCCATCGCGTCCCTTGGGTGTTTCCAGGGTCTTCGGCACCGCGTGAAGCCGCGGGTCCTTGAGGATCCGCGCGAACGGCTCCAGGCCGAGACGTCCGCGCCCGATGTGCTCGTGGCGGTCCACCCGGCTTCCGCGCTCGTTCTTCGAATCGTTGAGGTGCATCCAGCGGAGGGACTCGAGCCCCAGGATGGCGTCGAATTCCGTGAAAGTCTCCTCCCACCCCCGCTCGGTCACGAGATCGTAGCCCGCGGCATGCACGTGGCACGTGTCGAGGCACACCCCCACGCGCCCCTTCGACTCCACCCCATCCTTGATCCGGTGGAGCTCCTCGAACCGGCGGCCGAGCGTCGTGCCCTGGCCCGCCACGGTCTCGAGGAGGATCATCACGTCCGGCGCGTGCGCTTCCGCGAGCGCGCGGTTCAGCGAGTCCGCGGCGCGATCGCAGCCGTCCCGCACGCCCTCGCCCACGTGGGCTCCGGGGTGCGCGACCAGATAGGGAATCCCCAGCTCCTCGCAGCGCCTGAGCTCCTCCACGAGCGCGCCGATCGATCGTTCGCGGAGCGCGGCATCCGGCGAGGCGAGATTGATGAGGTAGGAGTCGTGCGCCGCGACGGAGGCGAGCCCGCTCTTCTCCCATGCCTCGCGGAACGCTCCAACCTCCGGGTCGTTGAGCGGCTTCGCCTTCCATTGATGGCAATTCCTCGTGAAGAGCTGGACCACGCGCGCGCGCACGCCGAGCGCCCGGGCCACCGCGTTCGCGAGGCCGCCGGCCGTGCTCATGTGGGCGCCAAGGAGCGGACCTTCCGTCGGAGCTGGGGCTGCCGCCCGCACCTTGGCGGGCGTCCGGGTGCTCCGGGAGGGCTTGCGGCGGGCCTTGGGGCCGGCCGGAGCGGGCCTGCGGCGGGATTTCGGGCGGGTCTTGCGTCGGGTTCTTTGCACTTTAGGAGTGGCTGGACCGAGCCGATGGGACGTACGGGACACTACGTCAAGCGAGGATACACGCGGGGAGGCGGCCACGGCTAAGGGCAAACGGGGCGCGCGCTCCGGGGCGAGGGGGAAGCAAGCGAGCGCGACCGCCCCCCGCGTGCGTGCGACGCGTCCTACGCCGCGGCACTGCGTGCTCTGCGGCACGGCGCTCCGCACGATCCGGGAGCACGGCGTGGCGCGCAAGGCGTGTCCCAAGTGCGGGTTCATCGCCTATCGCAACCCGGTGCCCGCGTGCGGCGTCGTGGTGATGCGCCGCGGGCAGGTGCTCCTGGCGCGCCGCGCGCACGAACCGAGGATCGGCGCGTGGGGGATCCCCGCCGGCTTCATGGAGTACGGTGAGCATCCCGAGAGGACGGCGGTCCGTGAAGCCCGCGAGGAGACGGGGCTTCGCGTCAAGCTCGACGGGCTGTTCGGCGTGTACGCGGGGCGTGACGATCCGCGCACGCGCGCGGTCTTGATCCTGTATCGCGCCCGGATCACAGGCGGGCGGCTCACGGCGGGAGATGACGCGAGCGAGGTAGATTTCTTCCCTCTCGACCGTCTGCCCCGCCCGATCGCGTTTCGCGCGCACAAGGAAGCGCTGCGCGATCTCAAACGGTGGCTAGCGAGGGAGCGTCGATGAGCGTCCGGGTCCTCCATCTGGCCGACATCCACCTCGGGGCCGCATTCCCGTCCATCCGGGAGCGCGGGCCTGAGCGGACGCGCGACCTCCTGGCCGCCTTCCTCCGCTCCATCGATTTCGCGACGCGCGACCCGAAGCCGGTCGACATGGTGGCGATCGCGGGCGATCTCTTCGACACGCATGACCCCGAGGAAGGGCTCGTCTATCAGGTCGAGGCCGCGATCGACCGGCTGGCGCAGGCGGGGCTTCCGGTCCTCATCTCGCCCGGGACGCACGACGCGCCTTCGTACCGCCGCTGCGTCTACCGGAGGCTTCGCCTGCCGTCGAGCGCCCACATCTTCCTCTCACCCACGCTCGAGCCGGGCCCGCTCTTCACGGTGGGATCGGAGACGGTCCAGACCTACGGCATCGCCTACGACGCGGCCGTGTGCGAGCGGCCGTTCGCCGACTTCCGCCCGTCCGGCCTCGTCGACTATCACCTCGCGGTCGTGCATGGCGCGCTCCAGGACAATCCCGCCTGGAAGATCCGTCCGACCGACCTCCCGATGACCCGCCCGGAGATCGCGAAGTCGGGGCTCCACTACGTGGCGCTCGGCCACTTTCACAACTTCGCGGAGATCCGCGAGAACGGCGTGGTGGCGGTCTATCCAGGCACCCTCGAGGGAAAGCGGTTCGGGGAGAACGGCCCCCGGTATCTGGTGGTCGCCACGCTGAGCCCGGACGGCGTCACGCTCGACCGGACGCCCTGGAACGTCCGCACGCTCCACGACGCGGTGATCGATCTGGGGCTCGCCGAGCTTCGGGGCGAGGACCAGCTCGAGTCGCGCCTCCTCGCCTTCGCGGGGGATCGCGAGATCACGCGCATCCGGATCGAGGGGCCCGCCGACTTCGTCTTCGACGCGGACCGCGTGCAGAAGCGCCTCGCGCCCAAGTTCTTCCATCTCGAGATCGAGGACAAGACGTACGTCGTCAATGCCTCGCTGCTGACCCGCTACAAGGACGAGCCGACCGTGCGCGGCGTGTTCGTGCGCCGGATGCTCGAGAAGATCGATCGCGCTCCCGACGTGGCGACGCGGGAGGCCGCCACCCACGCCCTGAGGCTGGGACTCGCCGAGTTCCAGAATCCGCGCCATGCGCCTTGAGCGGGTGACGGTCGAGGGCTTCGGCCCCCTCACGAATTTCGACGCGGTGCTCGAGCCGAAGCGGCTCAACCTCTTCATCGGGCCGAACGAGTCGGGCAAGTCGACGTTCGCGTCGGCGATCGTCTCGGCGATCTTCGGCTGCGCGTCCGCGGAGCAGGAGACCCTCACGCGTCCCTGGTCCGGCGGCAAGCATGCGGTGGCCGTGACGTTCACCACGCTGACCGGCCGGTTCCGCGTGCGGCGCGACTTCGCGACGCACGACGTGCGCGTCGATCGCATGGCGGGCGATCAGGACACCGTCGAGTCGACGGTGTTCCAGGGGATCGCGAATCCGCGCGGCAAGAGCGCCGAGCAGCTCCAGTACGAGGAGCTCCTGCGCGGCTGGTTCGGCTTCACCGAGGCGCGGCTCTTCCGCGAGTCGTCCTTCGTGCACGAGAACGGCCTCGAGACCCAGGTCAGCCCGGAGCTGCGCCACCTCGTATCCGGCGCCGTGGAGGCGGACTACCAGGAGATCGAGAACGCGCTGATGGAGCGTCTCGATTCGCTCACGCGCGAGCATCCGTTCGATCCCCGGGCGCGGAAGCGCGTCAACCGCTCGATCGAGAACCGTGAGGAGCGGCTCGAGCAGCTCAAGGAGCGGCGGAAGCGCTCCGAGAGCGTGCTCACGGAGCTCAAGTCGCGCGTGGCGGAGCGGGACGGGATGGAGACGAGGCTCTCCGATCTCAAGGCCGATCTCGCGACCAAGGAGCGGCTCGTCAACGATCTCGACGTGTGGCTCCGCCTGCGCGACGACCAGCGCCGCCATCTCAAGCGCGCGCCCGACATCGGCACCGAGCTCGTGAACGTGCGCCGCGCGCGGGGCCAGGTGCAGGAGATCGACCGGAAGATCCGGGAGGACCTCGGCTACCTCGCCAACGCGCCCGAGGAGGCGGAAGCGGACCTGATGCGGCTGGGCATGCTCCGATCCCAGCGCGCCAAGCACCAGAAGACGGTCGAGGAGGCACGAAAGAAGACGGACGGGTCCGGGTCGGGCTCGCCGATGGTCGCGATCCTGATCTCGATCCTCCTGGGCGGCGGAGGCGCGGCCGGTGCGTGGCTCACGCTCCACAATCCCTGGGTCGCGGGGGGTATCGCGGGAGCCGGCCTCATCGGCGCGGTGATCTTCGGAGCCATGCTGGGCCAGAAGTCCCAGCGCTCGCGTTCGCTCGCCGAGACGCATGTCCGCGTGCTCGACGAGAATATCCGCACCCTGTCGCAGGAGATCGACCAGGTCGAGATTCGAGTGAATCCCTACCTGGCCGGACGCACGATGGAGGTCGTTCTCGAGGACGTGAAGCGCTACCGCGCCATGATGCAGGAGCGGCGCGAGTCGGCGGCCGTGCTCCAGTCGCTCCCCGTGCCGGAGCGGCTCGAGGCGGAGTCGAAGGAAATCGACGAGGCCGTGTCGACGCTCCGCGCGAAGGAGAAGGCGCTCCTCCAGCAGTCGCCGTTCCTGGCCCCGCTGCGCGAGGACGCGGTGAAGGCGGCCGAGGCGGCGGAGCGGCTCCGGCGCGAGGCGACGGCGCTTCGGACCAAGATCCAGGCCGAGCAGGATTCCTTCGACGCGGCGCTTCGGCGCGGCGGCGGTAGTCCCTCCGAGAACGACGCGGAGAATCTCGAGATCCTGGACGAGACGATCGCTTCCGAGGAGGAGACGCTCGCGCGCGAGGAGCGCCAGCGGGACGCGCTCCTGATCGCGCTCGAGGTGCTCCGCGATTCCGTGCTCGCGTACCAGGAGGAGCACGTGCACCGGCTGGCGCGCGAGGCGGGGGAGACGCTGGAGCGGCTCACCGAGGGACGATACGTGAAGGTGAAGCTCGACGCCGACCTCAGGCCGGCCCTCGCGACACCGGAGCGGGAGGGGCTCCCGCTCGAGTCCCTGAGCCGGGGCACGCGGGACGCGTTCTACCTGGCCCTCCGGGCCGCCCTCGCGCAGGAGCTCTCCGCGCGGGAGCCTCTGCCGCTCATCCTGGACGACCCCATCGCGCACTTCGACGAGGAGCGCCGGGGCTCCCTGATCCGGATCCTCGAGGAGCTGGCGGGGGACATCCAGGTCCTTCTCCTGACGCACGATCGGGGCGTCCTGAACCAGGTCAGGGAGGCGCACGTGACCGGCGTGGGCGCCGTCGCCCGCCCGCGGGACGCGAAGACCAAGGTCTCCGTCCGCCCGTAGCCCCGCGCGGGGCAGCCCCGGGGGGCGCTTCCCACGCCCACAAACCCAAGCTCCGCAGTTCTTTCGGCTCAAGGTGTGGCTCGAACGAGCCGACCTTTCTCGCGTATGACCACCCCGACGACTCCGTCCAGCCCAAGCCGTCCTTCGCCGGCTCCGTCGCCCGCGGGGAAACCCGGCTCGCCCGAGCAGCGCGCGGACCGCATCCGCGATCAGGTCCTCGCGCTCGACGTGAAGCGCGTGGCCGACTGGATCGGAGCGCTCGTGCGCACGATCAAGGCGACGCGCACCTATCTCGCGAACAATCCCACGCTCCACAAATTCCAGGTCGAGCTCGAGTCGCGCACGTGGTCCTGCCTGAAGGAAGCGGGCGACATCACGCTCGTCGTGCAGCAGTTCGATCTTCTCTACGAGAACTACTCCGTCTACCACAACGCGGACCGAAACGATTCCCTCGCCTTCCGCCTCTACGGCGACGGGGTTCGCGCGATCACGTTCCGCGAGGGGCTCGAGCCGCACGAGCTGCGCGGGTTCATCGACGTGCTGAAGCGCTCGATGGAAGCCGCGCAGGTGCAGGACGACGTGGTCACGCTCCTCTGGGAGCGGGACTTCCGCCACATCGAATACAAGTTCATTCCGCTCGAGGATCTCACCGAGGAGTCGGGCGAGATCCTCAACCCCGAGGACGAGGAACAGGCGGTCAGCGAGGGCGGCGGGATTCCGTGGCCGTCCGGATTCGCGCCGTCGTCCGAGGACGAGATGCCCGCCCACGTCGGGGACGCCGCGCCGGAACAGTCGGGGGACGCGCCGGCGGGTGAAGCGTCCACGGTCACTGGACCCGCGCGGGAGCGCTCCGACGACTGGGAGCCTACGGTCCACGCGGCGCCCGCGTACGACAGCACGATCGGCGTCCAGTTCGGGCTCACCGACGAAGAGAACGCCGCGCTCGAAGTGGCGATCCGCGAAGAGGAAGGGCGCCAGCTCGGCCGCGAAGTGCTCGAGATCGTGGCGACGATCCTCGCGCACGAGGACACTCCGGCCGGATTTCTCGACTCCGCGACCGCGTTCCAGCGCTTCATCGAGCTCGCGATCGAGGAGGGCGAGGTGGCCCGCGCCAACGACCTCGTGGCGCGACTCCGGAGCATCGCGGCCGATTGCGCCAAGTCGAACGCGGAGTTCCCGGCGCTCGCCGAGCAGGTGGTCCGCGAGGTCGGGCGCCCCAGCTTCCTCGGGCTCATGGCTCCGACGCTGAACGCGCGTCCCGAGATCGATCCCGGCATCCTCACCAACTTCCTGGTCCAGCTCGGCCCGTCCGCGGCGCCCGCGATCTGCGATCTGCTCGGGCAGGTCAATCAGATGAAGTTCCGGCGGGCGCTCTGCGAGGCGCTCGCGATCTCGTGCAAGAACGACGTCGAGGTCCTGATCGAGCGGCTGGGCGACACGCGCTGGTACGTGATCCGGAACATCGTCTACGTGCTCGGCCGGATCGCGCACCAGGGCGTGGAGCGCGCGCTCGACCGGGCGCTCCACCACGAGGACGTCCGCGTGCGGAAGGAAGCGGTCCGCGCGCTCGGGAACATCGAGAGCCCGACGAGCCGCGCGTACCTCGTCTCCGCGTTCCGGGACACCGATGCCGGCGTGCGCATCCAGGCGGCGATGACGCTCGCGATGCGCCGGGACGACCGCGCGTCGCAGAGCCTCCTCAGCGTGATCCAGGGAGCCGAGTTCGGCCGGCGCGACACGAACGAGCGGCAGGCGTTCTTCGAGGCGCTCGGCCGCTGCGGCTCCGACGCGCTCGTGCCGCGGCTCGAGCAGATGCTCACGAAGGGGGGCCTCTTCCGCTCGGCCAATGAAGAGGAGCGCCTCCACGCCGCGCTCGCGCTCGCGTGGCTCGGCACGCCGAACGCGCTCCAGGTGCTGAACCGCGAGATCACGAGCAAGCGCGAGCCGATCCGGAAGGCGGTCGAGACGGCGCTCTCCGCGGTTCGGAACGCCGGCTTGGCGACGAAGGACTCGCCGCCGGTCGACGAGGAGGAAGCGTGAGCGGCGCTACCCGCGCGACGATTCCGTCGCCGCGCTCGACCAAGGACGACGCGTCCAGTCGCCTGGTCCTTCAGGGACGGAGCCTCTCCATCCAGCTCTGCGTGCTCCTGAAGACGGCGCGCATCCACGACGTCGGGAACCTGGCCTTCCAGGGGCCGATGTCCGCGCTCATCGAGACCGTGGACCAGATGTGGACGGCCGAAGGGAAGTTCAAGCTCCAGGCGATCGGCGACTTCCTCTACGTGAACCAGCAGCGGCTGCGCGTCGATGCCTCGTCCTATCCCAGCTACCAGTTCCTCATCGACGAGCTCAAGGCGCGCGACCTGAGCGGCTTCCAATTCGCCGGCCGGCTCACGCCGCCCGAGGTGAAGAAGTTCGTCCGGCTCTTCCTCGACGTCGACCCCAAGTCGGAGAGCCCGTTCGACGACTTCACCTCCTCGCTTTCGAAGCTCTCGGTCCAGAACATCGTTCCCATCCGGACCGTGGTGCCGAAGGAAGGCGCCGTCACGGCCGAGGAGCGGCGCGACAGCCGGAAGGCCGCGAAGCGCGGGTTCTACCGGGCGATCGAGTCCGCGCGCACCGTGATGCTGAGCGCGCGCGATCACCGGCCCGTGGATCTACGGAAGGCGAAGCGCGCGGTCCAGTCCATCGTCGACCTCATCATCGACGAGGAGTTCTCGCTCCTCGGGCTCACTGCGATCAAGAATCACGACGAGTACACGTTCCAGCACTGCGTGAACGTGTCGATCCTGTCCATCGCCGTCGGCCAGAGGCTCGGGCTCTCGAAGAAGATGCTCGGAGAGCTGGGCGTGGCCGCCCTGCTCCACGACCTCGGCAAGGCGTCCATCCCGCCCTGGGTGCTCAACAAGGCGGGGAAGCTCACGCCCGAGGAGTGGAAGCTCGTCGTGGACCATCCGGTCCAGGGCGTGAAGATGATCGCGCGCATGCGCGGCCTGAACGAGCTCGCCCTCCGCTCGATGATCGTGGCCTACGAGCATCACATCAACGTCGACAAGAGCGGCTATCCGCAGCTCGAAGGGCACATGGACCAGTCGCTCTTCAGCCGGATCGTCGCGATCGTCGACTGCTTCGACGCCATGACGGCCCACCGCGCCTACCGGAAGAGCGCGTTTCCTCCGTACGCGGCGCTCCACCAGATCATCTCGCAGAACCGGAACAAGTTCGATCCGCTCCTCATCAAGGCGTTCATCAACACGGTGGGGATGTACCCGGCGGGGACGACGGTGCTCCTCGACACGAACGAGATCGCGGTCGTGATCTCGCACAACGCGACGGACATCTTCCGGCCCAAAGTTCAGGTCGTGGCGGACTCCGACCGGAAGCCCGTCCAGGATGGAACGATCATCGACCTGACCGTCCGCGACGAGGCCAGCGCCACCTATCTGGTCACCATCGTCTCCGCGCTCGACCCCGAGGAGTACGGCATCAACATCGCGGATGTGCTGACGTAGAGGCGCTCGGGTGCGCCCCCGCATCTACTTCGCGACGACGAACCTCCCCCGCTGCACCCCCGCCGGCAGCTCGAGCCGATAGAAATAGACGCCGGACGGAAGCGCCACTCCGCGATCATCTCGCGCTGCGATTGGGACCCGGTGTGTTCCACCCTCGTAGGGCTCGCTCCGGAGAACCGTCCGCACGCAGCGGCCCGCGACATCGTAGAGCCTTAGGCTCACAGATCCAGGCGCGACGATCGTGAAGTCGAGCGTACCCTGAGGGTTCAGAGGATTGGGAGCGAGCCTCGCGGGCCGATCCTCGAGTCCGCCGGTTCCGACGATCGTGAGGGTCGCGGGAGCCTGGAACCGGCGGCGATTGAGAAGACGCCCCTCGATCGCAGCCTCGACCTCCTGGCGGCCGCGCAGGGAGCTGAAGAGCCGGCGGACGTCCTCCGCACGGAACGACACGATCAGCTCAGGGATCCCGTCGCGATCGGAATCCAGCTCCAGCATGGTCTTGTCCGGAACGGGTGCGATCTCCGAGATGTCGCCGGTTCCCGTGGACACGAGCCGCAGCGTTGAGGGATCGACGGCCGAGTTCTCGTAGGAGCCGCCGACCGGCTGGAAGTGGAGCGCGAGAGTCCCAGGCCGCGCGAGCGGGACCGTGCGAGGTCCGCCTCGCGCGAACGCCCGTCCGGGGAGCGGGGTCGAGGTGTCGAAGATATAGACGACGCCCGGTCCGGTGGGAGCGCTGTGGCCCGATCCCACGATGGGATCCGCCACCCCGTCCCCGTTCCAGTCCGCAGCGGCCAGGGGAGCACCCTCATCCCTCGGGGTGCCGCACTCGATGGTCATGTCCTGGCTGCCATCAGGGTGAGCAGCCCCCAGGTAGATCAACGTCTTGCCGGGCACGCCCGCCATGATGTCGGTGATGCCGTCTCCATCCAGATCACGCCCGCCGTGGACGAAGAGGCTCGCCACGTCCGGTGTGTCGCCTAGCGTCAGATCCGGATTGGAATGGTCGGGCTTCAGGGGCGATGAGCCGAAATACACGTACGGGCGTCCCAGTCTTAAGCCGTTCCCGTTGTCGTAAAGGAACGGCCCCGACACCACAATGTCACCGAAGCCGTCCGCATTGAAGTCGCCCGCGCTCGATATCGCCTCGAGGCCGGCGAAGCCACCAGGGAGCATATTCAAGAATTGATCGGGAATACTGTCCGGGCTCGTGCTCCCGAGAAAGAGAATGGCTCTGCCATAGGGCCATGATTCCGGCACGCCGAACTGGCCAGGCTCGGCGACCAAAATGTCCTGAACGTGGTCACCGTTGACGTCGCCGGCCGAAGCAACTGTGCTCCCGAAGGCATGCGACCAGACGCCGTCGGCACGCCAGGGCTTGGGCTGACCCAGCACAAGATCGGGCGTGTCCCTCAGGCCCGGACCGCCGAAGTAGATGTAGGCGCGGCCGTGGGACGCCTCGCCGCATGGCTCTGGCAGCTCGCCTCCGCACGGCTCCCCGAAAGACTCCCATCCCGGCGAGCCAAGAAGCACGTCAGCGATCGCGTCGCCATTGAAATCGGAATTGAGCGAAACCGAAGGTCCGAACTGGGACGTGGTGCCGCTCGGATCGCGCAGGATTAGATCGGGCTCGCCGTCGGGGACCCTGCCGCCGAAGTAAACGTACACGGCTCCGTACCACCCGATGCTATAGGGATCGCTCACGGCAAAGTCCGAGTATCCGTCTCCATTCACATCACCCCCGCCGGCGACCCCAAATCCGAAAGCGCGGGAAAGGGTCGGATCCGCCTGCTCAGGGAGCACAAGGTCCGGGACGGAATCCGCTCCCGGGCCACCCAGGTACAGCGCGGCCCCGCCCTTCTCCTGGGCGGCGCCGACGAGGATGTCCTCGAAGCCGTCGCCGTTCACATCACCGACGTTGACGACCATGACGCCAAACGTGGGAGTTGGCCCCTGGATCTTCAGAAGGAGTGTCGGCGTCGTGGCGGCGAATGCCGCTCCGGTTGTCAGGGCAGCTGCAAAGAGAAGCCAAACCGTGGGAAAGAATCGAGCCCTGGGGCGCATCACTAAACCTCGACGGGCGCCGGCCCTTGGGGAGGGTGATTCGAAGTCTAAGCCTCGCAGGCCGGGGACGCCACGCTATCCGGCCGCCATGAGTCTCGGCACCCGTCTTGACCTGGCCGGTGCACATCGCTAAACTCTTACGGTTTCGCTACTTTCCTCCTGAATTGAGGAGACCCTCCGTTGAGCCTGCGCCCACCGCGCGCCCTCATCGTGGACAAGGACTCGTCCGAGACAGCCGAGCTGAAAGCGTTCCTGTCCGCGAACGACA
>DASUFL010000089.1:0-15869 GCA_036274595.1 Candidatus Eiseniibacteriota bacterium | reverse complement strand
CCAGATACCCAGAACGCGGCCGTCCGGGTCCGAGAAGAGCGCGAAGGAACCCATCCCCGGCACTTCCTGCTCGGGAACGAGGATCTTCCCTCCCGCCTGCTCGATCTTCTTGCGATACGTCGCGAGGTCCTCGACGTCGATGTAGAAGGACATGTTCCCCGGCCAGGGGCCGCTTCGATCCGGCGTGAAGATCCCGCCGTTGATGCCGGCGCCGCCGGCTTGCGTGTCCGCGATGCGGTAGTTCATCTCCGGGAAGTGCTGGATCTTCCAGTCGAAGACCTTGGCGTAGAAGTCGGACACCTTCTCGGGATTCTCGGTCCAGAATTCCCAGTGCACGACGGGCTTGCCCATAACGGTGGCTCCTCCGCAGAATGGTTCCGCGACTCGATGCTGAAAGTCTAGGCTCTTCCCCATGACGGGATCAAGACGGGGCGCCGTAGTGGTAAGCTCCCGATAGATACCTATGGTCCCTCCGGAGGAGCTCCCACATGTTGGACACGATGAGACGTGCGTTCTCCCTCGACGAGGCGATCCCCATCCTGGAGCGCACCCCGCGTGCGATCGACGCGATGCTGCGTGGCCTGCCGGACGCCTGGCTCCGCTGCAACGAGGGGGAGAACACGTTCAGCCCGTTCGACGTCGTGGGGCACCTGATCCATGGCGAGAAGACGGACTGGATGCCGCGCGTCCGCATGATCCTCGAGACCGGTGATGAGCGTGCGTTCGAGCCGTTCGATCGCTTCGCCCAGAAGGATGCCTCGCGCGGGAAGACGCTGGATGAGCTTCTCGACGAGTTCGCGCGGCTCCGTGCCGCGAACATCTCCGCCCTGAAGGCGCTCCAGCTCACCGCGGACGATCTCGACCGCCATGGCAAGCACCCCAAGCTCGGCTCGGTCACCATGCGCCAGCTCCTCGCCACCTGGGTCGCGCACGACCTCGATCACGTGATCCAGATCGCGCGTGTGATGGGTCGCCAGTACACGGAGGAAGTCGGTCCGTGGACCGCGCATCTCAGGATCGTCAGCGGAACGCAGGGATGACGGAAGGCGCACCGCCGTCCGAGAAGGCGATCCTCGAGACCCCGCGCCTTCGCATCCGCCCGTTCGCCCTCGACGATGCTCCGTTCGCGTACGAGCTGCTCAACGATCCCGACTGGATCCGGAACATCGGCGACCGCAACATTCGATCCCTCGAGGACGCGCGCGCCTATCTCGAGCGCGGGCCCATGGCGATGTACGAGAAGGAAGGCTTCAGCCTGTTCGCGGTCGTGTTGAAGGAGACGGGTCAGACGATCGGGATGTGCGGGCTGATCCGGCGGGAGGTTCTCGAGGATGTGGACATCGGATTTGCGTTCCTCCCGGCCTATCGCGGCCAGGGCTACGCGATGGAGTCGGCTCGCGCCTGCATGGACCACGCGTGGGGTGCGCTCGGACTCGAGCGTCTGGTCGCGATCGTCGCGCCGGGAAATGCCCCGTCGATCCGGCTCCTGGAAAATCTCGGGTTCACCTTCGAGCGGTGGATGAAGCTTCCGAACGACGACGAGGATCTGAAGCTGTACCGCCTCGACCATCGATCACCCTAACGTCTTCGTCCCCTCCGGCGTGCGCAAGCGAGCCTGGAGCGACCGCAACTCCCCACCCTGAACCCTCACCGGCCCCTCGAATCCGATCCACCGGAGGACGCCCTCGATCGCGTCCGGGCGTGGGTGGGTCAGCTCCAGCATCTCGAGCGACAAACCGACGTTTGGCAGCCTCCCTGACGGATGCGACCCGCTCGTCCACTCGATGACCAAGGGGACCACGCCCCCTTCGGTGAGCGCGCCACCTGCGGGAAGCGTGATGTTCCACGCGAGGTCCCCGCGCGTCGCCGCCTCCACGTTCCCGAGGGAAATGGGAGAGGCGACCGCGATCGTCCTGAGGTCGCTGGATCGAGCGACCCACGCGGCGAGACGTGGAGGAGCGTCCGCCGCCATGCGATCGAGCTCGAACCACCGAGGGTGGGCGGGGCGCGGCGCCGCGGGATTGACCGCGAGCACTTCCAGGTAGGTCGCCCCTCCGAGCCGGAGGAGCGCGTTGTGCGTCCCCATGCGCGAGTGCTCCCCGCCCGGTGAGGGCGCGACGCCGAGGGCTTGGCGTACGTGCTCGACCCCCGCAGCCAGCGAAGGCGCCGTGATCACGATGTGGTCGAGGGTGGAGCGGTTCACGCAGGCCTGGCGCCTTCGGCGCGCTTCTTGAGTCCCGCGGCCTCCATCGACACGTACTCCCGAGTGAGCGAGAGCATCATCCGCGCGACCAGCCACCCGATCGGACCGGCTTGCACGAGCTTGAGCGTCGCGAGCGACCCAGAGCCCTGCGGCTCGACGCGATGGCTCCCCACTGTGAGCGCTCCCGGGCTTCGAACTTCCCAGTCGAAGAATCGGCCCTGTTCCAGAGCCGTCACGTGCCAGACGAGCCTGGGCAACTTGGGCTGGCGCACCTCGGCGCGCGCTCCGATGGCCAGCGGTCCATCGAGGAGGCGGATCGATGTGATCGAAGCAGTCCACTCGTGCCAATGTTCCACGTCGGCGATGATCGTCCAAACCCGCTCGGCCGGCGCCGCGATCTCGACCTGCCGCTCCGTGGTGATCGAGAGGCTCAACGTCCCATCCAGGCGAGCTTCATCGTGCGCGTAGCCTCCGGCGTCTCCAGCTTCACGAGATAGACGCCCGCGCCGACCGCCGAGCCCACGTCCGTCCGCCCGTCCCACGCGATCCTGTGGGGTCCCGCCGAGAGCCTGCCGTCCACCAGGGCGCGCACCCGCCGTCCGGACGCATCGAACAACGAAAGTCGCACGCGCGCGTCACGCTCCAGGCTGAATCGAATCTGTGAGCCTCCCGCGGCCGGATTCGGCGCCGCCGCCAGCACCAACCGGGGCGCCTCGCCTCCCTCCACCGCCGTCGGCACGCTGTTCACAGCCTGGAACGCGTCCACTTTCGGCCCGATCGGATGGTCGTAGGCGACGGCATCTCCCGTCGCGATCAGGTGATTCCTCACCAGGGCCGGCGTGAGGCTCGGAAACCGCGATCGAACGAGCCCGGCGACCCCCGCGACCAGCGGACACGAGAACGATGTCCCGTCCCCGTACATGTAGGGATTCACCGTGTCCCATCCGAGGAACAGGTAGACGATCTGATCCGACAGGAGAAACGTGTAGTTCTGGCAGATCGACGACCACATCGAGCTCCCCGGCGCGGCGATGTCGACGTAGCTGCCCCAGTTCGAGAACTCCGTGCGGTTGTTGTCGAAATCGGTCGCCGCCACCGCGAGGACACGCTCGCATCCGGCCGGGTAGATCGGCACGTCGTCCCCTTCGTTCCCCGCCGCCGCCACGCAGAGCACGCCGGCCTGGGACGCCATGTCGACGAGCGCCTGATAGAACTCGGGCAGACCCGGTGCCGCGAAGTCGCCGAAGCTCATCGAGATGATGGACGCCCCCTCGTCCACCGCGTACGCGATCGCCGGCGCCACCGCGCTCGCGTAGATGAGCCCTGTGCTGTCCGGGTGGGAGGCTTTCAGAGCCATGATCCGGCAGGACCAGCCGGCGCCCGCGATCCCGTCGTCGTTGTTCGTGGCCGCCGCCGCGATGCCGGCGCAGAAGGTCCCGTGGAACCCGACGTCGATGCCGGTCTCGACCTCGCGCGAGTACTCCGGTCTCGGGTCGTTGTCGTGCCGCCCGAAGTCCCAGCCGTCGACATCGTCGACGAACCCGTTCCCGTCGTCGTCCAGGCCGTTCCCCGCGATCTCGCCCGGGTTGTGCCAGATCTGCGACGCCAGATCGGGATGGTCGGTGTCGACCCCCGTGTCGATGACCGCGATGACCACGGAGGGATTGCCTTTCGCGATGTCCCACGCGAACGGAAGCCGGATGTCGGCGAAGCTTCCGTCGTCCACGTACCACTGGTACGGGAGCCACAGATCGCTCGGGTACGTGGCGAGGAGATGGACGCTGAAGTTCGGGCAGACGGCCGCGAAGCGCCCTGTCTCCCGCAACGCCTGAGCGGCGGCGAGGGGATCGAACGAAGGGTCGGTGCTCTCGAGGAGCCAGATCCGCTCGCGCCGGACCGTGCCGCCCCGCGGCGTCCGGTCGAGCCGCTCGGCGCGCGCGAGCCCTAGCCTGGCGAGCGCCGCCTGAACGCGCCCGTCGGGCGAGCGGGCGGCGCCCCGCGCGTCGGCATCGAGAACGCCATCCTTGGCGATCGCGACGAGCTGGCCGGGCGCGTAGCGCCATGCGGGCGGGATGCGCCTCGCCGAGGGAGTGCGGTCGCGGGCGCGCGGCGCGGCCGTCCCACCCGCATCAGCGACCGATGCGACACCGACCAGGAGAGACATGGAGAGAAGAAGCGGGAGCAACGAAGTACCGGGCGTGCGTCCGTTCACGACGGGCCTCCTCCGCTGGGGTTCGGCGCAGTCTACGCCCGGGCCCGGCGGAGGGCCAGCCTAACGCTCGACCGTGTAGAGGAGATCGACTCGATTCTGCCGCGAGGTCTCGGCCTCGATCGTGAAGATGCGGTTCAGTACGTAGCGGACCTTGAGCGTCGAGGCCGCCTCGAACACATCCATCCCGGCGCTCACGAAGATTTTCGAGGTCAGATGCGTCCCGAGCATGACGGAGGTGTTCTCGAGGGAGCTGCCGACCGCGATCTTGGCCTGCTCGATGCCCAGCTCGGAGGCCACGTTGTGGGCCAGGAGATTGGTCCCAGGCACACCCAGCGTGGAGGCCATCGTGCTCGCCACCTGGCCCTGGGAGAGGTTCCCCTTCTCGATCGGCTTCCCGAAGAGGATGTACGAGAGCGCCTCGCTCTGCCCCATCGCGGGCTCGGAGAAGACCGAGACTTCGGGCCGCAGCACGGTCCCGCGAACGATGAACCCGGCCACGGTCCCATCGTCGGCCTTGCGCGAGGCGCGGGCCCGAACCGTGGGATTCGTGATCGGGCCGCCGGCGAAGAGAAGGCTGCCCTCCGTGACCTCGAGATCCTGACCGTAGATGTTGTACGTCCCCTCGTGGATCTCGAGACGTCCGCGCGCGAGAACCGGGAGCCCGGGATTCTCGATGGTCAGGATGCTGCCGGTCGGCTTCACCTCGAGACCGTAGCCGCGCACGGTCACGTTGTCGCCGAGGATCACGCGGACGTTCGAATGGATCTCCCACGGACCGACGGTGTCGAGCGTGTCCGCTCCGGTATAGACCACGTCGTCTGAGGGCTTGATCACCGCCTTGTCGTCCTGACGTCCGACGTCGAGCTTCCCCTCCGGCACGGTGACCTGCCCCGTCACATCGATGCGCGAGCCCTTCACGTCCACCGTCAGGTCGGGCGATGCCGTGATCTGCATGTCCTTGGTGTTCATCGTCTGCACGCGATCCCCTTTGATCGTCATGTGCGCCACCGCCTCGGCGTTGCGCGTGACCGCGGCGGTGCCGTCGATCAGAAGCCGCCCGCCGCCCGAGAGAACCGAGCCGTGGATCGCGAGCCTGCCCCCCGGGCTCCCGGTGGCTTCCACGGTAGCCTCGCGAAGCTGAAGCCCGAGACGGGGCAGATCCGCGCTCGCGTTCCGGAGATGCACCGGCCCCTGCACGTAGGGCCGCTCCATCGTCCCCCCCACGACGAGGTCCGCGTCGAGCGAGCCCGAGGTCGAGGCGAGGTCGTTCGTGAAGCCCTGGAGCATGCCGAGATCGCGGAGCCGGATGGTCACGTGGCCGTCGACCGGGGTTGTGGCCGCCGCGTAGGCGGGCGAGCTGACCTCGGCGCGCACGGTCCCATTGTCGACCAGGTCCGCCTGGAAGGTTCCGCGGAGGCGCCCGCCGTCGACCGACGCGCGAACGGCCGCGTTGTCGAATCGGTTCGGGATCCACTGCCCCATGGGCGTCATGTAGAGGACCTCGCCAGGCCCGGGGACGATGTTCACGTCGGCGAGGATCCGATGATCGGTGGTGCTCCGCGCCCGCGCCTGCCCCTGCATCGTGCCCGTCAGCCGGATCCGGGGCGGCAGGAACGGCTCGAAGAGCGTGAGCGCAACCTGGTCGAAGCGCGAATCGACGTTCCAGGCTCCCGAAGGAGACCACGCCGCGTCGACCGTGATGCGCGACGTCCCCGACTGCCAGACGAAGTTCTGCACTTCGACCTGCTCTCGCGTCGCGACGAGCGGAGCCGGGCTCGCCAGCGACCAGTGGCCGGCGCGCGGCTGGGCCGAGTCGAGCGATCGGATCTGGCCGCGCCAGGCGCCGCCTCCGTAGCCTCCGACGAGGACGGCGACGGTGCTGTCCTCACGCCCCGCCACGGCGGCCCGGATCTGGTGCTGGTCGCGGGTGCCGGAAGCGGCGAGCTGGAAATGGCTCGCGACGTGATCCCCCGCACTCAGCTCCGTGGCCGTCGCGTTCACGACGAGGGCGCCGCCGGGGGCTAGGTTCACGTCCCCGTTCGCGCGGAGCGATCCCGCGTGCATCCGCCCCACGAAGAGGCTGTCCCCCGTCACGTTCGCGATCACGCGCATGCGCCCGCGTGCGCCCTGGATGCTGCCGGTGCCGCGCAGCGTTCCGCTCGCCTGAGGGATCGCGGCCGCGAGGCGAGGAGCGTCGAGCTTCCAGTCGAGGCTCCAGTGCCGGCCGAACTCGCCGTTCGCGTCGACGCGGTTGGGACCCCATTGCACCCACGCCTGGCGCGCCGAGTACTGTCCGGCGCTCGCGGTGACCGTGCCGAGACCCGAGATGGGCTGGCTCCGGAGCGTGCCGGCGAGGCGGCTCACGAGGATCGTGCCGGACGGTCCCGACGGCGTCCCCGTCCCTTGCGTGCGCCCCGTGAATGCGAGATTTCCGGGATAGCCCGGCCAGGCGGTGCCGGGGTCGATGTTGGTGGCATCGAACGCGAGATTCCACCGGACGCGCGGCTGCCACGCCACCTCGCCCGATCCCGTGATCCGTCCGCCGAGAATGTCGGCGATGTAGGTCTGGATCGCGAGCCGGCCGTTCCGTCCGCGACCGTTCAGCGTCCACGTCCCGGGCGGAAGGTCGCGCCCCGCGAGGAGCGCGTTCAGGCGAATTCCAAAGTCTCCGGGCGTCCCTTGAATGCGCGCGGTTCCCCGATCGCTCGTGACGAGGGGCTCCTTGTCGAGCGGCCACCCGACGTGGGCCCATTGCGTCTCGAGATCGAACGCGGTCCGCGTCGTGTCCATGACGACCGTGCCCTGCGCACCGAACCGGGCGTTCGAGCCCGGGCGCGTCACGATGAGGTCCTGGATGTGCCACACGCCGTCCTTGGCGCGCGCGACACGGAAGTCGGCGCGGGCGGGACCGACCGCGGCGGTCGTCCCGTGGAGCGACCCCTCGCTCGAGAACGAGTCGAAGGCCCCCTCCACGTGGACTCGCCCCGCCACGGTGGCCTCGGGCAGTCTCGGGTCCAGGTCGCGCGTCGCGAGCCGCCGAAGCTCGATGTCGCCATCGTAGCCGAGCCTTCGAACCGGTTCGATGACGCGCAGGTCGATGTCCGCGTCGAGCGGTCCCGACAAGGTCTGCCGGACGCGCAGCGTGTCGAGCGTGCCGGCGACGGTGCCTTGCCCCTGGATCGCGGGACGATCGGGCGCCCGGAACGCCCAGCTCCCGCTGAGCGCGACGGGATAGGCTCCGCGCGGCAGGGCGACGCCCCGGAAGTCGAGGTCGATCATCTTGGACCGCACCTGGAACCTGTTCACCCAGAGGCTGTCCCGTCGCATGCTCCGGGCTTCGACCGCGACCTGATCGAGCACGAGACCCGAGTCGTTCCCCGGCGTGGTCAGCGTCACGTTTTTGAAGAGCCCATCGCGCACGATGATGCTGACCGGGAGATTGAGGTCCGGGAGGGGCCCGTAGAGCGAATCGCGCTCCGCCTGCGTATCCCCCGCGGATCCGACGAGGACGCGGACGCCCTCCGCGTGGAGGTGAGTGAAGTCGAGCTGACGGCGCCACAGGTTCTGCATGCGCCAGTTGAGGACGACGTGCTCGGCCGTGATTTCGAGCCGATCGGACCGGTAGGTCAGGTGATGGATCTCGAGCGGACCACGGAGCGGGCCCCGCATCTCCTCGACATCGAGATTGCCGGGGAGGAAGCTGCCGAGCCGCTCGAACCCCCACTTCGCCCCCTCCTGCGTGTACGCGATCCACCACACGCTCACCGCGATCACGGACGCGAGCGCAATCCCGATCGCGAGAGCCTTGATGTGCCTTGGATGGCGCCGGGTCATAGCTCAGGGCCCACGGTGAGGTGGACGTTGAAGGGCGTGCCCGCGCGGTCGAGCCCCCACGCGAAATCGAGCCGCACGAGCCCCGCCGGCGAGATCCAGCGAAGCCCGGTGCCGACGCCCCGCTTCAGCGGATCGCCGAAGTTGTTCAGGGCGTTCCCCATGTCGAAGAACGCCGCAAGCCCCCACCGCGGCAGGAAGCGATGGTCGGCCTCGAGGCTGCCGACGAGGAGGTACGGCCCGCCGATCACGTGGTCGAGCTCGTCCCTCGGACCGATGCTGTTGTACCCGTAGCCGCGCACGCTCGTCGCGCCGCCGGCGAAGAACCTGAAGGACGCCGGCAGCTCGCGGAAGTCGCTCGTGCCCGTGGCGCCGGCTTCGATCCTCACGATGCCTCGGTTCCGCCCGGGGAAGCCGTGGACCAGCTTCCCCTCGACCCGCGTCTGCGCGAAGGAGACGTCCGACACGAATCCTTCCGCCGCGCCGCGGACGTTGAGCGACACGCGGTCACCGTTTCGGGTCAAGAGCTCGTCGTCCGTGCGTGTGCGGCTCCACGTGCCCTCGGGCACGAGCGTGCGCACCGTGCCGTGATCCACCCCCACGGTGAACCGCTCGCGCCGGTAGTTGAGAGCCGGGATCACGCGCCATTGTCCGAGGAGGCGGCTCAAGCTTCCGCCGCCGTACTCGATCTTGCTGGTGCTCGTCTGCGTGGTGATGTCGAGGTAGCCGGTGGAGAGCGTGGCGACATCGGTCCGCGGATTGGGCCACGGAATGAAGTACTGGAGCTCCGCCCGCTTGTCCCGCTGGCCGTACTGGAGGTTGAGCTGCGCCCGATGCCCTTGCGTGTTGATGCGTCGAAATTCGATCAGACCCCGCACCCGCGCTCCGTCGTCGGTGCCGTAGCCGACACCCCCGGTGAAGCGGAGCTTCTTGGCGGGGGCGAGCCCCACCTCGATCGGCACCTGGCGGTGGCCCATCCTCTCCTCGCCCGGCTCGACTTCGACGCGCGTGAAGTAGCCGGTGTTGCTGAGGCTCGACTGGAGGTCCTGGAGCTTCCGGAAGTTGAAGACGTCGCCGGATCGGAACGTCGGGAACCGCTCGAGCATGCTCCGATCGATCACCGCGTGGTCGAAGGCGACCGGACCGAAGAAGTGCTTCGGCCCGCTGTCGTAGCGCACCACGACGGTCGCGGCGTAGCGCGCGAGATCGACCTCGATCCGGCTCTCATTGAAGTCGGCGTCGAGATAGCCCCCCTCGGCGGCGTAGGTCTCGAGCGACAGCTTGCCCTGCTCGTACGCCTGGTGGAGGAGGACGCTCCCCTTCTTCACCGGGAAGTCCTGCACGAGGCGCTGGAACTTGGGATCGGCGGCGCCGTCCCCGGTCACCTGCACCAGCACCGAATCCGCAAGGAGCGGCGGGCCGGGCTCGATCTGGTAGCGCGCCACCCATCGCTTCCCCGTCGTCAGCTCCGAGTGGATGAACGGCCGGTAGTATCCAAACGGCTGGAGCGCGCGCCCGATCTCCTCGTCCGCACGTGAATGGAGATGGCGCAGCTCGCCCTCGGTCGCGTTCTTCCGGTCCTTCTTGTGCGCGATGCTGAGGGATGCGAGGACGTTCTTCCGGAGCACCCCGGTCACGCCGAGCACCTCCACCTTCACCTTGATGGAGGCGCGCTTCGCCGGAGGCGCGGCCTGGGCCGGGGGCGCCGCGGCGGACATCGCGGCGGTGTCCGCGGGCGCGACCGCGGGCGTGTCCGCCGTCGCGGCGAGCGCGGTGCCGCACGGAACGACGGCGATCGCGAGGGCCAGGAGCCCGAACACTTCGAGAAGCAGCACGAGGACGAGACCGAGCGCGTCGAAGGCGCGCTCGAGCCGTTCGCGATCTCTCGCTCCGCTCCTGAACTCGTCTCGATCCATCGTCCCATCCACGTCCGGCGGGTCGGGGCGCGAGTCCGGGAGGCAATGGCCCGCGCCATGCTTGGGTCCACCTCTTCAAGCAGCGACCGTGCCTGCGGGTGGCCGGATCGATGCGAGCCCAAAACCCTTCGCTCAGCCCGGGCTCCCCGGCCTGGGGGGCCAACAGCGTGTAATACAGTGGTAAGAAAGGGCGGTTTTTACAGGAGGAAGCCCCGCGTCCCTGGGAGAACGCGGGGCTCGAACGGCGCACCGGGAACGCGGCGTGCGGCTACCTCATGGCGGTCGGGACCCTCGATTCTCCGGTCTTCTCCAGATCCTCGATCGCCCCCGCGACGTCCGCGGGATCGCCCGGGCGGTCCTTCAGCTTCTTCAGGGCCATCATGTGCGCGGTCTTGAGCGCGTCATCCGCGGGCACCTGGACGTCCGGCCTCACGCCGACCCCTTCCCAGTCGAGTCCCGTGTCGGGATTCATCGATCTCGCGTACGGAACGGACATCTGGAAGTGCTCGTTCAAGCGCTCGAACTTGACCGGATGCGCGCCTCCGCCCGTGGTCTCGCCCACGATCGTCACGCGCTTCTGATTCTGGAGGTTGAAGCAGAACTCTTCCGCGGCCGAGAACGTGCGCTTGCTCGTGAGGAGGTAGACCTCCTTCCCGAGGTAGTGGGGTCCAGGAACCCACGGAAGGGTCCAGGACTGGAACGTGGCGTTGTCCGGCCGCGAGTAGACGTTGACCAGGTGCACCGGCTCGCCCGGCTTGAGGAGATACGTCGTGAGGAGCTGGACCATCTCGCCATTGCCGCCGCCGTTCTGGCGCAGGTCGATGATCAGGGCATCCGTGCTCGAGACGAGGCGCATCGCGGCCTCCGCCGCCTCGCCCGCCCCTGGCGACGACGCGAATCCACGCAAGCGGATGTAGCCAACGTTCCCGCGCAGGCGCTCCACCTGCTCGAAGCCGTAGTTCCGCACGCGAAAGAACTCCTCTTCCTTGGCCTGCTCGGCCGCGGTGAGCGTGTCGGCGGACATCGGAACGGGCTCGTAGCTGTAGAGGACCGAGAGATGCCGGTCGTGGCTCGCCGCGCGCAGGTGCGCGGTCAGCGAATCGCCGAGCTCGCCCGCGCTCGTGATGCGGTCGTACTCGTGCCGCTTCCGCCGCGCGGCGATCGCGTCCCGCGTCTTCTTCCCGACGGCCGGGATCACGTATTGCCCGTCCAGCTTGGCGACGATGCTGTCGAGCACGGCCGCGCGCGTGGCGGCGTCGACCTGCATGTCCGGCTGGTTGGGGCGGGTGCGGACCTGGGCGCGCGCGGTGGCGGGGGAGCCTGTGACGGCGGCGAGGACGGTGAAGGTGGCCAGCCACTGGGTACACCTACGGTTCAAGGGCATGGTTTCGGTCTCCTCAGCTACGGCGTGGAAGGGTGAGCCCGCGAACGAGGAGTCGCGCGAGCGCGGTCGCCTGCTCGGCGACGTGCTTGCGCTTTCCCAATTCGCGGGCGCTCAGATTCGATGGAAGAAGAGCGTTCGTGGCGAGAACGAGCGTCTGTGCCGTGACCGCGACATCGTCGACCGAGAGCTCGTGGTGCGCGCGGCCCTCCTCCAGCACCTCGGCGAGCACGGCGGCCTCCGCGGCGAAGTAGCGCTCGCGCCGCGCGAGATAGGGTGATCGAAGCGCGGAGAGGAGCTCGTCCATGCTCTTCGAGTCATGGTGCCGGTGGTCGAACCGGTAGAGGATCCGCGCGATGAGCATGGATTCCAGCCTGGAGGAGACCGACCCGGGCCCTTCGGCGATCTCCGCCAGCTTGACGAGGAGCCGGTCCACCATCCGATCGATGGTGGAGAGCACGACCTCCTCCTTGCTCGGGAAGTGGAGGTAGATGGTTCCCTTCCCGATCCCGACCTCGTCCGCGATGTCCTCGACGGTCATCTTGTTGTAGCCGTAGCGGCCGAGGAGGTCGTTCGTCGCGTCGAGGATCGCGTCCCGGAGGACCTGGCGGCTCGGGGCTGGGCGGGTGGTCACGTTCACGTCGGGCTCCCCCTGACTGGTGACTGAAATCGTGTTTCAGTCATATAGACGGGCGGGGGGACGGAAAAGTTTCAGCGACTTGTGCCGGGTGCGGCTCTGCGCCCGGGGAACGACTCTCAGGGCATGCCGCTCTCGTACCGAACGGCGGCGAACCGCTCCTCGACGCCGGGCATGGGTGGCGGCGCCTCACTGGGCCAGACCAGGGTCATCGCGGATCGAGCGGGAGCGTAGGGGGCTTCGTCGGCAATGGGCCAGAGCTCCGGGATGATCCGGATTCGAATCGGGATATGGCTCTTCGTGATGGGTCGGCTCATGATGCGGCGGGCGAGGTCTCTCTTTCCGAGGGAGGTCAGAATGGCGGCCCCCTGGAACGCGAGGACCGGAGCGAGCTGAGGCGCGGCTTCGGCGCGCTCGACCAGCTCCAGCGCCCGACTTCGGTCTCCCGCGTGGTAGTCGAGGAGGGCTCTCATGAGCTCCGCGTTCCCGCTGGACATCGAGCTGACGTCGATCGACGCTTCGGCCTCCGACAGCCGGCCGAGCCCCAGGTAGGCCAGGGCCGTCATCGCGCGAGCGCCATTGGTGTAAAAGGGAACCGCGCTGATTCGCATGAGCTCGGCGGCGGCGGTCAGGGTCTCCTCGAAGCGCCCGGTCATCTGTAGGATCTGCATGATCCAGAGCATGGCGAACGGCTCCTGCGGATCGATCTGGAGCGCCCGCCGGTAGAGCCGCTCCGACCCCGCTATATCGCCCCCCTCCCACTGGGTGACCGCGAGATTGCAGAGCGCCGGGGTGTATCGTGGATCCGCCTCGTACGCCCGCTTCAGCGCGGCCGCCTGCGCCTCGACCTCACCCATGCCACGCAGAACCAGGGCTTCCGCCTTGTGGCCGTCCGGGAGCTTGGGATCGATGGCGATCGCTTTTCGAGCGGCCTCGAGTCCCTGACGGAGCATCTTGCCTCCCGAGTCGTCGGCTCCCCATTGCCGGAACTGTCCGTAGACGTCCCCGATGCCCGCCCAGGCGAGCGCGTACCCGGGCTCCAGCTCGATCGCCTGACGGAAGAGCGCGAGCGCGCTCTCCAGCGATTCCAGGGTGTAGCGTCCGTACTGCTCGCGGCCTTTGAGATAGAGGTCGTAGGCGCGCGCGTTGGAGGGCCGGTCCCGCTTGATCTCCTTGGCTTCGCTGGGAGTGAGCGCCACGCGCAGGGCCGACGTGATCGAGGACGCGATCTCCTCCTGCACCGCGAACACGTCTTCCAGCTTCCGGTCGAAGCGATCGGCCCAGAGGTGGAAGCCGTCGGCGGCATTGATCAGCTGCGCCGTGATGCGCACGCGGTCCCCCGCCTTGCGCACGCTCCCCTCCATGACGGCGGTGACACCCAGCTCGGCCGCGACCTTCGGGATGTCGACGACGGTCCCGCGGAAGCGCGCGACCGCGTTCCTGGACGCGACGCGCATGCCCTTGATCTTGGAGAGATCGGTGAGGATGTCCTCGGTGATCCCGGCGCAGAAGTACTCGCTCTCGGGATCGCTCGAGAGGTTCTCGAAGTAGAGGACCGCGAGCGACGGGCTCGCGGACGCGCCGGACTTGCCCATGGCCGCGGCCTCGGTGGCGATCGACTCGAGCTCGCGCCGGAGATCCTCCATCCGGTCCGGCCGGTCGTCGGCGGACTTGCGCAGGCAGCGACGGATCACCTCCCGGAGCCGAGCGGGCGTCGCGACGGGAAGCGCGCTCCAGTCCGGCTCGCGCTCGAGAACGCGCACGATGACGTCGGTCACGGTCTGCCCCTGGAATGGCCGCGCGCCGGCGAGGCACTCGAAGAGAACGCAGCCGAACGACCAGACGTCGCTCCTGCGATCCACCGTGAGTCCCCGAGCCTGCTCGGGGCTCATGTAGGCGGCCGTGCCGAGAATGACGCCCTCGCCGGTCATGGTCTGCGCGACGGTCGCGGACGTCGGCGCGGCCGCGCCGACGGCGACTCCGTCCCCCTTCGCGATCCCGAAGTCGAGCACCTTCACGTCTCCGCTCGGCGTCACCATCACGTTGCCAGGCTTGAGATCCCGATGCACGATCCCGCGGCCGTGGGCCGCCTCGATCGCCGATGCGATCGCGGCCCCCAGGCGCGCGGCTTCCGCCGGAGGGAGCGCGCCCTTCGAGAGCCGGTCCGCCAGGGTATGCCCCGCGACGTACTCCAGCACGAGGTAGGGCGCGCCCTGGGAGTCCTCGATGCCGTAGATGCCGGCGATGTTCGGATGGCTGAGCGAGGCGAGGAGCTTGGCCTCGCGCTCGAAGCGGGCGAGAAGAGCGGGATCGCTGGCAAAGCCCTGGGGGAGCGCCTTGATCGCAACCGTGCGGTCGAGACGGGTGTCCCGTGCGCGATAGATCTCCCCCATCCCACCGGCCCCGAGGGGCCCCTGGATCTCGTAGACCCCGATCTTGGTGCCGGCAGCCATCGACATGGCGGGAAGAATACCATCCGGCGGCCCCCGGCGTTCTACCTCCTGTGCGTCACCGCATACAGCGTGGGCAGGACGATCAGCGTGAGGATGGTCGAAGACAGGATCCCTCCAATCACGACCGTCGCGAGCGGCCGCTGGACCTCGGCCCCCGTTCCTGTCGCGAGCGCCATGGGCACGAATCCGAGCGCCGCGACGAGCGCCGTCATGAGAATGGGTCTCAAGCGGCGGGCACAGGCCTCCAGAAGGGCCGGCTCCACCTCCCCGCCTGCGGCCAGCCGCTCGCGCACGAAGGACAGGAGAACGACTCCGTTCAACACGGCGACTCCGGACAGCGCGATGAATCCGATCCCCGCCGTGATCGACATCGGCATCCCGCGGATCAGAAGCGCGAGAACCCCTCCCGTGAGCGCAAGCGGGACGCCGCTGAAGACGACGAGCGCATCCTTGACGGAGGCGAAGGCCAGGACGAGCATCGTGAGGATCAGGGCCAGAGCGAGCGGGACGACGATCAGGAGGCGATTCCGGGCGGCCACGAGATTTTCGAACTGCCCGCCCCATCCGAGCCAGTAGCCCGCCGGCAGGCGCACCGAGGCGTCGATCCTGTCCCGGGATTCGTCCACGAACGAGGCCAGATCGCGCCCGCGCACGTTCGCCTGCACGACGACGCGCCGCTTGCCGTTCTCGCGGCTGACCTGGTTCGGGCCCTCCTCCAGGCGGACGCGCGCCACCGCGTTCAGCGGAACGAACTCCGCCCGCCCCTCGCGAAGCGTCCCGCCATCGTGGCGGCCGCCGCGGACGGGAACCGGCAGCCACTCCAGGGACGCCAACCCATCGCCGGCCATCTGGGGCAGTCGCACGACGATCGGAAAACGTCGATCGCCCTCGAAGAGGTCCCCGGCGGGCACTCCTCCCAGAGCCGTTCGCACGACCTCCTGGACGTCCACGAGATCCAGTCCGTAGCGCGCCACGTCGCCGCGCCTGATGTCGACGGCCACGGTGGGGAGCCCCGCCACCTGCTCCACCTTGACGTCCGTCGCGCCGGGCACCCCTCGGACGACCCGGGCGATCCTATTCGCGGTCGTCAGCATCGTGTCGAGATCGTCGCCGAACACCTTGATCGCGACGTCGCTCCTGACGCCCGCGATCAGCTCGTTGAATCGCATCTGGATCGGCTGCGTGAACTCGTAGGCGTTGCCGGGCAGCCTGGACAGCCGCTCCTCCATCTCCTCG
>DASUFL010000088.1:0-22459 GCA_036274595.1 Candidatus Eiseniibacteriota bacterium | reverse complement strand
GAAGGACCGGGTTTATCTCAATGTCTCCCGCCCGCTTAATTGAGGAACTCCGAGGTTCTCGTCCGCGGATCTCGACGGTGATCGGGCAAAGGAGGACAGGGGCGGAAGGGGGTCTTCCTCCATCGGAGGAGGCCCACGTTGCCATGCCCATGGCCAGATACATCGTATCGAGCCCCTTCTCTTCCAGGTTCTCCATGGCTTTGCGATGGATCTCCAAGAGGCGAGCTACACCAGACTGCTGTTCTTCCTCTGGAAGCAGGTCGGCAATTCGAACTGCCTCCGACCGAATAAGAACGGGGGCCAGGCTGGCTCCAGCCTTGGTGAGATCTAGCGTTCCCGTCTTGAGATCTCGGAAGAAGAGGAGGCGGTTTCGTCGCGAGAGATCGATGAGGCGACTAATCCATTCTCGCCGGGCCCGGTCGGTCGCCGCGGTGCGATCTTCGTTAACCGTCTTGCCGGATGGACTGTCGGGTTTCACTACTGCTTGGGGTAGCTCAGGCATAAAATCACCCACAGCCCCGGAGCAAAGGAGCGTCGTTAAACACTACATCCAGAGAGTCAGAGAGGAAGAGAGCCGCATTGTGGCCCCACGAGCCGAGACGGCGCAAGGGGTGCCCTGGTCGTGTGCAGGTTGGCAGTGGGCGACTATAAGAGCGTAACGATACACTCTCGTAACGTCTAGCCTCAGGCCCACTTACACGAAGCCCCGGCAGCTCTCGCCGCCGGGGCTCTATTCCTAGCGCGAACCCGCGAGTTCGCACTTTTTCATTTGGCTCCTGAGGTAGGACTCGAACCTACAACCCTCCGGTTAACAGCCGGATGCTCTGCCATTGAGCTACTCAGGATCGTCTTCAGCCGGCCCCGCCGCCTCGCGGCCGATCACCCTCAAGCTATTGATGATCAGGCACTTATCGGCATCGCGATGGCCAACTTGAGCCGATAAGTCTAGCGGAATTCAGGCCCTCCCGCAACGCCGCAAACCAGCCGCCGCCGCCAGCCCTCATAGCCGGGATATCCTGTATCCGGCCCAGATCCCGAGCACGCCTCCGATCGCGCCGAACACTACGGAAGCCATCGAGAATCCGCCGGCACCCCATAGCGCCGGGATAAACCCTCCGAGCGTGGATCCGACCACCATTCCGATTATGATCAGCGATTTGGAGTTCATGGCCGACTCCCGCATCTCCCACACGTCACAACGCCACCTGAAAGGTCACCTCGACTCGCGTGGCCACCTGCAAGGTCCGGAGCAGAGGCGAGGTTTCCAGCACCTCTCGCCACAATCGCTCCAGCTCGGCCTCGGTCTCGCCCGAGCTCACGTAGACGCTCACGCTGATCCGCTCGATCCCCGGATGCCCCTTCGCACCGACGACCCCGATGGCGGCAAGCGAGTCGTTCAGCTCCCCATGAACAACGGCTTCGACGTGCTCCACGTCCATCCGCCGACTTTCGGCGCGTCTCTTGACCCCACCCACCAGCTCCGCTCCCAGAGCGCCCAGGCAGTATTCGAGTGCGGTGACATGATCCGCTTCCTCATCGAAATCAAACGGGGCGCCGACTTCGAACAGGTTCTTCCGCGCGACCACGCGCACGGTTTCCTGTCCCGTAGCGCTCACACGAAGGGTCCAACGAAATCGCTCTTCCAAAGCGGCTACGCCCCTCCCCTGAGGGTCCGGGCGGCGCCAACGATGGCCCTCACCTTCGCCGTGGCGACACTGGAAGCGTTGACCGGCCGGTTCGAAAAGGTAGCAAACCCGCAGTCCGGGTTCAGAAAGAGCCGATGGGCCGGATAGAGGCGGAGAGCCTGTTCGATCGACTCTCTGATTTCCACCTCGGACTCGACCCTGTCGGTGCGGGGGTTCACCACGCCGAGCCCCAGCTCCTTGCCCTCGAAGGCGAGGAGCCCGCCCGCACGCTCTGTCGCGTACTCGAGCACCAGCTGGCGGACCGTCAGCCGGTCGAAGATGGCTTTGAGCGGCTGGTAGCCGCCGCTGAGGAGCGTCGTCTCGTCGCGGCTCCAGTTGCCACGACAGACGTGGAGGCCCGTCCGGACATCCCCCGCGGCGGCGAGCACGCGGTTGATGAGCGTCACCGCCAGCTCCAGCTCCTCCGTGGGATCCTGGGTCGAGGCGAGCGCGGCACACATGAACGTCCGCGTTCTCCCCTGCGTGAACACCAGCTCGGTGAGGACCGGCTCGTCCAGCTGGATGAAATCCACCCCTTCGGCCACGAGGTCGCGAATCTCCTCCTCCAGGACGCGAGCGACGTCCTCCGCCAGGTCCTCCTTCGTGCGATAGGCCTCCTGCGTGGCCTCCTTCACGAACATCGCGCGGGTCATGAGATAGGGGCCCGGAAGCGTGACCTTCACCGGTTTCGCCGTGTGCCGCTTGACGAACCTCAATTCGTCGACCGCGAGCGGTTGTCGTCGTGCGATGGGCCCGACGCAGGTGGGATTGGAAATGGAATAGGCGGGAACGTCCAAGGTCTGAAGTATCCGCTCGAACGCCGCTTTGTCCTCGATGATCTCCAGCATCTCGGCCAGGGTCATGAGCCGAACTCCGCTCAGCTTCCCGGCGATGAACGAGTAGAAGTTGTCCCGGCGCTGCTCCCCGTCGTTGACGAGATCGACCCCGATCTCCTCTTGGAGCCGCAGCACGTCGAGCACGGCGGCGTCGGCGACACGATCGAACTCCTGGTCGCCGATTCGCCCCAGCCGCTTCTCCCGCTGCGCCCTCAGCAGCTCCTGCGATCGCGGCCAGCTGCCCACCGTGGAGACGGGAAACAGGGGAAGCGTGGACATGGCGGCTGAACCTATCGGAGCGGTGCTTCGCTGAAGAACCGCTGCGTCTCGACTGCGCGGCTCAGCGCGGCGTACCCCGACGTGCGACCCGGGAGCCACTCTTTGAGCCCCTCGAGGTCCATCATCTCCCTGTGCTTGGGATTGTCGTAGCGCATCGCGAAGAGCGCCCTCGAGAAATCCTCCTGCCGTCCTTGCGGAAAGGATTCGAGCACCGAGAAATTGCAGTGGTCGAACGGTTCGGTCGTGCCGAGCACGACGTGGCGGCCCGGGTCCAAAGTACCGTCCTTCTCCCACCCGTCGCGGTTGAGATCCAGCATCACGCTGGCGTCCACCTCACCCCGTGTCAGAGCACGGAAGGCTTCCAGCTCTCCGCCCACATGATCGCCGTGGAGGCCCACGCCGATGTCGAAGTGACGCGCGGCGTAGTCCTTCTCGGGCAGACCCTGGCCGCGCAGCCAGTCCAGAGGGATGAGGGTCGCCTGGGGAGAGTCCTTGGCTCCGGTGCCGATCACCTTGCCTTGGAGGCCACGCACGCCCTCGAGGCCGTCCTCCCGGCGCACCACGACGTGAGATACGCGATCGCGGTCCGTATCACGCATCGCGATGGCGCGACAGCGCCCGCCGGTCCGGCGCTCCACGTCGAGCCACGCGAGGGGCGAGTTCCACGCGATGTCGATCTGGCCCGCGACGAGCGCGTCCACCTGCAGCCCGTAGTCCGCATAGAAGCGGACCATCATCGGAACGCCCTGCTGCTCGAAGAAAGCCTGAATGATCCCCCAGATTACCGTGACCTTGGGATCGTAGATGACGGCGCCCATCCGAATCGGTTGTACCGCGTTCATGTCGTCCTCCTAGAGCAGGGGCAGGCCGGTCAGGGCCTTCCCGATGAAGTCTTCCAGATGATCGACGGTGGGCGCCATGACCCAGCCGGCGCGCGCGTCCCGGAACAGGCGCTCTATACGAATGTGTTTCGAGAAGGCGGCTCCGCCGCAGGCCTTCATCGCCAGATCCGTCACCTCGACGGCCGCCTGCAAGGCCGACAAGCGCGACTGGAGCACGTAGAGGGGCGTCATGGCATCGGGGTGCTCCATCTCGCTTACCGTGTAGCCCAGAAGGCTGCGGGACTCGGCCGTGCGCCGGCTCATGTCGGCGAGGCGGGCGCGAAGGCCCGGCAGGTCTCGGAGCCGGCTCCCCGTGTGCTCGAGGCCGGCGCCCGTCAAGTGTGCGGCGGTGTCGGCGACGGCCGCAAGGCATAGACCGTTCGCCATCGCCGATGTGCCGACGACGAACCACGGCAGTACGACCTCCAGCATGCACTGGAGCCCCTCCCCCTGCCGGGACACGAGGTCCTGCTCGCGGACGATGTGCCGCTCGAGGGAGACTGGAGCCGAGTCATTGCCGCGAAGACCGAGTCCGTCGAAGGACCCCAGCACCTTCGATGTGGCGTCAGGCAGGCGCACGAGGTAAACCGTGGACTCCGCGGGGGACGCGGCGCCCGGCCGCTGCGCGGCGCTCACGTAGGAATTGGCTCGATGGGCGGACGTGACCCATGACTTCTGAGCGTCGGTCCTGTAGCCGCCATCACTCTGCTCCAGCTTGGAGACGGGGGCCCAGAAATTGGAGCGCGAGCCTCTCTCGGAGAACGCCAGTGTCGTGATGTGCTTGCCCGATGCGATGTCACGAAGAAGCGTTTCCTTGCCGCCGAGCGTCGCGGAGGAGGCGATGGCCTGCGCCGCAGCCACGTGCATCACGTAGATCATCGCGGTCGAGGCGCAGCCTTGCGCCAGCTCCTCCACGACGGCCCCAAAGACGCGCGGCGGCGACTCCGTTCCACCCACCGATCGCGGGAGCGTCAGGCCCATGAACCCATCGCGCGCCAGGGCGGCCAGGCTTTCCTCGGGAAAGCGGCCTTTGCTGTCCACATCGGCGGCGTTCACGCCGGCCACATCGCGGGCGATGCGCGACGCAGCGTCCGCTAAGTCCTGCCCTTCCTTGTCGAGACCGTAGATATGCGACACGAGCCCTCCGGAGACGTATGGATGCCTCTCGCCGGCACGCCCAAAGGCGTGCTGGAAAGCATCCGGACTTGAATTGGGAATCAGTTACGAGGTGGGACCCGCCACCCTAGGGAGTGGGGGTTCAGCCAAAGCCTTGGGGAAGGTTGGAGCGGAACGGGCTCTGCACGTGGATGAGTATAGCATCGCATTTCTGGTGCTGGGTGGTCGCCGTCGCCTCATTCTAGCGTTCCCCGACCTTCCCTCCGTCTCTCCATTCCATCCTCGTGCGGGCCGTAGGCGTGGGCATCACCGACGATCGGATCTGCCGCGCATACCCGGCCCTGCCCGCGAGCGAGTCGTACGAGAAGAGCGCGATCCCATCCACGCCCAGCTTCCGCGCGCGGCGGATCTTCTCCACCGCATCCCGCGCGCCCTCGTTATACAAAGCGATCCCAGCGTACACGTGCCGCTCCGTGGGAATCGCCATCGCGGCCGCGATCTGCTGCTCGACCACGGGCGTCTTCGTGCCGTACGCCATCGGGATCGCCGCGTCGATGATTCCCTCGCGCAGCCACTCGGGCCAGTCTTGGAGGTAACGGTTCAGCGCCGCGCTCTGATCCGCGATCACCGCGGCCGTCAGCTTCAGGTTCCGCCCGCTCACGTCGAGATCGTTGCGCAGATCGCGCACGAGGCCGGTGATCTGGTCCTTCTTCCACTGGATCCAGCGCGTGCGCAGATCCGGAATGCGATCCGCGCCAATCACGCGTAAGAGGAGCGAGTCCGGCTGGTCGATGTCGATGGGGTCGACGCCGTACTGGCGTTCGAACGCGGTGCGGGTCGGCGGGTCGTAGCCGACCCCGGGCTCGGGATAGCGCACGTAATCGAGATGGATCCCGTCCACCTTGTACTTGGAAACGATCTCGTGGACCACGTCGCGGAGATACTTCCGAACCTCGGGATTGCCGGGGGCGAGGTACATCCCCTCGATCTTCGTCTCCTGGAATTCCTCGGGCACCATCTCGACGAGGCGGCGACCATCGGCGCGAATGGAGATCCAGTCGGGATGCGCATTCACGATGTGGAGCGGCGAGTGGGGCAAGGCGCCGGCGGACCAGACCAGGTACACGTTGATCCACGCCTGCACCTCGAGGCCGCGCGCGTGCGCGCGCTCGATGATGCGCTCCAGGGGATCGAATCCGGCGGGGGCGCCTTCCAGCACCTCGGCGGGAGGCACGAGGTCGGATTTGTAGAAGGCGTCGCCGCGGCCGCGTACCTGGACCAGGAGCGTGTTGAGGTTCATCTGCTCGGCGAGATCGACGACCGCGTCCACGCGTCCGGGGGTGCTGATCGCGTGGCGCACGACCCAGAGCGCGCGGGTCTCCTGGCCGGCGGGGGGGGCGGCCCATGCGGGTGCGGGGCCCGGGCCGCCAACCCAACCTGGCCCACTCACGCCAGGCACTGAGAGCCAGCCGACCAGAGCCACCACGATCGCCACGACCGCTCGAGCCATCCCAGCACCCCAAAGTAAAACGCCGGCGCTTGGTGATGCGCCGGCGTGAACGTTCGATACCTGAGTCGACGCGGCTCTAGTCGCCGCTCTTCCCCCGCTGCCGGGCGCGCGTGGTCGGCTTGTGCTGGGTAGGAACACCCTTCTTGCCGAACTTGTCCCCGCGGGCCGGCTTGGCGCTCCGCTTCTCCTTCGGCGAACCGCCTTCCGCGGCAGCCTCGCCCTCGCCGCCCTTGGCCGCGGCGGCGTCTCCAGCCTTGCCCTTCGCCGTCTTCGCGCCGACCTTCTTCTCGGCGGCCTTCGCCGCCTTGGCGGCCTCCTCGGCCTCGTGGCGGAGCTTTTCTTTGAGCTCGGGCGACTTCACCAGCTCCAGGAGCGCGGTCTCGCCGGCATCGCCGAGCCGCCGGCCGATCCGGACGATCCGCGTGTAGCCGCCGTTTCGCTCGGCGTACCACGGAGCCACGGTGTCGAAGAGCTTCCTCACGACGTCGTCTCCGTGCACGAACCGCGCGACGTGACGGCGGGCGGGCAGGTCGCCCCGCTTCGCGAAGGTGATCATGCGCTCGCCCAGCCGGCGAGCTTCCTTCGCCTTGGCAACCGTCGTCTCGATCCGCTCGTGGATGAAGAGCGACGTCACCAGGTTCCGGAGCAGCGCCTTCCGATGGGAGTGCGTCCGGCTGAGCTTTCGATGATCTTTACGGTGTCGCATGGTCTAGGAACCTGTCCTCTCAGGATTCGGCGGGACCGCTATCCAGCGCTCCCGGGGCCTTCCGCCCCTCAAGCCGCCTCGATCTTCTCGCCGAGCTTGAACTTGCCCACGTCCATGCCGAAGTGGAGCTGCATGTTCGCGAGGATGTCGGCGATCTCCTTGAGCGACTTGCGGCCGAAGTTCCGGTACTTGAGCATCTCGCCCTCGGACTTCGTGACCAGGTCGCCGATGGTCTTGATGTTCGCGGCCTTGAGGCAATTCGAGGACCGCACGCTGAGCTCGAGCTCTTCCACGCTCCGCTCGAGCAGCTGCTTCACGCGCAGGAACTCCTCGTCCACCTCCTCCTCGACCTCCTCGACGATCTCCTCCTCGAAGTGGACGAACAGCGCGAAGTGGTCCTTCAGGATCTTGGCGCCGTACGCGAGCGCGTCCGACGGGAGGATGGAGCCGTCCGTCCAGACCTCGAGGGTCAGCTTGTCGTAGTCGATGCGCTGGCCGATCCGCGTGTTCTCCACCTCGAAGTTGACCTTCGTCACCGGCGAGAACATGGAGTCGACCGGGAGCACGCCGATCGGGCGATCCTGGACGGCCTGGTTCTCCGCCGAGACGTAGCCCCGGCCCGCGCCCACTTCGACCTCGGCGCGGAACTCGCCGTCCTTGTTCAGGGTGGCGATGTGGAGCTCCGGATTGAGGATCTCGATGTCCGGATCCGCCTTGAGGTCGGCCGCCGTCACCGCGTTCGTGCCGCGCGCGTCGAACGTGGCCATCTTCGGGCCGTCCGAGTGGATCTTGAAGCGCATCTGCTTGAGATTGAGGAGCACCTCGGGCACGTCCTCCTTCACCCCCGTGAGGGTGGAGAACTCGTGCTGCACGCCGTCGATCTTGACGGCCGTGACCGCGGCGCCCGGCAGGGACGACAGGAGCACGCGCCGGAGCGCGTTCCCCAGCGTCACGCCGAAGCCCCGCTCGAGAGGCTCGATGGAGAACTTACCGTATCGGTTCGTCGAGGACTTCTCATCCAGCTCGACGTTCTTGGGCATCTGAAGATTCTTCCACTTCATTCTTGGATTCCCCCTCCTCGACCGTTTACTTCGAGTACAGCTCCACGATGAGCTGCTCGGAAACCTTGGTCGGAATGTTCCCGCGCGTCGGATATTCGAGCAGCCGCCCCGAGAGCTTCTCGGGGTCGAGGCTGAGCCAGCTCATCATGTCGCGTCCCTTGGTGTGCTCCACGGACGCCTGGATCGCGACGAGAT
The DNA here is from genome assembly GCA_036274595.1 of Candidatus Eiseniibacteriota bacterium. Classification (GTDB taxonomy): domain Bacteria; phylum Eisenbacteria; class RBG-16-71-46; order SZUA-252; family SZUA-252; genus WS-9. Next base: position 14,190 of record DASUFL010000088.1, on the reverse strand, counting down.
CCTTGCTCGCCGGCTTCACGCTGATCTCGTCGCCCACCCGCACCTGAAACGACGGGATGTCGACCAGCTTGCCGTTCACCATCATGTGCCGGTGGCGCACCAGCCGTCGCGCCGAAGAGCGCGAGGGGGCGAAGCCGAGCCGGTAGGTAAGGTTGTCGAGCCGGCGCTCCAGCATGAGGAGCAGGTTCTGGCCCGTGACCCCCTTCTGGTGCTCCGCCTTCTCGAAGTAGTTCCGGAACTGCCGCTCCAGAACGCCGTAGATGCGCCGGGCCTTCTGCTTCATGCGGAGCTGCGTGCCGTAGTTGGTCTCCTTGGGACGCCGATCCTTGCCGTGCTCCCCGGGCGCGTAACCGCGGCGCTCGAAAGCGCACTTCTCCGTGAAGCAGCGGGTACCCTTGAGGAAGAGCTTCTCTCCCTCCCGGCGGCACTGCCGGCATTTTCCTTCGTGAAAGGTCGCCATATCGGTGCTTCGTTCCTCCTTCGGCTAGACGCGGCGCCGCTTGGGCGGCCGGCAGCCATTGTGCGGGATCGGGGTGACGTCCTTGATGGCCGAGATCTCGAGCCCGGCCGCCTGCAGCGACCGGATCGCCGCCTCGCGGCCCGCGCCCGGCCCCTTCACCCACACCTCCACCTTCTTCAGCCCGAGCGAGAGCGCTTCCTTGGTCGCGGCCTCGGCCGCGATCTGCGCGGCGAACGGCGTGCTCTTGCGCGAGCCCTTGAATCCGACCTTGCCGGCGCTGGCCCAGGCCACCGTGTGGCCGTCCATGTCGGCGATCGTCACGATCGTGTTGTTGAACGTCGACTGGACGTGGGCGATGCCGTTGATGCCCACCTTCCGTTCGCGCTTCTTCTTGGGTTTCGCTGCCGATGCCGCCTGTTCCGCCACGTTCGCTCCTTCTCTTCAGGGACGGCGCGCCGTGCGCGCCGCGCTCATCGTCAACCGGCCGGCTTCGGCGCGGGCTTCTTGACGGCCGTCACCTTGCGCATGGCGCCGGCGGTCTTCTTGGGTCCCTTGCGGGTGCGTGCGTTCGTACGCGTGCGCTGCCCGCGGGCGGGCAGGTTCTTTCGGTGGCGCAGGCCGCGGTAGGCGCCGATGTCCATGAGCCGCTTGATGGACATCGCGACCTCGCTCCGGCGCGCGCCTTCCACCTTGAACTGGTTCTCGATCACCTGGCGGAGCCGCGCGGTCTCCTCTTCGGTGAGGTTCTTGATGCGCGTGTCCGGATTCACCCCCGTCATCTGGATGATCTTCCGGGCCGTCGAGTTGCCGATACCGAAGAGATACGTCAGCCCAATGACGACGCGCTTGTCGTTGGGTAGATCGACGCCGGCGATACGAGCCAAACCGTGCCTCCTGTCCTATCCCTGCCGCTGCTTGTGGCGCGGGTTCTTGCAGATGATCCGGACCACACCCTTGCGCCGGACGACCTTGCAGTTGTCGCAAATCTTGGTGACCGAAGCCTTGACCTTCATGACCGCTCCTACTTGTACCGGTAGACGATGCGCCCGCGATTGAGATCGTACGGGCTCAGCTCCACCGTGACCTTGTCTCCGGGCAGGATCTTGATGAAGTTCATCCGCATCTTGCCGGAGATGTGCGCCAGGACGCGGTGTCCGTTTTCCAATTCCACACGGAACATCGCGTTCGGGAGAGGCTCGACCACCGTTCCCTCGACCTGAACGCCTTCTTCTTTCGCCATCAATCGCCCTCGATCCGGGACAGTACCTGGGGGCCGTCCGGACCGATCGCGACGGTATGCTCGAAATGCGCCGACCGCTTGCTGTCCGCCGTCACGACCGTCCACTGGTCGGAGAGGGTCACGACGTCCGCCCCTCCGGCGTTCACCATCGGCTCGATCGCGAGCGTCATCCCCGTCTGGAGACGGGGACCTTCACCCGCGCGGCCGTAGTTTGGAACCTGTGGCTCCTCGTGGAGCTCGCGCCCGATGCCGTGTCCCACGAGCGCCCGCACCACGCTGAAGCCGTCCTTCTTCACTTCCTGCTCGATCGCGAACGAGATGTCCGAGAGCCGGCCCCCGTTCCGCGCCTTTGCCATTCCTTCTTCGAGCGACCGCTCGGTCGCCGCGAGGAGCTTCGCGGTCCCGGGGTCGATCTCCCCGACCGCGAAGGTCCGCGCCGCATCGCCGTACCAGCCGTTGCGCCGGACGCCGATGTCGACCGAGATCACGTCCCCCTCGCGGAGGATCCGCTTCTCGCTCGGGATCCCGTGCACCACTTCCTCGTTGATCGAGGCGCAGATGCTCGCGGGGAATCCCCGGTATCCCTTGAACGCCGGCTCGCCCCCCGAGTCCCGGATGAACCGCTCGGCCAGCCGGTCCAGATGCATCGTCGAGACGCCGGGGTGAACCTCCGACGCGATCATCCGGAGGCACCGCCCGACGATCTGGGCGCTCTCCCGGATCTTGGCGATCTCCTCGGGTGTGTGGATCCGGATCCCTACGGCCTTGACTCCTCCGGCCCTCACGCCGCGACCTGCCCGATCGCGCGCTCGATCGCCCCGTAGACCTCCTCGGGCAAGCCCGATGCGTCCACGTTCCGCAGCGACCCCTCGCGGTCGTAGTACGCGACCAGCGGGGCCGTCTGCTCCTCGTACACCTTGAGCCGCGTGCGGACCGCCTCGGGGCGGTCGTCCTCGCGCTGCTTCAATTCGCCGCCGCAGCGGTCGCACACCCCGGCCTTCGCAGGCTTCGGGGATGTCTTCATATTGTAGATGGCGCCACAGCTCGGGCAGGTCCATCGCGCCTCGAGCCGCTGCACCAGCATGTCCGCCGGCACCACCAGGTTCACCACCCGGTCGATCTTCCGGCCGCCGAGGATCCGCTTCAGCCCGTCGGCCTGCGCCACCGTGCGCGGGAAGCCGTCCAGGATGAAGCCGTTCTTCGCGTCCGTGAGACCGAGCCGCGTCTCGATCAGTCCGAGCACCGTTTCGTCGGCGACGAGCCGCCCCGACTTCACGTCGGCCTGCGCCGCCTGGCCGAGCCGCGTCTGCTGCGCGATGGCCTCGCGGAGAATGTCCCCCGTCGAGATCACCGGAGTCCCCAGCTGCTTCGCGAGCCGCTGGCCGTGCGTTCCCTTGCCACTCCCCGGAGGACCGAGGAGCACCACCCTCATCGACGCCCCCGCATTTTCCCGTGCGTCACGAATCCTTCGTAGTGCCGCATGATCAGATGCGATTCGATCTGCTGCAGCGTATCGAGGGCCACGCCGACCACGATCAGCACGCTCGTGCCGCCGAAGTAGAAGGGCACGTTGAACGAGCGGATCAGGAGGTCCGGCAGGACGGCGATCAGGGCCAGGAAGATGGCGCCCGGCAGTGTGATGCGGGACAGGATGCGGTCGATGTATTCGGAAGTCTTCCGCCCCGGCCGGATGCCCGGGACGAAGCCGCCGTATTTCTTCATGTTGTCCGCCATGTCGGTCGGGTTCAGAACGATGGCGGTGTAGAAGTAGGTGAAGAAGATGATCGTGAGCGAGTACACGATGACGTAGACCCAGCCTCCGTGCGCGAAGAGCCGCGCGAAGGATTGGACCATGTTGCTCCCCTGGAAGTAGAGCGCCAGCGTGCTCGGCAGCATGATCAACGACTGCGCGAAGATGATCGGGATCACGCCCGCCGTGTTCACGCGGAGCGGGATGTGCGTCGCCTGGCCGCCGTACATCTTCCGGCCCACGACGCGTTTCGCGTACTGGACCGGGATCTTGCGCTGGGCCTGCGTCATGGCCACGACCGCCGCGATCACCGCGACCATCATGCCGGCGAGGAGCGCCGCGATCACAGGCGAGAGCGTGCCGACCCGGATCGCCCGGATCGTGTTCACGATGTCGGCCGGGAACCGGGCCACGATGCCGATGAAGATGATGAGCGAGATGCCGTTCCCGATCCCACGTTCGGTGATCTGCTCGCCCAGCCACATGATGAGGATCGTCCCGGTGGTCTGGGTGATCATGGTCATGAGCTGGAACGTGATCCCCGGATGCGGCACCACCGGCGCCCCACCCGAGCCCATCGACTCGAGGAACTTGGCGAACGCGAGCGACTGGACCGCCGCGAGCGCCACCGTGCCGAGCCGGGTGTACTGCGTGATCTTCTTCCGCCCCTCTTCCCCTTCCTTCTGGAGCTTCTCGAAGTAGGGAATGACCGCGCCGAGGAGCTGGAAGATGATCGAGACGGAGATGTACGGCATGATCCCGAGCGCGAAGACCGTCGCCTTGGCGAAGCTTCCGCCGACGAACAGGTCGTAGAGCCCGAAGAGCGAGTTCGACTGCTGCGCGAACGCGGACACGAGGGCCTCGCTGTTCACCCCCGGGGTCGGGATGTGCCCGCCCAGGCGGTAGACCACGAGGAGCCCCAGCGTGAAGAGGACCCGGCGCTTCAGCTCCGGGATCCGGAAGATGTTTTGGAATTTCTCGAGCATTGCTCTCCGTTACGGGCGCGGGGTCTTCTTGACGCCGCGCGGACGATACTTGCGAGGCTCCGGCACCGTGATGGTGCCTCCCGCCGCCTCGATCTTCTGACGGGCCGACGCGCTGACCGCGTCGACCTTTACTTGAAGTGCTCCCGGCACGTCCCCCGTGCCGAGGAGCTTGACCGGGAGGTTGACGCGATCGATCAGCCGCTTCGACTGGAGCGACGCGCGATCCACGGTCTCTCCCGCGCCGTACGAGGCGAGCCGGCCCACGTTCACCACCTGGTACTCCACGCGGGTCGGATTCTTGAACCCGACCTTGGGGAGCCGGCGCTGGATGGGCATCTGGCCGCCCTCGAACCAGCGCGCGACCTTGCCGCCCGTCCGGGCGAGCTGTCCCTTGTGGCCCTTGCCCGCGGTGCCGCCGAGACCCGATGCCGGGCCCAAGCCGCGGCGCTTGCGGTCCTTCGTGGCGCCCTTCGCGGGCTTGATCTGTCCAATCCTCACGGCGTCCTCCCGGCCGCGGCCTTGGCGCGGGGCGAGGCCTTTGCCTTGGCGGCGCGCGGCTTCGCGGTCTTGCCTGCGGGCGACTTCACGCCGTCCGCGGGCTCGACACGCACGAGATAGCGAACCTGGTCCACCATGCCGCGGATCGCGGGCGTGTCTTCGTGGACCACCGAATGACGAATGCGCCGGAGGCCGAGCGCCGCGAGCGTCCGCTTGTGCTTCTTCAGCGTGCGGATCTTGCTCTTCTCCTGCGTGATCTTAATGTGAGACATCGCTCTCCACCTTGCGTCGAATGCCGAGAAGCTCGTCCACGGTCTTCCCGCGGAGCGCCGCGACGTCGCTGGCGCGGCGGAGGCCCTGGAGTCCGGCCACCGTGGCCTTCACCACGTTGTGCGGATTGCCCGAGCCGAGCGACTTGGTGAGCACGTCCTGGATTCCCGCCGCCTCGAGGACGGCGCGGATGGCACCGCCCGCGATCACGCCGGTACCGGCCGTGGCGGGCTTCAGGAAGACGCGGCCGGCGCCGAATCGGCCCGTGACCTCGTGTGGGATCGTGGTCCGCCGGAGCGGAACCTCGAACATGCGCTTCTTCGCAGACTCGCCCGCCTTGCGGATCGCGTCGGCCACCTCGTTCGCCTTGCCGAGGCCCACGCCGACCTTCCCCTTGCCGTCGCCCACGGCGACGATGGCGTTGAAGCTGAAGCGCCGGCCGCCCTTGACCACCTTGGCGACGCGGTTCACGTGGATCACGCGCTCGATGAACTCCGAATCCTGCTGCTGCTGTCCGCGGCCGCCGCGCATTCCTGGATGAGCCATGAATTCTCCTAGAAGGTCAGGCCGCCCTCGCGGGCGCCCTCAGCGACCGCCCTGACGCGGCCATGGTAGAGGTACCCGCCGCGGTCGAAGCAGACCGCGACGATCCCCTTCTCCTTGGCGCGGGCAGCGAGCGCTTTGCCGACGAGCTTCCCGGCCGCGACCTTCCCCTTGGCCCCCTTCACGTCACCGACGAGAGCCTCGTCGCGCGAAGAGACCGAGAGGAGCGTGTGGCCGGCCAGGTCGTCGACCAGCTGGGCGTAGATGTGGTTCAAGCTGCGATACACGGTGAGGCGCGGCCGCTCGGCCGAGCCCTGCACCTTCTTGCGAATGCGCAGGTGGCGCCGATGCCGTCCTTCGTACCGGGGCGTCGCTTTGGATTTCATCGTTCCTTCCGTTCGGTTGGGGACGCCGGCTTACGCCGACTTCCCGCCGGCGGCCTTGCCCGCCTTGCGCCGGATGTACTCGCCGGAGTACCTGATGCCCTTGCCCTTGTACGGCTCGGGCGGACGGAAGCCGCGGATGTTCGCCGCGACCTGCCCCACGAGCCCCTTGTCGAATCCGTTCACCGTCAGCTTCGTCGGGGTCTCCACCGCGATCGTGATGCCCGCGGGAGGATCGAACTCGATCGGGTGCGAGTAGCCGAGCTGGAGCGTGAGCTTCTTCCCGGCGAGCTGCGCCCGGTAGCCCGTGCCCGTGATCTCGAGGGTCTTCGAGAATCCCTGGGTCACGCCCGTGACCATGTTCGCGATCACCGCGCGCGTCGTTCCGTGGAGCGCGAGCGCCTGCTTGCCGCCCCCCACCTGGGAGACCACGATCTCCTTCGGGTCGACCGCGACGTCCACGCCGTGGGCGATCGTGAACGACATCTCGCCCTTGGGGCCCTTCACCTTGACCGACGAGCCGTTCCGCGTGACCTGCACGCCGGACGGGATGTCGATCGGCCTCTTACCTACACGAGACGGCATGGCGGCTCCTACCAGACGCGGCAGAGGTACTCGCCACCGAGTCCCTCATCCCGCGCCTCCTGGTCGGTCATGATCCCCGAGGACGTCGAGACGAGCGCCGTGCCGAGCCCTCCCTGGATCTTGGGCACCTCGTGACGCCGGATATAGAGGCGGCGTCCCGGCTTGCTCATCCGCTCGATGCCCTGGATGACGGGGCGCTCCTTCTGGTCGTACTTGAGGTAGATCCGGAGGATGCCCCGCTTCTTGTCGTCGATCGACTTGAAGTTGTTGATGTACTTCTCACGCAAGAGAACGCGAACGATCTCGCCCTTCAGCTTCGAGGACGGAACGTCCACTTTCTTGTGCTTCGCCTTACAGGCGTTGCGGATGCACGTCAACAGGTCCGCAACCGGATCGCTAACCGACATAATCTCCCTTCACGCTCCGGGCTCTTGCCCGTGCTACCAGCTCGCCTTCACCACGCCCGGGATCTGCCCCAACAGGGCGAGCTCCCGGAAGCAGATGCGGCAGATCCCGAAATCGCGCAGGAATGCGCGGGGACGGCCGCACCGGTGGCAGCGGTTGTACCGGCGCACCTTGAACTTGGGCGTCCGCTTCCACTTCTCGACGATCGACTTCTTGGCCACGCGTTCCTCCGACTTTCTATCGCTGCCGGAAGGGCATGCTCATGAGCCGCAAGAGCTCCTGCCCCTCCTCGTCCGTCCGGGCCGAGGTGACGAGCGTGACGTCCATCCCTCGAATCTTCTCCACCCGGTCGTAATTGATCTCCGGAAAGATGATCTGCTCCGTCAGTCCGAGCGTGTAGTTGCCGCGCCCGTCGAAGGAGCGCGTCGGCACGCCGCGGAAGTCGCGGATTCGCGGGAGCGCGACGTTCACGAGCCGATCGTAGAACTCGTACATCCGCGCGCCGCGCAAGGTCACCATGCAGCCGATCGGCTGTCCCTGGCGGAGCTTGAAGTTCGCGATCGACTTCTTCGCCTTGCGGATCGAAGCCTTCTGACCCGTGATCGTCGTCAGCTCGGCCGCGGCGGTGTCGAGCATCTTGATGTTCGTGAGCGCGTCGCCGACCCCCATGTTCACCACGATCTTCGTGAGACGCGGCGCCTGCATGGGGTTCGAGTAGTTGAAGCGCTTCATGAGCTCGGCGCGCACGTTCTGGTCGTAGTGCTCGCGGAGCCGCGGGACGCGGGCCGGGGCTTCGGCTTCGCCGATCGCCGAAGCGGCCGACTTCTCTTCCTTGCCCTTGCCCTTCTTGCCGCCCTTCCCCTCGGCGGCCTTGGCGTCGCCCTTCGACTTGCCCTCGCCCTTCGGCTTGGCTTCCTTCTTGTCTTTCGGCTCTTTCTCGTCGGCCATCAGATCACTCTCGGAATCGTCTCGCCACAGCGAGAGCAGTAGCGTTCGCGCGCTCCATCGGAGCCCGCCCGGACCGTCACGCGGACGCCGGTCTGGCACTTGGGACAGAGGTGCATCACGTTCGAGACGTGAATCGCGGCCTCCTTCTCGAGGATCCCGCCCGTCCGGCCCGTGCCGCGCGGCTTCGTGTGCCGCTTCACGAAATTGACCTTCTCGACGATGACCCGGTCGACATCCTTCATGACCTTGAGGATCTTGCCGGACTTGCCCCGGTCGTCGCCGGAGATCACGATCACCTGGTCGTTCCTTCGAAAGTGCTTCATGGCTCCCCTAGATCACTTCCGGAGCGAGGGAGATGATCTTCATGAACTCCCGCTCGCGCAGCTCGCGCGCCACGGGCCCGAAGATGCGGGTTCCCTTGGGCTCCTTCTGGTCGTCGATGAGGACGGCCGCGTTCTGATCGAACCGGATGTAGCTCCCGTCCCGGCGGCGGACTTCCTTGACGGTCCGGATGAGCACCGCCTTGTGGACGTCCCCCTTCTTCACGGCGCCTCCCGGAAGCGCGTCCTGGATGGAGACGACGATGACGTCGCCGAGCCGTCCGTACCGCTTGCGGGTGCCGCCGAGCACCTTGACGACGCGCGCGACGCGCGCGCCGGAATTGTCCGAGATCGCGATGATGCTACGCGGCTGAACCATGGCGTCGTCCTCCTCCCCCTAGCGCTCGACGCGCTGGACGAAGTCGATAAGCCGCCAGCGTTTGTCCTTGCTCTGGGGCCGCGTCTCCATGAATCGGACGACGTCCCCGATCTTGGCCTCGTTCTTCTCGTCGTGAACCTTGAACTTGTTCCGGCGGCGGACGTACTTGCCGTAGGTCGGATGCTTGACCAGACGCTCGATCGAAACCACGATCGTCTTCTGCATCTTGTCGCTCACGACCGTGCCGGTCATGACCTTCCGCTTGCCGCGTTCCGTTGTCTCCGTCACTTCGCCTCTCCGTGTCCGGCGAGCTTGCGAATGCCCTTCCGGTGCTCGGTCAAAATCGTCCGAAGCCGCGCGATGTCACGCCGCTTCTCGCGGATGGACAGCGGGTTCTGGAGCTGGCGCATGGAGTTCCGGAACCGGAGATTGAAGATCTCCTCCGTCAGCTCGTTGATCTTGACGAGGATCTCTTCCTCGCTCAGATCCCGGATCTTCTCGGCCTTGAGATCGCGCATGTCAGCTCCCCGCCAGATCGTGCCGCTCGATGAACTTCGTCTTGATCGGCAGCTTGCTCGCCCCTAAGCGCATGGCCTTCTTGGCGAGGTCGTCGCTGATCCCTTCCAGCTCGAAGAGCACGCGTCCCGGCTTGACCACGGCGACCCAGAACTCCGGGGCGCCCTTGCCCTTGCCCATACGCGTCTCGGCCGGCTTCACCGTCACCGGCTTGTCCGGGAAGATCCGGATCCACATCGTCCCGCCGCGCTTGATGAAGCGCGTGATGGCGACGCGGGCCGCCTCGATCTGGCGGTTCGTGATCCACGCCGCCTCGAGCGCCTGCAGACCGTATTCGCCGAACGCGACGGTGGAGCCGGTATAGGCCTTGCCCTTCCGGCGACCGCGCATCTGCTTCCGATGTTTGACCCGCTTCGGTACGAGCATTTCCGGTCTCTCCCTACGCCGACCGGGCCGGGCCGGACGGAGCCGCCGCGGTTTCCGCCGCCGCGCTCTTGTCCAGGACCTCGCCCTTGAAGATCCAGACCTTCACGCCCACGGTGCCGTAGATCGTCCGCGCCGTGGACCGCGCGAAATCGATGTCGGCGCGGAGCGTGTGGAGCGGAACGCGGCCGTCGCGGTAGCTCTCGGTGCGCGCCATTTCGGCGCCGCCCAAGCGGCCCGAGCAGACGATGCGGACGCCGCCGGCGCCCGCGCGCATGGTGGAGGCGATCGCCTTCTTCATCGCGCGGCGGAAGGAGACGCGCTGCTCGAGCTGGCGGGCCACGTGCTCACCCACGAGCGTCGCGTCGATGTCCGGCTTCTTCACCTCGTCGATGTTGAGGAAGATCTCCTTCTTCGTGATGTGCTGGAGCTCGTCGCGAAGCTGGTCCACCTGCTGGCCGCGGCGGCCGATCACGAGACCCGGACGCGCGGTCGAGATGTTGATGGTCACCTTCGAGACGGCGCGCTGGATCACGATCCGCGAGATCCCGGCCTGCGACAGGCGCTTCTTCAGGTACTTGCGGATGAAGATGTCCTCTTCGAGAAGCTTCGGATAGTCCTTGCGCGCGAACCAGCGCGAGTCCCACGTCCGGATGATCCCGAGGCGCATTCCGATCGGATTGGTTTTCTGCCCCACTACTTCGCTCCCTTCTTCGGCTTGGCCTTGGATGCGGGCTTCGCGGACGCCTTGGCCGAGGACGACTTCTTCGCCGCGGGCTTCGCGGCCTTCTTCCGCGCGGGGGCCTTCGCCGCCTTCGTCTCGGCAGCCGGGGCCACGACCGCGGCCTTGGCCGGCGCGGCGGGCGCCTCGACCTTGCCCGTGCGGCGCGCGCGGCGCGGCGCGTGGGCGGCCTCATCGACGTGCCCCTCCACCACGATCGTGATGTGGCACGTCCGCTTGAGGAGCGGCGTGGCGCGGCCCTGCGCGCGCGGAAGGAACCGCTTCATCGTCGGTCCCGCGCCCGCCGTGGCCTGCTTCACCCGGAGCTCCTCGATGTTGATCTTCCCCTCGATGGCCACGGCATTCGCCACGGCCGACTTCAGCACCTTGCCGATGACCTTGGCCACGTGCTTCGAGGCGAAATCGAGGATCTCGGTCGCCTGATCCACCCGCTTCCCGCGGATGAGCTGCAGCACCTGGTCCGTCTTGCGGGGCGTCACCCGCACGTATCGCGCGATCGCTCTGGCTTCCATAGTGTCGTTCCGTCCTGGGCGGCTACTTCGCCGCCGGAGGTCCGGCCGCCTTCTCCACGTGCGATCCGTGGCCGCGGAAGATCCGCGTGGCCGCGAACTCGCCCAGCTTGTGTCCGACCATGTTCTCCGTGATGTAGACCGGGATGAACTTGTTGCCGTTGTGCACCGCGAGCGTGTGCCCCACGAACTCCGGAGAGATCGTCGAGCGGCGCGCCCAGGTCTTGAGCACCCGGCGCTCGTTCACGCGGTTCATCGCCTCGAGGCGCTTCAGAAGCTTGGCGTCCACAAAGGGACCCTTCTTGACCGAACGGCTCATCGCGTCATCACCCTCTATCTCGTTAGCTGCCTACGCGCCCTTCGACTTCCGCCGGCGCACGATCAGCGCGTCCGACAGCTTCCGCTTGCGCGTCTTCTTGCCCTTGGCCAGAAGCCCCCACGGCGAGCAGGGATGGCGCCCGCCCGAGGACTTGCCTTCGCCGCCGCCCATCGGGTGATCGACGGGATTCATCGCCACGCCGCGCACGCTGGGACGCCGGCCCATCCAGCGGGACTTGCCCGCCTTGCCGATCACGATGTTCTGGTGATCCTCGTTCCCTACCATGCCGATCGAGCAGCTGCAGACGACCGGCACCTTGCGCATCTCGCCCGACGGGAGCCGAAGCTGCGCGTACTGGCCCTCGCGTGCCATGACCTGGCAGTAGGTGCCCGCGCTCCGGCTCATCTGGCCGCCCTTCCCGGGCACCAGCTCCACGTTGTAGACGAACGTGCCGAGCGGCACCGATGCGAGCGGCATCGCGTTCCCCGGCCGCACCTCGGCGTCCGCGCCGGACATCACCGAGTGCCCGACCTGGAGCTGCTGCGGGGCGATGATGTAGCGCTTCTCGCCGTCCTTGTAGTGGAGGAGGGCGATGCGGGCGCTTCGGTTCGGGTCGTACTCGATATGCGCGACCGTCGCGGGAATGCCCGTCTTGTCGCGCTTGAAATCGATGATCCGGTACTTCTTGACGTGCCCGCCGCCCCGGAGCCACGACGACGTGTGCCCCGTGTTGGCGCGGCCGCCCGTCTTCTTCAGCTTCTCGACGAGGCGCGGCTCGGGCTTCGATCGCGTGATCTCGTCGAACGACGCGACGGTCCGGAAGCGCTGGGCCGGCGTGAGCGGCCTGAATTTGCGTAGTGGCATCGGCTATACCTGCTCGAAGAGCTCGATCGTCTGCCCCTTCTTGAGCATGACGATCGCCTTCTTCCAGTCGGGGCGGTGTCCGGCGTAGCGGCCCATCCGCTTGGGCTTGCCGTGCACGCGCATGGTCCGGACCGACTCGACCTTCACGGGGAAGATCGACTCGATCGCATGGCGGATTTCGATCTTGTTCGCGTCGCGCGCGACCTCGAAGAGGTACCCGTTCTCGCGCTCGCGAATCTGGGTGCCCTTCTCGGTGATCAGGGCGCGTCTCACGATGGTGCGCGGCTCTCGTTTCATGCGCTCAGTCGCTCCGTCAGGCTCTTGAGGCCGTCCTGGGTCAGGATCAGACACTCGCAGTGCATCAGCTCGTACGTGTTGAGGGTGTTGCTCTCGGAGGTCTCGACCTTGTCGAGATTCCGGGACGACTTGCGAAGCACTTCCCCCGTCTTGTCGAACACCCAGAGCACCTTCCGTCCCTCGAGGCCGACCGCCTTCAAGAGCTGCGCCAGGGGCTTCGTCTTCGGCTCGCCCATGGCCGGCGCGTCCACGATGATCACGTCTCCGTCCTTGGCCCTGACCGTGAGCGCCCCGAGGAGCGCCGCGCGGCGGGACTTCTGGTTCATGCGCGCCGTGTAGTCACGCGGCTGCGGGCCGAAGGCCGTGCCGCCTCCCGGCCAGAGCGGGGAGGTGTTCGAGCCCGACCGCGCGCGGCCGGTGCCCTTCTGCTTCCAGGGCTTCCGTCCGCCGCCGCTCACGGCCGCGCGGTTCTTCGACTTGGCGGTGCCTTGCCGCTGATTCCCGAGATGGATCTTCACCGCTTCCCAGATCAGGTGCTCGTTCACCGGCGCCTCGAAGATCTCCGCCGGGAGGTCCACCTTCGCCAGCTCCTTGCCGTCCGATCCGAAGCGTCGCGCAGTCGCCATCACGCCCTCGCCTTCGCCGCCGCCGTCTGGCGGATCAGGACCGTGCAGTTCGGATGGCCCGGGACCGAGCCGCGAATCCAGATCAGGTTCTGCTCGGCGTCGACGCCGATCACGCCCAGGTTCTTGACCGTCACGCGCCCGCCGCCCATGCGGCCGGGGAGGCGCTTGCCCTTGATGACGCGGCTCGGATACGCCGAAGCGCCGATGGAGCCTGGCTGCTTGTGCGTCACGCAGCCGTGCGTCTCGCGGCCGCCCGTGAAGTGGTGCCGCTTGGTGACGCCGGCAAAGCCGCGTCCCTTCGACACGCCGATCACGTCGACCGAGCTCCCCACCTCGAACATCGAGACGTCGAGCTTCTGGCCGACCTCGTAGGTCGTGGGGTCGTCCACGCGCAGCTCGCGCAGCATGCGGACGCCGGACGCCTGATGCTTCTTCAGGTGGCCCTGAATCGGCTTCCGGATGAGCGATTCACGCTTCGTCCCGAAGCCGATCTGGAGCGCGGCGTAGCCGTCCCGCTCCTTCGTCTTGATCTGGACCACGGGGCACGGCCCGGCCGTGAGCACGGTCACCGGAACCACGCGACCATCCTCCCCGTACACCTGGGTCATGCCGACCTTCTGTGCGAGCAACCCGATCATGGCCATCCCGTCCGCCTAGAGCTTGATTTCGATATCCACGCCCGCGGGCAGATCGAGCTTCATCAGCGCGTCGATCGTCTGCGGCGTGGACTTCACGATGTCGATGAGACGCTTGTGCACCCGGACCTCGAACTGCTCCCGCGACTTCTTGTCGACGTGAGGGGACCGGAGCACCGTGTACACGGAACGCTGCGTGGGCAGCGGGATCGGTCCCGCCGTCCGTGCGCCGGTTCGCTTCGCCGTGCGGACGATTTCCCCCGCCGACTGGTCGAGCACGGCGTGGTCGTACGACCGCAGACGAATGCGGATGCGCTGCCCTGGAGCGGTTCCAGCCATCACTCGGTGACCTCCGCGACGACGCCGGCGCCGACGGTGCGGCCGCCCTCACGGATGGCGAAGCGAAGCTCCTTCTCCATCGCGATCGGCGTGATCAGCTCCACCGCCATCTCCACGTTGTCCCCCGGCATCACCATCTCCCGTCCCTCGGGC
>DASUFL010000087.1:0-136244 GCA_036274595.1 Candidatus Eiseniibacteriota bacterium | reverse complement strand
CTCCGAAGCGAAGCCTGATGTTGTGGCGCCGGGCGTGGTTGTGGCGAGTAGGTCGGCCGCCTCGTTTCTTCCGAATTCTGGACAGGACCTTACCCAGGTTGTCTATGGTGGACGTTATGTTGCCCAGGCCGGTACCAGCGTTGCGGCTCCTCACGTTGCCGGCACGGTAGCTCTAATGCTGGGTGAGGGGTACACCCACCCGGACTCTATTGGTAAGAACTCGTCGGCGCTACGTATTGCAAATCGGCTGCGCCAGACCGCTCGAGGGGATACATTCACAGGGACCGTCCCGAACAACATCTGGGGTGCAGGGAAGCTAGATGTCAGGGCCGCGCTCGCTCCGGTCATGGGCCTTCGTTTTACTGGCCCCAAGAGGAATACGGTATTCCCCCGGCATTGGGGTCAGGCAAGCGTGATTTCAGATTCCACAACACTCAACTCATCATTGGATAAGGTTGTGGTCGTCCTTGCGACGGATGGTTGCACATTCGCCGACACGGTCATGACTTTGACCAACCTTGGGGTGAACAGGTCCTATACCTTCTTATTCAAAACTCCGGCGGCGACTAGCCGAGCAAGGCTCCTTGCATACGGTGTCAAGGGTACGAGGACGGTCGAGGTGTTGTCCGACGGTCCATTTGAATTCGCTTTCCCAACCGTCACGGGGACGGAGGACGTGACCCCACTCCGGCGGCTAACTCTTCACTCTAGTTCTCCGAATCCATTCAATCCCGAGACCCTGATACGTTTTGAAACGGCGAGTGAAAGCGTTGTCGGGCTCCGCATCTTTAGCGTTGATGGAAGGGTGGTTCGGACACTGCTGCACCAGGTCTTACCTGGGGGTACATATGAGGTGCGTTGGGACGGGAGGACCGATCGGGGTGAGTTGGCCGCGTCGGGCGTATTTTTCTGTGAGTTGTCTGCGGAGGGGAAGCGCCTTCACTCCAAAATGACACTCCTGAGGTAGTGGAAGTCGGGCGGAGTATCACCATGCGGATACAAGAGCCAGGACGAATCTCTGTCACGCTAGTTCTCTTACAGTTGGTTGTGCTTGGCGGCTGCAACAAGGAACCAACAAAACCTCCACCCATCGTCCAAGCTGAGCCGAGCTGGAAACTTGAATCGACGGGGGAGCGACTTCAGGGTATTTGGCCAACGCCAGTGGGTGAGTGGTTCTTTGGCGGACCTGAGGGCTGGATCGTGCATCTGCGGAGTGGGTCGTCATCCTATGACGCAATGGGAGTGACGGGGCACATGTACGCCTTCTGGGGAGCAGCAGATAATGATGTGTTCGCTGTTGGCACTGGCCCAGGGGGTAGTGCCATTCTCCACTATGACGGAGCTTCCTGGAAGCCAATGAGCAGCGGGATGCGGCTCCGAGTTGGCCTTAGCGGCATCTGGGGATCCGCTAGCAATGACGTCTTTGCCGTAGGTGGAACCCTCGGTGATGGTGCCCCAAGCGATATTCTCCACTACAACGGTAGCTCGTGGCGCTTCATGACCAAGCCGTCGTCCTTTGATGTCGGTGCGGTGTGGGGCTCATCTGGAGCAGACGTTCATGCAGTGGGCACGCTAGGAACGATTCTGCACTATGACGGGAATGCATGGGTGGTAGTTGTCAGCCCGGTGACTTCAGATCTCTACTCGATCTGGGGAAGCGCAGCCAATAATGTCTTCGCAGTAGGCGCGGACGGCTCGATCATTCACTATGATGGGACAGGATGGTCCACCATGGTGTCGCCTACTACAGAATTCCTGTTGTCTGTGTGGGGGAGCGCTGGCGACGATGTGTACGCAGTGGGCGGTTCAGGCACGGTCATGCACTTCGACGGCATGTCGTGGAGCATCCTTCCGAGCATTACAACAAATCACTTGTGGGGCATCAGAGGAAGAAGCGGCGCCGATATCACCATCATTGGAGATGTTGGAACGGTATTGCACTACGATGGCATATCCTGGACAAGCAAAGAGGCCGCCACCGCTATGACGCTGAGGGGTGTGTCAGCCAATGCCGGATGGAAAGTTGTGGTTGGGTTAGATGGGACAATTGTGGACAGTCGGGGAGATACCTGGACTAGGGAGAATAGCAACACAGACAGAGACCTGAATGCGGTATGGGCAGCTCCCGATGGAGTGGGGTTTGCGGTCGGGCAGGACGCCACAATATTGAGGTATTCGGATAGTGGTTGGGCCGGGACGGAAAGCGGACTAATCCTCCCGGCAGTTCTCTACGACGTGTGGGGGATCTCCAGCAGCGACGTTTTCGCTGTTGGGTGGGTCGAGGGGGGCGGTAGTGTGGGCGGTACGGTCATCCATTACGACGGAGTAGGTTGGAACAGCATGGGTGTCCTCGCTCCCCTCCAGTCGTTGCAGAGTGTGTGGGGTTCGTCGCACTCGGACGTTTTTGTCGTAGGTGATGGGGGCACGATATTGCACTTTGATGGTGACTCATGGACACCGATGCAAAGCGGCACGGCCGCTTCCTTGTCGTCTGTATGGGGATCTTCGGGATCAGATGTCTTCGCAATCGGTGCAAGCACGATACTGCATTATGATGGGAGCTCCTGGATACCAATGGCTCTGGCTTTTGACCCTCCCGGAAATCTTCGTAGTGTTTGGGGCCGAACCGGAAAGGACGTATTCGTCGTGGGGAATTTGGGGACGTTCCTTCACTATGATGGATCGTCCTGGTCAGAGATTGACGGAACAACGCATGGCTCCTTCGGCGACATCTCGGGCATTCCGGGCGGCGACCTATTCACCGTTGGGCAGGAAGGCAGAATTCAGCGTCACGGGAATTAGCCGGAAGCCTCCGCCTGCTCCAGCAGCCGGTCCGAGAGCTCGATCAATCGCTTCCCCCCCGGCACCGCTTTGATCCAGCGCTCGGGGATCGCTTCGGCGCCGTGGACCGTGCCTAGCACCGCTCCCGCCACCGCGCCGTTCGTATCCGTGTCGCCTCCCGCCTGGATCACCGCCACGAGCGATTCCTCGAAGCTCTCCGCGTGCTCCAGGCACCAGAGCCCCACCTGCATCGACTTGAGCGTGAAGCCGATCTCGGCGCCGTCGAGTCTCAAGTGTTCCAACCCACGCCCGGAGACGCTCGCAACGGCGGTGAGCGTGTGCGGTCCGGCTCCAACCCGATCCAACGCCTCGGCCACCGCGCCGATCGTGGTGATGCGTCCGTTCAACGCCTCGGCGATCGCGAGGTTGATCGCGAACGCGGACCAGACGCACCGCGGATCGGGGTGGGTCACGTGCGCGCTCGTCTCCGTTTCGCGATAGAGACGCTCGGTGTCGCGCGGCCAGCGCATGGCGACGGGCGGGCACCGCATCACGACGCCGTTCGCGGCGGGCGTGCCGCCGTGCCGCTCCCAGATGCGCTTCCCAGCCTCCGACGGGAGCATCCCGCGCTTCAACGCGTGGACCACGGATCGCGTCTGCGCCCCCATGCCGCGGCCGTTTTCCTCGAACCACGCCGTGAGCCGCGGCGCGAGATCGTCGTGGGTGAGCGTGTTGTGATCGAGGATCGCCTCGGCGAGGATCACCGCCTGGGCCAGGTCGTCGTCCCACGGGAGCCGCGGCTCTTCGGCGCGGATCTCGCGCACGCCCCGCGGGTGGGCCTTTCGGATCTCGGCGGCCGTCAGGAACTCGACCGGCGAGCCGAGCGCGTTCCCGACCGCGAGGCCGAGCAGCGTCCCGCGATAACGCTCGCGCAACGCCGGCGGCGCCGCGGTGGAACTACGTTCCTCCATAGCCTCCTTCTTCCGTTCCGGTCACGCGACCGGCAAAGTGCCGGTAGACGAAGATCACGTAGCACGTGGCAAGGGTCATGCCGATCGACCACCACACGAGCCCGATCCGAAGCCCCGATTCCGGCGCCGCGGCATTGGTCACGGTGAGCCCTAGGGCGGGATCGTGGATGGACGGGAGCACGTAGGGATAGATGCCGAAGGCCGCGCTCGTGAGCATCCCAACCAAATACGCACACGAGGCAAGGAACGCACGGCCTGTTTTTCCGCGGCCGTTGAACAGCCACGCCGCAACGAGCCCGGCCACCGCGAGCGCGGGAAAGACCGCCCCCCACGGGCGACCGGCGAGGTTTCCAGGGACGAGGGGCTGGAGTCGCATGGTCCATAGTGTAATCACCACGGTCAGGGCCGCGGTTCCAAGCCAGGCGCCGCGCGCGACCCGGCGGGCCCGTTCCGCGACCGGGCCAACGGTCTTGTGGGCCAGCCAGAGCGCCCCATGCATGGCGAGTGCCGCAAAGGCGGTGAGCCCAACGGTCACGGTGTAGGGGTCGAGGATGCCCGCCCGATCCACCGTGCCCAGGTCGACCCACAAGGGCGAGAAGAAGCGTCCGTTCTCGTCGAACGCGACGCCGCGGACCACGTTCCCGAGCGCAGCGCCGAACACGATCGCGAGGACGCTGCTCGACATCTGGAACACGGCGTCCCAAAAGGGATGCCACGCATCATTCTTGATGTGGTCCCGGAACTCGATCGAGCAGCCGCGCAGGATGAGGAGCCAGAGCACCATCATCAAAGGCAGGTAGAAGCCGCTGAAGCTCGCGGCGTAGAGCGTGGGAAACGCGAAGAAGAGCGTCCCGCCGCCCGCGATGAGCCAGACCTCGTTGCCGTCCCAGACCGGGCCGATCGTGCGGAGCACGGTGCGGCGCTCCTGGGGCGTTCGCCCAACCCATCCCTGCACGATGCCGGCCCCCAGGTCGAAGCCGTCGAACACGACGTACGCTGCGATCATCACAGCCACCAGGCAGAACCAGAGGGTTTCCATGGCTCAGGCCCTCGCTGGAGCGGGAGGAACCGCGCTCGTCTCGGCCGCGGGCGTGGGCCCATGTTCCAGCTCGCGGCGCACCAGGAAGAGGAAGAGGATGCCGAGCACCGTGTACATCCCCATGAATCCGATCAGCGTGAAGAGCGCGTTCCCCGCGGAGACGTTGGTCGAGTAGCCCTCGTGCGTCCGCATGATGCCGTAGATGAGCCACGGCTGACGGCCCACCTCGGCCGTGACCCACCCCGCCGTGTTCGCGATGTAGGGGAAGGGGACGCTGAGCATGAGGATCCAGAGCATCCACCGCGCCCTGTAGAGCATGCGCCGCCACAAGAGGAACGCCGCCCCGCAGAGAATCGCGATGAAGAAGGTCCCGAGCCCGACCATGATGTGGTACGCGTAGTAGAGGATCTCGATGTTGTCGGGCCAGTCCTCGCGCGGGAACTCCTCGAGCCCCTGCACGCGCGCCTCCCAGCGCTGGTACGTGAGGAAGCTCAGCACGCGCGGGATCAGGATGGGATTGTCGAGCCGCTGGTTCTCGACGTCCGGCTGTCCGATGATCGCGATCGGCGCGCCTTCCTCGGAGCGGAACAGCCCCTCCATGGCGGCGAGTGTCACCGGTTGGTGCTTCGCCAGCATCTTTCCCTGGCCGTCGCCGGTGGGGAAGACCTGGATCAACGACGCGATCGCCCCGACGATCACACCGACGCGCACGAAGAGCCGGGCCTGCTCCTCGTGCTGGCGCGTGATGAGATAGAAGGCGCCCACTCCCGCCATGACGAAGCAGCCGGTCAGGAGCGCGCCGTTCATGTTGTGCCAGTACTGCCAGAGTCCCCAGGGATTGAGCAGGAACGTCCAGAAGCTCTTCAGCGCGATCTGGCCCCCCGGGAGCACCTCGTGCCCGACGGGGTGCTGCATGAACGCGTCGGTCACGATGATGAAGAAGCCCGACAGCCAGGATCCCACGAAGACGAGGACCGCGCTCAACCAGTGGCCGACCGGTCCGAGCCGCTTCTCGCCGAACAGGAAGAGGCCCAGGAACGAGGACTCCAGGAAGAAGGAGAAGACCCCCTCCATCGCGAGCGACTGCCCGATCACGCCGCCCGCCGCCTTCGAGAACTCGGACCAGTTGGTCCCGAACTGGAATTCCATCGGGATGCCGGTCACGACGCCCACCGCGAAGTTGATTGCGAAGATCTTCCCCCAGAACCGCGCCGCGTGGTTGTAGCGCTCGTCTTTGTTTCGGAGCGCGATCGTCTTCAAGACCACGAGGAGGAGCGCGAGCCCCATCGTGAGCTGGGGGAAGAGGTAGTGGAACGTCACCGTGAACGCGAAGTGGAGCCGGTGGACCGCGAGCGCTTGATCCATGGTATCTCCTCGGCGGGACGAACGGGGCTCGGACGGGGGGAGCATAGCGGCGCGCGTTCTGGGCTGCATCCTCCTTCCGGACGATGCGCAGGGCGCGCGGGCTTCGGGCCGTTGGCCGGCGCCCGGCCGGGTGCTAGATTCGCGGCCCATGGACCGCGCCGACATCACCCGAGCTGTTCAGCGGAACGGCATCGCGCGTTGGATCCGCCATCTCCTTCGCGGCCATCAGGGGATCTTCCTCGACTACCCGGTAGAGCCCCGGCAGCGCTACGGACATGGACAGCCGGCGCACCCGGAGCTACTCCAGCTGCTGGAGCAAGGGCGGGCTCGTTACCGGGATCTGCTCGAGCGCGTGGCAGGCTTGAAGGACGCGCTGGGCAAGATCCCGGTCCGGCCTGACCCAGGCTCCATGGAGCCGGCGTGGATGAATGGATTCCTGCCGGGGCTCGATTCGGCGGCGCTCTACGGGATGCTCGCGCTCGAGCCGCCCCAAACCTACCTGGAGGTGGGATCGGGGAACTCGACCCGGTTCGCGCGGCGCGCCATCCGCGATCAGGGCCTGACCACGCGGATCGTCTCGATCGATCCGCATCCCAGGGTCGAGATCGATTCGATCTCGGATCAGGTGATCCGCGCGCCGCTCGAAACCGTGGACCTCACGCCAATCGTGGCGTTGAAGCCGGGCGACATCCTCTTTCTCGACGGATCGCACCGCGTGTTCATGAATTCCGACGTGACGGTTGCCTTCCTCGAGATCCTGCCGCGGCTCGCGCGCGGGGTGCGCGTGCAGATCCACGACATCTGCCTGCCGTACGACTACCCGCCCGGATGGGAAGATCGCTACTACTCGGAGCAGTATGTCCTGGCGGCGTACTTGCTGGGTGGCGCCAAGGGGGCTACGGTGACGCTGCCGAACGCGTTCGTGAGCGCGGATCCGGAGCTATCGCGGATCCTCGACCCGCTCTGGAGCCGGCTCGAGCGCGTGGAGCGGCGCGGCAGCTCGTTCTGGATGGAGATGTAGCCCGGCCGGACGGAGGCGACTCTGGGGCGCGCGCTCCAGGAATTCGACCTCCGTTCCGGCGACCCCTACCGCGAGCTACGCTCCGTCCCCAGCGGCGATCCCAGGAACCGCTCCACCACCTGCACGAACTTCTCCGGCTCCTCGTAGTAGGGCAGGTGGCCGCTCTTCTCGAACACCTCCCACTTCGAGTTCGGGATCAGGTTGTGGATCTTCCACGCGGTGCTCGGCGCGACGTTGAAGTCGTACCGGCCGGTCATCACGATCGTGGGCATGGAGAGCGTGGGGAGGATCGGCCACATGTCGTACTTGCCGAGGTCCGCGTTCAGCGTCTCGTTCACCGAGCGCGAGAACTTGTACGTGCTCGCCCGCGACATGAACTCGTCCCGCTTGGCGTCGGAAACGAAGAGCATTCTTAGATATTCGTTCAGGCTCTCGTCGCCCGCCCCGCTGTCGCCCAGCATCTGCGCGAAGTCGAGCCGAGCCTGCTTGTCGATCGCCTCGGGGAAGATGTTCTTGAAGATGAACTCGGTGTCGGTCCACTTGGGCGCCGCCGAGTCGACGATCATGAGATGCGCGACGCGATCGGGATGCCGCGCCGCGTACGCCATCACGAGGTAGCCGCCCCAGGAGTGCCCCAGGAGATCGATGCGATCCGCCTTGAGCTCCGCGCGGAGGGCGTCCAGGTCGGCGATCTGATCCGCGAGCGTGCAGGACTGGCCCGCCGCGAGCGCGCCGGAGCGGCCGTTCCCGCGCTGGTCGTAGATGACGACCCGCCGCTTCTTCGCGAGGGTATCCCACGCGTCCGAGCAGAGCACGTAGGTGTGATCGAACCCCGGTCCGCCGTTCACCATGACGAGGGGCCGCCCGCCCTCGTTCCCGCGCACCTCGTACCAGATGGTCGCGCCGCCCTGCGTGAACGTGTGTCCCGGTCCCGAGGGCTGAGCGGGGCGCGCCGTCGCGGACGAGGCGCACAGCGCGAGGGCGATCGCGGCGGCCATGGCCGCGGAGTGCGAACGACGAGAACCGGTCACGTCACACCTCCAAGGGTCAGTCGAGAATCTGGTGAAGGGCCCCGCGAACGTCGTCCATGTCGACGTTGTGGCCCGATTCCTTCCAGAGGAAACGCCCGTCGTCGGCGCGGATGACCAGGCCGTGCGACTTGATGTCGAGCGCGTTGAGCTCGTTCCGCGCTTCGGGCTCCGAAGCGTCGACGTTTCGCGCGTTGACCTCGCCCGGGAACTCCTGCGCGAGCCCGCTCACGGCGGGCTTCAGCTTCGCGCAGACCGCTCAGCCGGGCAGGTAGTAGTAGGAAACGACGACGTGCTCGGCCTTGCCGGCCGGAGGCTGGGGCGCGGCTTCTTGCGACGCCTGCTGCGCCTTCTCGCCTCCGCCGCAACCGGCCCCCGCCACGAGGGCGGCGAGCGTGAGCGCTGCGAGGGATCCTGGAATCCGGGGCATGGAGAACCTCCTGGATGGGCCCATCCGCGTGGCGTAGGCTCGACGAGCCGAGCGCCTCGAAGTCCCGTCCACGATACCACCGGAGGTCCGCCATGACCCACCCGAACGAAATCGACACGTTTCGCGCCACCTGGGAGCGCGAGGCCCAGAAGGCGATCCGCACGATGGAGGCGCTGCCGCCCGACCAGTACGACTTCCGTCCCGATCCGAAGGGGCGGTCGATCGGAGAGATGGCCTGGCATCTGAGCGAGATCGACGGATGCATCAGCTACGGCGTCGTGGAGCGGCGCTTCGACCTCCAGGACACCCTGCCGGAGCTCGTACGGCCGAAGGAAGTCCGGCTCCTCGCGCCCGGCTATCGCCGCGTGCACGAGCTCGCCATCGAGCGGCTGCAGAAGGTGCGGAACGAGGAGCTCGACGAGCGCGTCACCTTCTTCGACGGCACGCCGATGACGATCCGGGACGTGCTCTGGAACGTGCTCCTGCACCACCACATCCATCATCGCGCACAGCTCGTGCTGCTCTGCCGGATGTCAGGTGGCAGGCCGCCCGGAATCTATGGTCCGAATCGCGAGGAGATGCAGGAGATCGTCGAGAAGATGAAGGCGGGGAAGGCCTGACCTACCGCGCCTGTTCGGCTTCCTCGCGCCCGGCGCGCGTCCACGTGGCCACGTCCTTGGATCGCATCGTGCCTTCGGGTGGGAGGCGCGCGTCGCGGAATCCGCGCGCGAGCGCGTCGAGATAGGCGCTCCTCGAGAGGAGCGTTCCGCGGCAGACGCGCGGCGACGCGGAGGAGCCGCGGCGCTCGGCCTCGAGCGCGCCTACGAGCGTGTCCCATACCCAGGTGGGGATGCGCTCCGCCTCGGAGGGATAGACGAAGAGGAACTGCACGAGGTGGCTCAACAAGACGAGCCGGTGCGGCCGGAACCGCTCCAAGAGGCGCGACCAGTCCATCTCCGTCGCGCGCGCGAGGATGAGATGGAGCACGTCCGCCCCGTCGAAGCGCTCGCGCTCCATCACGAACGCCTTCGACCAGATCATCTCCTCGGGCGGGCTCAAGAAGACGGTGTGTCCTAGCACGGAGCCTTCCACGGCATACTCGAACCAGGACGGATCGACGTTCGCGATTCCATTCCCTGAGCTCCAGATCAAGTCCACGTACGCGCGTCCCTTGCGGATCTTGCCGAGCCAGTGCGGGAACGTGACCTCGGTGCGATAGCCGAGCGACTCGAAGTGCTTGAGCGCGCGCCGTCCGTCCTCGGGCGTCATGAAGACGTCCAGATCGCGCGGCGAGCGCCCGATCCCCGTGTGCCGCTTCATCGCATACCCGCCGCCGACCATGAACGGAATGCGCGATTCGACGAGGAGCCGGAGGGCCTCCGTGAAGAACATCTTGGCCGTCGGGCCCGTTTTCTGCTTCACAGTCATACATCCCTCCCGGCTGCGTCAAACTCCGGAGGCTCCGTTAGATGATTGATACCGCTAGGCTTACGACCGTCAAAGTCGTTGCCGTCGCCGACCTGCACTACACCCCCGAGGCTGAGGCATCGGTCGTGCCAACGCTGTACGAGGTGGCGGAGCAGGGGGATATCCTGGTCGTCTGCGGCGACCTGACCCACCACGGTCTCGTGGAGGAGGCGGTGGCCCTCGCGCGGGCCGCGGAGCGCGTCCCGATTCCCATTCTTGCCGTCCTCGGCAATCACGACTTCCATTCCGGCCAGGAGGAGGCGATCAAGGCCGCGCTCCGCGGCTCCCGGATCCAGGTCCTCGACGGCGACGTGGCCGTGGTTCGGGACGTCGGCTTTGCGGGAGTGAAGGGGTTCGGGAGCGGATTCGGGCGCCGCGTCCTCGAGCCCTGGGGCGAGTCCGTGATGAAGGAATTCGTGCGGGTCTCCGTGGACGAGGCCACCAAGCTCGGGTCCGCGCTGGCGCGCCTCAAGTGCGAGCACAGGATCGCGCTCCTCCATTACGCTCCCATCGTCGGCACCGTGGATGGGGAGCCGCCGGAGATCCATGCATTCCTCGGGAGCAGCCGCCTCGAGGAGCCGCTCAACCGCCACCAAGTGCGCGCTGCCTTCCACGGCCATGCCCACCACGGCCGCCCGGAAGGCCAGACCTCGACCGGAATCCCGGTCTTCAACGTCTCCCTGCCGCTTCTTCGGCGCACCCGGCCGGACCGCCCTCCCTGCCGGGTCCTCGAGCTCCAGGTGGCTTCCCCTGCCTGACCTGACGCTCGAGTCGAGAACGCCCCTCCGCCTGCCGATAAAGAGGCGCGAAAGGGGGCCCTCCCATGTCTCGATCGATACTCGCATTGTTGATCGCCGTTTCCCTGGCGGCCGGATGCGCCGGCTCCGCCAAGCTGTCGAAGAAGAGTGAAGAGAAGCTAGCCTCCGGCGACGCGTGGAAGGCGTGGCAGCTCGCCATCCGCGCGCTCGACAAGGAGCCGGGCAACCCGCGCGCGCAGACCGCCGCGACCAGGGCCGGCACCTCCATCGTCCAGGACTGGCAGCGGAAGATCCGCGCGTACGCCGAGCTGGACAGCGCCAAGGCGGCGGCGGAAGTTCTCGCGCTGACCGACTTCCGCGGCGAGGCGGCTCGGTACGCCACGATCCCGATGGGCGAGAGCTGGGCCGCCGAAGAGCGCACGCTCCGGCGTGCCGGCGCGCGCATCCACTACAACCTCGGCGTCGAGGCCGAGAACGCCGGCCGTCCGAAGAAGGCCTGCACGGAGTTCTCCGAGGCGCGCAACTACGTGAGTGATTACCGCGACGTCGTGAAGCGCGAGGACCGTGCGGCGAGCGACGCCATGACGCGCGTGGCCGTGATGCCCTTCCGGGCGATGTCGGACGATCGCTCGTTCGGAGCGGAGGTGGCCCGGGCGTGGCAGGACGACCTCGTCGAGAACCTGGCGCCGCCCACGACGCAGTTCACCCGCGTCGTGTCGGGCGACGCCGTGCGCCGCTCGATGACCCTCGCCGATCTGGACGACGTCTCGCGCGAGCAGGCGATCCGCATGGGGCGGAAGGCGGGCGCCGAGCGCGTGGTGTGGGGATCGGTCGGGAACGTGAAGTCGACAACGAAGCTCCATCTCTTCCAGGACAACGTGTGGCGTCGCGTCGTGGAGCGAGGCCCGAACGGCACCGAGGTGGTGCGCTGGGTCGAGGTTCCGATCCAGGTCGTCGCGCGCGTGCGCGACGTGAAGGTCGGCGTGGACTACGAGGTGATCGACACGCGGAGCGGAACGTCCCTCGTGCACCGGCATCTCGATCGCTCGAGCTCGGCGCGCGTGGTTTGGACCTCGGATCGCTTCGACGGCGATCCGTCCAGCTACGTGCTCGTGTCCGATACCTTCCGCTCGGCGCACCCCGATCGCGCGAAGGAGATCGAGACCCGCTGGAGCGACGCCTGCGGCGCCGGCACCACGCTGGTGCAGGTGCTCGAAGCGCGTAGGAATGCGGGCTCGTCGGGCCGCTACGCCCGCCAGGCCCTGCCGCGATTCGCCGCGGGAGCCGCGTTCGTCTTCATGGAAGATCTCCCGCCGGCCGACGATCTGGCGCTCGCGGCGCTCACGCAGAGCTCGCGCTCGGTGCGCGACGATCTCGTCAACATGGACGCGGTGGACGACGTGGATCTCGGCGTGGTGGTGCCGGACGCGGCGACGCGCTGACCCGGGACCAGGGCCCCTCACGAACGGGCGCGGCGGCCGGTGACCCGGCAGGCCGCGCCCGTTATCATGTTCCAGCCGTAGCCATCCCTACCTGATCGCGAGGCCCTGCTCCTGCCACCCGAATTCCTGCTCTACGTCCTGGCCGGATTCCTGGCTCAGCTCGTCGACGGCGCGCTGGGGATGGCCTACGGCGTCACCGCCTCGAGCCTCCTCCTCTCGTACGGCGTTCCTCCCGCCGCGACGAGCGCGACCGTACACGCGGCCGAGTGCTTCACGACAGGCGTGTCGGGACTCTCCCACCACTGGTTCCGGAACGTGAACGGCGCGATGTTCCGGAAGCTCCTCTGGCCCGGGATCGTGGGAGCCGTCGTGGGCGCGTATCTCCTCACGTCCATTCCCGGGGATCGCTTCCGTCCGTTCATCGCCGCCTACCTGCTCGTCATGGGGGCGGTGATCATCCTCAAGGCGTTCCGGCCGTTTCCCCCGAACGCCGCGACCACGCACTTGGGGGTGCTCGGCTTCGTCGGGGCCCTCGTCGATGCGATGGGCGGCGGCGGCTGGGGCCCGGTGGTCGCGAGCACGCTCATCGTGCGGGGCCACGACGTGAAGAACACGGTGGGCACCGTGAACGCCGTGGAGTTCTTCGTCACGGTGGCGGCGTCGGTGACCTTCTTCCTCACGATCGGGGTCTCGAACTGGCCGATGATCCTCGGCCTGGCCCTGGGCGGGGTCCCGGCGGCGCCGCTCGCCGCCTGGACCTGCAAGCGGGTGCGGCCACGACGGTTGATGGTGGCCGTGGGGTGTCTCGTCATCCTCCTGAGCGCCCGCACCCTCCTCAAGCATTTCGGGGTGATCTAGGCGGGTCACAAACGGGCCAG
Source organism: Candidatus Eiseniibacteriota bacterium (assembly GCA_036274595.1). Lineage (GTDB taxonomy): Bacteria > Eisenbacteria > RBG-16-71-46 > SZUA-252 > SZUA-252 > WS-9. The sequence continues at coordinate 123,064 of DASUFL010000087.1, read as the reverse complement.
GGTGGAGTAGGATAGGTGACCCTTCCCGTCGCCGACGGGGGTCCGGCGTCGAAACCCACACCGAGGAGGCACGACAGATGAAGCGTACCTTGCTTGCCCTGGCACTCGTTCTCGCAGTTCCCATGATCGCGATCGCGCAGGACGCGGCGGCGCCCGCCGCGTCGAGCACGCACGTCGTGCTCACGCCGCCCGACATCAAGTGGGGCGCCGCTCCCGCGGGTCTCCCGACCGTGGCGACCGCGGCCGTGCTCCAGGGCAATCCGGGAGAAGCGGGCCAGTTCACCGTGCGCCTGCGCGTTCCGGCGAACACGAAGATCATGCCCCACTTCCATCCGACCGACGAGAACGTGACGGTGATCTCGGGCCAGTTCCTGATCGGGATGGGCGACACGTTCGACCAGAAGACGATGAAGGCGATGCCGCAGGGAAGCTTCGGGATTCTTCCCGCGACCATGCACCACTACGCCATGGCGAAGACCGCGTGCGTGGTTCAGATCCACGGCATGGGACCGTTCGGGATCACCTACGTCAATCCGAACGACGATCCGCGGAACGCTCCGGCGGCTTCGAAGTAAGCTCAACAGCACTCGCATGAAGAGACAGCCCCGGCGGCTACGGCCGCCGGGGCTCGTTCATTGCCTGGCCCGCGGGGCGGACCGCAAGCTCCGCCATGAAGCCGAAGCGAAGATAATCGCGCTCCATCACGACCTCGGGATGTCGCACGGACGCCGCGATCCGCACGTCCCCAGCCTCGTACTCCTTCTCCAGCGAGAGAGGAAGCGTGAACGGCTTGAAGAGCGCAGCGGGGAGCCGGAAGGCGATCTTCGTGCGCGCCAGGCGCCCCACCTTCGCCATCACGCTGTCCGGATCCATGACCATGCCGCACTTCAAGACCTTGTCCTGCTCGACCAGCGCTTCGCGCATGCTGACGAACGAGGAATCGGTGAGCTCCACCGGCAGCGAGAGGCGGTCGCGCTGCACCACGGGACGGCCCGCGACGCTCGAGTCGGCCGCCGCGAAGCGAATGGTGGTGCGGAGCATGTGCGTGAACGGTTGGACCTGGCCCATCAGCGTATCGGCGTACTCGAAGCCGCGGCAGACCACGCTCACGAGAGCCTTCGGGTCCCATTCCAAATCGAGCTCCACCCGTCCGTGTCCCTCCTGCACTTGAATCGGCCCGGCGATCTCGAGACCGTCGGGCGGAAGGAGTCTGATCTCGGGATCGCCCGTCACGCGAAGATGCCCGACGAGATGGGTGACCCGAAGGCTCCCTTTGATGTGTCCCGCCTCCACCTTGCCCCCGAGCAGCTTGACGCGGAGGGTCTCGTCCAGGTGCTTGTGGATGTCGGGATCGAAGTCGAGCCGCGCTCCCTGGAGGTACGTGCGCGCGATTCGATTGAAGAGCGTCTGGAGGACGGGGCGGGGCACGACCACGACGACGTCCCGGTCGGAGGCGATGAGGCCCTTCCAGAGCGGATCGTGAGACGCGAGATCGAGCGTCTTTGCGAGGAGGGTGTCTCGCATCGCGGCGCCCCGTCCGCTCTCGTAGAGCCGGCGCGCCTGGCGCTCCATGCCCGCCCTGCTCGAATCGGTGAACGGGATCCACTCGGCGCGGTACGCGCGATGCGCCTCGCCCGACGCGGAGTCGGGCTCGAGCGCGAGGCTCAGCACGAGTCGGTTCTCGAGCACGGTGAAAGCCGAGACGCCCACGGCGAGCGAAATCCGGCGCTCCGGCAGCGAGACGTCGCCGGTCAGATGCGGGAACGTGATCCCTTCCTCCAGGCGGATCGGGATCTCCAGGCTGAAGCGGTCGCGATTCCAGTCCTCGATCCGAAGGCCGCCGAAGAAGCGCGCCGCCGGATTGAGAAAGCGCTGCGCCATGCCGGTTCCCGCCCGGACCACGTGCGCTCCCGTGACGGCGAGCCCGGCCCGGAGCGTGCCCGCGCCGGGACGGAACTCCAGAATGTCGATGTGGGTCTGGAGCTCGAGCACCGCGTCGACCGGCGATGCGTTCTGGCCCAGCACCCGCGCGCGGCCGTGGAGTGTGATGAGCGCGAGCCCGTTCCTGAGATCGAGGCTCGCCTGCGTGAGGACCGCCTCGTAGCGCCCGTCCTCGAACGTGCGGTGGATGGGAAGCGACCGTTCGAGGACGCTGCGCAGGAAGACCTCGCGAAGCGCGATCTGGGCATCCCCCTGCGGAAGGAGCGAGCCGAAGCGCTCGCGGGCCGCGTAGAGGTTCAAGCTCACGATCTCCTGCGCCGCGCGGCTCCGCTCGAACTGGACGAGCGGATAGGACTCGTCGAGCCGCCACCAGAGCCGGACCCCGGCCACCACCGCGAGCACGAGCGCGACGCCCGCCAGGATCAGGCGGGCGGTGCGGCTCAGGTAGAAGCGGAACGGGCGCGGCTCCATCCCCCAAGCGTACCCCGGGCATGACCCCGGACGAGCGACTTCCCATCGCCGTGATCGGAGCCGGGGCGGCGGGATTTCTCGCCGCCGTCTTCGCGGCCCGGGGCGGGGGAGGGCGCGTCCTCCTCCTGGAGCGGACCCACGAGGGGGGGCGGAAGATCCTCATGTCGGGGGGAGGCCGGTGCAACGTGCTCCCGTCGGAGCTCGATCCGCGGCGATTCGTGACCGCCTCCTCGCCGAACACGATGAAGAAGATCCTCCTGTCGTGGCCCCTTCCGGAGCAGCGCCGCTTCTTCGAAGAGGAGCTCGGGATGCCGCTCGCGCTCGAGGAGGAGACGGGGAAGCTCTTCCCGGTCTCCAACAAGGCGCGCGACGTGCGCGACCGTCTGCGCGATCTCGCGTCGCGCGAGGGGGCGGAGCTCCGGTTCGACAGCCTGGTGACGTCGCTCGCGCCGCGCGACGGCGGGTGGAGGCTCGGGCTCGCCGGCGGCTACGAGATCCGTGCGTCGCGCGTCGTGGTCGCGACCGGCGGCCTCTCGGTCCCGGCGACCGGGAGCGACGGCACGGGACTCGATCTGGTGCGCCGTCTCGGCCACACGATCCACGAAACCTACCCCGCACTCACGCCTCTCACCGCGCGGCCGCATCGCTACGCGGCGCTCGCCGGCGTGTCCCTTCCGGTCACGCTCGAGGCGCCGCTCGAGCGGCGCTCGTTCGTGACGCACGGAGGATTTCTCTTCACCCACAAGGGCTATAGCGGGCCCGCGGTCCTGAACGCGTCCCATCTCGCGATCCTCTCGCGACGCGCGGGAGGGCCGGCGCAGCGCTTCACCGTGCGCTGGACGCCGCTCGACGCCGATGGATGGGACCGGGAGCTTCGTCTCCGGGAGGGCACCCTGCTCACGAGGCTCCGCATGCGGATCCCCGCGCGACTCGCCGAGGCGCTCCTCGAGGACGCGGGCGTCGACGGCGCGACGGCGCTCGCGCAGCTCAAGAAGGACGAGCGTCACCGCGTGGTGGAGGCGCTCACGCGTCATCCGCTCCCCTGGTCGGGGGACGAGGGGTACGTGAAGGCCGAGGTCACCGGAGGCGGCGTGGCGCTGGATGAGGTCGATCCCCGCACGCTCGAGAGCCGCATCGCCCCTGGGCTCTTCCTCTGTGGCGAGATCCTGGACGCGTTCGGGCCGATCGGCGGCTACAACTTTGCGTGGGCGTGGGCCACGGGTCGCACCGCGGGGCTTGGAGCGGCGACTGCCGGAGTGTCGTAGACTGAGGCGATGAAGCTCGCGCTCTCGCTGGTCTTCCTCGTGGGCTGCGCCACCCCTTCCTATGTCGACGCCGAGGCGCCGCGCTCTCCGACGCCACAATCCATCGATGCGCCGGTGCGCGTCGAGAGCGTGGCCGAAGGTCTCGAGCACCCCTGGGGCCTCGAGTTCCTTCCCGACGGACGCATGATCGTCACCGAGCGCCCCGGCAGGCTCCGCATCGTCACGCGGGACGGCCGCCTCTCCGAGCCGCTCTCGGGCGTGCCGCCTCTGTACGCAACGGGCCAGGGCGGTCTCCTCGACGTGGCGCTGAGCCCCTCGTTCGAGCGGGATCACATGGTCTATCTCTCGTTCTCGGAGCCGGACGGCGACGTCGCGGGCACCGCCGTCGCGCGCGGCAAGCTGGGCGAGCACGGACTCGAGGACACTCGGGTGATCTGGCGCCAGCGGCCGAAGGTGAAGGGACCCAACCACTGGGGATCGCGGCTCGTCTTCCATCCCGACGGCACGCTCTTCGTCACGATGGGGGAGCGCTTTGCGTATCGCGACCGCGCGCAGGATCTCTCGACGACGCTCGGCAAGGTCGTCCGCATCGACCCCGACGGCTCCATCCCGCGCGACAATCCGTTCGTGGGACGGAAGGGCGTCCTTCCCGAGATCTGGTCGTACGGCCATCGCAACGTGCAGGCGGCCGCGCTCGAGCCGGGCACGAATCGCCTCTGGACCGTGGAGCACGGAGCGCGCGGCGGCGACGAGCTCAACCATCCCGAGGCGGGGAAGAACTACGGCTGGCCCGTGATCACCTACGGCATCGACTATTCCGGCCTCAAGATCGGAGAGGGCGTCGCCAAGGCCGGCATGGAGCAGCCGGTCTACTTCTGGGACCCTGTCATCGCGCCGTCGGGAATGGTCTTCTACACGGGGGACCGCTATCCGGGCTGGAAGGGGAGCGTCTTCGTGGGCTCGCTCAACCCGGGGCTCCTCGTCCGGCTGGTCCTCGAGAACGGCAAGGTCGCGCGCGAGGAGCGCTATCTCGGCAAGCTGGGCGAGCGGATTCGGGATGTCCGGCAGGGGCCGGATGGGTTACTCTATTTGCTTACGGACAATCCCCAGGGCCGGATTCTGAAGCTCGTTCCCTCCGAGCGCTGATCGAGGTCGTACATGGGTTTCGCGCGGAGGCTGGCCCTCGCCGTCTGCCTCGCAGCTCTGCATCCGAGTCTGGCGCTCTCCACACCCTCCCGGCCGACGCCCCGCCCCGATTCCCCTGCCCGTGAGCATCTGCTCCTCAAGCTGAAGCCGGGAAACCGGTTCCTCGCGACCCAAGGAGCGCTTCGGTCCCGGGCGCCCGGTCTCGACCAGGTCCTCGCCCGCCATCAGGCGCGCCAGGCGACGCCCCTCTTCCCGGAGGCTCACGCGGACCGGGCTCTGCGGGAGCAATTCGGACTCGACCGCTACTACGTCGTCGAACTCGACCACGGCGCCGACGTTCGCGCGGCCGTGGCGGATCTCGCCAAGCGCGACGATGTCGACGCGGTGGAAGAGCCCGCCCAGGCCCACGCCCTGTCGGTGATTCCGAACGACGAGGGCTTTGCGGATCAGTGGTCGCTCCGGAACGTCGGGACGAACGTTCCCAACGGGAAACTGGGCGCGGACATCCATGCGACGGACGCTTGGGAGGTGACGACGGGGGACAGCGCCATCATCGTGGCGGTGTGCGACACCGGGATCCGGCTGACCCATCCCGACCTCATGCCGCGCCTCTGGACGAACGCCGGCGAGATCCCGGACAACGGCATCGACGACGACGGAAACGGCTATGTCGACGACGTCCATGGATACAACTTCTACTACAACAGCAACGACAACGCCGACCGCCACGGCCACGGCACGGCCGTGTCCAGCATCCTGGGCGCCGCGACGAACGACTCCATCGGCATCGCCGGGGTCGATTGGAAGTGCAAGCTGATGCCGGTCGCGGTGCTGAACGACCGCGGCGGCGGCGAGTACGAGGCGATCGCGCTGGGGGTCTACTACGCGGTCAACAACGGGGCGAACGTGATCAGCATGAGCCTCGCCGGCGACGAGCCGTCGGGCGTCCTTCGGGCGGCCTTCCAGTATGCCGTCGGCCATGGCACGTTCATCGCGGTGGCCATGGGAAACGACGGCGGGCCGGTGCCTCTCTATCCCGCCTCGTTCCCCGAGGCCTTCGCGGTGGGGGCGACCGACGGCTTCGACGGCCGGGCGGGCTTCAGCAGCTTCGGTCCGCACATCGACGCGATGGCGCCAGGAGTGAACATCACGGTCCTCTCCGCGTTGGACGACACCACCACGTTCCGCGTGAGCGGCACGTCGGCGTCGACGCCCATGGTGGCGGGTCTGGCCGCGCTCCTTCTGGCGAGCCATCACGGCCAGCTTAGGCCCGAGCAGATCCGCGACATCATCGAAGTCACCGCGGACGACGGCATCGGCGATCCCTTCGAGGACGAGCCCGGCTGGGACCAGTTCTACGGGTTCGGGCGCATCAACTTAGACCGCGCACTCAGACTGGATCGGATCCCGCGCCCGCCGGTGGTTTCGGCCCCGGCGTCGGTTCACGGGATCGAGATGTCGGAGCTTCGCATCGACGTGACGGCCTCGGATCCCGATGGCGATCCCATCGCGCTGACGGCCGATCTGAGCGGCCTCCCGCCCTACAACACGGCATCGTTCACCCCCGCCCCCGATGGTCATTCCGGCACGCTGACCTGGACCCCGACCCTCGAGGAGGCGGGCCTCTACGCCGTGACGTTCATCGCGTCCGACCCGCTGCGAGGGTTCGCCCAGACCGTTGTCGGGATCGACAATCTCAATCAGGTTCCGGCGCTCACGGCGCCACCCACGGTCGGAGGCCGCGAGCAGGAAAACCTTCTCTTCACGATTTACGGGACCGATCCCGACAACGACCTCCTCGAGCTGACGGCGACGACGCTTCCGCCCGGGGCGCACTTCTCGGACAACCAGGACAACAGCGGCGCCTTCTCCTGGCAGCCGGTGGCGGGCCAGGCCGGCTCCCATTCCGCCGCGTTCCTCGCTTCGGACGGACATGGCGGGACCGCCACCGCGAGCACGGAGGTCCAGATCGCCGCGGCGGATCGACCGCCAGTCATCGAGGCGCCCCTCGAGATCTCGGGGGCCGAGGGGTCGCCGATCGTGTTCGGCGTGAGCGCGTCGGATCCCGATGGCGATCCCATCACCTCGCTCACCATGGACCTCGACGTCCTGCCTGTCGGCCACGGAGCTTCGTTCACTCTCGGACCGGGAGGCGCCACGGGCACGTTCTCGTGGACGGCCGGATACGACGCGGCCGGCTTCTACCACCTCGTCGTCACCGCCGAGAGCGGGCACGCATCGACGGCAACCGTTTTCCTCTCGGTCTTCAACGCCGATCGCGGCCCCGACGTCACGGCCCCGTCCCCCGTGAGCGCGCTCGAGAACGCGCCGCTCGACGTCCTGGTCGAGGCGAGCGATCCCGATGGCGATCCGATCCGCTCCTTGACCTCGGGACCGCTTCCCGAAGGCGCCACGTTCAGGGCGGGGGCGGACAACGCGACGGGGCACATCGTCTGGACGCCGGGCTTCGATCAGGCGGGGGTGTACCAGGTGACGATCTCGGCGGAGAGCGCCTCGCGCGCGGAGCCGGCGAGCGCGCCGGTTCTCCTGGGATCCGCCACGATCGAGATCCAGATCGCGAACACGAATCGCGCTCCGCTCGCGAGTGCGGGTGGCCCGTACGCAGGCACCGTGGGCGTTTCGATCGCCTTTGACGGAAGCGGCTCCTCGGATCCCGATGGCGAGGCGCTGACCTATCTCTGGAGCTATGGCGACGGTTCGACCGGGACGGGAGTCACCGCGTCGCACGCCTACCAGGCGTCCGGTCAGTACGCGGTGGCGCTGCGCGTGGACGACGGCTCGCTCTCGGGCGAGGCCGCGACGTCCGCCTCGATCACGGGCACTTTGCCCGCCACGGCATTCCTGCCGAACGAGCATCGTGCGATCTCGCTCTCGTCAGGAGCGTCCGCCGTGGCCGTGCTCCTTCAGCCCGAGGATGGATCGTTTGCCATCGAGGATCTCGATCTCTCCACCGTGCGGCTCACAGCGGACGGACTGGGAGATGTCTCGGAGATCGCCCCCGAGAGCGGCAAGACCTCGATCGGCGGCGACCGAAACAGGGACGGCGTGATGGAAGTCTCGGCTTCGTTTCGAAGGAGCGACCTCCGTCTTCTTCTGAGCCAGGTGAAGGGCAAGACCGCCGTTTTGGCCACGCTCGAGGGCTCGCTCACGACCGGCGCGCTCGTGAGCGCGCCCATCGATCTCATCGTGGTCGGAGGCGGGTCGAAGTCGTCCGTCTCGCTCTCGCCCAATCCGCTCACCCGGGCGGGAACGCTCACGGTTCGAAGCGCGGCGGACGGACCCGTTCGGGTCCGGCTCTTCGACCTCCACGGACGGCTCGTGCGCACGCTGATGGACGACTGGCGCTCCGCGGGCTATCACGACGTGGCACTCGACAGACGGGACGCCGCCGGCTCCCCCCTCGCGACGGGGGTCTACTTCGTGCGCGCGGAGACCTCCGCGGGAATCGCGGTGGAGCGCGTCACCGTCGTGAAGTAGGGCGCGCTAGATCGTCGGGTGATCCTCGGGATAGGTGCTCTCGTCTTCGTGCCTGACTCGACCCCGGATCACGCGGCTCAGGCGGCGCTGGATCGCGTCGCTGAACGCGGGGAGGTCGCCGGGCCTTCGTGACGTGATCAGATTTCCGTCCTCCACCACCTCGCGGTCCACCCACTCCGCTCCGGCGTTGATGAGGTCGGTGCGGATCGACGGCCACGACGTGACGGCGCGGCCGCCCAGGACATCCGCCTCGGCCAGCATCCAGGGCGCGTGGCATATGGCGGCCACCGTCTTGCCGCTGTCGAACATCTGCCGCGTGAAGCGGACCATCGCGGGATCCATCCGCAAACGATCGGGCGAGTAGCCACCCGGGATCACGAGCGCATCGAACTCGTCGGGAGACACCTCGTTGATGTAGCGATCGGGCGTCACCACCTCCTCGCCCTTCTTTCCCTTCACCTGCTTCTTGCCTTCCGACGAGATCACCACGCAATCGAAGCCGCCCTGCGTCAGCCGGTCGAAGGGAATGCGGAATTCCGAATCTTCGAACGTGTCGTCGAGAAGGAATGCGATGCGGGCCATGACTCCTCCGATCCTTGGATGGCCTGAGTGCCGCCGGGTCGTACGGCCCGGCCTTCGGTCGCCGCGGCAAGCTGCACTCCCTGTGCCATGGCCACCGGGAACGGTGGAGCGTTGTCCCGACGCGTTTTCCGCGCCCCTCTACCCGCGATTACAACCCGCCTTGGTACGAAGGTCCTTTCCGGTACGCCCTGCTTTCACCTTCCTGCGCTAACCGCCATGCGTCACGGCACTGGCACTGTTCCTGCGTAGTAATGCCGGCCCAGGGAATCAGGAACCCGGTCTCAGGAGGAATCCATGTACGGAATCAGGAATTCACGAGCGACCCCGGCGATCGCGGCGGCCTTGATCCTTCTCGCGGGAGCCGGCTGCTCGTCGTGGAGCAAATCGCAGCAGGGAGCGGTCGTGGGCGCAGGTGCGGGGGGTGTGGTCGGAGCGGTGATCGGACACGCGGCGGGCTCGACGGCCACGGGCGCCATCATCGGCGCCGCGGTCGGCGGCGCGGCCGGCGCCATCATCGGCCATCAGATGGACAAGCAGGCCCAGGAGCTCCAGCAGAACATCCCGGGAGCCGTCGTGCAGCGGGTCGGCGAAGGCATCACCGTCACGTTTGCGTCGGGCCTGCTCTTCGACTTCGACTCGGACGCGGTCCGCGGCGAGGCGGGTCAGAACCTGAACACGCTGGCGGAGAGCCTCGAGAAGTACGACAACTCCGATCTCCTCATCGTGGGACACACGGACGACGTCGGCACGGAGGCGTACAACCAGGGCCTCTCCGAGCGGCGCGCCGACGCGGCGGCGGATTATCTCCGCTCGCGCGGGGTGCGACGCAGCATCCGGACCGTGGGGCGCGGCGAGGACGAGCCGATCGTATCCAACGCGACCGAGGAGGGGCGGAGCAAGAACCGGCGGGTGGAAGTGGCGATCTACGCGAGCGAGGAGTTCCGCGATCAGGCGGCCTCGCAGGCCGCGTCGCGGTAACGTAGGCCTAGGCGGGAACGGGGGCCTCGCTCGCGGGGCTCCCGGCCTCGGCCGGCTTCACCTTACCCGCGCAGATCTTGGCGCGCACTCTCGCTTCGCTCACGTCGTCGCCCCACGCGAGCGCGACCCCCATGCGGCGCCGCGTGAAGGACTCCGGCTTGCCGAAGAGACGGAGGTCCGTCTGCGGAACGCGGAGCGCTTCGTCCACGCCCTCGAACGCGATCCCTTTGGCCTCGAGCCCGCCGTAGATCACCGCGCTCGCTCCAGGCGACCGGAGCGCCGTGCTCACCGGGAGTCCGAGCACGGCGCGCGCGTGGAGCTCGAACTCGCTCTGGACCTGCGTCGCCATCGTGACCATGCCGGTGTCGTGCGGGCGCGGGCTGACCTCGCTGAACCAGACCTGATCCCCCTTCACGAAGAGCTCGACCCCGAACACGCCGCGTCCGCCCAGGTCGTCGGTGACCCGCTTGGCGATGTCCCGCGCGCGGGCGAGCGCGACGTCGCCCATCGGCTGGGGCTGCCAGCTCTCGACGTAGTCGCCGCGCACTTGCACGTGGCCGATCGGCTCGCAGAACGAGGTCCGGCTCGCCCCGTTCTCGCCGACGGATCGCACGGTCAAGAGCGTGATCTCGTACTCGAACTGGATCATCTCCTCCACGATCACGCGGCCCTGCTTCACGCGCCCCGCGCTCTCCGCGTACGCCCACGCGCGCGCCACGTCGCCCGGGCCCGACACGACGGACTGTCCCTTGCCGGACGAGGACATGACCGGCTTGACCACGCACGGGAATCCGATCCTCGACGCGGCCGCGGCGAGCTCGGCCTCGCTCTCGGCGAACTCGTACCGCGAGGTGGGGAGGCGGAGCGTCTCCGCGACGAGGCGGCGGATGCCCTCGCGGTTCATCGTGAGCCGCGTCGCGCGCGCCGTCGGGATCACGGTCGCGAGGCCGTCCTCTTCGATGCGGACGAGCTCCTCCGTGGCGATGGCTTCGATCTCGGGGACGACAAAATGCGGACGCTCGGCTTCCACCACCGCGCGGATCGCTGCGGGGTCGGTCATGTCGACCACGTGCGCTCGGTGCGCGACCTGATGCCCGGGGGCGTTCGGGTAGCGATCCACCGCGATCGTCTCGACGCCGAGCCTCTGGAGCGCGATCAGGACTTCCTTGCCGAGCTCGCCCGCCCCCAGGAGCATGACTTTCGTGGCGCCGGGTGCCAGCGGGGTGCCGAGACGCATGGATCCTCCGGAGGTTGAAGCGAAACGTCGAGAGACCGAATCTAGACCGTCAAACCTTGCGCGTCCACGCTCCGAACATGAGAGGGAGCATCTGGACGGCGCGGTGCTTCATCGCGTCGTCCTTGAGCCGTGCGCCCAGCGTGTCCACCTGGACCTCCTCCGGCTTGACGCCGGTCATCTTCTCGAGCATGGGGAGGAGGCTGCGCGCGGTCTCGGCCACGTAGTCGAAGCCGGGCCACTCGGGCCCGCCGCCGAGCGGGGCCTCGAGGCGGAACTGGGGCGCGGGGAGGCCCGCGTCCAGATACGTGGTGTAGAGCTTGGTGCCCATCTGCATCTCGGGGCCCCGGCCGCCTGGCGGAGGCACGAGCCAGCGTCCGACCTCGGTGTCGACCGGTGTGGGCGGGAAGGTCGTGGGCGGATAGGTGAAGTCGTTCTCGTGGAACGCGACGATCCCTCCGACGCGAAGCCGCCCCGCGGCATTCCGGACGAGGGTCACCGGGTCGGGCACGTGCATGAGCACCCAGCGCCCCACGACCGCGTCGAAGTCCTTGTCCGTCACGACGGTCGCGAAATCGCCGGCCAGGAACTCCACGTTGCTCCAGCCGGCGACCATGGCGCGCTCCCGCGCGGTGCTCAGGATCTCGGCGTTCAGGTCCACGCCCACGATGCGCCCCGAGGGGCCCACCAGATCCGCGACGAGCAGCGCGACGTCGCCCGCCCCGCTTCCGATATCGAGCACCTTCATACCGCGCCCGATCCCCGCCGCCTCGAAGAAGCGGCGCGTGATCGGTCCGTAGATCTGGTGCTGCAGGATGAGCCGGCGGGTTTCGTGGTCCGAGTGACCGAGGATGTAGGGGCCCATGGAGGGGGAGACTACCACGCACCCTGGCCCGCCACACTCGTTTGACGCCCGCTCGCACCGGGCGTAGGCTTGGTTACTGGACCGCAAGCCCCGCTTCGTGAGGTGATCCCATGCGCCGGACTCTCTCATGGCTTCCGCCGACCCCCGCCCTCGCCGCGCGCGCTGACGCGGCACAACCGTAGCCGGACAGGAGACTCGATGCGAATCCCCGTTCCGCCGTCCGCAGCCGTTTCCGTCGCTTCCGCGGCGCTCGTCCTCGCGCTCGCCGGTCACGCTCTCGCGCAGGAGCCTCCCGCCTGGGATTGGCCGGACAAGGCGAAGAACCTCAAGGTCCTGCCCAAGACCACGTCGAAGGAGGAGCTCCGCGGGGCCATGATGGCCTTCACGCGCTCGCTCGGCGTCCGCTGCAACCACTGCCACGTGGGCGAAGAAGGGAAGCCGCTCTCTTCCTTCGATTTTGCATCCGACAAGAATCCAAAGAAGGACATCGCCCGGGACATGATGAGGATGACCGGCGATGTCCATGCCGATCTGAACAAGATGAAACTCCAGGGCACGCATCGCGTCACCGTGGGGTGCATCACCTGCCATCACGGCCGTCCCACTCCCGCCACGCTCGTCGAGGAGCTCGGATGGACCTACGAGACCTCGGGGATCGACAGCACGCTCGCCTCCTACCAGGCTCTACGGGCGCGCTTCTATGGACGGAACGCCTACGATTTCGGCGACGTGAGCCTGATCGAGCTGGGCATGAATCTCTCGGACAAAGGGAAGTTCGAGGACGCGATCCGTGTGATGAAGCTGAACGTGGAGCAGTATCCGAACTCCTCGCGCGCCCTGGACGGTCTGGGCGGGGTCTACATGGCCGCGGGGCAGAAGGACAACGCGGCCGATGCATTCCACAAAGCGCTCCAGCTCGACCCGAAGGACCGGATGGCCGAGCAGGGCCTCAAACAGCTGGAGGGCGCCAAGTGATCCGTCCGGCCATCCGCGGCGTCCTCGTCGCCGCGGCGCTTCTCGCATCACCGCTCACCCCGTCCGCGGCGGTCGCGACCGACGACGGAGTCTGGTCGCTCCTCTCGTTCCCGCCGCCCGCGGCGCGGGTGCAGCATGCGGCGATCTACGATCCCGTGCGAAACCGGATGCTCGTCTTCGGCGGGCTCGCCGGATCGTCGCTCAAGAACGACGTCTGGGAGCTGAGCCTCGCCGGAACGCCGACCTGGAAGCTCCTCGCGGTCGCCGGGACGCCGCCGACCGCGCGCCGCGGCGCGAGCGCGATCTACGATCCGGTGCGCGACCGCATGCTCGTCTACGGCGGCGCGGCGCCGGGGGCTCTCGGCGACGTGTGGGCGCTCTCGCTCGGCGCGAGCCCCGCCTGGACGCAGCTCGTGCCCACGGGAAGCCCGCCTCCGTCGCGATCGGGGCAGAGCGCGATCTACGATCCGGTGCGCGATCGCATGGTGGTGTTCGGCGGCCAGACGGGACTCACCTACCGGAACGACGCGTGGGCGCTCGACCTTGCGGGAACGCCGGCGTGGTCCAATGTGGCTCCGTCGGGCGGTCCGCCCGATCCCCGCGCGCGCCACGCCGCGATCTACGACTCGGTTCGCGATCGCCTCGTCGTGTTCGGCGGCGTCAACAGCACCGGCCTCTGGGGCGATCTCTGGTCGCTCTCGTTCGCGGGGACGGCCACGTGGACGCTCCTCACGCCCACCGGAACGCCCCCGCCGCCGCGCGCGGGGTCCAGGGCGATCTACGACGTGACGCGCGACCGCATGGTTCTGTTCGGAGGCGATGACGGAACCGGAGAGCCGCCCGGGACGACGTGGGCGCTTCCCTTCGCGTCCGCCGCGTGGACGCAGCTCGCGCCGTCCGGCAACATCCCCGCGGGACGCTACGATCACGTGGCGGTGCTCGACACGGCGGGCGACCGGATGCTCGTCTTCGGCGGGCTCGCGGATCAGCCGACGAACGCGCTTCTCTCGCTCTCCTTGTCCGGCGGCACCGCCTGGGCGACGCTGGCGCCGCTCGGCGGACCGGCGCCGCCGCGGACCGACCACGCCGCTGCCTACGACGTGCCGCGCGACCGCATGATCGTGTTCGGGGGCCAGTCCGCGAACGGGTTGCTTCAAGATGCGTGGGCGCTCGTGCTCGGAACCGAGACGTGGGTCAATCTCAATCCCTCGGGCACCAAGCCGGACGCGCGGGACGGGCACCTCATGGTCTACGATTCGACCCACGACCGCATGCTCGTGTTCGGCGGGTCCGACGTCGGGAACCATCAGCTGAACGACGTCTGGAGTCTCACGCTCGGCGCGACGCCTGCGTGGACCAAGCTCAATCCAGCCGGCACTCCGCCTCCCGAGCGCTTCGGGGCGTGCGGCGTCTACGATCCAGCCGGGGACCGCCTCGTCGTCTTCGGGGGCCTCGGCGACTTCCTCTACAACGACGCGTGGGCGCTCTCCCTTTCGGGCACGCCCACGTGGAGCCAGCTCGCGCCCTCCGGCACGCCGCCGGCCGCCCGGTTCCTCGCGGGCTCGACACGGAATCCGGTCACGAATTCGATGGTGCTGTTCGGGGGTACGGACAGCGCGCTGTTCAACGACGTGTGGTCGCTCTCGCTTTCGGGCGCACCGGCCTGGACCTCGATCAGCGGGTCGGGCACGCCTCCGTCGCAACGTTACCAGCCGACCGCGATCTACGATCAGTCGCGCGACCGGCTGGTCGTTTTCGGCGGATTCGACGGCACGACCTTCCGCGGTGACGCCTGGGCCCTCTCCCTCATGGGTACGCCCACGTGGACGGCGCTCCAGCCCACGGGACTCTCGCCGTCGTCCCGCAGCGGCCATGTGGCGGTCTACGATCCCGTGCGTCAGAGCATGCTCGTCTACGGCGGGCTGGACGGCGCCCTCCAGGACGACACGTACGAGCTCCTCTTCGGCCAGTTGACGGCGGTGGCCGAGCCTCCGGCCGAAAGCGCGCCCGCGGCGATGACGCTCCATGCGGCCTACCCGAATCCCTTCCGTTCCTCGGCCGCGATCGATTTCGATCTCACCCGTCCGCGCGAAGGGCGGATCGCCGTGTACGACGTGCACGGACGGCTCGTGCGCGAGCTTCGGCGTGGACTGCTGCCCCAGGGATCGAGCTCGCTTCGCTGGGATGGCACGGACGGACGGGGCGTGCTGGTGGCGGCGGGAACGTACTTCTATCGCATCGAATCGGAAGGCGCGTTCCAGACGCGCAAGGTGGTGCTGCTCCGCTGAAACGACGGGAGCCCTCCGGCCGCGTGGCCGAAGGGCTCCGCCGCACCGATGAGACGGCCGCCTAGCGCGAGCCCGCCATCTGCTTCATCCACTCGTCCTGCCCCTTCTGGATCTCCTCGGGAGTCAGGTCCTTGATGTGCGTGGAGAAGTTCCACTTGTAGCCGTACGGGTCGGAGACCGCGCCCATCCGGTCGCCCCAGAACATGTCCGCGACCGGCATGATCTCCTTGCAGCCGGCGGCGATCGCCTTCTTCTGCGCGCCGTCGGCGTCCCCCACGTAGAGATAGAAGTTCACGGGCGAGCCTCCGAGCGTCTCGGCCGATCTCGAGCCCATGATCTCGTCGTTCATCATGATGTGGGAGTTACCGACCTTGATCTCCGCGTGCATGATCTTGCCGTCCGGCCCCGGCATGCGCATCAGCTCCTCGGCTCCGAGGGCCTTCTTGTAGAAGTCGATCGCCTTGTTGCAGTCCTTCAAGCAGAGGGACGGCGTGACCGTGGTGAAGCCATCGGGAATGGGTTGGGTCGATGCCATGACGACGTACCTCCAACAACGGGGTGAATGCCGGCGCCGAGGATCGGACTTAAGTCCGGATCGAGGCGCCGATTTTACCCCAGCCCCTCGAGGCGCAAACCCTGTTTTCCGGGGCCCAGGGTCGAGATATTTGTCCCTTGGCGTGGCGCGGGGCCCCGGCGCATCATCGAGGGGAGCCGCCGGGGCCCCGAGGTGACGCATGGAACGAACCCAATGCCGGCGGCGGGTCTCCGCGCTCGCCGTCATGCTGCCGCTCGCGGCTCTAGCCGCCTTCGGGCGGCCGGTCCCAGCCAGGGCCGCGCCTCTGGGCTATTTCGTCGATCGGGCCGAGGCGGAAGGCTACGGCGATCGTCCGTTCACGCTCGACGAGACGGGCTACGCGTTCAGCGTGTCCGTGGAGCGCGCCGCCAGCGACACCCTGGGCGCGCGCCTTCTCGCGATCGCCGAGTCCACGTACCCTGAGCGGGATCCTCTGGTCCTGAATGCGCTCGACCATCACTGGGAGATGGGGGCCGACACGGCGCACGCCGTCGTGTGGTGGTCCCGTGGCATCGGTCCCAACCGGATCCCCCAGGCCGCCACGTGGCGAGCCGTGCGCTACTACGCCGATCTCTGCGCGCACTACCGGCGCAACCTCTACCTGAACACCGGAACGCGAGCCCCCATGAAGAGCGAGCTGACGTACTGGGCGACGATCGACCACAAGGATCGGTTCAGTCTGGAGGGGTCCGAATTCCACGATGTCTACGTGGCCAACATGAATCTCTTCTGGGGCATCGACGATGGAGCGTTCGACATGAACACGACCGCGCACCGCACGGTCGTGCTCGATCCCTCGGGTGAAGTGCTCCAGGTCGTGGGGGACGCGCCGGCGGACGAGAGCGTCATGATCTCGGGGTGGCGGGACCGGTGGCGCGAATCCTCGAACAGCACCCGGAGACCGCATTGACCGGCGCACGGAGAGGTCGCGTCCCCGCGAGCGCCCTGATCCTGGCCGCAACGGCGGCGTGGGTTCTCGCGGCCGGACCGGTCCGCGCCCAGGTTCCGCCGCTCACCACCGTGCGCGTCGCGAGCGGTCTCAGCACCCCGCTCTACGTCACCGCGCCGCCCGGAGACACGGCGCGGGTCTTCGTCGTGGAGCGGCGCGGCTCCGATGCGCGAGGGCGGATCAAGATCGTGAGGAACGGCGCCGTGCTCCCGACGCCGTTCCTGACGACCGGCGTCCTCTCTTCGAGCAACGAGCAGGGCCTTCTTGGGCTCGCATTCGCCCCCGACTACGCGCAGACGGGGCGCTTCTACGTCGATTACACCGACGCCGCGGGCAACACGCAGATCGTGCGCTACCAGGTGAGCGGCGACCCCAACGTGGCCAACCCCAATGGCACGGTGATCCTGTCGATCGTGCAGCCCTATGCCAACCACAACGGCGGCTGGATCGGGTTCGGACCCGATGGATACCTCTACATCGCCATGGGAGACGGCGGCGACGAGGGGGATCCAGGAGACCGCGCGCAAGACCTGAACTCGCTCCTCGGGAAGATCCTCCGGATCGACGTGAGCGGATCGGGCTACACGATTCCGCCCGGCAATCCGTACGCGGGCGCGACCGCGGGGCTCGACGAGATCTGGTGCTTCGGGCTCCGGAATCCGTGGCGCGACAGCTTCGATCGGCAGACGCACGACTTCATCATCGCCGACGTGGGGCAGGGGTCGCGCGAGGAGGTCGACTTCCTCCCGGCCGGCACCGGGGCGGGCGCGAATCTCGGGTGGAGGTGTCTCGAAGGGACGCTCCCCTACGGCTCGAGCACGACCACGCCGTGCGGCTCGTGCTCGAATCCGTCCTGTCCGTTCATCGCTCCGGCGACGGAATACTCGCACACCGGCGGCAAGTGCTCGATCACCGGCGGCTACGTGTACCGGGGCTCCAAGATCCCCGCGCTTCAAGGCAGCTACTTCTATGCCGACTATTGCTCCCGGCAGATCTGGTCGGGGACCTTCCAGCAGGGCTCGCTCACCAACATCGTGGAGCGCACCGCGGACCTCGCTCCCGTAGGGGGAGTCGGCGTCTACTCGATCGGGCGCGTGACCAGCTTCGGCGAGGATGCGCGGGGTGAGCTCTACATCTGCGATGAGGACGGCGAGGTGTTCCGGATCGTCACCGAGGATTCGGTCGTCGGTGTGGGGTCTGGGGACGCTCCCGCGCGGGTGCAGCTCCGGCTCACGGGACGTCTCCCGTTCTACGGCCAGCTCTCGCTGGAAGTGGATCTGCCAGGACCGGCCGATGCGAGCGTCGACGTGTTCGACGTGAAGGGACGCAAGGTGCGCACGCTCCACCGGGGGGTCATGCCCGCCGGCCGGACCCCTCTCGGATGGGATGGACGGTTCGAGGGGGGAGCGCCCGCTCCGTCCGGCGTCTACTGGCTCAGGCTCCGGGCCGCCGGTGTCGTTTCGAGCGCCCGGACCGTGCTGCTTCGCTAGCGCGCCCGCACGGCGCGCTCAGCCCGGGCTGAAGAAGGGCTTGAGGACGAGGAGCCCGAAGAGCACGGCCACGATCGCCGCACCGGCCACCGTGGCCCAGTACTTCCGCCGCACGCGCCGGAGCGTGGGTCCCGCCGCGAGGAGCCCCAGGAACGCGCCGATCACCCCCACCGCGTCGTAGCTCGCCCGCTGCCAGTACTCGTCCTCGAGGTGCAGCCACATGCCGAACTCGTCGAAGGTGAGCCCGAGCGCCACGCCGTAGAGGACGGCCGCGGACCGAAGCTCGTGGCCGCCGGGGCGCCGGAAGAGGAGGTAGCCCCCCATCGCGGCCAGGAGAATGATGCCGACGTTGAGATGGTGGAAGTGGGTATCGCCCACCTGGATGTGGAAGTCGGTCCGGAGGAGCGCGATGGACCGGGCGATGACGAACGTGATGATGAACGCCACCCAGGTGAGCCGAGCCAGGTGATGCGTGAGGATGGCACGTCGAAGCTCTTGTGGATTGAGATCGTGCACGGGAATGGGGCCTATTCGGAGAAACGCCGTTCCGAACCTCGGGGTTCCATCCGTTAGCATCGGTACGAGGGGCGAAAACCTTGAATCCGGAGTCCTGAGGGGAGGCCTAGGGGAGACGGCCCATGAGGATCGTCGCGAGCTTCTGGGGGTCGATGTTCCCTCCGGAGACCACGCAGGCGAGGCGGCCCCGGCCGGCGCGGCCGGCGAGAGCGGCCGCCACGGAGACCGCGCCTGCCCCTTCGGCCACGACGCGGGCGCGCGCGACGAGGAGCCGCACCGCGGCCGCCGTCTCCTCGAGCGAGACGACGATGGGCCCTTGGAGGACGCTCCGGAGAAGGGCCCACATCTCGGGCAGGACGCTCTTCCCGCCGATCCCGTCGACGAAGCTCGGGATCCGGTCGACCGAGCTGGGGACTCCCGACGCCCACGACGCCGCGAGCGGCGCCGCCGTCTCGATCTCGCACGCGTAGACCGGCACGCCCGGCCTCTCGGCGCGAATGGCGGATGCGATGCCGCCGCTCAGACCGCCCCCACCGAACGGGACGAGGACCGCGTCCACGTCGGGGAGATCCTCGAGGATCTCGAGGCCGATCGTGCCGTTGCCGGCGATCACCGCCGGATCCGCGACGGGATGCACGAAGAGGCCGTCGAGACCGGGATAGCGGTGCTCTTCGAGGACGGTCCACCAGTCCGCGAAGGGGACGAGAAGCGTGCGCGCGCCCAGCCGCTCGATCGCATCGAGCTTGGCTCGCGGCGCGTCGTCGGGCACGACCGCGGTGCACCGGATTCCCATCTCCCGCGCGCACCACGCGACGCCCTGCGCCATGTTTCCCGCGCTCGCGGTGTAGACGCCGCGGGCGAGGAGGTCCCGGGGCGCGCTCCGCATCGCGTTTCCCGCGCCCCGGATCTTGAACGAGCCGATGGGCTGGAGCGTCTCCAGCTTCAGGTGGATCTCGGCGTCCTCGAGAGGGAGACGGAGAAGGGGAGTGCGGACGGCCAGCCCGCGAATCCGCTCGCGCGCGGCGTGGATCTCCTCCTTGCGCGGCGGGTCGAGCGGCGTCACGCGCGGCGCGGTCACTCGTCGAAGAGCACCGTGCTCTCTTCGTAGAAGCGCACGGAGCTCGTGGCGGTGCGGTCCGCGATCCACTGCTCGAGCCACCGGTTCTTCTCGTCCAGCGTGCGGTCCGGGTCCGCCATCAAGCTCAGAGGCAGGTTGACCCGGAGGGCCCGCCACGCGATCACGTGGCGCGTGATCCCTGCGGGGAGGCGGGCTCCGCTGAGCGCCACCTCGAGGATCTCCTCGGGATGGAACTGGGGGAAGACGAGCAGGGACTCCACGTCGGGGTAGCGCATGCGCGCGTCCTCGAGCGAGTCCCGGGTCACGCGATAGTAGGGCACGCGCGAGCGGTAGCGGTCGACCACGGCGTTCAGGAGCGCGTTCCGCTCGTGGAGGTCCTGTCCGCCATGCAGGGAGAGGACGCACGCGCCGGCCCGGACCAGGAACGCGATGGCTTCGCGCCGCGCGAGGAGCGCCCGCGCATGGGTCAGGTCCATCTCGCGAAGGGTGAGCCCGGGGATCGACGCGATGGCCTTCTCGATCTCCGTCCCGAGATCGTGGGTGAGCGCGTGGTGCCAGGTCGTGAGCCGAACGCCGGGATCGTCGTAGTCCACGATCTGCACCACCGCGTGGGGAAAGCCGGCCGCCTTGAGCGTGGCCACGCGATTGGCTCCATCCAGGACGACGTATCGGGGATCGCCGATCGCCTCGGCCGAAGTCACGACCGGGGGATTCTTGAGGACGCCGGAGTCCTTGAGCCGGGACGTGAGCGCCCCTGTCCTCCGGTCGTCCTGCTGCTCGTGCGGCACGAGCTGCTCGACCGGAAGAAACCGGAGTCGCGGCAGGCGAAACGACGATGGATCCGCGAAGGCCATGGCCAGGGAGCGTAGCACAGCGGGCTCCCCGGCCTTCGCCGAGGAGCCCGCGACCATCTGGCGGTTGCGATAGGTTGTCAGCGCTTCCTGCGCCTCTGATACAGGAACATGCTTGCCACCCCGATGCCTGCGAGGGCGAATCCGTCCGGCTCCGGAGCAGGCGACGGATCGCCCGCGGGCCGATACGACGGCGAGATGGGCTGCGTGTCGAAGGGTGCGGCGATCGTCTCGGACGGCTGACCCCCGGTGCCACCGCCGATCCAACCTCCCTGACCGCCATCACGGCCCTTCGAGCGGTCGATGATGTCCCCGACCGTTCTCTTCCGGATCAGGTCCTGGCGCAACGAGGAGCCGTGATCCCGAATCTCCTCACCTACGCCAATTCTTCCGCGATGCTCGCTCTTCTCGAACGTCGGGACGATCGGGGCGATGTAGGGTTGGGACGACTTGGAAACGGCGTCGTCGGCCCGCGCGTGTCCCACTCCCCACGTCATCGCTCCGGCCAGGGCGGCGACCATCGCCCACAGCACGAACGCCATCCTTGTTGGTGTCTTCATTGACCCCCCTTATGTCCATGGGGCTCGGCTTCGCTCGGAACCCCAGGCGTTTGCGGCTATTGCAGCTTGAGTGCCAGGGTCGAGCGTGGTGGGGGGAATGGGGAGCGGCCCGAAACGCGCGAAAGCCAGAAGGCGAAGTTGCCTTCTGGCTAGCGTGCTACAGCGCTTCGACTTGGCTTACGCGGACCGGCGGCGCTGGAAGAGCGCGATCGCACCCGCGGACAGGACGAGCACGAGCGTGCCCGGCTCCGGAGCTTCCGGAACACCGGAAACTTTTTCTGTCGTTGTCACATCGGATGGCGACAGGTCGGGTGGCGGAGTCGGGTTGGTCGGCTTCGACATATCGCCTTTGTGGAGCTCCACAACTTGCGTCTTGGATCCATCAGGGCGAGGTGAAGGGCGACCGCTCGAGGCGCTGCACTCGGGAGCGTACGACAGAGCCAGAAACGCGAGTGACGCGACTGCTGGGACGAGGATACGCATACGAGGCTCCAGGGAACGATACGTCGTCGGCAGGTTACGATTTCAAGGGACGGTGTATTGGCGACCTTGTGCTAACTCTTTGGTCCGCCGACGTACTAAGAAGTATACCAGCCCTGTTATTCATGAGTAAACATATATTTACTCTGAGACATAAATGTCTGTGACATCGGTGTTCCGACAGGGGTGTCTGGCGTAAGTTGCGATTTGGCCGGGGATTCCGTGCTAGTGGACGGCGGGGTCCTCCCCCGCTTTGGCTCCCCAGAGCTCCTTGAGCCTGCGGTCACGCCCACACCCTTCCCGGTAGCGGTGATAGTCGTCCGGGTTCTTGCGGAAGTAGTCCTGATGATATTCCTCGGCCGGCCAGAAGCCGGTGAACGGAAGAATGCGCGTCACGATGGGCGCGTGAAGCGTCTTCGCCTTCTCGATCGCGCTCTTCGAGCGCTCGGCCTGCCTGCGCTCGTCATCGTCGCGGACGAAGATGGCGGACCGGTACTGAGCGCCGCGGTCGCAGAACTGTCCGTCTCCCTGCGTGGGATCGATGTTGTGCCAGTAGATCTCGAGGAGGCGCTCGTAGCTGATCTCGCCCGGGTGGTAGACCACCTCCACCGATTCCATGTGGCCCGTTCGACCGGCGGATACCTCGTCGTACGTCGGTTTCGCTTCCTTGCCGCCGGCGAATCCGGAGATCACGGCGACGACTCCCGGCCTTCCCTCGTAGGCGGTTTCCATGCACCAGAAGCACCCTCCCGCGAACGTGGCGTGCTTCACTTCGGGCTTGGCCGAGGAGCTCGCGGCCGGGGTGGATGGCGCGGACCGGGCGGGGCAGGGAGCGGCCAGGACTGAGAGGGCGAGAAACGGGGCGAGGAATCTCATGCTTCGGCCTCCGGTTCGTGGTATCTGAGGACGCGCGGGCCCGAATCGCCCGCTCGGAGGAGCATACGCGCAATGGGAGGCATCGTGACGGAGGGGAGCTTCTGATGGCTCTGGACCGGCGGCCGTCCGTGCTGGCCATCCAGCACGTCGAGCCCGAGACGACCGGACTGATCGGCGAGGCCCTGTCGGAAGGAGGGGCCCGGCTCACGACGGTGCGCGTCTTCGAGGGAGAGCCGGTCCCCGCCGAGATCGCGCCCCATGACGCTCTCGTCGTGATGGGCGGCCCCATGGGCGTCTACGAAGCGGACCGGCATCCCCATCTTGCGGATGAAATCGAATTGATCCGCCGAGCGGTCGAGAGCGATGTCCCCGTTTTGGGAGTCTGTCTCGGAAGCCAGCTCCTCGCGGCGGCGCTCGGCTCGAGCGTGCGTCCCGCGCAAAGGGAGCTTGGGTGGCTTCCCGTGACGCTGACGCCCGAAGGGGCCGCCGATCCGCTCTTCGCCGGCCTGCCCCCGACCTTCACGGTCTTTCACTGGCACGGCGATGCGTTCGCTCCACCGCCCGGATCGGTCGCGCTCGCGTCCTCCGACCTCACCCCCTGCCAGGCGTTCCGCCACGGCGCCCACGTCGGGCTCCTGTTCCACATGGAGATGAGCGAGTCCATGATCCGCGCCCTCGTCGAGCAGGATATCGCCTCGGGCTACGCCGATGCCGCCGCGCGCCGCGCCCTCGAGGAGATGCAAGACCGCCTGCCCGCCATCCGCCCCCTCGCCCGCAAGGTCTTCGGCCGCGTGAGCGACGCGATCGCGGGGAAGCCTCTCCGCGCGTGACGCACGGACGCCAGTCCTATACTCTAGGCACGCGATCGACGATCCTGCGAGGAGGGGACTGATGCCGACCGACGTCAAACAAGGAACTGCCGAGACCGCCAACCTGACCTACAACGGAACCTCGCTCTCGCTTCCGGTCATCAAGGGCACGGAGGACGAGACCGCGGTCGACATCGAGAAGCTCCGCTCGGCCACCGGTCTGATCACGCTGGATCCGGGCTACGGCAACACGGGCGCCTGCCGGAGCGCGATCACGTTCATCGACGGAGAGAAGGGAATCCTGCGCTACCGCGGGTATCCCATCGAGGAGCTCGCCGCCCGGAGCTCGTTCCTCGAGGTGGCGTACCTCCTGATCCACGGCGAGCTTCCAACCCGGACCGAGCTGGAAGGATTCACGCACGAAGTCACGATTCACACGATGCTCCACCAGGATTTCGGGCGCTTCTTCGATGCGCTCCCCAAGGACGCGCATCCGATGCCGGTCTGCGCCGCCGCGGTGGGCGCGCTCGCGACGTTCTATCAGAAGCCGGAGAGCGAGCTGCAGATCCACGAGACGATCATCCGCCTGCTCGCGAAGATGCCCACGATCGCGGCCAGCTCCTACAAGCACTCGATCGGGCAGCCGTTCGTGTACCCGCAGAACCGCCTCGACTACACCTCGAACTTCCTCAACATGATGTTCTCGGTGCCGTGCGACACGTACGAGGTCGACCCCGTGCTCGCGCGCACGATCGATCTGCTCTTGATCCTGCACGCCGACCACGAGCAGAACTGCTCCACCAGCACGGTCCGCATGGTGGGGAGCTCGATGGCGAATCTCTACGCGAGCATCGCGGCGGGGATCAGCGCGCTCTGGGGACCGCTCCACGGCGGCGCGAACCAGCAGGTGATCGAGATGCTCGAGCGGATCGCCCAGGAGGAGGGGAGCGCCGACAAGTTCCTCGCGAAGGCCAAGGACAAGAACGACACCACGCGGCTCATGGGATTCGGCCACCGCGTGTACAAGTCCTACGATCCGCGGGCGGCCATCCTGAAGAAGGCGTGCAGCCAGGTCATCGAGCGCGTGGGCCAGTCGAGCCGCCTCCTCGAGATCGCCATGCACCTCGAGGAGATCGCGCTGAAGGACGAGTACTTCGTGAGCCGGAAGCTCTATCCCAACGTCGACTTCTACTCCGGCGTGATCTATCAGGCGCTCGGCATCCCGGTGAACATGTTCACGGTGATGTTCACGCTGGGCCGCCTGCCGGGCTGGATCGCGCAGTGGCTCGAGATGCGGCGCGACAAGGATTTCCGCATCGGACGCCCGCGCCAGATCTACGTCGGCTCGCCCGAGCGCTCCTACGTGCCCATCGGCAATCGCGGCTGATCGCGCCGCGCCGCTCAGGCTCCGGCCGCATGGGACTTTGGTCCCATGCGGCTTCTTCGTGTTCGGGTGGTAGCCTCATCGGTGCCGGACATCCAGGCGCTGATTCCCGATCCCGGAGCGTGCACCGTGAAAGCCAGATCCCGTCCCGTCATGGCCGCGACCATCCTCGCTCTCGCCATGGCCGTCATCCCAGGGCCCGCCAGCCCTCAGAGTCCGCCGCCCGCGTCGAAACCCCCGAAGGTCGCGGTCGTTCGGGGCGAGCTCCTCGATCTGAGCTGCTGGCTCGCGCGGGGACTCTCGGGTCCCCTCCACCAGGACTGTGCGAAGCGGTGCATCGCGTCCGGCGTTCCCATGGGGATCATCACGGCGGACAGCACCCTCTGGCTCCTCACGCAGGAGCACGGCCGCTCGATGTCTCCGGGCAGCTATGCGGGCTCGCCCGATCCCTTCGTTCTGTGCAAGGACTGGCCCTCCTACACCGTCGAGGTGAAGGGGCTCGCGTCGACGCGGAACGGCGTCCACGTGGTCGAGGTGGCGCGGGCGACGCTCATCGCGAAGCCGGCCGCCACGAAGCCCTGAGCCGCCCATGCGTCCCGCTCCGCTCAACCCCTGCGAGCTCGAGATCGATCTCTTCTGCCGGGGCATTCGCGTCGACTCATCGTGCGCTCTCCTCGAAGACGGGCGTGGCATCGCGCGGACGCGGGCCGGCCTCGGATCCGGGCTCGAGCTCACGCTCCCGGGGCCGCTCAAGGACGTCTGGGTGAACGTGCCGGTCGAGGAGGACTTCGCCCGCACATCCCCCTATCGGCTCGTGAAGTCGCGCGGGAGCTACCGGATCGTGGACGAGCGCTCCGAGCTCCGCTATCCCGTGCGAGTCCCGCCGGAGCCTGCATGGTACGGACGCCGCACGTCCGCGGGGACGCCGATGCGGCGCGTCGGCGTGCTCCAGGGGACCTACCTCGGCGTCTACATCTCGAACTCGTGTCTCTTCTGGTACTCCGATCCGTCGATGCATTGCCGGTTCTGCACCACGGGCGCCAACGTCGGGGTGAACGAGGTCGCGCTCAAGGAGCTCGAGGATGTCGTCGAGGTCTGCCGCGCGGCGAAGGAAGAGAGCGGCGTCACGTTCTTCCACTTCAACAGCGGCTACTCGAAGCGGTGTCACGAGGAAGCGATGCCGTTCGTGAGGGCGGTGAAGGAGCGCGTGGGCGGCCTGGTCGGCCTCCAGCTCATGCCGAGCCGGGATCTCACCGTCTACGACCGGCTCATCGACCTCGGGGTGGACCACTTCTCCTTCTGCTATGAGTTCATGAATCCGGAGTACTTCGCCCGCTATCTGCCGGGCAAGGAGGCGGTGCTCGGTCAGCGCGCGTTCTTCGACGCGCTCGAGTACACGGCGCGGAAGCTCGGGAAGGGGGCCGTGTCGGGGGAGATCATCGCCGGCGTCGAGCCGATCGAGGACACCCTTCGGGCGATCGACTACATCACGAGCCTCGGCGCGTTCCCCACGGTTTGCATCTTCCGTCCGGTGATCGGCTCCGACATGGAGCGCCATCCCTCTCCGCGATACGAAGAGATGCGGACCGTCTTCGAGCACGTGTACGAGTCGTGCCGGCGGAACCGGATCCCCATGGGGCTCGCGCCCAATCTGGAGGTGAGCCTGGTCTGCCAGCCGGACGACACGCGCTACCTTGCCCCCTCCGGCTTCGCGACCTGGATGTACGAGGCGTGGCTCTCCGCCATGCGCCGTCTCGCGCAGCCGACCTTCCGGAAGCGCATGGCCCCACGGGTTCCGGCGCGCGGCGCGGGATCATGCTGATCCGCTGGGGAGCGCCCGAGCCGGCCGATCTCGATGTGACGATGATGCGCGTGGTCAGCGCGTTCGAGGACGGCCTCGAGCCCTTCGAGCTCGAGATCGGTCCTGGAAGTCTCGACATCGCTCCGCTCGAGCGGGGCAAGCCGGGGCGGTGCCGGCTCAAGCTGTTCCGCCCCCGAGAGGGGAAGGAGCGGCTCTGCGCGTTCTTCTACAAGCGGAGCAACCTCGCCTGGAGCCGGGACCGGTTCAGCTACGGCGGCGTGGAGTTCCGCCCGGAGCAGGCGACGGACGAGGACATGGCGAGCTGGCGCGCGTGGCTCCTCTCGGGCTTCGATCCGGAGCGCCGCCCGCCCGGATGGCGCCGCGCCTTCCTCTTCGACGTTCCGGAGTAGTCCCCTACTTCTCGCGACCCTCGGCCACGCGCTCGAGGCGCTCTCGCGAGGGAATGTGGAAGCTCTTCTCGCCGGTGATGACGATCTTCTCGTGCCCCCAGCGGGAGAGCGTGCGGATCGCCGTCTCGACCGTCGTTCCGGTCAGGTCCGCGATCTCCTGCCGCGACAGATGGATCGGCACCTCGATGCCCCCCTTCGACTCGATCCCCATCCGCTCGGCCAGGCTCAGGAAGAGCTGTGCGATCCTCACCTCGACCTTCTGCCCGCGCATCTCCTCGAGCTTCTGGGTGAGCGACACGACGAGCTTGGTCAGCTCGCGGATACAGGCGCGCGCGAAGTCGGGATGGCGGTCGAGTAGCTCGAAGTAATCGCGACGAGGGACCACGAGGAGCGTCACCGGCTCCATGGCGATCGCGCCGGCAGGGTAGGGCATGTAGTTGTAGACCGCGATCGCGCCGACCGGCTCGCCCTCTCCGAAGATCTCGAGGATCACGTCGGACGATTCGCCCTCCTTCACGATCTTCACCCGGCCGCGCACGATCACGGTCAGCGACTCCGACGGATCGCCCTCGCTCCAGAGCCGGTCGCCGCGCTTGTAGTCCTTGATCGTCGCGACGGAGGCGATGCGTCCCTGATCGTCGGGCGACAGGCCGCGGAAGAGCGGCGTCATGCGCACGGCCTGGAGCACGCGCTCGGGCTGCGTTATGGGCATCGGGGCTCTCGAGGGAGCATATGACGGCCATCATACCGTTCCGGGCCCCTCGCCCTCAACGTAGGGTCCCGGATCGGGTTGCCGCCTCCCCGGCGATCCCGGAAATCGCGACGCGCCATGATTGCGGTCATGGGCGTCCCGCCCCCAATCTCCGACAATTCATCTCGTGATCCACACGGGAGGAACGATGGAATCGATCTTCGAGCGTATGAGAGAAGACCACCGTCGGGTGCTCAACGAGGTCGCGGCCATGGAGGAGGCGATGGCCGGCGGCACGGATCCGACGCAGGCCGTGTCCCGCCTCGTCGCGCTCCTCGTGCGGCAGTTCGGGAGCCATATGGCCGCCGAGGACGAAGTACTCTACCCGGCCCTGATGAACGCGCTCCCCGAGACGCGGGCGAGCATCGAGCCGCTGCGCGCGGATCACGGCGCGCTCCGGATGATGCTCGCGGATCTCGAGGAAATGCTCGGCCTGCCCGGCGAGGCGCGCGACGAGCAGATGGCGGTTCAGATTCGCGATCTGGTGGACCTCCTCCGGATCCACATCCGGAAAGAGGAAGCCTTGGTGATCGGCGTGGCGGAGCGCGTGCTCCAACCAGCCGAGGTGGAAGCCCTATCGGTCCGGATGAATCGCGGCCCGGCTGCGTCCTGCGAGCTGGGCCCGCGCCAAGGACCTTCGAAAGGAGTGACGTCATGAAGGGATGGGTGATGTGGACGATCGGCGTGGCGGCCGCGCTCTCGCTCGCGGGATGCGGCGGCGGTGCGAAGGAAGGGGAGGGGCCGACCGCGAGCGCGACCTCGCCTCATGACACCGGTCCGCGCGCAGCGGAGGCGCCGGTGGACGATCAGCTCGCCGAGAAGGGGGAAGCGCTCTTCAAGTCGAAGACCTGCTCGACCTGCCACGCGTTCGGGGCGCGCATCACCGGACCGGACCTGGCCGGCGTGACGCATCGCCGCTCCGCCGAATGGATGGAGAACCAGATGCTGCACCCCGACGTGATGACGAAAGAGGATCCCATCGCGCGCGAGCTGCTCGGCAAGTACGCGGTGCAGATGCCCAATCTGATGCTGAAGCCGGAAGAGGCCAAGGCTCTGATCGAGTACGCGAAGAAGAAGGACAAGGAGCTTGAAGCGGAAGGCAAGCTGACGGCGGCCAACACGCAAGGGAGGTAGTGCCATGAAACGCTCGCTCGGTTCTTCTGTTCTCGGCCTCGCTTTGATCGCGGCGGTCTTTGCGGCCGGCTGCGCGGGGAAGGGAGGGGGCGGTACGGCGGCGCAGAAGGTGTACGTCAAGCCGGGCGAGTACGACACGCACTACGCGTTCCTCTCCGGCGGCCACTCCGGCCAGGTCTTCGTCTATGGTCTTCCGTCCTGCCGTCACATCACGACGATCCCGGTCTTCACGCCCGAGCCCGCGCGGGGCTACGGATTCGACGAGGAGTCGAAGGCCATGCTGGGCGGATTCGTCTGGGGCGACGCGCATCATCCCGGCCTCTCCGAGACGAACGGCGACTTCGACGGCCGGTGGCTCTTCATCAACGACATGCCGCACGCAAGGATCGCCCGGATCGACTTGAAAGACTTCACCACGCACGAGATCTACGGCCCGATCCCGAACATCTCCGCCGCGCACGCGTGCCCGTATCCCACGCCGAACACGGAATACGTCTTCGCGGCGTCCCGCTTCTCGGCGCCCGTGCCCACGGACAAGGTGGCGAAGGTCGCCGACTACAAGAAGGACTTCAACGGCGTCATCGCCGGAATCAAGGTCGACAAGAACGGCCACATGTCGATGGGCTTCGAGATCCTGATGCCTCCGTTCGACTGGGATCTCTCCGACGCCGGCAAGGGCCCGAGCATGGGGTGGCAGTTCTTCACCTGCTACAACAGCGAGGAGGCCTTCGACTCCCTCGAGGTGAAGGCGTCGCAAAACGAGATGGACTACGTCGCCGCGGTGAACTGGAAGGAAGCCCAGAAGGCCGTCGACGCGGGCAAAGGGCATATGATCGCGGGCGCCCCGGTGCTCGATCCCAAGGAAGTGCCGGGGCTCGTCTACCTGATCCCGACGCCGAAGAGCCCGCACGGCTGCGACGTGAACCCGACCGGCGAGTACATCTGCGCGTCGGGCAAGCTGCAGGCCGAGGTCTCGGTCTTCAGCTTCAAGAAGCTGCAGGCGGCGATCGACGGGAAGAAGTTCGATGATGAGGTGGACGGGATCCCGGTCGTGGCCTACGAGGACGTGCTCGAAGCCAAGGTCCCGGTGGGCCTCGGTCCGCTCCACACCGAGTTCGACGGCAAGGGGAACGCGTACACGTCGCTCTTCCTCGACTCCCAGGTCGCGAAGTGGAAGGTCGGCTCCTGGAAGGTGACCGACAAGATCGACGTCTACTATTCGATCGGCCACCTGGTCGCCGCCGAGGGCTGCACGATGCATCCCACGGGCGAGTACCTGCTGGCGCTCGACAAGCTCTCCAAGGATCGCTACATGTCGGTCGGCCCGTCGCATCCGGAGGGGGCGCAGCTGATCGATCTGCGCGGCGCGAAGATGGAGCTCCTCTACGATTTCCCGACCTATCCCGAGCCGCACTACGGCCAGATCATCGCGGCGTCCAAGGTGAAGGCCGAGAAGATCTACTCGCTCGCGGAGAACGCGAATCCGGCGGCTGTGAAGACCGCGGAGCAGGCTCGCGTGGAGCGGAAAGGGAAGCGCGTCGATGCGTACATGCTCGCGGTCCGGACCCACTTCACGCCGGATGTGATCCGCGTGGCCCAAGGGGATACCATCTATTTCCACCTGACGAACGTGGAGCAGGACGACGACATCACCCACGGGTTCGGGATCCTGAATTCGAACATGGACATGCAGGTCGAGCCTGGCGAGACGAAAACCGCGCGCTGGGTCGCGACGAAGGCGGGGATCACCCCCTTCTACTGCTCCAACTTCTGCAGCGCGCTTCACCAGGAGATGCAGGGATACATCGAGGTCGCCAAGGCGGGCTCTCCCATCGCCGCCGTGCAGCGTCCCAGCCGCAAGCAGGTCGAAGAGGTCGCGGCGGCCATCGGCCGCTGACTCACGGGAGGCGGGGCCCCACGCGCGGCCCCGCCTTAGTCGCGGAGGAAGCCATGGTTGCGTACTGGTGGGGATCGTTTCGGAACGCAGAGCGCCGGCTGATCGTGATCGCCGCTCTGGTCCTCATCCCGGTCTTCTTCCTGCCGGTGCTCCCGATCTGGACCATGAAGCTCTGGGCTCCGCAGTACCCGGAGGGCCTGACCCTTACCATCTACACCAACTCGATCCGCGGCGATCTCCAGAAGATCAACACGCTGAACCACTACGTGGGGATGCACCCAATCACCGCGTCCGATTTTCGCGAATTCACGTACCTGCCCCAGCTCCTCACGCTCTTCGGTTTCATGGCCCTGGTCGCGGCGCTCGTGAACCGGCGGATCATCGCGCTCCTGGGCTGGCTCGCGTTCACGGGATTCGCGGTCTACATGTTCCGGGACTACGCGTACTGGCTCTGGCACTACGGCCACGACCTGGATCCGCGCGCCGCGATCAAGCTGGACGCGTTCACGCCACCTCTGATCGGCTACTCGAAGATGGCCAACTTCAAGGTCTGGAGCCTGCCTGGCCCGGGCACGTGGCTCCTCGGACTCGCTTGGCTGCTCGGCCCGATCGCGATCGGGCTCGAGTGGCGGGAGCGGAAGCATGCCGCGGCCGCGGTCGCGACCGCGCTCCTCGCGCTCTGCGTCGTCGCCTGGCCGGGCCGCTCATCCGCCTCCGAGATCACCGTCCCGGCCCACCCAGGCGCGCTCGCCGACGCGATCGCCCGCGCCCATGAGGGAGACACCGTGACTCTCCTTCCCGGGGTCCACGCGGGGCCCGTGCGTGTCGACCGCGCGCTGGTTGTTCGAGGATGGCCTGGCGCCATCCTCGAAGGGCCGGGCACGGGAAGCGTGCTCGAAATCACCGCACCGGGCACCGTGGTCGAGGACCTCGTCGTGCGAACGAGCGGCAGGCGCGTCATCACGGCCGACGCCGGCGTCCGCATCTTGCAGGCCGCCGATGTGACGCTGCTGCGCCTCACGCTCGACGACGTGCTCTACGGCGTGTATGCCGAGCGCGCGGACCGCCTGCGCGTCGAGGGATGCCGCCTCGAGGGCCGCGTTCGCCCCATGGACGAGAGCGGCTCCGGCAACGGTCTCCACCTGTGGTACGTTCACGATGCGGCGCTCGCGCGGAACAGGGTGGAGCACTTCGCCGACGCGATCTATCTCTCGTTCGCGGATCGGACCGACGTCTCCGGGAATCGCCTCCAGTGGAATGGGCGCTACGGCCTCCACACCATGTACTGCCAGGGAACCCGGCTCACGGGGAACCTCTTCACGCGCAACGTGGCGGGCTGCGCGATCATGTTCTCGAACAATCTCGAGGTCGTGGGGAACGACTTGGTATCGAACCGCGGTTCGCGCACCTACGGCCTCCTGCTCCGCGATTGCTCGGGAGGCACGTTCCGGAAGAACCGGCTCGTCGACAACACGATCGCCATGTTCCTCGACAACTCGAACCGGAACCGGCTCCTCGACAATCTTTTCCAGGACAACGGGTGGGGGATGCTCCTCTACTCGTCGTGCGCCGGGAACGTCATCGCCGGAAACACGTTCCTGAACAACGACTATCCGGTCGCGCTCGACATGCGGCACTCGGACAACCGCTTCGACGACGGCCGTTCCGGGAACTACTGGGGCGAGAACGAGGCCTACGACCTGAACGGCGACGGCCTGAGCGACGTGCCCTACTCGCCGGTGAGCGCGTTCGCCTTCCTGTCGAAGCAGTACCCGGACCTCTCGCTCCTCGCGAAGAGCCCCGCGGTCGCCGCGATCGCCGTGGCGGAGCGGGTGTTTCCAAGCCTTCGGCCCAGCGACATCGTGGACGAGCATCCGCTGATCCGCCCCGCGGCCGAGGCGAAGGCTCCGGCCATGGCCGCGCGCGCGGCCGGTCCCTCCTGGGCGTCCGCCGCGGCGTTCGGCGGCCTCCTGGCCGCCGGCATCGCGGGGCTCGCGGTGCGGGCGCGCGCATGATCCGGGTCGAAGGCATTCGAAAGCGCTTCGGCGCGATCGTGGCGGTCGACGGGCTCGACTTCGTCGTGGAGCCGGGAGAGACCTTCGCGCTCATCGGACCGAACGGGGCGGGGAAGACCACGACGCTCAAGATGCTCCTCGGCCTCACGCGCCCCGATGCCGGACGCGTCCTCCTCGGGCCGGACCGCCTGCCGCCGCACGATCCCCGCGCGCGGCGCGCGCTCGGCTACGTGCCGCAGCGCGTCGAGTTCGCTCCGGCGCGCACGGTGCTCGAGGTGCTCCGCTTCTTCGCGGACCTGAAAGGGCTGGAGCGGAAGGCGGTGGGGCAGGCGCTCGAGCGGGTCGGTCTCGAGAGCCACGCCGCGCGCCGCGCGGGCGAGCTCTCGGGGGGGTACACGCAGCGGCTCTCGCTCGCGCAGGCGCTCCTCGGCGATCCGTCGCTCCTCATACTCGACGAGCCGACGGGGAGTCTCGATCCCGAGGCGACCTGGGAGTTCCGCACGCTCGTCGAGCGGCTGCGCGAGGAAGGGAAGACCATCGTGCTGAGCTCGCACCTCCTGACCGAGGTCGAGCGGATCGCGGACCGCGTGCTGAT
This sequence comes from Candidatus Eiseniibacteriota bacterium, assembly GCA_036274595.1. Lineage (GTDB taxonomy): Bacteria > Eisenbacteria > RBG-16-71-46 > SZUA-252 > SZUA-252 > WS-9. The sequence goes on along the minus strand of DASUFL010000087.1, from coordinate 89,651 downwards.
CCTCCTGGACGGCCGCGCGGTCCAGATCGAACGGCTCGACGACCTCCGCCAGCGCCAGCTCCGCGCGAGCCGGCTCAAGATCGAGACCAAAGGCGAGGCCGACGCGGCCGAGCCGGTGCTCAGGCGGCTCGAGGTTCCCTTCGAGCGGCCGGGACCGCGCGAGATCCTCGTCGGAGCGTCGAACGGACGGAGCCTCGAGGTGCTCGACGCGCTGCGCTTGGCCGGCGTCGAGCTTCGCTCCTTCCACATGCAGGGTCCGACGCTCGAGGAGACGTTCCTGTCCGTGGTCCGGGGAGGGCGCCGCGATGCGTAGCGGTCACCGGACGCTCACGGGGTGGCTCGTGACGGCGGCCCTCTTCCTGACCCTCGGCTGCGACCGGAGCGGCCCTCCGCGGGTTCACGTCGGCGCGCCATGCGTGTCGTGCGGGATGAGCATCCGGGACACGCACTTCGCGTGCGTGCGCGGGAGCCGCGGACACTACCGCCAGTTCGATTCGATCGAGTGCCTGCTCCGCGAAGGTCCCGCGCGACCCGGCGAATCGATCTTCCTTCCCGACTACGACCAGGCGCAGCTCTGTCTCGCCGATACGGTCTGGGTGGTGCAGGGCTCGTTTCCGACGCCGATGGGCGGCGGCCTGGCCGCGTTCGCCACCGAGGCATCGGCCCGGGACGTCGGCGCCCAGACCAACGGTCGCGTCGGGCGCTGGCACGAGTTCGTCGGGAGAGCCAAGTCATGACGCGCCGCTATCTCGTCCTCCTGGTCGCGGCGCTCGCGCTCGGGATGGCGCTCAGCTTCCTGGCGCACTCGGGCTGGATGCGCCCGGGCCAAACGCCCGCATCGGCGACCACCGCCGTGGCGCGCGTGCCCGTGTCGATTCACGTCCGGGACGGAGCGATCACGCCGGGCGAGTCCGTGGTGCCGCTCGGCGCCAAGGTCGCGCTCGAGGTTGTCAACGACGGGCACGAGCCAATCGAGCTCACGCTCGCCGGCTACGAAGGCCGTCTCTCCCCGCTCCACGTGGCGGGGGTCACCGCGGCCCGCGCGGAGTTCACCGCCGATCGGCCGGGGGAGGATTTCGCGTGGCTGGTGGACGGCCGCCCCGCCGGCCGGCTCCGGGTCGCGGGATCTCACCTCATCAAGGGGCATCGCTGATGCGCGCCGACGGGTCCATGCACCGCATCCTGGTCATCGCGCGCGAGGAGTACCGGCGCACGATCGAGTCGCGCTGGCTCTTCCTCTTCTCGATCCTCTTCGCGCTCGTCGTCCTGGCGCTCTCCTTCTTCGGACTCGCGCAGAGCCAGGAGGTGGGCTTCCAGGGATTCGCGCGCGTCACCCTGAGTCTTCTCAATCTCTCGCTCTTCCTCGTCCCGCTCGCGGCGCTCCTCCTCGGCGTGACCAGCCTGAGCGGGGACGCCGAGTCGCTGTCGCTCCTCCTGGCCCAGCCCGTCGCCCGCGGGGAGGTGCTCGCCGGGAAGTTCCTCGGGCTTGGGGCGGCCCTCACCGTGGCGCAGGCGGTCGGGTTCGGAGGTGGAGGGCTCGTCGTGGCGTGGAACGCGGGCGCCGCGCAAGCCCCCGCGTTCCTCGTGCTCACGTTCCTGTCGATCGCGCTCGGATGGCTCTCCGTGTCCGCCGCGCTCCTCCTCGCCGCGATCTGGCCCGATCGCCTGAAGGCGATGTCGGCCGCGCTCACGCTCTGGCTTCTGATGGTGGTGGCCTACGATCTCGTCATCCTGGGGGCGACCGCGCTCCTCCACGGCGCGCCGCTCCAGGCGGTGCTCCTGCCGGCGCTCCTCGTCAATCCCGTGGACCTCGTGCGCGTCCTCACGACCTTGGCCGTGGGATCGGGAGCGCTCCTCGGCCCGACCTCGGCCGTGCTCGTCGGGTTCTTCGGAACGGTCGGAGGCGCGGCGCTAGGTCTCGCGGTTCTCCTCGTCGAGACGGCCGCGCCGCTCTGGATGGCGGGGCGCATCATCCACGCGCGGGACTGGTGATGGGCACGCTCCGGCGCTTCGTCGCGGAGCCCTACCGGCCCCTCTTCACCCTCGGCATTCTCGAAGCGGTCGCGGCTGCTCTCGTCTGGCCGCTCCACGCCGCGGGATGGATCGCGTATCCCGCGACGCTCCACTGGACGCTCATGGTCCAAGGATTCCTCGCTTCGTTCGTTCTCGGGTTCATGCTCACCGCCTACCCGCAGTTCCATCACACGAGGAAGACGGAGCCGTGGGAGACGCTGGTCGTCGTCGCGCTCCTGCTCGCCGTGGCGGTGTCCGCCGGCTTCGGGATCGCGGGCGTGCCGCAGGCCGGGTTCCTCGCGGCGCTCCTGTTCCTCATCACCTCGATCTCGCGGCGTATGCCGGACCGGCGCGGCGCGCCTCCGGAGGAATTCCTGTTCGTGCTCGCGGGATTCCTCTTCGGCGTCGTCGGGAGCGCGTGGGGGGTGCTCGTCGCGCTCGGGATCGCTCCCGAGCCCGCGCCGCGCGCGCCGCTCAGGCTCCTGACACACGGCATGATGCTCTCGATCGTGCTCGGAATAGGGGGATTGCTGGTGCCGACGTTCAGCGCGATGCGACAGCCGCTCGAGATCCCGGGCATCGCTCGCCCGGGCGAGCGGCGCCCGCGACGCTTCCTCTACGGCACGCTCCTCTCGTTCCTCGTCGCCGCCGCCCTATTCGAATCCCTCGGCGCCGCCGCGCCTGCCGCGTGGCTGCGCGCGCTCGTGGGCGTACCGGTCTTGATCCTCGTCTGGAAGATCGCGCGCCCCCTGCAGCGAAGCGACCGCGTTTCGACCGTGCTCAAGCTCGCCGGCTTCAGTCTCGCGGCGGGCCTTCTCCTCGGCGCCGCGGCGCCCACGAGTCTGGTCGGCGATCACCTGATCTTCCTCGGTGGATTCGGGCTTCTCATCCAGGGCATCGCAACGCGCGTCGTCGTGACGCACGGTCCCTGGCCGCGAGGAGACGAGTCGCGCGTGCTCCGGTGGGATTCACCCACGCTCATCCTCGCCGCCGCGCTCGTTCGGGTCCTGTCGGAGGTCACCTCGGCGAAGACGCCCCTCTACGGGATCGCGGGACTCCTCTGGGTGCTGGCGTGGATCCTCTGGGGACGCCGCGCTTTTCTCCGCATCGCGCGGCAACCGCTACCCGCGCCCAAGCCGGCAGGTCTCGGCCGACCGCTGCCCTTGTCGCCGTCGCCGTAGGCGCCCTGATCGAGTAGAGTACGGCCCGATGGCGATCGCACGGGATTTCCTGATCTGGCTCTCCGGCAAGCCCTCCTTGACGCGCCCCATCGCCAGGACGGGAATGCGCCTCGGCTTCGCGCGCCGGTTCATCGCGGGCGAGACCGTGGAAGAGGCGCTCCAGGTCGCGCAGGAGCTCAACGCGCGCGGTCTTCTCGTCGTCATGAACCAGCTCGGCGAGTACGTGAAGAGCCGGGAGGAAGTCGAGGCCACGTGCGCCTCGTACGAGCGGCTCCTCCGCGAGATGGCCGCGCGAAAGATCGCGGGGACGATCACGGTCAAGCCGACCCAGCTCGGGCTCGAGCTCGCGCCCGATCTCTGCCGCGATCTGACCGGCCGGCTCGCCGCGCAGGCGCAGGCCATGGGCACGGTGGTCGAGATCGACATGGAGCACTCGGCGGTGAGCGGCGCGACCATCGACCTCTTCGAGCACGTGCGGCGGGCGTACCCGAATGTCGGCCTCGCCGTTCAGTCGTATCTGCGGCGCACCGCATCGGACCTGAAGCGGCTCGAGCCCTACCATCCCAAGATTCGCCTCGTGAAGGGGGCGTACAACGAGCCCGCCGACGTCGCGTTCCAGGAGAAGCGCCAAGTCGATCAGAGCTACTCGGACCTCCTCGGCACCCTGTTCGCCAATGGCTTCTATCCCGCGGTCGCGACCCACGACGACAGGCTCATCGCGCGGGCCAAGGAGCTCGCTCGGGAACGGTCCCTACGGGGGGACCAGTGGGAGGTCCAGATGCTCTTCGGGGTCCGGCGCGATCTTCAGGAGAAGCTCGCCCGGGAAGGGGTTCAAATGCGTGTCTACGTCTCGTTCGGCACCGAGTGGGTGCCCTATTTCATGCGCCGGCTCGCCGAGCGCCCGGCCAACGTGGGCTTCGTGCTAAGAGCCCTTCTCACAGGGAAATAGCGAGATCTCGGACCGTCGATTTCGCTGAACCCCAGGGCCCCCGGGGGCCATCCAAATAGCTGGTGTCGATCGCCCCTGTCCGGTACCTCCGGACGGGCCCCTCGCCGAAATCGTGAATCCTCGGAAGGCCGGTGTCCCATGAAACACCTCCTGCATCACCACAAGAAGTCGATCGCCGCCGCCGCGCTCCATGGCGCGGTCCTGTTCGTTCTCGTGTTCGCGGCGGTCTGGGGCGTGACGTACGGAATCTCCCTGGCGTCCGCCGACACGTCCGGGATGCCGACCGTGGTGACGCCGGCGGCCGAGACCCCGGCGGCCGTGCCGGACAAGCAGCCCGTTCCGGCGGCATGGCTCGGTCTGTCCGGGAGCCTCCGCGCCGTGGTCGACACGCCCGACGCGCTCCGGTCGAACGCCACCTTGTCCCTGCTCTCGTCGGGCGCCCCGATCTCCGATCCGGGGGTTCACCCGATCCGGCTCGCGACGCCGACGGGTGATTCCTTCTACGTGGTCGCGATGCATCCGTACGATTCCCAGCGCGGCGCCATGATCGGGAGCTATCACGTCGGGAGCTGGCCCGCACCCACGGGGAATCCCATGTACGAGCGGCCCGCGGGGGTGATCGAGGTCACGCCGGACAACGAGGACACGCCCGTGTCCGAGCACTTCCACCTCCGCGATTTCCTCACGCACGACCAGCGCGCGGTGTGGCCGAAGGCGCTCGTCATCCGGCCCAAGCTCGTCGACAAGCTCGAGCTGATCTCCCAGGAGCTCGACCGCCGCGGTCTTCCGAACAAGCTGCACGTGATGTCCGGATTCCGCACGCCGCAGTACAACGCGCTCGAAGTTGGCCCGGGCGGACGCGCGCGCCTGAGCCGCCACATGTATGGCGACGCGTCGGACGTGTTCGTGGACGCGGATGGGAACGGCCAGATGGACGATCTGAACGGCGATGGGAAGGTGACGATCGCGGACGCGCGGGTTCTCTTCCAGGTCGCGGAGAGTGTGGAGGCGACCCACCCCGAGCTGATCGGCGGACTCTCCGCCTATCCCGCCACGGCCGCGCACGGCCCGTTCGTGCACGTGGATACGAGAGGGAAGCGCGCGCGCTGGTAAGCGCGCCCGAGCGCGGGCCGGGCGGTGCGCCTCTCTAGCCCGCGAGCATCACGGCGAGCGCACGCAGATTGGGGGCCGAGAGCGTGGACGGCCCCCAAACGTTATGGTCGCGCTCGATGAAAACCGTCGTGAGCCCCAGGCGCCCCGCGGTCGCCATGTCGTAGTCCGCGTACGCCGAGATGTGCCACCAGCTGCTCCCGAACGGCACTCCACGCCTCGACGACACCGCGGTCCAGAATTCGGGCGCCGGCTTGTAGCAGCGCACGTCCTCGGCGCAGATCCATCCGTTGAGCCGGAATCCGAGCTGGTCCTGCACCTGCTTGCCATGGCTCTGATCGCTGTTCGTCATCGCGACGCAGGGGGCGATCCGCATGAGCGCGCGCAATCCGTCGGCGGCATCGGGGAAGAGCGGCCACGCCCCGGCCTGGTCCGCGATCGTGCGCGCGGCTTTCTTGGGCATGCGGAGCACCTGGACCAGGCTGTCGGCCGCGATCTCCGCATAGGACCGGTAGGGACCCGACTCGGCACGCGCCTGGTGATCGATCACCGCCTGAAAGCGCTGGTCGTCGACGTCGATGCCGTGCGCGGCCGCGGCGTCGACGAGACCCTGGCGCCAGTCGAGGACGGTGCCGAAGATGTCGAAGGTCAGGATGCTGGGCCGATCCATCGCGTCTCCCGCGCGAGCGCGGGCCCCCGCTTCAGTTCAGAACCGTGATGCCACGAGCTTCGTGTCCGACTTCGCCCAGGCGCGCTGGAAGCGCTTCTCGGTCTCGGCGGCTTCCTTCGTCTTTCCCTCCGCGCGGAGCGCCTGCGTGAGGCCGTAGAGCGACCACCCCGTTTCCGGGTAGCGCGCGAGATCCTCACGATACACGGCTTCCGCGTCCGCCGCGCGTCCCGCCGCGAGGAGCGCCGTGCCGAGGGACTGGCGGGCCGTCTGCTGCCACGCCGGCGGCTCGTCATAGTGGAGCGAGTCCTGCATTCCGGCAGCGGTCTGGAGGAGCTGGATGGCCTCGTCCAAGCTCCCGCGCCGGAGCGCGATCTCACCCGATAGATGCGCGGCCGCGAATCGGTAGACCGGCGCGGCAGGATTCAGGCTGAAGTATGCGTCCGGCGGAAGCGACGCCGCGATGGCCGACACGCTGTCCCGCTCCGCTTGAGCCTCCGCGTACTTGCCTCCCGCGGCGTAGGCGAGGCCGCGCGCGTAGTGCCACGCGCCGCGCTGGAAGGGCATCCCCGCCCTGGGCGCCGGCTCTTGCAGCGCCTCCTCCCAGAGTCCGAACCGGGCTTGCGTGAGATAGGGCGCCACACGGAAGAACTCCGCCATGGGCATGGCCACGACGATCGAGTCCGGAACGGCCTTCGCGAGATCGCGCGCGGCCTGGAGCGCGTCGGCGCGGCGCCCGGAAGAGAGGAGCGCCGACCAGCGCATGTGGATGTTGTGCGGGTAGTACATGATCGGATACACGCCGGGCGGGTTGTACTTCCCGATGTAGGCGCGATCCGCCGAGATCGCCTTGGCGTTGTAGTCGACGGCGTCCGCGTAGCGTCCCACGCGCAGATGGATATGGCTCGGCATGTGGACCAGGTGCCCCGCATTCGGCGCGAGCTTGGCCAGCTTGTCCGCATAGGCCTCGGCGCGTCCCGGCTCGGGCGATTCCTCGACGGCGTGGATGTAGAGATGGATCGCCCCGATGTGGTCCGGGTGCGACTTCAAGACTCCCTCGAGGATCGACACGATCTCCATCGTGCCCGGCTGCGCCTTGCCGTCCATGGCCCAGTAGTCCCAGGGGCGGAGATCCATGAGGGACTCGGCCGTGAGGACCGCGACGTCGGGATCCGCGGGCTGCGCCTTGTGGAGCGCGCGCATGGCGTCCGCATAGGCGGAATCGTGCGCGGCGCGATTCATCCCGCCCGTCGCGTCGTAGCGCTTCGCGAGCGCCTCGACCATCCCGCGCTCGAGCGGCGCCGCCTCTCGGCAGGCGAGCGCGCGCTGCGCGTAGCCGTAGGCCTCCGTTTCCGCCTCCGCGCTCATGGGCAGGTTGATGTTCGGGCCGAGCACGAGCGCCGCGCCCCACCACGCCATGGCGCACGCCGGGTCGAGACGGGCGGCTTCAAGGAACGACCGCTTCGCCTCCTCGTGGTTGAAGCCGTAGGCAAGCCGCAGCCCCTGGTCGAAATACCTCTGCGCGAGCGGAGCGCCCGTCCTGATCTCGCGATGGACCTGGCCGAGCCCTTCGAGGAGCGGTGCGGCACCGGAGCCGGATGCGGGAGTCGTGGAATGATCGTGCTGGGCGGCGAAGGCGGGTGGGGCGGCCAAGGCGGCGATTGCGAGCGCGAGGGAGAAGCGGCGCAGCATCGAAGGTTCCTCCGGGGTTTTGGGGCGCAATTCCATCGACGGGCGAACGTAAACTACTCCCGCCCAGCCACAACGTCATCCACCCGTACGGCCCGCTCCCGGTTCCGGGACCCGCCCTTCGGCGGGTCGCACCTGGTAATCGGCCTACCGTCAATCACTTGCCTGTTTCGAAGACCCCCGCCCGACGCTAAAGAGCGGTCCTCGATCTTCCGATCTTTGGCTGAATGGAAATCGATGACCTGATCGCCCACCTGGACGAGATGGCCGCGAGCGGGGCGGGGCTCGAACGCCTTCTCGAGACGGCCGTTCTGGGCTTGAGCCGCACGGATCCGAGGTTCGACTGGACCGGCGTCTACGAGCTCTTTTCCGACAACATGCTCAGGCTCGGCCCCTTCGTCGGCGCGCCCACCGACCACGTCTTCATCGGGGTCGGGAACGGCGTGTGCGGCACCGCGGTCGCCGAGCGCCGGAACATGAACATTCCCGACGTCCGCGAGATCACGAACTACCTCGCCTGCAGCGTCTCCACGCGTTCCGAGCTCGTGGTCCTGATCCGGTCCGGCGACGTCATCCACGGCCAGATCGACATCGACAGCCATCAGGTCGGCGCGTTCGACGAGGCCTCGGTGGCCAAGGTCGAGCGCGTGGCCGACTGGCTCGCCCGGGCCTACGACTTGCGCGGCCGCGGAGCATCGTGAGCACCGACCGCTCCTCCACGACAAGGCTGGCGCGCCTCCTCAGCGTCGAGAGCCTCGACGACGCGCTCGCGGAGGGCGCGGCGTTCCTCGCGGAGGAAGCCAATGTGGGCGCGGCCGCGGTGTTCCTCGCCGACGGGGACCAACCGCTTCGCGATTTCTGGCACGGCTCGCCCGAGGCGCGCGAGCGTCACCGCTCCGCGTTCAAGAACGCGGCGCTCGAGGCCACCCGGACCGGAGCCAAGTCGCAGCGCCCGGCGAGCGGCGAGACCTGCGAGCTTCGCGCGTTTCCGCTGGCCGCCGGCGGCCGCGCGCTCGGGGCGGTCTGCCTGCCCTGGCCGGGCGACGAAGACGATTCCGAGCTCGAGGGCCGGATCGCGACGATCGCGGCGATCCTCGCCGCGAAGGCGCACTTCCACGACGAGATCGCCCGCCACAAGATCCAGCGCTCGCGCGACGAGCGCTGGTTCAAGACGCTCGACAGCCATCTTCGCCTGCTCGACCGGGAGCGGCAGAAGTTCGCCGCGTTCGTCGGACAGACCGACACGTTCGTCTTCGTAACCGGCCGCGACGCGACGATCAGCTGGGCGAACCGCGCCATGTGCGACCTCTTCCCGCCCGAGGACGGCGGATCCTGGATCGGATCGAGCTGCACGTCGGTGTGCGCGCGACTCGGCGGGCCCTGCGCCGAATGCCCGGTCGCGCGCACGTCCCGCGATGCCGTCGTGAGCCATCAGGAGCTTCGCGGGAAGGTCGGGAGCAACGTCGAGGGTCTCCTCTATCTCACCGCGCTTCCGATCTGCGGGCCGAACGGAACGGCCGACGAGATCATGGTGATGATCCAGGACCTGACCGGGCTCGAGGGACTCCGCCGGTCGGAGATGCGCTACCGGCTCCTCTACGAGCGGAACGTGGACGGTATCCTGATGGTGCGTCCCGGCACGTTCGGCATCACGCTCGCCAATCCGGCGGCGTGCTCGATCCTCGGCTTCTCGCCCGCCGAGATCCAGGAGCGCGTGCTCGCCGATCTCCACGCGCCGGATGAGTGGGACCGCCTGAGGGCGTCCTACGACGCGTGTCTCGCGGGCGGATCCCCCATCGCGCTCGAGTGCACGCTCCAGACGCGCTTCGGCGAGGAACGGACGGCGCAGGTCGCCGCCAACCGCTTCCGGCACGAGGAGGAGGACGTCCTTCTCGTGAGCTTCCGCGACGTCACCGAGATGCGCCGCGCCCAGCGCGCTCTCGAGCGGGTGGAGGAGCGCCTGCGGGCCGTGATCGCGTCCGCGCCGATCGTCCTCTTCGCGATCGACCGCGAGGGAATCTTCACCGTCTCCGAAGGACAGGGGCTCGAAGCGCTCAGGCTGAAGCCGGGCGAGGTGGTGGGGAAATCCGTGTACGTGCTCTACAAGGATCATGCGGAGATCCTCGACCACGTGCGGCGCGCGCTCTCGGGGGACGAGATCGAGGCGAGCGTGGAGGTGGCGGGCATCCACTTCGACGTCCGCTACGCGCCGCTCAAGGACGGGAGCGGGGAGATCCAGGGCGTGATCGGCGTCGCGACGGACGTGACCCAGAGGCAGAAGGCCGAGCTGGCGCTCCACGACTCCGAGGAGGCCCTCCGGGTCAGCGAGGAGCTGCTGCGCCAGGCCCAGAAGATGGAGGCCCTCGGCGTTCTCGCGGGGGGCGTGGCCCACGACTTCAACAATCTGCTCACCGTGATCATGACGCAGAGCGAGCTGCTCCAGAAGGATCTCTCCAGCGGATCGAAGGAGCGCGAGCGGGCCGAGTCGATCCACGGTGCGAGCGCGCGGGGCGCGATGCTCACGCGGCAGCTCCTCACCTTCAGCCGGAACGAGGTGCTCGCGCCCCAGGTGCTCGACGTGAACACCGTGGTTGCCGAGATCGAGGGCATGCTGCGGCGACTGATCGGAGAGGACGTGGAGATTGTCTGCTCCTGCCACACCGCGCCGGTCCACGTGCGCTGCGACCGCGGACAGCTCGAGCAGGTCATCATGAATCTCGCGGTGAACGCGCGCGACGCGATGCCCCACGGCGGACGGCTACGGATCGGCGTGGAGACAAGCGAGGTCGGCGAGACGGAGGCGCGCGAGCTCAACCTCGACCAGCCCGGACGCTATTGCGTGCTGCGCGTCGAGGACACAGGGGTCGGAATGGACGCGAAGACGCTCGATCGGATCTTCGAACCCTTCTTCACGACGAAGGGGCCGGGAAAGGGAACCGGGCTTGGGCTCTCCACGGTGTACGGGGTCGCGCGGCAGAACGGGGGCAGCGTGAGCGTTCGGAGCGAGCCCGGTCGGGGCTCGACCTTCACCGTGCATCTGCCCCTCAAGGAGCCCGCCACCGTTGCCACCACGCCGAAGGCCGCGCCCGACCTCCGCGCGCGGGGAGGGGAAACCGTCCTCCTCGTCGAGGACGAGGCCGGTGTGCGCGCGATCGGCAAGGACCTCCTCGAATTCCACGGATACACGGTCCTCGAGGCGGAGAACGGCGTGCGCGCCCTCGAGGTCGAAGCTCGGCACAGGGGGCCCATCCACCTTCTTCTCACCGACGTCGTCATGCCCCTCATGGGGGGGCGGGAGCTGGCGGAGCGGCTGGGCTCTCGCCGGCCCGAGACCCGCATCCTCTTCGTCTCGGGATTCACGGACGACACGGTGGTCCGGCACGGCGTGCTGGACGAGGGGGTCGCCTTCCTCCAGAAGCCGTTCACGCTGGAAAGCCTTTCCCAGACCGTCCGTCAGGTCCTGGATGGACAGCCGGTCGTGCCGTCGTCTCCGCCCACGCAGGCCCCCAAACGCTGACCGAGGCACCTCTTCCCCCTGCTGGCGGGTCGATCCCCGCTTCATTATCCTGTGCAGATGACACGGTTCCGGCGTTCTAGTCATGGACGGTGAGGGCACCGCACCACGGTGCGGCGGGAACCCAAGGAGGTAGGGCGTGACTCCCGAAGACGACGACCGGCACGAGCGCCTCTTGAAGCTCGCCCAGACGATTGCGGACGGCGATCCGGTCGATTGGGACCACGCGCTCGAAGCCGACCCGGACAGCAGCGATAGCATCGAGGCGCTCCGAGTCCTGGAATCGGTCGTGGCGGCCCACGTCGATCCTCCCTCCAGCATTCCGCTCCCGTTCACATGGGGGCACCTGGAAGTTCGGGAGAAGATCGGCGACGGCGCCTTCGGCGAGGTGTACCGCGCGCTCGACACGCGCCTGCGTTGCGATGTCGCGCTCAAGCTCCTCTCGTCGAGCCGCGCTGGATCGAAGCGGGCCGCCGATCAATTCATCGGCGAAGCCAGAATGCTCGCCCAGGTTCGTTCCCAGCACGTCGTCACGGTGCACGGCGCCGATGTCCACCAGGGACGCCCCGGGCTCTGGACCGACCTCATACGCGGCCAAACGCTCGAGCAGATCATCACCATCGCCGGCCAGAGAAGCGACCGCGAAGCGGCGACCATCGGCGTGGCGCTCTGCCAGGCGCTCTCCGCGATCCACAAGAAGGGCCTCGTGCACCGCGACGTGAAGACCCAGAACGTCATGCGCGAGGAGGGGAGCGGCCGCATCGTGCTCATGGACTTCGGCGCCGCTGCCGCCTTCCTTCCCGGCGAGCTGGGAGCGCGGGAAGGCGGGGAGTCGGTCTACGGCACGCCGCTCGCTGTAGCGCCGGAGGTTCTCGCCGGTGGCAAAGCGACGCCCTCATCGGACATCTACTCCCTCGGAGTTCTTCTCTACCGACTCGTCACCCGCCGCTATCCCGTCGACGCATCCACGTTTCGCGAGCTCCAGGAGCATCACCGGACGGGGACCCGGAAGCCGCTCCGGGACGCGAGGCCCGACCTTCCAGGCGATTTCGTGAACGTCGTGGAGCGCGCGCTCGAGGCCGACCCGGCCCACCGCTACGGGAGCGTGGGAGAGATGGAGCGTGAGCTTCTCAGGATTGGCGACCACAACGACCATGGCGGTGAAGCGCGGAAGCCGCCGAAGTGGCGCTGGCCGCTCCTCGCGGCGGCCGCGCTGGCCGTGCTCTTCGTGACCTACATCGCCTGGCCGCCGACCCCGCCACATCCAACCCCTCCGGTCGTGGTGCACACGGCGCTCGCGGCGAACGCCAAGCTCTACCGCGAGCGGGATGGAACGTCGGAGCAGCTCCTGCCCGGTGCGCGCGTGGAGCCCGGGGACAAGCTCTACCTCGAGCTCACCGGTGACGACGCGATGAACGTCTATGTATTCAATCAGGACGAGAAAGGGAGCGTCTTCGTGCTCTTCCCGCTTCCCGGTCTGGATGCGGCCAATCCCTTACCAGCCAAGCAGAGCAACCGCCTCCCCGGATCGCGGCAAGGAGTGCCCGAGAGCTGGCAGGTCACGAGCGCCGGCGGAAGCGAGGAGCTCTTCGTCGTCGCTTCGCGCACGCCGCTTGCGGCGCTCGAGCACGAGCTCGCGGCCGTGCCTCGCGCCCGTCCCGGCGCCCCGGTCGAGCTGGGCCAGGAGGTGCTGCACACGCTGCGAGGGATCGGAGGCACGGAGCCGTCGCAGGTCGAAACAGCGAAGGCGCCACGGCTTTCCGAGGTGCTGGCCAAGGTCTCCGAAGATCCCGCGCGATCCAAGGACCTGTGGGTCTGGCAGACGCGCCTCGCGAACCCGGAGAGCCAGGGCGACTGACGCCCAGTTTTTCCCGCGCTCTCCCGATTCCATCCACAGATTTGCTGTGCGTTCGACCCTCGCCCCGTCGTTTACCACCATGAACGGGTGGGGGGCCCGCCGAAACGCTGTGGGGATTTCGGCGAGCCGACCGCCTGATGTCCCTCCGGACACGAGCGAGCCACTGGAGTACGGCGAGCACGCCACATGGAGCGTGGGGCGGCGGATCCGGCTGGGGAGACGGATAGTCCGTTTCGTGCGGCGTTCAGTCACTGCCGGGACGGGCACCGCCGCCACCACGCGGTTTGGAGCCAAGGTCCCCCCTCTGCTTCACGTTCCACCCGTTCCCACCTGCCCAAACCCTTGAAATTACAGTGAATTTCTGCTAAATTGGGGAGTCGAGCACCTCGCATGGAGGCGCCCCCGAACGCCGGAACCACGAGCCAGCCATCGACCCGACCTCGGCATCCATGACCTCCCGCCCCGCCTGGACTTCGCGCGCCCTCCACTGGTCGCTCCGGATCGGCCTCGCCATGTGCTTCATCGGCCACGGCGCCTTTGGAATCCGGGTCAAGGAGGGGTGGTTCCCCTTCTTCCATGCCCTCGGTTTCGGGGACGAGATGGCCCGACGGCTCATGCCCATCGTCGGCACCTTCGACATCACGATGGGGATCACCGCGCTCCTCAGCCCCTGTCGCGCCATGCTCCTCTGGATGTCCGTCTGGGCTACCTTCACCGCGCTCCTGCGTCCGCTTGCGGGGCAGGGCTTCTGGGAAGTCCTCGAGCGCGCCGGGAACTACGGCGTTCCGATGACCTTCCTGGCTCTGAGCGGTCTGGGACGCACCTGGCGCGAGTGGTTCGAGCCGATCATGCCCGGCGACACGCCGTCCCGGCGCGGAATCACGATGGAGCAGGCAGGCTGGATGCTCCGGTGGAGCACCGCGCTCCTCCTCCTCGGCCACGCGGGATATGGCGCCTTCATGCACAAGGCGATGCTTCAGGACCACTACGCCGTGATCGGCATTGCCAACAAGGCGGCCGCCGTCTCGGCGGTCGGATGGTTCGAGGTCGCGCTGGCGGCGGGCGTTCTCTTCGCGCCCGTACCGGCGCTCCTCCTGTTCGTGTGCGCGTGGAAGGTGGGAACCGAGCTTCTCTATCCGATGAGCGGATCGCCCTTCTGGGAGTGGGTCGAGCGGGGCGGGAGCTACGTTGCTCCCCTCGCGCTCCTCGTGACCCAGATGAAGAGCAAGAGAGCGGTCGAGCCGGCTCCACGCGTGGCCCCGGCCGTCGAGGAACGGCTCGCTTGACCCAACGCATCCGGTGGATGGCCTTCGCGTGCGCATGCGCCTGCTTCCTGACGGCCATCGCGCTCGCGGAAACCGTCACCCCCACCAAGATGGCGGGCGCCCTGCCCGACACGGCGGTGGTCGACAGCATCAAGGGGGCGCACACGCTATTCCCGCGCCCGAAGGCCGACCTCCCGGCCAGGCTTCGCGAGGGAGGCTATGTCCTCGTCTTCCGCCACTCGATCACCGACTGGTCCCAGCGCGACGCCGACGTCACGAACTTCGAAGACCGCGCGACGCAGCGGAACCTCAGCACCGAGGGGGAGAAGGCGGCGAAGGCCATCGGGCAGTCGATCGCGGCGCTCAAGATTCCGATCGGACGCGTCATCGCGAGCCCGATGTGGCGCTGCCGCGACACGGCCCAGCTCGCGTTCGGCCGGCATGAAGTCTCGAACGACCTCTTCCAGCGCGGCAGCCAGAGCCGCGCGGTCCGCGTCGATCTCCTGAGCACGCCCACCGAGAAGGGAAAGAACCTCGTCCTCGTCACGCACCAGGACGTGATCATCCCCATCGTGGCGGGCCTCGCGCGCGATCAGCTCAAGGAAGCCGAGGCGCTGATCGTGAAGCCGCTGGGGGACAAGAAATTCGAGGTCGTCGCGCAGGTCGGTCCCGAGGACTGGGCCAAGCTCGCCGCGGCGGACAAGCCCGCGCACTAGCCCGCGCCCGGGCGGGCGGCGCTCCAGGCGCGATTGGCCCGTAACTGCGCGTGTACGACACTGGCGCGGCCCGGCTCAAGACGTCCGCCGCAGCTTCCGGAACGCAATCCGCGCGAGCCGGCCCAGCTCATCGAGGACGGGCCAGGGATCGTCCCAGCTCCACACGCTGTTCGGTCCGGTGAACCAGTTGCGAACCGGAAACCCGCCGGTGCGATCGCCGCGCTTCACACCATCCCACCACGCTCCCAGATCCGGCACGGGATGCACCCACGTGCGGCCGATCCGGTACTCCGACGGCACCGTGAACGGCTCGCCGAGCGCGTCGTGATAGGCCATGACGCAGACGTCGAGCCCTGAGCCGCCGGTCAGCGCGAGCTGCCACCACGGGCGGGCGTTCACCTCGACGATCTTGAACAGGCCGTCGCGCGCGTCGAACGCGAATTCGGCGTCGAAGAGGCCGACGAACCCAATACCTGTAAAGAGCCGCTCGAGCGACTCGCGCGCGGCCGCGGCCTCCCGCATCGGAATCGTCACGGACAGCGTGCTGTTGCCGAATGGCCGCGGGTACATCCGCAGACGGCGGCGGGCGAGACACGCACGAATCGCGCCGCGCCGGTCGACGTAGCCGTCCAGGAACACGTGGTCGGTCGCCCCGCCGGGTATCAACTCTTGAAGTACGACCTCGATTCGTTCAGCCGCGAGCTGCCCCAGCATCTCCTCGGCGCGTGCGCGATCCGTCAGCATGAACGCCTTGACGCCGAATCGATCCGAAAACAGCTGCGAGTCGCGCGGCTTGATGAAGAAGTCAGGCAGGTCGCTGTCGGAGATGTCGGATAGTTGCCGCGGCTGGAGCAGCCGGGGCGCCGGCACGCAATGGGCGGCGGCGGCGTGGGCGAAGGCCTCCTTGTCGACCAGCGTCTGCACGACGGGCAGCGACGCGGTGACCGGCGCGTGGCGGGTGACGACATCGGAGGGCAGGGCGGCGAGCGCCAGGGCCCAGCGGTCGCTGCACGGGAACAACACCGAGCGATCGAACGGCAGCGCGCGCAGGAGGTCCGCCACACGATCGGGGCTCGCGCTCTCCGGGACGTCCACGCCTGGCACCGGCCGGAACCACCGCGACCGTCCGATCGTCGTCCGGTTGCTGCCCGCGTTGTAGACGGGCACGCCGGCGCGCCCGCACGAGCGCATGACCGCGAGCGCCGTGATGTAGTCGCCGAAGACGATGCAAACGGGCAGGGTCGCCGCCTCGTTGGAGGAAGTTCGGGGTGGTGCGGCCAGAGCGGAAACAGCCTAACGCGGGCCGCCGCCGCTGGCAAACCCGCGCACCGGCCCCAGGGAAAGGCTTCTCGAAGCAGTCCGGTCTACGTACACTCCCGTACGTGCGGCCGATGAACTCACCCATACGGCACTACCGGGGCGGGGCCCGCCGTACCGCCTGCGCGCTCGTTGCCCTCGCGGCGGCGTTCCCCGGCGAAGCACGGAGCGCGGGCTTCGCAGTGTACGAGCAGGGCGTCGCGGCCACCGCGAACGGCGGCGCCTTGACCGCGCGCGCCTCCGATGCGAGCGCGGTCTACTTCAATCCCGCCGCGCTGGCGACGCACGAGGGCAAGGAGGCGATGGTCGGAACGACCGCCATCCTCCTCCACGGCGGCCACTTCACGTCGGGCACGACCGGCGACCGCTTCGACCAGGTCGACAACACGACGTTTCCTTCCTACCTCTACCTGACCCACCGCGCCTCATCGCGATGGGCCTGGGGCGCCGGCTTCACGTTTCCCTCGGGACTCAAGACCGAATGGGGCCCGGAATTCGAGGGACGATTCATCTCCCGCATGTCGAGCCTCGCGGTCATGAACGTGAACGCGAACGTGGCCGCGTCGATCGGCTCGGGCTTCTCGATCGCAGCCGGTCTGGACGTCGCCCACGTCGACGTGAAAGAGCTGTCGCGAAACATCGATCTCACGCCCCTCGGCTTCCCCGGATCGGAGGGCTTCACACGGATGGAAGGGACGGGAACCGGAGTGGGATGGAACGCCGCCGCGCGATGGGCTCGAGGCGCGTGGTCCGCGGGCGCGTCGTACCGATCGAAGATCGAGCCCGACATCGACGGCACGATCGTCTTCGAGAACATCCCCGCGCCGGTGGCGCCGCTCTTTCCGGATGGAGGGGCCACCGCCAAGCTCCCCCTTCCAGCGTCACTCGCGGTCGGAGTCGCGCGCACGTGGGGCACGCTCTGGGAGACCGAAGCCGACGTCGTCCGGATGGGATGGGGCGCGTTCGAGACCCTGAACATCGACGTCGAGAAGGAGACCCAGGTCGGCGGCAATCCGGTGGTGCGGGATATCGTCCAGGACGAGAGCTGGGACGATGCATGGAGCTATCGGGTTGGAGTAGCAAGGCATCTGGGCGCCCGGCACACGCTCCGCCTCGGCGGGTATCGGGATGTGACGCCCGTGCCGGCGGACCACATGCGGCCTCGCATCCCGGATTCGAGCCGCTCTTCCGTCCAGATCGGCTATGGATTCGCCTCGGAATCGGGCATACTCGTCGACGCGGCCTACCAGGCTATTTTCTTCGACGACCGCACCGCGGTCGGCTCCACGAGCGACCCCACGAATCCCGTCCTGCCCGGCGAGTACGGCAACTTCATCGGCCGGATCGGGCTGGGCCTTGGATATCGCTTCTAGGCGCGAGGAAGAATCCCATGCGATCGACGATTCGGCTCGGCACGCTCCTGATCGCGACCCTCGTCGTGGCCGCGGGATGCAGCGACGATGAGGATGGTGGGGAAGGTGGTTTCCGTCCTCCCCCTCGATCCACAGTCGAGCTCGCGAGCCCCGAGATCACGCTCGGCATGCTGCAGCACGCGTACGAGGCGCGCGACTCGGTGACCACCGCGCGCGTCTACGACACCGACTACGCGGGCACGTCCACCGACCTCAACGACCCGCCCGGATCCCAGACCGTCACCTTCACGCGCGGGAACGAGATCAGTCACGTGGGCGCGCTCCGCAAGTCCACGACGATCACATCGGTCATCTGCGATCTCGGCCCGCCCGCGAGCTGGGTGCGGCTGCCATCCGATGACGCGAGCCATCCGGAGTGGGCGCTGATCCACATCTCGGGCGGCTTCGTGCGGATCGAGATCGCCGACGGCGCGTCGATCGTGCAGGCCGGCGGCCCTTCGGATCAGATGAGCTTCTACTTCACGCCCAAGCCCGACACGACGTCCCAGACGGACACCTTGTGGACCGTGATCAGGTGGGACGAGAGCCGCGCGGGTGTGCCGTGATGCGGCGCGCGGGGTGGGCGGTGGCGGTGATGGCGGCGGCGGTGTTGGGTGGGTGCGGTAGCGACGACGATCCGATGAAGCCGCCACCCGGGCCCAGCTATCCAGCGCTGACCTCTCCGCAGCACGTGCTCGAAGCTCTGCTCCTCTCTTACCAGAGCCGGGACAGCACGGAGTACGACTCTCTTTACGACCACAACTATGTGGGGACATCGACCGATTTGAATGACAACGTGATCTCAACATTCCTTTTCAACGATGAGATCGGCCACATGCGCGCGCTTGCTCGGTCGACGACCATCTCCAGCATCGTATTGGACTTCGGTCCATTATCGTCGTGGACGCGGCTAGCGTCGGACGATCCTTCTCATCCGGAATGGGCCGTGGTTCAGATTCCGTCCTCGCGCGGGGACATCTACGACGGTCAGACGTCGTACACCTTCCAGCCAATCAATCCGATGACGTTCGCCTTCACCCCCACGGTCGCCGCGCCCGGAGACACGACCTGGAAGATCATCCGCTGGACCGAGGTCGGGCAGGGCATCTAGCCGGAACGCTCGTCACACCGTGGCGATCCGGACGTAGCTCCCATGTGATGACCACCGTCCCAGCCCAGCCATGAACCCCATCGCCCGCTACACGCGCTGGCTTCACACCCGCTGGCCGGCGGGCACCGTCGAGCCGCTGCCCGAAGCGCGCCACGACGGGTCGACGTCCGTCCCCGGCGTGTATGTCGTCGGCGATCTCACCGGGATTCCGCTCCTCAAGTTCTCCCTGGACACGGGGGCGCGCGCGGTCGAGCGCGTCGCGGCGGAGCTTCAGAAGGAGCGCCCGGGCGCGGACGGCGTCCTCGATCTCGTCATCATCGGGGCCGGCGTGTCCGGCGTCGCCGCGGCGATCGAAGCCAAGCGGCGCCATCTCTCCTACAAGCTCCTCGAAGCTCGCGAGCCCTTCTCCACCATCGTCGATTTCCCCAGGGCCAAGCCGATCTACACCTACCCGCGCTCGATGAAACCCGCGGGCTCGCTCCAGGTCACCGCCACCGTCAAGGAGCCGCTCGTCGAGGAGCTTCGGCGCCAAGCGGACGGGGCCGGTATCCGCGCCGTCCCGTTCGGCGTCGAGCGCCTCGAGCGGGCGGGCGGCGAGATCCTCGTGCACGGCGCGGACGGCGAGCCGCTCCGCGCTCGGCGCGTCATCGTGGCCATCGGCCGTGCCGGGAGCTATCGCGCGCTCGGCGTTCCGGGCGAGGATCGGGACCGCGTCTACCACCGGCTCCACGATCCCAACGATTTCGCCCAGGCGGACGTGCTGGTCGTGGGAGGGGGCGACACCGCCATCGAGACCGCGGTGGCGCTCGCGCAATGCGGCGCGCGGGTCACGCTCGCGCACCGGAAGGGCGAGCTCGCGCGACCCAAGCCGGAGAACCGCGAGCGCCTCGAGCGACTCCTCCACGACCCCAACGCGGACGTCAGCGTCGAGCACCCGACGGACGAACGCATGAGCACGGCCTCTGGGTCCTTTGCGGCACGCGCTCACGAGCCCGGGAGCATCCGACTTCTCCTGGACACCCAGGTGCGCGAGATCCGAGCGAAGAGCGTGGCCCTCGACACACCTGGCCAGACCGAAGAGATCCCGAACGACGCCGTCTTCGAGATGATCGGCCGCGAGGCGCCGCTCGACTTCTTCCGTCGCTCGAACATACGGATCGCGGCGGAGATCCGGCCCGCAGGCTGGACCGCGCTCGCCCTCTTCATCCTCTTCTGCTCGTGGCTCTACAACTGGAAGTCGGGCGGCTCCATGTCCGCGCTCTGGAGCGCGCATCACTGGTTCCCGTTCAATCTCCCGGACCTGCTTCGCGGCGCCGGCGGTGCGCTCGCGCGCGATGCGGCGGACCCTTCGACGTTCACCGGCATCCTGGCCATCAGCGCATCGGGCCCTGCGTTCTGGTACACGATCGTCTATTCGCTGATCGTGCTCGTGTTCGGCATCAGGCGCATCCGTCGCCGGGCCACGCCCTACGTCACGGCGCAGACCTGGACCCTGATCGCGATCCAGATCGTTCCGCTATTCCTCCTGCCCGAGATCATCCTCCCCTGGATGGGGGCGCACGGCCTCTTGCCGCGACACCTCGCCGACGCCCTGTTCCCTCAGGTGACCTACGGCCACGGCCGCGAGTACTGGCGCGCGTATGGGCTGATCCTCGCGTGGCCCCTCAACGTCTACAACATCTTCACCCACGACCCCCTCTGGGCGTGGATCGCGATCGGCTTCGTGCAGACGTTCGTTCTCATTCCGCTCGGAATCTACTATTTCGGGAAGGGCTTCTACTGCGGCTGGATCTGCTCCTGTGGCGCCCTCGCCGAGACGCTCGGCGACACGCAGCGCCACAAGATGCCGCACGGCCCGAAATGGAACCGCCTGAACATGGCGGGCCAAGTCGTGCTGGCGATCGCGTTCCTGATCCTCATCGTTCGCATCGTCGGATGGATCCTGCCGGACGGGAATGCGATCGACCGGTTGTTCGATCCCTGGCTCAAGGAGCCGTACAAGTGGATCGTCGACGTCTTCCTCGCCGGGGTGATCGGGTACGGTCTCTACTTCTGGTTTTCGGGACGGGTCTGGTGCCGGTTCTTCTGTCCGCTCGCGGCGCTGATGCACATCTATGCGCGCTTCAGCCGGTTCGCGATCGTGGCCGACAAGAAGAAGTGCATCTCCTGCAACGTGTGCACGTCGGTTTGCCATCAGGGGATCGATATCATGAGCTTCGCCAACAAGGGGGCGCCCATGCGCGATCCCGAGTGCGTGCGCTGCTCCGCCTGCGTCGAGCGTTGCCCGACGGGCGTGCTGCAGTTTGGCCAGGTGGACCGCGCGGGGCGCACGATCTCACTCGACCTTCTGCCCGCGTCTCCGGTCCTCATGCGGGAGGGGAAGGACGCGCGGTGACCCCGGCGCTCCCGACCCGCGAGACGCTCGCGTTCCTCGAGCGCGTGCTTCTGCCCGCGCCCGCCCGCATCCTCGAGGTCGGCGCCGGCGACGGCGCGCTGTCGCTCGCGCTCGCCGCGAAGGGCTACGAGGTGACCGCGCTCGACGAGAGCTTCGACACGGGCGCCAGAGCCGCCCGGGTGCGCTGGGTCGAGCGGGACTTTCTCCACTTCGACGGGGAGGGTGCGTTCGATGTCGTCCTCTTCACGCGCTCGCTCCACCACATGGCTCCCCTCGACGACGCGCTCGACCGCGCGATCCAGGCGCTCGCGCCGGAGGGGCGCGTGATCGCCGAGGAGCTCGCGTACGATCGCGTCAATCTCCCAACGGCGCGCTGGTTCTACGACCTCAAGACGGTGCTCGCGGCGGCGGGGCTGCTGCGCCAAGGCGTGGGGGCGGAGGAGGAGGGCAATCCGCTCGGCCGCTGGCGCCGGGAGCACGTCGCGGACCCGCCGCTGCCGACGGGACATTCGATCCTCGCCGCCGCGCGTGCGCGGCTCGACCTGACGCTGGTCGAAGAGGCTCCGTATCTCTACCGCTACATCTGGGACGAGCTGACGGACGCCGAGGGGGCAGGGAGCGCGGCGGAGGCAGTGCTGCGAATCGAGCGGCGCTTGACGCGGGAGCGGGACATCGCCGCGGCGGGTCTTCGATTCGTCGGAACGCCGCTCGGCTGAGCGGCGCGCGTCACGCGCTTGCGCGCGTCAGACCTTGAGCGATCCCTCGAGCACGGTCACCGCGGTGCCCCCGACGCGGACCGATGCCACCTTGCCCGCCGCGCCCGCGACCTCGAGATCGAGCCGTCCCGGCTTGCCCATCGCGTCCCCCTGCTCGGCGCGAACGCGCACGGGACCATTCCCCAGGGCGATGACGCCGTGGCGCGCGAGGTACTCGGCGAGCGGACCGCTCGCGGACCCGGTCACGGGATCCTCACGAATGCCGAACGCGGGCGCGAAGTAGCGCCCCTGGGTCACGCTTCCCGGCTCGGCCGCGTCGCGCGTGAAGACGTAGAACCCGCCGATCCCGTGGCGACCACCCTCGCCGACCAGATCGTCCCAGCGCGGCTGAAGCGACGCGAGGTCGGCGCGCTTGGACAGGGCCACGTAGACGTTCTTCCCCGCGCGCTCGAGCGGGAGCGCCGAGTCGCGCATCGCCTGGCTCCCTCCGAGGAGCCCCATGAGCGTCGCGCCGGCGATCGGGGACGGCTCCCACGGGTAGAGCGGCGTTCCCATCCAGACGCGAACGCCGCTTCCGTCCATGGCCTCGACCTCGATCGGCACGCGGCCGGCGGGGCAGTGGAGCATGTGCTGGCCAGGCTTCACGGCGCCGGTCTCGACGAGCCAGTGGAACGTCGCCACGGTCGCGTGACCGCAGAAGGCGATCTCCGCGGCCGGCGTGAAGTAGCGCAGGTGGTGGGTCGCGCCGGAGGGCGGCTCGAGGATGAACGCCGTCTCGGAGGCCGCGACGGCCGCGGCGAGCCGCTGCATCGCGGGCTCGTCGAGGCGGGCCGCATCGGGGACGATGCCCGCGCGATTGCCCATGCCCGGAGTGCGTGTGAAGGCGTCGACGATGGCGGCACGGAGGCTCACGGCGGGAGCATACCACGCCGCTTGCCTCGAGCCGGCCTAAGTGCATAATCCCGCGCATGAGCCGCTTCCTCGCCACGACATGATCCATGGCCTTCCCCCCGAGCACGTAGCACTCCTCTGCCTCGCGGCCTTCTGCGGCGGCACCGTCGACGCCATCGCCGGCGGCGGCGGGCTCATCACCGTGCCCGCGCTCCTCGCGGCCGGACTCTCCCCGCACCAGGCGCTCGGAACGAACAAGGGGCAGTCGTCGTTCGGCTCGTTCGCGGCGATCGTTCGCTACGCCCGCGAGCGTCTCGTCGACTGGAAGCTCGCCGCGGTCGCGTTTCCGCTCGGGTTCCTCGGCTCCGCGCTCGGAGCCATCCTCGCGCTCCATCTCAAGCCGGACGTGCTCCGCCCGATCGTGCTCGCGCTCCTCGTGGTGGTGGGGTTCGTCTTCGCGAGCGGGCGGCTTCGTCCCAAGGAGCGAATCGGTCCCGCGCCGAAGCTCGGATTCCTCGTGGCCGCGTTCGCGCTCGCGATCGGCCTCTACGACGGCTTCTTCGGACCGGGCGCGGGAACGTTCATCATCGCCGGCTACGCGGCGCTCCTCCATCTGCCCCTCACGCGCGCGACGGCGAACGCCAAGGTGCTCAACTTCGCCTCGAACGTGGCCGCGCTCCTCTTCTTCGCGCGGGGCGGCATGATCCTCTGGGGCCTTGCGATTCCGATGGCGGGGGCCCAGCTCCTCGGGGGATATTGTGGCGCGCACCTCGCCATTCGCCGCGGCGACGCGCTGATCCGAGGCGTGGCCGTGGCGGTCGTGCTCGCTCTCGTCCTTTGGGTCGCACTCGACGTTCCGGTTCGCATCGCGCCCGGCTCGGGCACGCACTCCATTCCAGGAGGACATCGATGACCTGCCGTCCGCTTTTGCTCGGCTGCCTCGCGCTCACCCTCGTCACGGCCGTCTCCTGCAACACTCCGGCCCCGAAGCAGACCGAGGAGGCGAAGCCGGCCGCGATGACTCCGCTCCAGCGCGGGGAGTACATCGCGACGACCGCGGGCTGCAACGACTGCCACACTCCGGGCACCTTCTATGGCGCGCCCGACTTCAAGCGGCAGCTCTCGGGGAGCGATCTCGGCTGGCGCGGACCGTGGGGCGTGTCGTACTCGAGCAATCTGACGCCCGACCTCGAGACGGGGCTCGGCACCTGGACCAACGTGGAGATCGAGCGCGCGCTCCGCTCCGGAGTGAAGAAGGACGGAAGCCCGATCCTCCCGCCCATGCCGTGGCCCAACACCGCGCGGCTCACGCCGGACGACATGAGCTCCCTCATCGCGTACCTGAAGAGCCTGCCCCCCGTCGCGCACAAGGTCCCGGCCGCCCTGCCGCCCAACGGGATGGCGCATGGACCGGTGATCGAGCTCCCGGCGCCCGGCGCGTGGGACGCGCCGAGAGCGCAGCCGCAGTGAGCCGGGCCGCGACGACGGCCCTCCGGCCGTTCCACTTCGCATTCCACGTGCTCGATCTCGCGTCGACGCGCCGCTTCTATGGCGACGTGCTCGGCTGCCGGGAAGGGCGGAGCACCGGGACGTGGGTCGACTTCGACTTCTTCGGCAACCAGATCTCCGCCCACACGACCGGCCCCGTCGCGGCCACGGCGCCGACGGGAAAGGTCGAGAACATCCAGGTGCCGATGCCCCACTTCGGGGCCATCCTCGGGTGGGATGAGTTCCATGCCCTCGCGGAGCGGATCCGTGCCTCGGGATTCGCGTTTGTCGTGGAGCCCCGGATCCGCTATGCGGGGCAGCCGGGCGAGCAGGCCACGATGTTCCTCCTCGATCCAAGCGGAAACGCGCTCGAGTTCAAGGCGTTCCGGCATCCGGAGCACGTCTTCACGGCATGACGCGCGCGTCCGTCGCCGTGATCGGCGCCGGCGTGGTCGGCGCGAGCGTGGCGTACCACCTGGCGCGCGGCGGATGGCGCGAGGTGCTCCTCCTGGATCGCGCGGAACGCTTCGGCATGGGGAGCACGGGCGCGGCGACCGGTGGCTTTCGCGCGCAGTTCGCCTCCGACGTGAACGTGCGCCTCTCGCTCCTTGCGCGGGAGCGGCTCTCCGCATTCCAGCAGGAAACGGGCGTCGATCCTGGCCTCGTCGCGGCCGGCTACCTCTGGCTCGCTCGGCGCGCGCAGGATCTCGAGGCGCTCCGGGCGGCGCTCGCCGTCCAGAGACGGAATGGATTCCTGGACGCGCGCGAGGTCGGCGCGCGCGAGGCCGCGGCGCTGAACCCGGCCCTGAATCCGGATGGAGTCCTCGGTGGAACCTTCGCGGGAAGCGATGGATTCCTGCGCCCCCTCGCGATCCTCGAAGGCTATTTGCGCGCGGCCGACCGGCTCGGAGTCACCGTTCGGTGGAACGCCGAGGTCACGGGCCTACGGCGCGGCCCAGGTGGGATCGAGGCGGTGCGGGTCGGCGCCGATTGGATTCTCGTGGAAGCGGTCGTGAACGCGGCCGGCGCGTGGGCCGCACCGGTGGCCGCGCTCGCGGATATCGCCGTTCCGGTCGCGCCGCTACGGCGGCAGGCCCTGGCGAGCGCGCCATTCGCGGGCCTTCCCGAAACCATGCCGATGACCATCTGGGTCGACGACGGCTTCCACGCGCGCGTCCGCGACGGACGTGTGCTCGCGCTCATGCCGACGCCCGGCGATCCCGAGGATCCGACCAGCACGCGCGTCGATCCCGCGTGGGTTGCGAGCGTGGCCCGCACCGCTCGGGAGCGGATCCCCGTTCTCCGCGACGCGGATTTCGAGCGCGGCACGGCGTGGGCCGGACTTTACGAAATGTCCCCCGACGGACACGCGCTGCTCGGCGCGGCGCCGGGATGCGCCAACCTGTTCCTCGCGAACGGCTCCTCGGGGCACGGCGTCATGCACGCGCCGGCGCTCGGCCTCCTCGCGGCGGAGATCCTGTCGAACGGGCGCGCGTCCTCGATGGACACGTCGGCGCTCGATCCGGGGCGCTTCGCGGGCGGGACGGTGGAGCGGCGGGAGCTTCTCTAGCTCAGCGCTGCAGGCAGATGACGTACTTCTCGAGGAAGCGATCCATCCGCTCCATCATGTCGCGCCGGTTCGCCTCCTTGGCGAATCCGTGCCCCTCTCCCTCGTAGCTGACCAGCTCCACCGAGCCGCCGCGGCGCTTGAGCGCGTCCGCGAAATCGACCGACTGCTGGTAGGGGACCGCCTTGTCGGCGGTGCCGTGAAAGAGGAGCAAGGGTGCTTTCACGCGGTCCACGTGGGTGATGGGGGAGCGCTCCATCCAGACGGCGCCGGCCTTGGGGAGGCGTCCGAAGAGCGACTCCTCGTAGTGCCGCTCGAAGCGGTGCGCGCCGACCACGGCGTCGTAGATGTGCGCGAGCGGGAAGAGCGCGATGCCCGCCGTCCAGAAATCGGGCTCCTGCGTGAGCGCCCAGAGCGTGGCGTACCCGCCCGCGCTTCCGCCGGTGATCACGACGCGGCCCCGATCGGCGCCGCGCGTCTTCAGCACGTGCTCCGCGCCGCTTTGCGCATCCTCGCGATCCACCACGCCCCAGGAATCCCGGAGCTGGTCCTGGTACGCGCGTCCGTAGCCCGTGCCGCCGCGATGGTTCACGATGAGGTAGTGCCAGCCCCGCGTGGCGTAGTACTGCGCCTGCGCCTGCCACGAGAAGGGGACCTGCGACGTGGGACCGCCGTGCATCAAGACGATCAAAGGGCGCGGACCGAGCGCGGCGTCGGGACCCACGGGTGGGTAGTAGATGCCCCACGCCAACGCCCCCCCGGCCGTCTTCCAGGAGATCACTTCGGGCTTCGAGATCGACTCGGGATCGACGAGGCCGACCGCGCTCGAAGCCCGCGCGGCCTCGTCGCCGGGACGGGCGCCCTGAGCGAGCCGGGTCACGAGAGCCTGGGGCGTCGATGGGTTCGTCGCGGTGTACACGAGCGAGTGCCCGCGAATCTGGAGTCCCTGGATGTCCGTGTACGCCGACGGGATCTCCTCGACCGCCCGCGACGATGGATCGATCCGAAGCAGCGTGTCCCGGCTCTGACGGCTTCGCACCGCGTAGATCGCCGTGCCGTCGTCGCTCCACCGATAGCCGGAGCGCGCCGGCAGCCAGTCCGCGAGGCCGATCTCCCCCTCGCCCGCGTCCACACGCGAAGCGTTCGCGCCGTCGGCGTCGCCGATCCACAGGGATCGCCAGCCCGAGACGTCGCTCTGGTAGGTGAAGCGCCTTCCGTCGGGACTCCACTGAGGGGCGGCGAAGCTCGCGTTCTCCTTGGCGATGGTCGAGATGACCGTGGCCGGCGCCGCCTCGAAGAGGGTCGAGCAGGCGGGGATCGGCTTCGCGAGCTTCGCGATCACGATCCGGGACTGATCCCACGGCATGTCGAGTCGGTCCCACTCCTGCCACGCGATCCGCGCGCCGTCGGGGGAGAACGCGGGATTGAATGCATACCAGGGATCGTCGGTGAGCCGGATCGCGCCCGTCTTGCCCTTCAGGTCGGCGAGCATCACGTTGCAGTGCCCGTCCTGTTCGGCGAGAAACGCGACCGCTCGTCCGCACGGCGAGATGGCCGGCGCGGCCACTCCCTCGAACGTCGGGGTCAGGGGTCTCTGGGCGCCCGAGGCGAGGTCCACCGCGTGGAGGCGCCCATCGCTCCCCGCGTAGACGAGCGTCGTGCCGCGGACCGTGAAGACGCCGCCGCCATAGCCGACGCCTCCCATGGGGCGCGGCTCGGCGGTGACGATCTCGGCGAGGCCGCTTCCAAGGCGCTGGCGCACGATGCTCCGCTTCCCGTCGGCGCGCCGCGCGTAGAAAACCTCGTCGGACGTATCGCCGAAGGTCGCTTCGCTCAGCTCATGCGCGAGGTAGAGGCGCTCGACGGGAAGCGGCTCGAAGGACATGGCGGGCGATGATACTCGTTCGATGTGAGGCGTCCCACCGTTTTGTAACCCGCTCCGCGGCAACGATTCCGGGCGGCGGCGTCGCGCGCGTGCCCTGGCGGCTCGGGACTGCTATGCTTTGCCAGTCCCGACGACCATCGACCCGATTCCGCTCCGGAGGCATCACCATGTCGACCGTGATCCGTTCCATCCTCGAGCCCGCTCCCGGCTACGCCTCCCGGGAGATCGCGTCGTTCCTCGCGCAGATGGACGACCAGACGAAGCGCCTCACCGATGTCACGCGAGACATGACACCCGAGGAGCTCGAGTGGCAGCCGCGCCCCGGAACGAACACGATCGGAATGCTGCTCGCGCACATGGCGATCGTGGAGGTGTTCTGGACCGCGATCGTCATGAAGCATGAGGAGCACTTCCGGAGCGAGCCCGTGCTCGGCATTGGCGCCGACGACGACGGGATGCCCATTCCCGAGGAGGGGCTGCCCCCCGCGACCCTCGCGGGGAAGGACATCGCGTTCTTCGACGATCTGCTCGCGCGCGGCCGCGCGTACGTGAAGGAAGCCGCCAAGGAGGCGCCCGACTCGGAGCTCGAGCGCGAGATACCGCGCACGCGCGCGGACGGCACCCGCCGGCTCATCAACGTGCGGTGGTACTACTACCACCTCCTCGAGCACTTCGCGGGGCACTACGGGCAGGTCCTGCTGCTCCGGCATCTGTATCGCGCGGCCCAGGTACCGGCCAAGGCCTAGTGCGTCCCATCGCGGAAGGACTCCGGCCGCTCGTGAAGGGCCGGGTCCTCGAATCCTTCGAGGTCGAGCCGGAGCGGACCACCAACTTCGGCCACATCTTCATGGCGCGGCCGGGCGCGGTGCTCGAGCCCGCGCACGCCGAGGACGTGGCCGCGGCGATCGCCTTCGCGCGCGGCGAAGGAATCCCGGTCTCGGTGCGCGGCGCCGCGCACAGCCAGAGCCGGATCGCGATCTCGAACGGCGGCATCCTCATCGACATGCGTTCCATGGGGCGGATCGGCCCTGTCGCGAGAGGCGCGTCGAGCGTCGAGGTCGAGGGAGGCGCGATCTGGCGCGATGTGACGCGCGCCACGCTCCGGCACCGCCTCGCACCGCCGGTCCTGACGAACAACTTGAGCGTCACCGTCGGCGGCACCCTCTCCACGGCCGGGGTCGGCGTCGCGTCGCACCGCTACGGCACGCAAGGCGATCAGGTCGAGGAGCTCACGGTCGTCACCGGCGCGGGCGACGTCCGCACGTGCGGCCCCGATCGCGATTCGGATCTCTTCGATGCGGTGATCGCGGGGCTGGGCCAGGTGGGCGTCATCACGAGCGCGCGCTTGAAGCTCCGGGCCGTCCGCCCGATGACCCGCACCTACTACCTCCTCTACGACGACGCGCACCGCTTCATGGAAGACACGAAGAGCGCGATGGACTCCGGACGCTGGGATCATCTCGAGAGCTGGGCGTCCCCGTCCCCGCAGGGGACGAAGCCGGTGAACGGACGGCGGCAGGTGTTCGCCCGCTGGTTCTTCCCGTTCCATCCGACCGTGGAGTTCGACACGGGATCGCCTCCGGACGACCGCGCGCTCCTCGACGGGCTCCATCCCTACGACCACCTCTACACGGACGATCTCCCCATCCTCGACTTCTTCGAGCGGCTGGAACCGGTGTTCGATCTCTGGAAGCGCGGCGGCACCTGGGGGCACGTGCATCCCTGGATGGAGGTCGTGCTGCCGTGGGAGCGGACCCCCGACGTGCTCGAGGCCGTGCTCCCCGATCTTCCGCCGGCCATCCTCGTGGGCGGGCACGTGCTCCTCTGGCCCGCCAAAGGGAGCACGTCGCGATCGAAGCTCTTCCGCCGTCCCCAAGGAGAGGATCTGATGGGGTTCGGCATCCTTCCCGCGATCCCGGCGCACTTCTGGGAGGAGGCCAAGCCGATGCTCGAGAACTTGAGCCGCCTCGTCGTCGCGATGGGAGGGAACCGCTACCTCTCGGGCTACGTCGACTTCGACGACGAGGCATGGCGGGCGCACTACGGCGACACCTGGGCGTTCTTCGAAGCGGCGAAGCGGCGCCATGACCCGGACGGGATCCTGAACCCCGGATTCGTGCCTCTGCGCGGAGCAGCCGCGCCGGCGCGGAAGGGCTGAGATGGCCCACCGCTTCGGCACCGCCGAGTACGCGCGGGCCCTCTGCGACGAGATCAATGGATCGAGCGAGTACCGGAACGCGGCCTCCAAGTGGGGCGTCGGCTTCAACGGGAACCTCCTCTTCGCGTTCGAAGCGGACGGCGCGCTCCGGAGCGCGCTCTACCTCCTGGTGCGCCTCCAGGCGGGTCGATGCGACGGGGCCGAGTTCGTTCCAGGACCCTCTCATCCCGAGGCGGGCTTCACGCTGCGCGCGCCGTTTGGCCTCTGGCGCGACGTCCTCGAGCGGCGCACCCTGGCCGCCACCGCGATCCTGACCGGCAAGATGAAGGTCGAGGGAGACAAGATCACCCTCCTCAAGCACGCGGGATCGAGCCGCTCGCTCATCCACTGCACGGCGTCCGTGCCGACGGAGTTTCCGGGATGAGCGGCGTGATCTACGCGGTCTACACCTGGGTGCCCGAAGACGTGCTCGCGGAGTGGAACGCGTGGCACAGCGGGGTCCACATTCCCAACGTGCTCAAGGCGCCCGAGATGCGGAGCGCCGTGAAGCTCCGTGTGACCGATACGAATCTGGAGGGCTTTCGCCCTCAGTACGTGACGCTCTACAGGCTCGACTCGCTCGAGGACTACGCGGCCTACCGGGACGGCTACGGGCTTCGGATGCGCGAGGAGTACGACGCGCGCTACAGAGGCGTGGGCAAGGTCGCGCGCGTGGTGATGGTCGAGGAGCTTCGTGCCGGCGCTCGCGGGTGACCGCGCCATGGACGTGCGCCCTGCGGAGACGGCCGAGGACGTCGAGGCCGTGCGGGTGCTCTTCCTCGAGTACGCGGCGTCGCTCGGGTTCGATCTCGCGTTCCAGGATTTCGGGCGCGAGGTGACGTCACTGCCGGGGGACTATGCTCCGCCGCGCGGCGCGCTCCTCCTTGCGACAGACGGCGCGACGCCGGCCGGATGCGTCGCGCTCCGCCCGTGGGGCGACGAGGATGCCTGCGAGATGAAGCGGCTCTACGTCCGCCCGGCGATGCGGGGGAAGCGCGTGGGCGGGTCCCTCGTCGCACGCATCCTCGACGAGGCTCGCGCCCGTGGATACCGGCGGATGCGGCTCGACACCGTTCCGGGGATGGAAGCCGCCATCGCGCTCTACCGGGCAGCGGGATTCCGCGACATCGCTCCCTACAGGACGAATCCGGTGCCCGGCGCGCTCTTCATGGAGCTCGAGCTGTGAGCCGGTCTCGGAGGCGCGCGATGCTCGGACGTCTCCTCCTCCGGCCCCTTCTCTTCGGGATCCCGTTCGCCATCTTCTTCACGTTCTGGCAAGGGAGCTCCTTTCGCGAGCTCCCCGCGTACTACC
This sequence comes from Candidatus Eiseniibacteriota bacterium, assembly GCA_036274595.1. Lineage (GTDB taxonomy): Bacteria > Eisenbacteria > RBG-16-71-46 > SZUA-252 > SZUA-252 > WS-9. Next base: position 58,398 of record DASUFL010000087.1, on the reverse strand, counting down.
TGGTGACGCTCCTCTTCTCCTTCATCATCGTGGGAATGGTCGAGCTGAACCGCGCCTTCGTCGTGCCCCGCATCCTCCCGCCCGATCGGGCTCCGGGACACCCGCTCGAGATCGCGAGCTTCGCGCTCGCGGCCCTCCTGGGAAGCGTCATCGCGGGCACGATCCTCAACCTGACGGTCCTTCCCGGATCGTTTGGAACGGCCCGGCAGGTCATCATGTTCCTGGTCTTCAGCGTCATCTTCACGGCGTTCTTCATGGCCCTCGTCTACGCCGTCCGATGGAAGGCCCTCCTCGTGGAGCGCGCCGAGAAGACCGCCCGCGAGGCGCAGGAGCTCCGCATGGCGGCCGAGATCCAGCGGGCGCTCCTCCCGCCGCGAAGGCGTAGCGGCGCGAGCTACGAGGCCGCCGGGGCGTCGATACCGTGCCGCACCATCGGCGGCGACTTCTTCGAGTACTTCGACTTCACCTCGGGACGCATGGGATTCGCGCTCGGCGACGTCGCGGGCAAGGGGCCGCCCGCAGCGATCCTCGCCGCGATGGTGCAGGGCATCCTCATCACCCATGCGAACGACGGCCCGGCCGCCACGCTGGAGCGGGTCAATGAAGCGCTCTGCCGCCGCGCCATCGAAGGACGCTTCGCCACGATGGCGTACGTGGTCCTCGATCCGGGCGGCACGCTCACCTCCTGCAGCGCGGGGCACAACCCGGCGGTCCTCCTCCGGGCGAGCGGGACGATCGAGAGGCCGGATCGCGGCGGGCTCGTGCTCGGCGCGTTCGATACGGCGCGCTATGAAGAGGAAGCGATCGCGCTCCAGCAGGGAGACACGATGGTCCTCTTCAGCGACGGCGTGACGGATGCCGAGAATCCGGAGGGGGAGCAGTACGGTGAGGAGCGCCTGCTCGAAGCGCTCGCCGGGTCTAAGCGGCGCGCTCCGGACGAGATCTTGGAGAAGGTGCTCGCGAGCGTGCGGGCGTTCGTTGCGGAGCAGCCTCCGGCGGACGACGTCACGGTCCTCGTGATCCGCTACGGAGGAGCCGCGCCCGCCTGACCCGCGTTCGCGGCGCGGGTCGAGTCTGCACCGTAGGCGACCGAGTCGGCGAGCGTCGGTATACGCCCGGTCTCGAGCAGCTTCCGAAGCAGGGGATAGACGACCGCCACACGCTGGTACGGCTGCTCCGGATCGATCATATCGTGGCGCACCCATGCCGCGGCCGGGAACTCGAACGACCGCACGTCCACGCCTCGCTCGGCCCACCGCTTCACCAGCTCCAGGACGACCTCGTTGTTCACCCCTTCGTCGTGCGGCGTCGTGACGACGAGCACCCGCGTGCCCGGCGCCGGGGGGCCTGACTCGAGGACGCGCGCGCCGAGCGCATACACCCTTGCGAGGGCGTGCGTCGAGAACCCGGCATACGCCGACTTCGGCCCGTCGGGCCGCTCGTGCTTCGGATCCCAGGCGACGAAGACGTCGGGAACGCGAAGGAGCGCGTTCGAGAGCGGGATCGCGAGGTCCTCCGGCACGCCCTTCGGCGCGAACGACGGCGCGATCAGGAGGACCTGGTCGAGATCAGCCCGCTCTTGCGCCAGCCAAGCCGCGGCCACGGCGCTCGAGGAGAGCCCGACCACGGTGACTCGCTTTCCGAGACCGCGCGCGATGTCGACGGCTTCTCCCGCGGCCCTTGTGAGCTCGTCCGCCGTGAGATCGGCGAGCACGTGGGGCGACGCGTTCGCGAGCCCGTGTCGCGGCATGCGCGGAACGAGCACGTTGGCGCCGTCGTCGTAGAGGAGCTGGGCGAGGGCCCCGAATTGGCGCGGGCAGTTCGTGAAGCCGTGCAGCAGCACGTACGCGCGCTCCGTCCTCACCCCATGGTCGAGGACCATCGTGCGGCACGGGGGATAGAGCGGCACCGAATCATCGAGCGCTTCGAGGCGATGCAGCCTCTCGATCGCGTCGGCCCGGCTCAGGGCCGGGCGCGCCCGCGCGGAAGGCGGGTTCCAGTCCGTGGGAAGGAAGAGCCAGACCAGGGCGGCGAGGACGATCGCGAGGAGCGCGAGGAGCGTCTTCCGCCGGCGTGTCACGCTGGAGGGATCTCGGGCGCGAGCCGGGCGTCGTTCCAGGTCTTGAGCGCGCTCGCTCCCAGGATCAGAACGCCCCCCACGATCGCCCATCCACCCGGCCGCTCGCCGTGCACGAGCCACGACCATACGGGGTTGAGCGCCGGCTCGAGGAGCAGGATCACCATCGCCTCGAAGGCGGGAACGCTCCGGATCCCGCGCGTGAGGAAGACATAGGCGAGTCCGATCTGCACCGTCCCGAGCCCGAGCAGGACGAGAGCGTCCACGCGGCCCAGCGCGGGAACCGGGACCGCGAACGGGAGAGAGACGATGACGGCGATCAGGTTTCCAACGAGGACCGCGGGCACGGTCGGGTTCGGGGCGTCGTGGCTCTCGCGGCCGAGGAGCCTCATTCCCATGATGGTGAGCGCCCAGGAGACGCCCGAGATGGCCGCGAGCACGTTCCCGCGCAGCGGATCGGGCGCGGTGCGCCACGGGTTCTCGTGCCCGACGAAGAAGAGACAGAGCCCCACGGCGAGGAGCGCCATGACCAGGAAATCGGACGCCCGGTTCCGCTCCCGGAGCAGCCAGGGCGCGAGCAGCAGCACGTAGAGTGGCGCCGTCGACTGGAGAAAGATCGTGTTCGCCGAGGTCGTGAGCTTGTTCGCGATCACGAAGAGCAGCATCGTGGATGCGTAGCCCGCGCCCACGATCCAGGTCCAGCGCGTCCAGCCTCGACGGGACTCCGGAAGGAACACGAGGAACATCACGGCCGCGATGGCGGAGCGGAACATGGCGATCTGCCAGCTCGTGAGCGAGCAGGCCTTGATGCCTGCGCCGCCGAGTGAGAACAGGATCGCTGTGATTGCGATTTCTAGCCTGGCTATGCCGGGCTTGGCTTTATCCATTTATGGGCCGGGACGGAGAGGCGATAACCTCCGGGCGCGGCACATGTCGCGCTTCGCGCGACTGTGAGGCGCCCTCCGGTCATCGCCTCTCCGTCCCTCCCATGGTGGTTGAATCAAGGGCGGATCGCCTGGCTCGCCTTGGCGCTCAACGGGAGGATCGCTTGCTTTCTTCGATGACGGCTACCACGTCGGTGCCGATCGTGAAGGCTTGGCGGAACGTGCCCTCCACCCCGACTTCGGCTCCTTGGGCGGGGGCGCCGCCGGTCTTGGCCACCACGTCGATCTTGCCGGTGCCGTCATTCACACGGTAGACGGCGTAGCCGAACGCCCCCGCGGAGTTCTCGACCTTGCCGGCGATGCGCACGGTCTTGCCGTCCTGCGCGGCCGCGTTGGCGAGGAGATCGTGGATCGGAGTGGCGCCCTTGCAGCCCGCGACCGAGACAAGGAGCGCGGCGGCGAGAATGGCCGCGGAGCGGCCGAAGCGGCGCGATGCGGCGTGCGCCATAGCGGGAGTTGCCGTCATGGGATCCTCCGTTCGGGTCGTCCCGTCTTTCGGGAGCTGAGAAGCAACTCTACGCCGGGAAGCCGACTCTCGGCTAGACTCCTGCCTGGCGTCCAGCCCAAGACCCCATCGAAAGGGAATCGATGTTCTTCGTCCTCCTTCTCCTCACGCTCTTCGTCGCGCTCGCCACCGCGGGGCTCGTCGTCCTCCTCTTCCGGAAGCCGATCCGCCAGATCCTGGACCGCGTCATCGGCGAGCAGATCGCCGAGGGATGGCAACGCTTCCTCCTGTTCGCGGTGTTCGTGGTCGGCATCTCGAACGGCGTGCAGATCTGGAAGCTCGAGCAGTACGTCCATCCAGAGCGCTTTGGCCCCGACCAGGCCATGAAGACCCTGCCGCTCGACGGACCCTCCATGGGGCTCGAGATCTACCGGACCATCATCCAGACGCTCCAGGGCGTGGCGTGGGCGCTCCTCGTCTTCTTCGTCGTCGCGCTGATCGCGTTCGCCATCGTGCGCCGCGGGGAAGCGCGGCAGGGCTAGCGCCGGAGCCGAGCGATGACCGAGTGGATGGGGCTGGTCGCGGGCACCTCGTTCGCGGCCGGACTCAATCTCTACGCCACCGTCGCGACGCTGGGCCTCCTTCAGCGGTTCCACGTCGCCACGCTGCCGCCGTCGCTCGCCGCGCTCGGCCATCCGGTCGTGATCGGCCTCGCCCTCGTTCTGTTCGTCGTGGAGTTCGTGGCGGACAAGGTGCCCTTCTTCGACAACGTATGGGACGCTGTTCACACGTTCATCCGTCCCCCGGCGGCCGCGATCCTCGCCTACGCCGCGGTGGCGGGCATCGACGAGCCCTGGCGCGTCGCGGCCGCGCTCGTCGCGGGGGGCGTCGCCCTGACCTCGCATGGAACCAAGGCGTCCGCGCGCGCGGCGGTCAACACGAGCCCCGAGCCCATCTCGAACGGCATCCTGAGCACCACGGAGGACGTGATCGCGATCGGCCTCGCCTGGCTCGCGGCCACGCATCCCGTGCTCACACTGGTCCTGACCGCGATCCTGCTCGTCCTGGCCATCGTGGCCCTGATCCTGATCTATCGCCTCTTGAAGCGCGTGTTCGGCGGAGTCCGCACGTCGCGTCCCGTCACCTGAGAAAGGAGCCGTCGTGAGCCTTCGCCAGCTTCAGCGCCTCTTCGAGATCGACGCCTACGCGTTCGGGGTGAACGTGAAAGGGCTGAGCCACGAGGACAGCCTGGTGCAGCCGCCGGCCGGGGGAAACTGCCTCAACTGGGTCGCGGCCCACATCGTGGCGAGCCGGGGCGCGATTCTCGATCTCCTGGGCGAGGCGCAAGTGTGGGACGCCGACCGGAACGACCGCTTCAAGCGAGGCTCCCGGCCCGTGCAGGGCGCCCAGGACTCGCTTCCGTTCGAGTCGATCGTGGCCGACTTCCGACGCTCGCAGGAGCGGGTCCAGGCCGGTCTCGCGCGGCTGAGCGACGAGGGACTCCTCGAGAAGCGCGGCGACGACACGCTCGCGGACAAGCTCCATTTTCTACAGTTCCACGAGGCGTACCACATCGGCCAGGCCGGTCTGCTTCGCCGCATGGCGGGGAAGGAGTGCGCGATTCCCTGACCACGACCGGGACGACGATGCTACCTCCGGCCACCGTTTCACGGACGAACCGCGCCCCTATACTCCGCCCATGATCCCGTTCGAAGAGCGCACCGACCAGAGGACCGGCGAAACCTACTGGGCCGTGAGCCGGGAGGGGGAAGCGCTGTTGGACGACCCCCTCCTCAACAAGGGGACCTGCTTCTCACCGGAAGAGCGAGAGGCGTTTCATCTCCACGGGCTCCTTCCGCCGGGCGTCGCGACCGAGGAAGAGCAGCGAGCCCGCGCGTACGAGAACTACCTCCGCTCGGGCTCCGACGTGCAGCGCTATCTCTTCCTGGCAGCCCTCCAAGACCGCAACGAGACTCTCTTCTACCGCCTCCTCCTGGACCATCTCGAGGAGATGGCCCCGATCGTCTATACGCCGACGGTGGGAAAGGTGTGCGAGCAGTTCAGCCACATCTATCGCCGCCCGCGCGGGGTCTACGTGTCGATCGAAGATCGGGGACGGGTCGTCGAGATCCTGCGCCACGCGTCCCTTCCCGACGTGCGCGTGATCGTGGCGACCGACAACGAGGCGATCCTCGGCATCGGCGACCAGGGCGTCGGGGGCATGGGGATTCCGATCGGGAAGCTCGCCCTTTACACCGCGGGGGGCGGCTTTCATCCGTCGCGCTGCCTGCCACTCGACATCGACGTCGGCACGGACAATCAGGCGCTCCTCGACGATCCTCTCTACCTCGGCGTTCCGCGGCGGCGCGCGCGGGGCCGGGAGTACGACACCTTGATCGACGAGATCGTGGACGCGATCCGCGACCTCTTCCCGCGCGCGCTCCTCCAGTGGGAGGACCTGTCGAGCCGGAACGCGTTCCGTGTCCTCTCGCGTCATCGAGATCGAATCCTCTCCTTCAACGACGACATCGAGGGAACGGGCGCGGTGGTCACGGCGGGGATCCGGAGCGCCACCCACCAGGTGGGCCGCGCGATGGCCGAGGAGCGCATCGTTTTCTTCGGAGCCGGCGCGTCCGGCGCCGGCTCGGCTCTCGCGGTACGGCGCGCGCTCGCGGAGGCCGGCGTGCCCTCCCGTGAGCTCTCTTCCCGAGTCCTATGTCTGGATTCGAAAGGGCTCATCGTGGCGGACCGGCCCGGTCTCGAGGCCGAGAAGGCGGCGATTGCCGCGCCGGCCGAGCTGGTCCGAAGCTGGGGGCACGTCGGAGACGGCCCCGTGACCCTGGAGCAAGTGGTGTCCAGCTTCCACCCGACCGTCCTCGTCGGAGCGTCGGGGCAACCCGGCGCCTTCACGGAGCCGATCATCCGCGCGATGCTCCGGCAATGCGATCGGCCGGTGATCCTCCCGATCTCCAACCCGACGTCGAAGAGCGAAGCCACGCCGGCGGAGCTCCTCGGCTGGACGGGGGGCGCGGCAGTCGTCGGAACGGGGAGCCCGTTTTCGCCGGTCGAGATCGGCGGAACCGTTCATGAGATCGGGCAGGGAAACAACGTGCTCGTCTTTCCCGGTGTGGGGCTGGGAGCCGTGGCCGTCGAGGCCCGGCGTCTCACCGATGAAGCCTTCGCGGCCGCGAGCCGCGCGGTCTTCGAGTGCACCGACAAGAGCGGACGGCCGGGCGCGCCCATCTACCCCCCGCTGTCGAGGCTCCGGGAGATCTCCTTCCGGGTCGCGCTGGCTGTGGGGACCACGCTGGTATCCGAGGGCGCCGCGCCCGAGCTGGATCCCGCGGCGGTCGAGGCGCGCATCCGCGCGATGATCTGGCATCCGGTCTACAGGCCGTACCGGAGGAGCTCTACGTAGACGGGGGGACCGCGGCTTGACGCGCGACTTGGCCGGCGAGGGGAGGATGTGAGGGTCCTGGACAAGCACGTCCGGCGCTCGCTATCGCGCCCCTACAGTGACTTGGTTGGCGCCGGCGCGAAAGTCCCGGACCCTCACATCCTCCCCTCGCCTCCCAAGTGCCCGAGAGCCACGATTCCAGCCAGTCGCGATGAGCTAGCAGTTACCTCGAATCCGTCATCGGAGTCATCATCTCACCGGCTCCGAGGTCTACGCCGACGAGGCCAGGCCGACGCCTGACGACAACGGGGCGGTGATGCGTACCCCTAGGCTATCGGGGCCATGGGAGGCGAGGGGAGGGTATGAGGGTCCGGGACTTTCGCGCCGGCGCCAACCAAACCAGTGTAGGGGTGCGGTAGCGAGCGCCGGACGTGCTTGTCCAGGACCCTCATACCCTCCCCTCGCCGGCCAAGCCGCGACGACCCAGAGGTTACTTCGAATCCTCCGAATCATCGTCATCGGAGTCGGAGTCATCGTCAGCGTCGTCGCCCTTGGTGGACTTCTTCAGGTGCTTGTACTCCTGCTTCCTCTGCTCGAACTTCTCCTTCACCTTCTCCATGCGCTCCTGAAGCCGCTCCATCCGTTGGTTCTCGACGTCGGCGACGGGCCCTCTGGTGCCGGGGCGGAAGACGTGGATCGTTCCCTGAAAGGATTCGAGATCGACGCGGGCGCCTCCCTTGCCGAGCGTGAAGCAGTAGCGGCGGCCGGGGCGTGACTCCTGGAGCGTGACGGGGAAGTCGGAGGCGAACTCGCCGGAGAAGGTGGAGACGTTGACGGTGGCGCTCGTGGTCGTGGGGATGGCCACCGCGATGTCGCCGTTGTGGCTGGTAAATCGGTAGACGCCGCGGCTCCGGAGAGTGCCTTCGTAGAAGATCTCCCCGTTCACCGTCGAGACGTCCACGCTGTCCGATTCGATTCGCTGGAGCGTCAGGTCGCCGTTCACCGTCTCGGACACGACCACCCCCGACGCGTCCGCCAGGTGGATGTCCTGATCCACCGCGTTCAGCTCGATCTGCCCGCGCCCGCCCGACACCGCGATGTCGCCATGGATCGTCGCGACCCGCACGCGTCCCCGCGCGCCGTCGATCGTGACGTCGGTCTGGACGCCCGAGACGTCGAGATCCATCCACGAAGGCACGGTGATCCTGAGATCGACGGATCCGGCCGCGATGTGCTTGGAGCCCGTCTTGACGACGAGCCCGCGCGGCGTCGGCTTCACGATCACGCGCGCGTCGCCCGCCTCGGGGGCCTGAATGCGCACCGCGTTCCTGTCCCAGGCGCTCAGGACGACCTCGCCGGCGAAGTTCTCCACCTGGAGGGCCGCTCCCTGCTTCACGGCGAACGTGGTGTCGACGTCGGCTTGGAGCGACAGGACTGCGGCGGCGGCGAGGACGACGGGCAGGCTCATGGTGTGGGGGGTCTCCGGTTCGCTAGTCCGCGCTCGCGAGCATGGTGGCGCGGCGCATGAGGTCCACCTTGCGGCGCATCGTGTCGTCGAGATGGTCGCGCAGGTACGGGTTCTTGGGATCCGCCGCCAGCGCGAGCTGTCCCTGGCGGATGGCCATGTCGATCGCGCGCAGGCTCCCCTCGAGCGCGGCGACCGTCGCGGGATCGAGCTCGTTGCGGCGCGACGCGAGAATCTCTTTGAGCCGCTCCACGTCCTTGATGGCGTCCTGGCTCTCCGTCATGGTCGCCGCGGCCGGTGCCGGAAGCTGCTGCGCGACGGGGGCCGTCGTCTCGGCCTTGCGCGCACCGCCGCCGATGTAGAAGGCTCCGGCGGCCGAGAGCGCGACGACCGCGAGGCACGCGGCGGCGAGCTGAGGAAGGGTGAAGGAGATCCTCGGTTTGAGCGAGCGGCGCTCCGGCACCGCGGTGAGCGTGACCGGAATCGGGAGCGGCGTCTGCGCGGCGCGCCTGAGCCTCGCCTCGATGCCGGGCCAGAGATCCTCGGCCGGGGGCGTGTCGTCCTCGGCCAGAACGCGGGCCCGTCCGACGACGCGCTCGAAATCGGCGAGGAGGGCGGCGCACTCGGTGCAGCCCGCGAGGTGGCGCTCGACCTGCCGGTGCGTCCCCGGGTCGAGCGTGCCGTCGAGATAATCCGAGATCAGATCGGTGTAGCGATCGCTCATCGTTCGTTCCGTCTCATCGTGTGAGGTGCTGGCGCAGGATCATCCGTGCTCGATGGAGCTGCGCCTTGGTCGTTCCCGAGGTGATGCCCAGGAATCCGGCGATCTCCTCGTGCTTGAATCCTTCCACGTCGTGGAGCACGAACACCACGCGCGCGCCGTCCGGGAGCTTGTCGATGGCGCGGTCGAAGTCCATGCCGAACTCGACCGTCGCGTGGCGGACCGGCGCCGGTATGACGTCCAGCGCCTCCTCGTCCTCGTCGAACCGCGTCCGCTCCAGCTTGAGCGCGGCGCGGCGGTGGAGGACCACGTTCACCGCGACCCGGTGGAGCCACGTTCCGAAGGCCGACTCGCCGCGGAACGTGCCGAGCTTCTCCCAGGCCCTCACGAAGACGTCCTGGGTCACTTCGGCCGCGTGCTCGGGGCCGATCATCCGGCGGGCGAGTCCGTGGACGCGCGCGACGTGGCTGCGGTAGAGCCGCTCGAATGCGCGCGTGTCACCGTCCTGCGCGCGCGTGACGTCGGTCCTATCGATGGCCTGCGGCACGACTCGTCCGAGTGTGGTCGACGCGTTCACTCCTGGTCTCTCGGGCCCCGGTGTCGCCAGTGTTGGACAGGCCAGGTGGGACAAGGGTTGGAAACTGGTCGGACGGGGGGCGCGTAGGGAAGTCTAGGGGCAGGTCCCCCTCGGCCCCAACGTTTTCGGCTCCGGGACCCTCTCAACAGGCGTCCCTTCAACATTCTGAAACCGAAAGGAGCGACGCATGAGCGTTCGACGTGGCTTGGCCGGATCCCGCGCCGCGGGACTCCTCCTCGTTCTCGCAGGGGCTGGCCTCGGGTGGGGCAAAGCCCAGGCGGCTCCGGTCCGCTACACCATCACCGGCAACAGGGTGTCCGTCTACAACCTCGTGGGGTCACTCGAGATCGTGCCCGGGACCGGCTCGGCCGTCATGGCCGAGGTCGACCTCCAGGGGCCGGATGCCGCCAAGCTCAAGGTTTTGACCGGGCCGGTCCGGGGCCGCCAGACCCTCCGAGTGCTCTATCCGGGAGACCACGTGATCGACCGCTCCATGGGGCACAACTCCACGACCACGATGCGCGTGAGGGACGACGGGACCTTTGGGGACGACCAGGATGGCGTCGAAAAGGGAGACCGGATGACTCTCTCCGGCCGCGGTCCGGGGGTCGAGGCGAGCGCCGACGTGAAGCTCTTCGTCCCGCCAGGGACCCAGCTGAAGGTCAACTGGGGGCATGGCAGCGCCTCGGTGGCCCGGGTCGATGCCGACCTCTTCCTGGACGGCGCCGCGATGCCGATTCACGCCGAGGACATGCACGGCCCGTTCCACGCGGACATCGGCTCGGGCGAAGTCGAGGTGCTCGGTTCGGATGCGACGATCAACATCGATACCGGATCCGGACGCGTCCACCTTCGCGACGTGCGCACGAGTGAGGACATCCTCGTGGACACGGGCTCGGGCGAGGTGGCCGGGGAGAATTTGAGGGCACGATCGCTCGCGATCGACACGGGTTCCGGCTCGATCAATCTGGAGAACGTGGATGCGAAGTCGGTCACCATGGACACCGGATCGGGCGAGATCGATCTCGACCTGGCCGGCGACGTCTCGACGCTCCTCGTGGAATCGGGCAGCGGCGACATCACGGTCTCCTTCCCGCCTGACGTCGGCGCGCAGGTCTCGGTGGAATCGGGAAGCGGCGGGATCCGCTCCGAGCTGGCCCTCGAGACGCAGGTGCGGAAGCACGACGCCCTGGTCGGGCGGATCGGGGACGGGCGCGGCTCGATCGGCATCGAGACCGGCTCGGGCACCGTCACCTTGCGGGAGCGAAAGCCCTGAGCGTATCGTCGAGGGATGAACGAATCCTGGGGGCGCGCGCTCCTCGTTCTTGGAGCCGCGCTCTTTCTTGTGGGAGCGGTCTTGACGTGGGGGCCGCGCATCCCCTGGCTCGGGCGCTTGCCCGGCGACTTCCGCTTCGGCGGACCGAGCTGGAAGGTCTACATTCCGCTCGGGACCTCGCTCCTCCTGAGCTTGGTCCTCTCGCTTCTATTCTGGGCGCTGCGCCGACGATAGGCGCAACGCCCTGGGTCGCTCTCGACGACCCGCTACTGCCCGTCGCCGTCGAGGAGATTCCCGAGACCGCCGAGGAGCGAGCCTTCCTCGCGCCGGCGTCCACCGGCCTGCGGCGCGGCCGCGTAGATGCGGCTCGCGAGGCGGCTGAACGGGAGCGACTGCAGCCAGACGGTCCCGGGGCCCCGGAGCGTCGCGAAGAAGAGCCCCTCGCCGCCGAAGATCGCGCTCTTCAGCTTGCCCACGTACTGGATGTCGTACGAGACCGAGGGCTGCAGCGCCACGATGCATCCCGTGTCCACTCGGAGCGTCTCGCCCGCCGTAAGCTGCCGCTTCTCGAGCGTGCCCCCGGCGTGCACGAAGCACCAGCCGTCGCCGGTCAGGCGCTCCATGATGAAGCCTTCGCCGCCGAACAGTCCCACGCCGAACCGTTTGTTGAACGCGATCCCGACGCTCACGCCCTTCGCCGCGGCGAGGAACGAGTCCTTCTGCGCGATGATCTCGCCTCCGAGCTCCTTCAAGTGGAGGGGCTCGATCTTGCCGGGGTACGGAGCGGCGAACGCGACCGCGCGGCGCTCGCGTCCCTCGTTGTGGTAGACGGTCATGAAGAGCGACTCGCCCGTGAGGAGCCGCTTGCCGGCGCCGACCAGCTTGCCAAGGAAATCCTGGTTCGGCTGCGAGCCGTCGCCGAAGATGGTGTCCATCTGGATCCCGTCCTCGAGGTACATCATTCCGCCCGCCTCGGCGACGACCGCCTCGCCCGGATCCAGGATGATGCGGACGAACTGCATGTCGTCGCCCAGGATCTCGTAATCGACCTCGTGCATGGTCGGCATGGTTGCTCCTCCTCTGGGGTGCCGTAGCATCCACGGCCGGCGATCCCGCCGCCCGGGGAAGCCTTCGATGGCCGTTCACTATAGGGCCGGGTGGGCGCCGCGTGACAGAACCCCGGGCCGGGACTAGACTCGTCGATCCTACGGAGGACTCGGACGCCGTGTTTCGAAGAATGGCCCAGCGCCGTCTGGAGACCAGGTTACGGCTGCCGGCCGCGCTCGTCGCGGCCTTCTTGACGCTCGCCCCACCGGCGTTCGCGCAGCCGCGCGCGGCCGCCAAGCCCACTCCCAAGAAGGGGGCGATCGGCTCCGACATCGTCGCCAAGACCCTGCCCAACGGTCTTCGCGTGATCGTCTGGCCCGACCACGACATTCCGAACGTCGCGCTCTACATCTGGCACAAGGTGGGGAGCCGCAACGAGCACAACGGCATCACAGGGCTCTCGCACTTCTTCGAGCACATGATGTTCCTCGGCTCGAAGAACTACCCCGGCGGCGAGTTCGACCGGGTCATGGAAGGGAACGGCGGCGCGAACAACGCCTTCACGACCCAGGACGTGACCGTCTATTCGGACTGGTTCGCCAAGAGCGCGCTCGATCTCGTCCTCCGCATGGAGGCGGACCGGATGTGCTGCCTCACGTTCGACTCCACCTCCGTGCAGAGCGAGCGCGAGGTGGTCTACTCCGAGCGGCGCACGAGCGTGGACAACAACAACCAGCAGTTCCTCGACGAGTCGTTGGAAGCGACGGCGTTCGAAGCGCATCCGTACCAGATCCCCACGATCGGATGGCCGAGCGACATCGAGCGCTGGACCATGGCCGACCTGAAGGAGTACTTCCGCATCTACTACGCGCCGAACAACGCGGTGCTCGTCGTCGTCGGAGACGTGACGGGGCCGGAGATCATGACGCTCATGGACAGGTACTTCGCGGGCATCCCGGCGCAGCCGCCGCCGCCCGAGGTGCGCACGATCGAGCCGCCGCAGATGGGCGAGCGCCGGGTCGAGATCCGCCGTCCCGCACCGGTGCCGCTCCTCGAGGTCGGCTACCACGCGGGCTCGGCGAGCGGCCCCGACGCCGAGGCGGAGGAGCTCCTGGACATGATCCTCACGGCCGGCGAATCGTCGCGCCTCTACCAGCGGATGGTCGATCGCGATCGCGTGGCGGTGGACGTGGGTTCCTGGCTCCAGCGGGGCTTCGATCCCGGCCTCTACGCGTTCTTCGTGACGGTCGCTCCGGACAAGGGGCTCGAGGCCGCGGAAGCCTCCCTGCTCGACGAGCTCGCGCGCGTCGCGAAGGATGGCGTCACCGAGGCCGAGCTCAAGAAGGCCAAGACCATCCGCCTGGCCTCGTACTGGCGATCGCTCAAGACCATCGACGACAAGGCGTCCGCTCTCGGACGCTACGAGACGCTGCGCGGCGACTACCGGATGCTCTTCACCGCGCCGGCGCGCTACGAGAAGGTGACGCGTCAGAAGGTCCAGGAGGTCGCGCGGCGCATCTTCACGGAGAAGAATCGCACGGTCGGGACGCTGGTCCCGGAGAACGAGCCCGAGGCCGACGCCAAGGGCTCGTCGTCCGCGCGGAAGGGGAAGCCATGACGACCGGTTTCCGGACGCGCGCTCCCGTGGCCGCGCTGCGCACCGTGCTCGCGGCGCTCGTGCTCACGGCTCTGCTCGGCACGCCCGCCGGCGCGGAGATCGTTCTCCCCAAGTCGCGCGCGATCACCCTCGGGAATGGCGCGCGGATCATTCTGGCGGAGCGGCACGATCTCCCGCTCATTGCTTTCCGGGCGTTCGTGAACGGTGGATCGCTCGCCGATCCCCCGGGCAAGGAGGGCCTGGCCGCGCTCACCGGGGCGATGCTGCGGAAGGGAGCGGGGAAGCGCTCCGCTCTCCAGATCTCCCAGGCCGCGGACGGAGCGGGCGCCTCGTTCGACACGGGAGGCGGTCTGGAGATCTTCTGGGCCGCGGGCGAGTTCATGTCCAGGGACGAAGCGCTCATGGTCGAGCTCTTGCGCGATTCGTTCCGGCACCCGCTCTTCCCGGACTCCGAGTTCGTGAAGCTCCGCGCGCAGACGGTCGACGCGCTCAAGTCCGAGAAGGACGATCCGTGGGGGGTGCTCGGCGAGTACGGCCTCGCCTACCTGTTCCCGGACCATCTCTACGGCCGACCGACCAGCGGAGACGAAAGCACGGTGGCGGGCATCACGCGCGACGATGTGATCGCCTGCTATCGGGGCCGGTTCGGCGGCGATCGGTTGATCCTCGCGGTGGTGGGGGACTTCGACTCCAAGCGCATGGAGTCGCGGCTCAGGGCGGCGTTCGGCGACTGGGCGCGTGCCACCGACCCGCTTCCGAACGTGCCCGAGACTCCGCGGGTCGATGGACGCCGCGTGCTCCTCGTGGACAAGCCGGATGCGTCCCAGACCTACTTCTGGATGGGAAACCGCGGCATCGGGCGCCACGATCCGGACCGGGACGTGGTGGACGTGGCGAACACGGCCTTCGGCGGGCGATTCACATCCATCCTGAACAATGAGATGCGCACCAAGAGCGGCCTCACGTATGGCGTGCGCTGCCGCTTCCTGCGCCTGGGGCAGCCCGCCTCGGTCGCCATCTCGAGCTTCACGAAGACCGACTCCACGCAGCGCGCGATGGACATGGCGCTGCGCCTCCTCGGCCAGCTTCGCGAGAAGGGGATCGACGCGACGACGGTCGCATCGGTGAAGAGCTACTTGAGCGGCCTCTATCCGCCCGACTACGAAACCGGGGACCAGATCGCGGCCACGTTCGCCGATCTCGCGTATCACGGATTCCCGATCACCGAGGTGACCCAGTACGTCGAGCGGATCCAGCGCGTCCCGGACGCGTCGATCCTCCCCGTCATCCGGCGCGTCTATCCCGATCCCCAAGACCTCTCCATCGTGATGATCGGGAACGCGGCCGCCATCCGGAAGGTCGCGCGGAGCTACGGGCCCGTGCGCGAGATCCGGTTCGACCAGCCCCTCCTCCACACCGTCCACGAGGCCTCCGCCCGGGCACGGTAGTTGCCCTCTCCTCCGGCATCGGTCCGCTCGCGGACCGAACCCGTTGTGCCCCAATGCCAGAGCCGGAGGAGACGCGATGCGCACCGACACAGTGTGGACGAAAACCTACGAACGCCCATGGATCGTGGCGGCCATCGCGGCGGGCACCGTCGCGACCCTGTTCCTGCTCTTCGCCCCTCGGGCCCAGGCTCAGGTCGGAGGGGAGATCGGGGGTGACCGGCAGGAGCTGCGCCACGACCAGTGGGATCGAAGCGGCGACTGGGCCGACGTTCGCCGGTTCGATCGACAGCTCCAGAGGCTCGTGCGCGCGGAGCGGGTGGGGGATCGCTTCGAAGAGCGGCGCGCACGGCTCGAGCTGCAGCGTCTCATGCGCCTCGAGCTCGTGGAATCGCGCCGGGATCTCACGCTCGATCAGGGCGAGGCTCGGTGGGACCGCGACGATACGGACGCGCGCTGGGACGACCGCCGCGACGCCGAGGCCGCGCGCGCTCGCCTCGCGCGCGAGCGGCGCGTGGTGCACGAGCTCGCGTCGATCGAGACCAGCGTCTCGCGCGGGGCGCCGTGGGCGCTCGATCGCGAGAGGAGACTGCTGCGGGAATTCTCGAGGCTGACGAGGGAGGATGCGCTTGCGAGCGGGAGGGAGCTACGTGAGGATCGGCGCGAGCTCTGGAACGATCTCGAGGACGATCGGGATGAAGGACGCCGCGATCTCGGCGGCGACAGCGATGAACGCTCCTACTTCAAGAACGATCGTCCGGCTCCTCCCCCTCCGCCTCCGGCGGACGACGAGGACGCTCTCTAGCCTTCGAAGACCTGGAACGGCCGGCGCCCTTCACAGCGTTGGAGAGCAGATATTCGATCTGCCCGTTCACGCTGCGTAGCTCGTCGGCCGCCCAGGCTTCGATCGCCCGCCAGAGCTCCGGGTCGATCCGGAGCAGGAACGCCTTGCGGGGCGTCATGGCTCAGTTGTACAGCGTTCCCGTGTTGAGCACGGGCGTCGCGGCGCGCTCGCCGCAGAGCACCACGAGCAGGTTCGACACCATCGCGGCCTTCCGCTCCTCATCCAGCTCCACGATCTTGTTCGCGCTCAGCCGCTCGAGCGCCATCTCCACCATGCCCACCGCGCCCTCCACGATCCGCTGACGCGCCGCGATGATGGCCGCGGCCTGCTGGCGCTGGAGCATCGCCCCCGCGATCTCGGGCGCGTACGCGAGGTGGCTCAGCCTGGCCTCGACGATCTGCACGCCCGCCGGACGCAGACGCTCCTGGAGCTCGGCGCGAAGCGCGTCGGACACCTTGTCCGTGCTCCCGCGCAGCGAGATCGCGTCGTGGTCGTACTCGTCGTACGGATAGATGCTCGCGAGATGCCGGACCGCGGTCTCGCTCTGCACCGAGACGAAGTCCTCGTAGTTCTCCACGTCGAACACGGCCTGCGCCGTGTCCAGAACGTTCCACACGACGACGGCGGCGATCTCGACCGGATTCCCGGCGTGATCGTTCACCTTGATCATGTGTCCGTTCAGGGACCGCACGCGGAGCGAGATCCTCTTCCGCGTGTTGAAGGGGTTCGTCCACCACCAGCCGCTGTCGCGCACCGTCCCCGCGTAGGATCCGAACAGGATCAAGACCACGGCCTGGTTTGGCTGGACCGTGAAGAGTCCCGCCGCGCAAAGCGCCGTGACGACAGCCAGGGGAAGCACTGTCGTCGCGAGCAGGAGAGGACGGCCGGCTTGGACCGCGCCGACGAAGAGATAAACGGCCAATCCCCCGAGAAGCAGGGTGATGGTCAGACCGATGGCCCCGCTCAGGGCAGCGACCCGACGTTCGTGGATCATGGACGAACACGCTCCTTTCGAGGTGCCGGGACGGCCACCGTGGCTGTCCCGTGGTTCGATACTAATATGATATCATCAAGATAGCTCGCTGTCAAGGGATCGACTCAAATGGTTGGCCTGGAACGCGTAAGGCGAAGGCGGAACCTGGATCGCTCCGGGTTCCGCCTCGGTCGCCACCGCCTCACGGAAAGAACAGGAGTTCCGCCCGGCTGCGGCCGGGCGCTCAAATTACTTCATCAGCAGCATCTTCTTCGCGCTGTCGAATCCCGGCGTGACCAGACGGTAGAAATAGACTCCCGAAGCCGCCCTCCGGCCCTCTGCGTCCATGCCGTCCCATCCAGCACTGTGGAGTCCAGCATCGAGCGACCGCTCGAGGAGGGTCCGAACCAGACGCCCACTTGCGTCGTAGACGCGAAGCGTCGCCGGACCGCTTCGCGCCATCACGAAGGAAATCTCGGTGCGAGGATTGAATGGATTGGGCCGGTTCTGGGCGAGCCCGTTCCGATCGATGGCCGGAGAGGACTCGACCCCCGTCACGGTCCCTCCCTCGTACAGGAGAACCTGCGCGAAACCGGCTCCTCCGTAGAGTGCGCCTCCGGACGCCACGATATCCGTGCGGCCATCCTCGTTCAGATCGCCAACGGCGAGCCCCTCCGGCGTCGCCGGGACACCCCAGGAGCGTCCCTGGAACGTGAATCCGCCCCCGGGCGAGCCGTTCAGGATCGAGACGGAATAGTTGTAACCGTCGACGACGAAGAGATCGGGCGAGGCGTCCTGGTCCGCGCTCCCGACCGCGATACCGCTCCAGACACCAGGCTTGACGTACGCGGTCGCGGGGAGAAACGTTCCGCTCCCGGAATTCAGAAGGACGGAAATCGTGTTCCCTTCGCATGCGAGAGCGAGATCGGTAGCTCCGTCCGTATTGAAGTCGCCGGTCCCGATCGAGACCGGTCGGTGTCCCGTCGCGAAGGTCGTGCTCGGTCCGAAGCCCCCCGAGCCATCTCCCGGGTAGACCTCCACGTTGTCCGCGAGGTAATTCGCGGCCACGATGTCGGGGTCGCCGTCTCCGTCCACGTCGACGACGGCCACGGCACGCCGCCACCCGCTCCCCGCGACGGACGTCGCAGCGGCGAACGAGCCGTCCCCAAGGTTCCGCAAGAAGAAGAGATCGCCGGGGACGTCGCAGCCGACGACCAGATCGGGGTACCCGTCGTGGTCGACGTCACCAGCGGCCACCGCCAGAGCGATTCCTCCCACCGTGTAGATGGCGCCCGTCGCGATGGCCCCGTTCCCCGGATTGTAGGAGATGGCGAGGTTCGTGAACGCGGTGCCGCTGACGCTCGCGATGTCGCGATCGCCATCGCCATCGAGGTCGGCCACGGCGATATCGACCGCCGGAGCTCCGCTCTGTCCTACGAAGGAGAAGGCGCCGGAGCCGTTTCCCTGGGCGACGCGCACGTTGGCATTTCCCGCGAGGACGAGATCGAGATGGCTGTCACCGGTCATCTCGGCCAGCGCCACTCTCTTGAAATCCGCGTTCACGCCGTCGGGAGCCACCGCTCGATTCACGCCGAACGTTCCGTCGCCATTCCCCCGGAGCAGCGAGACATTGTTCGGCGATGAGGCGAGGGCCAGGTCGGCCTTTCCGTCACCATCCAGATCCCCCGCCGCCATCCCGATCGAGAGGTTCCCTCCCGTGGCGAAATCGTGGCGGGGACCGAACGCGCCGACTCCGGATCCGAGGTGCACGGTGCCCGAGCCGCTCGCGTTCTCGGACCCCGCGATCGCCAGATCGACTTTTCCGTCGTTGTTGAAATCGGCCGCTACGACTTCGTAGCCGGAGAGGCTCGGGAGAGTTCCGACGACCTGGAGGGCAATGTCTCCATAGGCGTCCACGAGCGTGATGCTCGGGGCATTGAGATTCGCGAGTGCCATGTCCTGGACGCCGTCCGCGTCCAGGTCGACGAGCGCCACATCGGTAGGATTGCTGCCGGCCGACAGGCTGTAGCCGAATGTGAGCGTTCCCGTGGACGACCCGAGCCAGAGCGTCACGGTGCTGCTCGAGAAGTCGGCGGTGACGACGTCGGGGTAGGCATCGGCGTTCACACGTCCCACGGCCATGCCCCACGGGTTCTGGCCGGCTGCGTAGTCGGCGTGAGGGAGGAAGGTGCCGCCGCCGCTGTTGCGCAGGACCGAGATGTTGTTCGAGTTGAAGTTCGACGTCACGATGTCGTTGTCTCCGTCTTGATCGATGTCAGCCACGGCGACGTCGACCGGCCCCGAGCCGGTGGGCAGATCCGCGAAGGTGCTGTAGCTCACGTCGCCCGGCACGAGGTAGTAGACCCGCACCGAATTCGCGTCGTACAGGGCCAGCACCATGTCCGCCGTCCCATCGCCATCGATGTCTCCAGCCGCGACCTTGTACGGACCGTCCGGGCCGGAGAAATCAATGCGCCCCCCGAAGCCGCCTTGACCTACGCCCTTCAGCGTGGAGACGCGGTCGTCCGCGTTGCAGGTAACGGTGACGTCCAGCAGCCCGTCCCCGTTCCAGTCCCGCATGAGGACGCTCGTGTTCGTCTGATACATGGGCAGGGTCGAGAACGGAGCCCCGTATCTCGTGTCGAGGTCGGCCGCGGGCGCGGCTGCGGGCAAGGCGAGCGGAACGGACACGAGCAGAACGGCAAGCGATGCGGGCGCGAGCAGACGTGTCATGAGAGTGCCCCCCTAGAGCACGGTCGGTCAGTACCGAGCGACCTCATGAAGCTGGACCTGAAGCTGGATCGGGATATCGAGGAGCGCGGGATCGCGGGGGAGGCTCGGACGGGCGCCCCGGGCGGCGCCTGGGTCCGCTAAGCCATGGGGTGAGTGTGTATTATGGCGAAACGGATGTCAGGGCATAAGTAGGGCGGCCGCGGGCTCGACCGTGCTCTCCAGTCGCGACCGACGACGCTTCTGCCTGATAAGGCGCAGAAACGGGCGACATCGGCTCATGTGGGGCGTCTGCCGGGGGAGGGCTCTCGGCATCTACTCCCGCACCAGCTTCTTGTACCTCGGCCGGTGCGGCTGGTCCGCCGCGGCTCCCAGGCGCATGTGGCGGTTGGCTTCGTAGTCCTGGAAGTTGCCCTCGAACCACACCACGCTCCCGTCCTCTTCGAACGCCAGCATGTGCGTGGCGATCCGGTCGAGGAACCAGCGATCGTGGGTGATCACGCAAACGCAGCCCGCGAAGCCCAGGATCGCCTCTTCGAGCGCGCGCAGCGTATCGACGTCGAGGTCGTTCGTCGGCTCGTCGAGGAGCAGCAAGTTCCCGCCTGACTTCAAGACCTTGGCCAGGTGCACGCGGTTCCGCTCGCCGCCGGAGAGGTTCTTCACGGGCTTTTGCTGATCGGCGCCCTTGAAGTTGAAGGCGGCCACGTAGGAGCGCGAGGGGACGCTCCGGGTGCCGAGCTCGATCAGGTCCTCGCCTCCGGAGATCTCCTCCCACACCGTCTTCTTGCCGTCGAGGGCCTCGCGCGACTGGTCCACGTAGGAGAGCGTCACCGTGTCGCCGAGGCGGAGCGTGCCGCCATCCGGCTTCTCCTGGCCGGCGATCATGCGGAAGAGCGTCGTCTTGCCGGCGCCGTTCGGGCCGATGATGCCGACGATGCCGCCGGGAGGGAGACGGAACGAGAGGTCCTCGATCAACGCTCGGTCGCCGTAGCCCTTCGAGAGGTTCGTCGCTTCGACCACGAGGTTCCCGAGGCGCGGGCCGGGGGGGATCGTGATCTCGGTGATCTCGCTCCGCTTCTCCGTGTCCTCTCGCAGCAATTCCTCATACGCGGTGACGCGCGCCTTGCTCTTGGCCTGCCGCGCGCGGGGCGACATGCGGATCCATTCGAGCTCGCGGGCGAGCGTGCGCTGGCGCGAGGACTCGGCCTTCTCCTCGAGCGCGAGCCGGTTCTTCTTCTGATCGAGCCAGGACGAGTAGTTTCCCTCCCAGGGAATGCCCTGTCCGCGATCCAGCTCGAGGATCCAGCCGGCGACGTTGTCGAGGAAGTAGCGGTCGTGGGTCACGGCGACGACGGTGCCGGGGTAGTCGTGGAGGAAGCGCTCGAGCCACGCCACCGACTCGGCGTCGAGGTGGTTCGTGGGCTCGTCCAGCAACAGCAAATCAGGACGCGTCAACAGGAGCCGGCAGAGAGCGACGCGGCGCCGCTCGCCACCCGACAAGGTCTCGACCTTGGCATCGCCAGGGGGCACGCGGAGCGCATCCATCGCGATCTCGAGCGTGCGGTCGAGCTCCCAGGCATTGACCGCCTCGATCTCGGCCATCACGCGTCCGTGCTCTTCCATCACCTTCTCCATCTCGGCGTCGGAGAGCGACTCGCCCAGCTTCATGTTCAGCTCGTTGAAGCGGTCCAGCAGCGCCTTCGTCTCGGCCACGCCCTCCTGGATGTTGCCGAGCACGTCCTTCGTGGGATCGAGCACGGGCTCCTGGGGCAGGAAGCCGACCTTGATCCCCCTGGCCGGCCTGGCCTCGCCCGACGTCGGCTCCTCGACTCCGGCCATGATGCGGAGGAGCGTGCTCTTGCCCGCGCCGTTCTGGCCGAGGACGCCGATCTTGGCGCCCGGATAGAAGGACAGGTAGATCCCCTTCAGGACCTCCTTGTTGGGCGGATGGACCTTGCCGAGATTGACCATCGTGAAGATGTACTGGGGCGCCATGGGGCGGCTGACCTCTCTGGGTTTGGGGGATGAGGCGAGACGGTTCCCGGGGAGTATATACTTGGAGGCGACGACGAGGGGGACCGCCGCGCACCGGCGTGGGCCCGATCCATGGACCTGGGAGGAGCGAATGCCCGCCAAGATCATCATCCGGAACAACGGCCCCATCCGCATCGAGGGGGAGTTCACGATCGTGGATCAGGACGGCCGCGAGTTCGACCTGGCGGGTCGCACCGCGATCACCCTCTGCCGCTGCGGACAGTCCTCCAAGAAGCCGTTCTGCGACTCGGCGCACAAGACCTGTGGCTTCGACTCCGCCGTCGTCGCGATCGCGCTTCCGCCCCCGGCACCCAAGGCGGTCTGAGCCATGGCCTCCCGCGCACAAAAGATCGACGTCCAGACCTTCCGGAGCGAGGACCTGAAGCCGCTTCTCCAGGCGGCAGGCGCCCCATGCGTTTCGATCTACCTGCCGACCTCGCGCCGTTTTCCGGAGAAGCGGCAGGATCCCCTCCGCTACCGGAATCTCGTCGACAAGGCGGCGGCGCTCCTCAAGCAGGACGCGCCCGATGCCGAAGCGATGATCGCTCCGCTCCGCGCGCTCGAGCAGGAATCGCACTGGCAGCGCTCGCTCGACGGATTCGCGGCTTTCCTCTCGCCATCGCTCGCGGCCGCGTACCGCGTGTCCGCGTCCCTGCCCGAGATCGCGGTGGTGGCCGACTCGTTCCACGTGAAGCCGCTCCTCCGTCTCAAGCATGAGGCGACCCGCTACTTCGTCCTCGCCGTGAGCCAGAAATCGGCGCGGCTCTTCGAGGGCGGGCCGCTCGGCGCGTCGGCCGTGGACGTGCCCGGGCTCCCGCAGAGCGTCACCGACGCGCTCGGCGAGGTGGTGAACGAGCGCCGCTTGATGACGCTGCACGCGGGGGGCGCCGCGTATCACGGCTACGGGCCGGGGAAGGAGGAGACGAAGGAAGATCTCCTCTCCTACTTCCATGTCATCGACAAGGCGCTCCGCGAATTCCTGCACGGCGAGCGCGCCCCGCTCCTCCTCGCCGCGGTGAAGTACTACCAGCCGATCTACCACGAGGCGAACACGTACCCGCATCTGATGGCCACCATGCTCGAGGGGAGCTACGAGCACGCGAACGGCGACAAGATCCATGCGGACGCGTGGCCCATCGTGAGCGCGGCCGCGCCGCGTGGCTTCGAGCCTTGGGTCGAGCGCTACAAGACGTCGGCCCCGAGCGGCCTCGCGAGCGATCGCATCGAGTCCGTGGCGGAAGCCGTGATCCAGGGACGGGTGTCGTGCGTGCTCGCAGCCGAGGGCGAGACGGTCTGGGGGATCCTCGACCGGGCCACGGGCTCGGTGGAGCGGCGCGAGCGTCAGCTCGACGCCGTGGACGACGATCTCCTCGACGACCTTTGCGAGGAAGCGCTCAAGCGGGGTGGCGAGGCCTTCGTAGTGCCACGCGCCTCGATGCCCACCGCCAGCCCGATCGCGGCGGTCTTTCGCTACTAGCCCGACTCCCGGAGCCGCGTTCCGCGGTTCCGTCGGCGGCGTGGGTCGTCTATGATGACCCATTCCGTCAGTCCCGCGCCCACGCCGGGGTGGCTGCGGGTCTCTCCCCACCGGAGGTGTGCCGTGCACGTCGCCGAGCCCCGATCGGAAGCACAGCCGTTCGCCGTCCTTCACCAGGCCCGGAACCGTGGCCAGCGTCCCATGGCGGCGGAGGATCTCTGGCGCATGAGCCGCGTCGGCGCTCCCGCGCCCGCGCCGGACGGTTCCTTCCTGATCGTTCCCGTCACGACCTACGACATCGAAGAGAATCGCGGCCGCGCACGTCTCTGGCGGATTCCCCGCCAGGGTGAGGCGCGCCCGTTGACCAGCGCGGATGCCTCGTCCACCGAGCCCGCGCTCTCCCCCGACGGCACGCGGCTCCTCTACGCGCGGTGCCAGGGAGACGAGAAGCCGCAGATCCACATCCTCGCGCTCCAGGGGGGCGAGCCCGAGCGCCTCACCGAGATGCCGCTCGGCGCGATGGATCCACGCTGGCTCCCGGATGGGAAGCGGATCGCGTTCGTCGCGTTCCTGCTCGCGGACGCGCCCACGCCCGTCGGGACGAAGGAGCTCCTCGAGAAGCGCGCCAAGGATCCGGTGAAGGCGCACGTGACCTCGGATCGCATCTACCGCTTCTGGGACAAGTGGCTCACGGGAGGCGAGCGCCCGCATCTGTTCGTGCTCGATCTCGCGACGCGCGCTCTCACCGATCTCACCCCCGACGGAGCGGGCTGGCTCGACTTCATGGATCCGACGGGGCATTACGACATCGCCCCGGACGGATCGGAGATCGCGTTCTCCGCCAACTCCAGCCAGCCGCCTCATTACCTTCTGCGCTGGGCCGTCTACACGGTTCCGACGTCCGGCCAAGGGCCGGTGCGCTGCCTGACGCCGGAGGGCTCGCCCGAGAACGTGTCCGACGCGCTCCGTCCGCGCTATTCGCCCGACGGGCGGTCGATCGTCTACGGCGCACAGCGCGATCCCTTCTTCTATGCCGACAAGGTGCGGCTCGTGCGCTACGACCGCGCGACGGACACGCATCGGACGCTCACCGAGGCGTGGGATCGCTCGGCGGGAGCGTGGGAGTTCCTCCCTGACGGCTCGCTCGCGATCGATGCGGAGGATCGAGGCAGGAATGCGCTGTTCCATTTTCCGGCCGAGGAGCCGACGCCGCGCCCCCTCGGAATCCCAGGGACCGTCGGCGGGCTCAGGGTGGGCCGGGACGGCCGCCTCTACTTCACGATCCAGTCGCTGAGCGCGCCCGCCGAGGCGGCGAGCGCCAAGCCGGACGGCAGCGACCTCCAGATGCACACGAGCTTCAACGCTCCCATCCTCGCCGGGATCGCGATGGGCGAGGTGCGCGAGATGATCTTCCAGGGAGCGGACAACGATCCGGTCCAGATGTACGTGACGCTCCCGCCCAACTTCGATCCGTCGAAGAAGTGGCCGCTGGTCCACGTCATCCACGGCGGGCCGCACGCGATCTCGGGGGACAACTTCCACTTCCGGTGGAATCCGCATCTCTTCGCGGCCCGCGGCTACGTGGTCGCGTCCGTGAACTTCCACGGATCGACGTCGTGGGGGCAGGAGTTCGCCGCCTGCATCCAGGGCGGGCATGGAGACAAGCCGTTCACCGACATCATGCGCGCGACCGACGTCCTGATCGAGACCGGCTTCGTGGATCCCGCGCGCATGGCCGCGGCGGGCGGCTCCTACGGCGGATACCTCGTCTGCTGGATCGCGGGGCACACGGATCGCTTCCGCTGTCTCGTGAACCACGCGGGCGTGTTCGATCTGCTGGCCGAGTACGGGAGCGACGTCACGCAGGGGAGGCATCAGGCCTACGGCGGGGAGCCGTGGGACCGGCTCGAGGCGATCGACCGGTGGAATCCCGCGCGGTTCGCGCGCGGATTCACGACGCCGATGCTGATTCTTCACGGAGAGCGCGACTACCGCGTGCCGCACACGCAGGCGCTCGCCGCGTACAACATCTACCAAGCCAAGCGGGTCGATTCCCGCCTGGTCTTCTTCCCGGACGAGAACCACTGGGTCTTGAAACCCAAGAACTCGCTCGTCTGGAACCGTGAGGTTCGGGAATGGCTGGATCGCTATCTAGGCCAGGCCTGAACGAAGGAGAATGACGATGCTCGACAAGCGCATGATGCGAACGCTGAGTGGAATGGGTGGCGTCCTCGTCCTGGCATTCGTGCTCGCCGGCTGCGGCGATCAGCAGAAGGCGGTCGCGGACAAGGAGCAGCCGAAGGACCAGGGGGCGACGGCCACCGAGGACAAGCTCACGCCGGCCGGAGAGGAGCAAGCTTCGGAGCAAGCCCCGTCGAAGGCGGGGCCGACGTCGCGCACGTACACGCTGGCGGCCGGGACGTCCTTCACGGGCACGCTCCAGCAAACGCTCGACTCCGGCAAGAATCACGTCGGCGATCCCTTCAGCATCCGCACCGTCCTCGCCAAGACCGTGGACGGCGCCACGGCCGTGCCGGCCGGCTCGACGATCCGCGGCCACCTCTCCTATGTGGACGGAGCGGGACGCGTCGCCGGCGGGGCCAAGCTGACGCTCCGTTACGACAGCATCAAGCTGCCGGACGGGACGACCTATGACATCTCCGCCGCGCCGCTTCGCCTGGAGGGCAAGGGGGACGCCAAGGAGAGCGCGCTCGAGATCGGCGGAGGCGCCGTCGCGGGCGGCATCCTGGGCGGCGTGCTGGGGCACGGATCCGGTGACGTGGCCAAGGGAGCCGCAGTGGGCGCGGTCGTGGGCACCGGCGTCGCCGTCGCGACGAAGGGCGACCAGATCGTTCTCGGAACCGGGCAGAAGATCAACGTCGTGCTCGATGCTCCGCTCAAGGTGACCCGCACCGGTTCCTGATACACCACATGCGCTGGTCCTGGAAGGTCGCGACGCTCGCGGGCATCCCGCTCCGCGTGCACGCGACCTTCTTCCTTATCTTCCCCTATGCCTGGTTCGCCGAAGCGCAGGGTGATCCGGGGCGGGGCATCGAGGCGATCGCCCTCATCATCGCCCTCTTCACCTGCCTCGTGCTCCACGAGCTGGGGCACGCGCTCACGGCGCGGCGCTTCGGGGTGAGGACGCGCGACATCACGCTCCTTCCCATCGGCGGCGTCGCCCGTCTGGAGCGGATTCCGGACAAGCCGGCCCAGGAGATCGCGGTGGCCCTCGCGGGCCCCGCGGTGAACGTGCTGATCGCTTCCCTCCTCCTCGCACTCATCGCGGCCACGGGAAATCTCCGCACCTTCGCGACGGCGGACGCCCTCGAGCACAACTTCGTGACGAAGCTCCTCGGTATGAACGTCCTTCTCGTGATCTTCAACATGATCCCGGCCTTTCCGATGGACGGCGGTCGCGTGCTCCGCGCGCTCCTCGCGATCCGGCTCGACTACGTGAAGGCCACGCGGATCGCGGCCTCGATCGGGCAGGGGATCGCGATCCTCTTCGGCCTCCTCGGCCTCATCTGGAATCCGATGCTCCTCTTCATCGCGATGTTCGTCTTCCTGGGGGCGGGGCAGGAGTCGGCGGCGGTGCAGATGCGATCGGCGTTCGACGGCGTTCCGGTCTGGAAGGCGATGATCCGGGACTTTCGCGCGCTCCAGGGAGACGAGCCTGTGTCGCGCGCGGTCGAGCTCCTCCTGAACGGGCACCAGCAGGACTTTCCGGTCATCGGCCTGCCCGGGATCCCGCCCGTGGGCATCCTGCTTCGCGCGGATCTCTTCCGGGCGCTGAGCGAGGGAAAGACGAACGTGCGCGTCGACGAGATCGCGCGGCGCACGTGCGGATCGGCGCATCCGCGCGAGATGCTGGAGGGGGCGGTGCTGCGCATGCAGGAGAGCGGCTGCCCGGCGCTTCCGGTCCTCGAGGAAGACGGCAAGCTGGTGGGGATGCTCACGCTCGAGAACGTGGGGGAGCTGGCGACGGTGCAGGCGGCGCTCGGGTCGGCGGCCCGCTCGCGGCGCGCCGCGTCCTGACGCGAAGCTAGGACTTCGCGAAGTCCTCCATGAATGGAGCCGAGCCGAGGAGGCTCGAGAGGTCTTCGCCGCGGGGCAGTCGCATCCAGATCACGGCGCCGCCGTCGGGCGCCGGGCCCGCGCCCACGCGGCCGCCGTGGAGCTCGACGAAGCGGCGCGCGAGATGGAGCCCGAAGCCCTGGCGCTCCTTGCACCGCTTGCCGAACTGATCGCCGACGGACTCCAGATTGAACATCGCCTCCGAGGCTTCCGCGGGAATCGTCGGTCCCGAATCCTTCACCTCGATCAGCATTCCCTCGCCGTCCACGATGGAGCGGAGCCGGACCCTGGAGCGCTGCGGCGAGAAGCGGATCGCGTGGCGCAGGATGTGGACGAGCGACTGCCGGATCTTGGCGGGATCGAAGTGCTGGTCGGGGATCGATCCCTCGAGATCGAGATCGATCGCCACCGAGCGGCTCTCCGCGAAGGGGGCCACGATGTCGCGCGCCGCGCGAACGGCCTGATTCACGCTTCCGAGCCGCACGTCGAGGAGGTAGCGCCCCAGCTCGAGGCGGACCAGGTCGAGCACGTCGTCGACGAGGCCGAGCATGCGCTGCGCTTCCTCGTAGAGCCGCGCCGTGAACTCGCGCCGCGTGGCCGGCGTCATCGCCGGATCGTTCTGGTCGAAGACTTCGGTGTACGCGACGAGGCTCGTGAGCGGGGACTTGAGCTCGTTCGCGGCCGAGGTCAGGAAGACATCGCGGAAGGCGCCCGAAGCGACCTCCTCCGCCGGAGGCGTCACCGTGCCGGCCGCCGCCGCCGCCTCGCGGAACCGGAGCTGTGCCTGCGCGCGGTCGATCACCGGCGCGACGTTGTCGGCGAAGAGCTGCCCCACGTCTCGGTGCTCGATCCGGAAGGGATCGGCGCACGAGGCGCGGCATACTTGAAGGACCCCGATGCACCGCTTCTCCACGCAGACCGGCAGGATCAGGACCGAGCCCGCGTCCGGGTGCCTGGTGAAGAAGTCGGCGAAGCGCGCCTCGTGATCGGCGGCGCGCATCAGGATGGGCTCGCGCGCCCGGGCCGCCCAGCCGAGCGCCCCCTCACCGACGAGGGCCTCGGGCTCGGGTCCGCGCGCGGTCAGGCCGAAGCTCGCGCGCGGCACGAGCCGCCGTCCGTCCGCGTCGATCAGGAAGAGCGTCGCATCGTACGAGTGGAGCGAGCTCGCGACGCGTCGCACGGTGATCTCGGCGACGGTTCCGAGCGGGAGGTTCATCTGGAGCGTCCCTCCGAGCTGGAAGAGGGACGTGAGCTCGGCGAGGCGCCCGCGCGCCTGCTCCAGCTCCATCGAGTCGTAGTGCATCTTCCGCCGCAGGGTGTTGAGCTGGGCCTGCTGGTGGACCATGTAGAGGCAGAAGAGGAGGGTGAGCCCGATGAGCCCCGTCAGGAGGACCGCCTCGCCGCTCGCGGGGACGTGGTCGCCGAGGAAGCCGGAGCGGATCAGCCCGACGTAGAGGGACGGGATCGTGCACGAGAGCGCGATGATGATGAGAAGGGCGAGGCCGAGCAGCCACCACGATTTCCGCTCGAACGGAGCGTTGGGGGCGGCACTGGCCCGAGCCCGCGGCCGGGGCTTCCCGTTCTGGGTGCGCTTGGGGAGAGGCATGCAGGGGATGAATCGGCAGCCGGGGAGCCGTTCTGGAGCGGAGAGAGCGCCATTCTCCCCCCTTTCCCTTTGCGGGCACACCCTTTAGAGTGACCTGCCCATGACCGTCCTGACGAGCCACGTGAAACCCCGCGGCCCCGAGTTCGGGGCCAGGAAGAAGCACCACGAGGGGCTGGCCGCCGAGCTCAAGCGCGTCCTGACCGAGGTCAAGCGGGGCGGGAGCGCGCAGGCGGTCGAGCTCCACCGGAGCCGCGGCAAGCTCTTGCCGCGCGAGCGGATCGAGCTGCTCCTCGACCCCGGCACGCCATTCCTGGAGCTCTCGCCCCTGGCCGCGCGCGGCTCCTACGGGGACGAGGTGCCGTCGGCCGGCATCGTGACCGGGATCGGTGTGATCTCCGGCCGCGAGTGCGTGATCGTCGCCAACGACGCCACGGTCAAGGGGGGCACCTACTACCCGCTCACCATCAAGAAGCACATCCGCGCGCAGGAGATCGCGCTCGAGAACCGGATGCCCGCGGTCTACCTCGTCGATTCCGGCGGCGTCTTCCTGCCGATGCAGGCGGAGGTCTTCCCGGACAAGGAGCACTTCGGGCGGATCTTCTACAACCAGGCGATCATGTCGGCCGAGGGGATCCCGCAAGTGGCGGCGGTGCTCGGAATGTGCACCGCGGGGGGCGCCTACGTTCCGGCCATGTCGGACGAGAACGTCATCGTGAAGGGCGCGGGCACGATCTATCTCGCGGGGCCGCCGCTCGTGAAGGCGGCGACGGGCGAGGAGGTGACGCCCGAGGACCTGGGCGGCGCCGAGGTTCACTCGCGCGTGAGCGGGGTGACCGATCACATGGCGGCGAACGAGGAGGACGCGCTCCACACGGTGCGCGACATCGTCGAGCGCCTCAACACGGTCAAGCGCGTCGACCTCGATCTGGCCGAGCCCGTGGACCCCCACTATCCCGCCGAGGAGCTCTACGGAATCCTGCCCGAGGACACGAAGCAGCCGTACGACGTCCGCGAGGTGATCGCTCGCCTCGTCGACGACAGCCGGCTCCACGAGTTCAAATCGAACTACGGCACCACGCTCGTCTGCGGCTTCGCGCGGTGGATGGGCTATCCGGTCGGGATCGTGGCGAACAACGGCGTCCTCTTCTCGGAGAGCGCGTTGAAGGGGGCGCACTTCGTCGAGCTCTGCTCGCAGCGGAAGATCCCCCTCATCTTCCTCCAGAACATCACCGGCTTCATGGTGGGGAAGCGCTACGAGTCGGGCGGCATCGCGAAGGACGGCGCCAAGATGGTGCAGGCCGTGGCCACCGCGGAAGTGCCGCGCATCACGGTCCTGATCGGCGCCTCGCACGGGGCCGGGAACTACGCGATGTGCGGACGCGGCTACCGCCCGCGGTTCCTCTTCACCTGGCCCAACTCGCGCATCTCGGTCATGGGGGCGGAGCAGGCGGCGTCGGTTCTCACGCAGGTCAAGCGGGATCAGCTCGCGCGCGAGGGCAAGACGCTCACCGCCGCGGAAGCGGACG
The DNA here is from genome assembly GCA_036274595.1 of Candidatus Eiseniibacteriota bacterium. Taxonomy (GTDB): domain Bacteria; phylum Eisenbacteria; class RBG-16-71-46; order SZUA-252; family SZUA-252; genus WS-9. The sequence continues at coordinate 28,119 of DASUFL010000087.1, read as the reverse complement.
CCATCGCGAAGCCGGTGCTCGAGAAGTACGAGCGCGAGGGAAGCCCCTACTACGCCACGGGACAGCTCTGGGACGACGGCATCATCGATCCCGCCGACACGCGCGCCGTCGTGGCGCTCGCGCTCTCAGCCAGCCTGAACGCGCCCGTGACCCGCGGGCCCGCTCCCGTCTACCGCATGTGACCCGCGGGCCGCATCGGCCCGCCCGAGGAGGAATTCCGCTTGAGTCCCGAGACCCGCCTTCGCGTCGAGCGTGACGGGGCGGTCGCGCGCGTGACGCTCGCCCGTCCCGAGGTGAGGAACGCGTTCGACGACGTTCTGATCGCGGAGCTGATCCGCCTGCTCGAAGACCTGCGCGACCGGGCGAATGCCGATCCGGACCAAGCGCCGCGGGCCGTCGTACTGACCGGCGACGGAACCGCCTTCTGCGCGGGGGCGGACGCGAACTGGATGCGCCGGAGCGTGACCTACACCCGCGAGGAGAACGAGGCGGACGCGCGACGCATGGCCGGCATGCTCCGGAGCCTCGACGAGCTCCCGGTCCCGGTGATCGCGCGCGTGAACGGCGCCTGCCTCGGGGGCGGCATGGGGCTCATCGCCTGCTGCGACATCGTGGTGGCGGCCGAGGCGGCCGACTTCGGATTCACCGAGACCCGTCTCGGGATCGCCCCGGCGGTGATCTCGTCCTTCGTCCTGCCCAAGATCGGCGCCGCCTTTGCGCGGCGCTACTTCCTCACCGCCGAGATCTTCAAGGCTCCCGTCGCGCGCGACATCGGTCTCGTGCACGAGGTCGTCCCGCTCGAGGGGCTGGACGGGGCGGTCGAGCGTCTGGTCGGGGCGCTCCGCGGCTGCGGCCCGCGCGCGGTGGCCGCGGCGAAGCGGCTCATCCGCGAGAACCTCGCGCTCACGCGCGACGCGGCCATCGAGAACTCCGTCCGCGCGATCGCGGGTCTTCGCGCATCGGCGGAGGGACAGGAGGGCCTGGGCGCCTTCCTCGCGAAGCGCGCTCCCGCCTGGAAGTCGTGACGCCGATCACGAAGGTCCTCGTCGCCAACCGGGGCGAGATCGCGGTCCGGATCTGCCGCACGCTCCGGGCGATGGGAATTCCCTCGGTCGTCGTCTTCTCCGAGGCCGACCGGGGCGCGCCGCACACGAAGGCGGGCGACGAGGCCGTGCTCCTGGGAGGGGCGGAGCCCCAGCAGAGCTACCTCAACGTCGAACGCATCCTCGGGGCAGCGCGCGCCACGGGCGCGGGCGCCCTCCATCCCGGATACGGGTTCCTCGCGGAGAACGCAGCCTTCGCCCGCGCCTGCGCGGCCGCGAACGTCACGTTCATCGGCCCTTCGCCCGAGTCGATGGAGCGTCTCGGTTCGAAGACAAAGGCGCGCGAGGCCGCGATTCGCTTGAACGTCCCCGTCGTGCCCGGCGTCGAGGACGTGCCCGACGCCGCGCGCGCGCGCAAGGAGGCGGACCGAATCGGCTATCCGGTTCTCCTCAAGGCGGCGAGCGGCGGCGGCGGACGCGGCATGCGCCGCGTGGCGAGGGCGGAGGAGATGGACGGCGCGTTCGAGAGCGGTCGCCGTGAAGCCGAAGCGTCGTTCGGCGACGGGCGCCTCCTCCTCGAGAAATTGGTCCACCCCGCGCGCCACATCGAAGTGCAGATCCTCGCCGACGGCAAGAACGCGATCGCCCTGGGCGAGCGCGAGTGCAGCCTCCAGCGGCGCTATCAGAAGATCGTCGAGGAGTCCCCCTCGTCGGCCGTCACGCCCGAGACGCGTGCGAAGCTCGAGGAGGCGGCGATCACGCTCGCCCGGGACGCGCGCTACTCGGGGGCGGGAACGGTGGAGTTCCTGCTCGGCCCCGACGGAGCGTTCTATTTCCTCGAGGTGAACACGCGGCTCCAGGTGGAGCATCCGGTGACCGAGGCCCGGTTCGGGCTCGACCTCGTGAGGGCGCAGATCGAGATTGCCGCCGGCGGGACGCTCCCCAAGCGCCCGGAGCCGAAGGGGCACGCCATCGAGGTGCGGTTGAACGCCGAGGATCCGTATCGCGGGTTCATTCCGCAGAGCGGCCCGATCTCGTTTCTCGCCTGGCCGCCGGGGGAAGGCATCCGCGTGGACGCGGGAATCGAGGAAGGGCATCCCGTGCACGCGCACTACGACTCGCTCCTCGCGAAGGTGATCGCGTACGGGAAGGATCGTTCGGAAGCGCGCGACCGCCTGATCCAGGCGCTCCGTGCCCTTGCGCTCCTCGGCATCCGCACGAATCAGGGATTCCTGATCGACCTCCTCGCGAGCGAGGCGTTCGCGGCCGGAGCGACCTACACCCACACCGTCGAGTCCTCGTCGTGGCCCCCGCCGGACGACGTTCCCGACGAGGCGCTCCTCGCGGCCGCGCTCGCGCTCGAAGCGCCGCGCGCCGCGCTCGGCGGACGGCGCGACGCGGACCGCTGGTCCCCGTGGCGCCTCCTCGGCGCGTGGGGACGCGTATGAGCCGGAAGGTGATCTTCCGCTGGGAGGGGCGCGCGATCGAGGGCTCGATCGAGACTCAGGGGAGCCGCGCCACCTGGACGCGCGACGCCAAGGCGCTCGATGCCGAGGTCGTACGCGACGGCGCCTGGGTCGAGATCCGCACTCCCGCCGGCGCGTCCCGCGCCGCCGTCAAGGCGGGGCCCAAGGAAGTCTGGGTGTCGCTCCGCGGGCGGACGTACGTGCTCGAGCGCTCGCACCGAACGTCGGCCGGCTCCGCGGCCGCCTCCTCCCATGACGAGATCCGCGCTCCCATGACCGGCAAGGTCGTGCGCGTCACGGCGGCCGCCGGCGATCCTGTGAAGGAGGGCGATCTCCTCCTCACCATCGAGGCGATGAAGATGGAGTTCAAGCTCACGGCCCCCGCGGATTCCCGCGTCGAGGAGATCCTCTGCGCCGACGGCGACCGCGTGGAGCTGGGTCAGCTCCTCGTGCGTCTCGCGCCGCCGGTCGAGTCGGCGAAAGGAGCGTCATGAACGCGGAAGCGCGCGATCCCATGACCCAGGTCCGCATCGTCGAGGTGGGCCCGAGGGACGGACTCCAGAACGAGAAGGACCTGATCCCGACCGAGACCAAGGTCGCGTTCGTCGACGCGCTCTCCGAAGCGGGCTACCAGGACATCGAGGTGAGCGCGTTCGTGTCCCCGACCTGGGTGCCGCAGCTCGCCGACGCGGCGGAGGTCTTCGCGCGCATCCGGCGCCGCGAGGGCGTCCGCTACTCCGCGCTCGTGCCGAACGAGAAGGGGCTCGACCGTGCGCTCGAGGCCCGCGTGCAGGCGGTGGCCGTCTTCACGGCGGCGTCGGAGACCTTCAACCGGAAGAACATCAACGCGTCGATCGCGGAGTCGATCGAGCGCTTTAAGCAAGTCGTGCCGCGCGCCAAGCGGGAGGGGCTCTCCGTGCGCGGCTATGTGTCGACGGCGTTCTGGTGCCCGTACGAAGGAAAGATCGGTCCGCGCGCGGTCACGGACGTGGTGCGACGCCTTCTCGACCTCGACGTGGACGAGATCTCGATCGGCGATACGATCGGGAAGGCGGTGCCCGTCGAGGTGGACGATCTGCTCGACGTGCTCCTCGACGCGATTCCGCAAGAGCGGGTGGCGATGCACTTCCATGACACCTACGGCACCGCGGTCGCGAACGCGCTCGCCGCGTACGACCGCGGGATCACGATCTTCGACGCCTCCGCGGGAGGCGTCGGGGGCTGTCCCTACGCGCCCGGCGCGGCGGGGAACGTCGCGACCGAGGATCTCGTCTGGGCGCTCACGCGCTCCGGCGCTTCGACCGGGATCGACCTCGGGCGGGTGTCGGCTGCTTCCGACCTCCTCGCTTCGGCGCTCGGGCGGCCTTTGCGCTCGCGCGTCCGCGAGGCGCTTTCCCCTTCGACGGCGCCTTCGTCCGCTCCCGAACCTCGATCTTGAGCTCGTGCTTGCCGATCTCGAGGAGGAAGGCCTCCGCGGGAATGGCGCGCTCCATCGCCGCGACGCCGCGGAACGGCACCTCGCCGCGCGCGATCATGAGGGCGGCCGCCGTGGTGGGATAGGCGGTCGTCCGCATCATCGCGGTCACGCCCCGCTTCGTGTCCATCCGGTCCAGCATCTCGAAGACGATCTCCTTCTTCTTGCCGTCCTTCACGCCCTCCACGATGACGCGCATCACCACGAGGTCGGGCTCGTTCGGGAACGTGAGCCTCGGCTCCGCGACCGCCGCGAAGAGCGAGCGCGGCGCGACCGACGCGCCTTCGACCAGCACGGGCGTGGTCTCGAGGAGGCCGAGGTCGCGGAAGAGCCGGATCTTCGCCGCGTGTCCGGGATAGCGCACGGTCTTGTAGTCGAGCGTCGCGAGCTTTCCCTCGTAGGTCCAGGGCATGGTGGACGTGCCGCCGAGCGTCACGAATGCCTCGCAGCGTCCGACCGGCTTGGGGAACTGGAGCTCCTCGACTTCGGTCAGGGTCTCGATCTCGGTCCGCTTGCCGTTCCGGAGCGCGACGGCGCGTCCCAGGTACTCGTTCAGGAGCCCATGCATCGAGAAGACCATCATGTATTCGAGCGGCGGCTTGGGGTTGAGCGGCAGCCCGCCCACGCGGATCTGAACGAGGTCCGCGCGATCCAGACGTCCGATGCCCGCGGCGGCGAGCACATTGGCCATGCCCGGCGCGAGTCCGCAATCGGGGACGATCGTGATATCGGCGTCCTGCGCCTCGTCGTTCAAGGCCTCCTGCGCGCGGACCACATCGGTGTTCCCGCCGAGATCGCAAAAGGAGACCTGGGCTTGGATCGCGGCCTTCGTGAGGTCCAGGTTCAGGAAATAGGGGACCGCCGAGATCACGACGTCGTAGCCGCGGAGGCGCTCGACGAGCCGGCTCTCCCTCGTGACGTCGATCGTCTCCGCGCGCACGGTCGCGCCGAGACCCTGGAGCCGCTCCGCCGCGCGCGCCGCTCGGGAGCCGTCCGAGTCGGCGACCACGACTTCTTCCACCTCGCGCGCGCGCGCGAGGTCCAGCGCCGCGGCAAAGCCCTGCAATCCCGCTCCCAGAACCAGGAAACGCATCGCGCTCCTTTCTACGCGGCCCGACGCCTCTGCCGCTCGATGCTCCACTTGAGAGCGGGAGGCGTGACCAGCGTGGTGACGATGACCATGATGACGATGGCGGAATAGGTGGCCGGTCCGATCACAGGCTGGCCCGCAAGGGTGAGCGTGGCGCCCATGGTGGCGAAGATGAGCCCCACCTCGCCCCGGGGCACCATCCCGAGGCCCACGGTGAGCCGGTCGACCCCTCTCTGGAGGACGCCGAGCGAGCAGGCCTGCTTGCCGACCCAGGCGATCACGGTGATCGCCGCGGCGAGCCCGATGACGGCCGGATCGGCGAAGGTCTCGAGGGAAACGCGCATCCCGGTCATCACGAAGAAGATCGGCACGAGGAAGGTCGAGATGGGATGGAGCAGCGACTCGAGCGTGGTCTCCTTCGCTTCCTCGAACCGCTCCAGATGCGAGCCCTCGAGGACGAGCCCGGCGGCGAACGCGCCGACGATCGGTGCCAGGTCCGCGAGCGCGGCCAGGTACGAAAGGAGGAAGCAGAAGATGAGCCCGGTCGTGAGCAGGATGCCGCGCACGCGCACGAGCGCCGCGATACGGAAGAGCCATGGCGCGAGGAGCCGCCCCAGGAGGATCGCTCCCGCGAGGAAGCCGATCGCCTTGGCGCAGACCCAGGCGATCGCCGTCAGGGAGACGCCCGTACCCTGGCCGGCGGCCGCGATCACGCCGCTCACCACGGCCAGGATCACGAGGCCCAGCACGTCGTCGATGACGGCGGCTCCCAGGATGATCTTGGCCTCGCTCGTGCGTGACGCGTCGAGGTCGCGGAGCACGCGCGCGGTGATGCCGACGCTGGTGGCCGTGAGCACGGCGCCGAGGAAGGCGTGCACGTAGCTCGGCCGGTCCGGCAGGAGCCACGCGCCGACGAGCCATCCGAGCGCGAAGGGCGTGACCACGCCGAGCAGCGCGACGAGGAGCGCCGACGCGCCCACCTGCATCATCTCGAGCACGGTGGAGTCGAGGCCAACCTCGAAGAGGAGCAGGATCACGCCGAGTCCGGCCAGGATCGAGAGCGTGGTGTCCGTCTGGAACGGCTCGAATCCACGGAATCCGACGAGGCCGAGATTGCCGATCAAGATTCCCGCGACGAGCTCTCCGAGCACCGCCGGCTGGTGGATGCGGGTCGCGATCCACCCGCCGATCTTGGCCGACACGAGGACCACCGTGAGGGCGAGAAGGAGCGGAACGACCGGATCTCCGTGCTGCGAAGCGAGCGCCCTCGGAGCGGCGATCACGCACGCAAGGAGCACGATCAGGAGCGGGTGGACGCGGCGGGCGGAAAGCATCGCGGCAGCATACCGAAAGGGAGGGGGTTCTGGTAGCATCGAGCCTGGCGCCGTGCCGGCGCTCGGACCCCATCGAGGAGAGCCTTCCATGACCCCCCTTTCACGCTTCCTGGCCAGCACCGTGTCCTTCGTAGTCACTTGCGCCGTCGCGTCTTCCGTGACCGCGGCCCCGTCCCCGCCGCCGCGCCAGGAGCCGCCGCCCCCTTCCACGTCGACGAACTCGTCCCTGCTCGGAGACACCCTGAGCGCTTCCTCCGCGAAGAGCGCCGCCCGGACCCAGGCCGAGACCTACTACGCCGCCGGATACAAGGATGTCGAGAAGGCCAAGAAGGACAAGGAAGCGGGCAAGGCGAACGACGCGAAGAAGCGCTTCGGCAAGGCGCGCGGCAAGTTCGAGGAGGCGGTGAAGCTGGATCCCGATTACTTCGAGGCCTGGAACATGCTCGGCTTCTCGGCGCGGCAGTCGGGAGACCTGAAGGCCGCGTTCGCGGCGTACGACAAGTGCCTCGCGATCAAGCCCGACTACGACGAGGCCCACGAGTACCGCGGCGAGGCCTATCTCATGAGCGGGCAGATCGATCTCGCCAAGCAGGAGCTGGCGTGGCTCAAGGCCGAAGGCTCGGACGAGGCGGAGGAGCTGGCGGAGGCGATCGAGAAGGCCGAGGGCAAGAAGGCGGGCGTGAAGGAGGAAGGCGCCAAGACCGAAGCGGCGTCCGAATCCAAGACCGAAACGAAGCCGGCCGGGGCCGAGTCGGAGACGAAGTCCCCCGAAGCGAAGTAGCCGCTACTTCACGACGGCCAGATCGAGATCCTTCTGCGGCTTGGGATAGCGCAGGTCGAGGGCCTCGAGCTTCTCCACCATGACGCGGGCCACCATCTCGTCCCGCGCCCACTTCACGTCGGCCGGGACCACCGTCCATGGGGCCCACTCCGTGGAGCACTCGCGGAGCGCGTCCTCGTACGCGTCCTGATACTCGCTCCAGAGCTTCCGCTCGGCCAGGTCCGCCGACGAGAACTTCCAGTTCTTCCTCTTGTCCTCGATCCGCGACCTGAGCCGTTTCGCCTGCTCCTTCTTGCTGATGTGGAGGAAGAACTTGATGACCGTGGTTCCCGTCTCGGTGAGCATGCGCTCGAACTCGTTGATCTGCCTGTAGCGGGCCTTCCAGACCTCCTTCGGCACCATCTTGTGCACGCGGACCACCAGCACGTCCTCGTAGTGCGACCGGTTGAAGACCCCGATCACTCCCTTGGGCGGCACGGCGTGGTGGATGCGCCAGAGAAAGTCGTGCTTTCGCTCGTCGTCGGAGGGAACCTTGAACGACGTGACCATGCATCCCGCCGGGTTGAATCCGCTCATGACGTGGCGGATCGTGCCGTCCTTGCCGCCTGTGTCCATGGCCTGGAGCACGATCAGAACCGCATACCGCCCGTCCGCGTAGAGGAGATGCTGGAGCTCGCGGAGCCGCTCCAAGTGCTTCTCGAGCTGGCCGCGCCCGTCCGCCTTGTCCTTGAAGCCTGCGACGTCCGTGGTCGGGAGATCCTCGAGCTGGAACGAGCGTCCGGGGCGTATCGTCACGGGCGATTTCACGGGACCTCCGGGACAGGGTGACGGGAAGGGATGTCCCTCCATCATAGCAGCGGGGCCGATCCTTGCGGACCGGCCCCGTTTCCCTGCGATGCGGTCGAGCGAGCGCTAAGCGAGCGCTACTTGAGGAGCGACATCCTCCGCACGACCGGAGCCTCGCCCTTCACGTGGAGCACCATCATGTAGACGCCGCTGGCGAGCTTGTCGCCGTTGAAGTCCACCGAGTGGTTTCCGGCCGGGAGCTCGCGGTTCACGAGCGTCGCGACCAGGCGCCCCTGGATGTCATACACGCGCACCGACACCTGCGTGCCCGTGCGCAGACCGAACTCGATCTTCGTGCGCGGATTGAACGGGTTCGGAACCGCGCGGAACGCGGTGACCGCCGCGGCCCCGTTCTGGCTCGTCGAAGCTCCGTTCGCGATGCGCACGTTGCCGATCCAGGAGCGGTACGTGTTCACCATCCCGTTCATGCGGGTGTCCTGGCCCGGCGTGAAGTTCGTGTAGCAGATGTCCGTGGAGTAATCCATGTAGTTGTGAATCGGGTCGAGGCCGGTCGCGGGGCAGGTGTCCTTGCCCGACGGGCAGCCCGACGTCGCGGTCCCCTGCGCCGGCGTGTCGCAGACGTTGTCGCCGGTCGTGGAGCAGGAGCCCGTGTCGCAGCCGCCCTGGAACGTGTGATACAGACCCAGGTAGTGGCCGACCTCGTGCGTGGCGGTTCCGCCCAGGTTGTAGGGCGAGAGGTAGCCGCCCGGCAGCGACCCGTAGTGGATCACGACGCCGTCCAGGTTCGTCCCCGCCTGGGGATCGTTCGGGAAGACCGACCAGCCGAGCAGGTTCTGTCCCGGCTTGCAGGTGTAGATGTTGAGCGTGTTGCCCGGCGAGACCGCGAGCCCATTCTTGGCCTGGCTCTCGGCGCGTGATCCGGGAACCATCTTGAACCACTGCTTGCTGTTCGTGCGGGAGGTTCCGACCTTGACGAACGTGTAGCCCGTGTTCGCGGCGCCGGCGACGGTATTGCCGTTGTAGTCCTTGCCCGCGTAGTTGCGGTTCAGCACGAGGATCTGCGCGTCGAGAGCCGCGTCACTCACGTTGCCTTCGTTGCCGCCGTAGATCACGTGGAAGTAGACGCCGATCTGACCGCCTGCCTGGAGACGGCCCTGAGCCCGGAGCGCGTCGATCTGCTCCTGGAGCATCGGGACCTTGGGTCCATGCTCGTCGGTGCCGCAGCGGTACACGGTCTCGCCGGCATCGCTCTTGCGCTCGCCCGGATCGGGCAGCTTGGCCATCCAGCGGTCGGCCGCGTCGTCGGCCGCGTCGTCCGCGACGTCCGCATTCGCCACGCGGACGTTCCCGATCCACGAGCGGTACGTGTTCACCGCGGCGTTCATGCGGGTGTCCTGGCCGGCGGTGAAGTTCGTGTAGCAGATGTCCGTGGAGTAATCCATGTAGTTGTGGATCGGATCGAGGCCGGTGGCCGGACAGGTGTCCTTGCCCGACGGGCAGCCTGACGTCGCGGTTCCCTCGGCCGGCGTGTCGCAGATGAGATCGCCCGTGGTCGAGCAGGAGCCCGTGTCACATCCCCCCTGGAACGTGTGATACAGGCCCAGGTAGTGGCCGACCTCGTGCGTGGCGGTTCCGCCCAGGTTGTAGGGTGAGAGGTAGCCGCCCGGCAGCGATCCGTAGTGGATCACGACGCCATCCTGGCTCGTTCCCGCCTGCGGGTCCCACGGGAAGACCGACCAGCCGAGCAGGTTCTGTCCCGGCTTGCAGGTGTAGATGTTGAGCGTGTTGCCCGGCGAGACCGCGAGCGCGCTCTTGGCCTGGGACTCGTTGCGCGAGCCAGGGACCATCTTGAACCACTGCCGGTTGTTCGTGCGGGAGGTCCCGACCTTGACGAACGTGTAGCCCGTGTTCGCGGCGCCGGCGACGGTGTTGCCGTTGTAGTCCCTGCCCGCGTAGTTGCGGTTCATGACGAGGATCTGGGCGTCGAGAGCGGCGTCGCTCACGTTCCCTTCGCTGCCATTGTAGACGACGTGGAAGTAGACGCCGATCTGACCGCCGGCCTGGATGCGGCCCTCCTGGATCAGCCGGTCGATCTGCGTCTGGAGATCGACCTTGCGTCCATGATCATCGGTGCCGCATCGATACACGGTTTCGCCCGCGTCGCTCTTGCGTTCGTTTTCGGCGTTGGCCCAGCGCTCGATGGGGCGCGCGAGCGCGGGTGCGGCGAAGACGAGCGTGGCGAGAGCGAGCACTGCGATGAGTCGCTTGTACATGAATGCCTCCTCGGTCCTGAATTCACGGGGAATGGTTCAGGCGGGATGAGGAGGGCCTATGGAGGTCCGCGCGGCGGACGTGTGTCGCCGTTCCATGACGATGCGGTGGGGACGTACCGGTAGGAATCGGCCGAAGTAGCCGCGAATTTCGTGAGGCTGAGAACACTCGCGGCGCGGGGCACGGACGAGTTTCTGCTCCTAGCGGTCAGGGGGAATTCGCTGAGGAGGAGTTCTCTTCGATCGCGCGGCTCTCGTACGAGCGATCGAGGCGATGAATGATTCGAGGAACGGGCGGGAGAGTACCACCGACGCGCGTGCACGGTCAATGGAGAACCGCTACGCATCGCTCGATTTGCCGGTGGTATCCTCTCCGGATCATGATTGGAACTACATTGGGCCGCTTCCGCATCCATGAGCCAATCGGCTCAGGAGGCATGGGCCGGGTCTACCTCGCCGAAGACCCACTCCTCGGACGGATGCTGGCGGTGAAAGTGCTCCCGCCCGAGGTCATGCACGACAGGGACAGGCGCGAGCGCCTCCTCCACGAAGCGCGGGCGGCGAGCGCGCTCAACCATCCCAATATCGTCGTCGTGCACGACCTCGGCGAATCGGACGGCATCCTCTATCTCGCGATGGAGCTGATCGACGGAGTCACCCTCCGGCGATGGGCCGAGGAGAAGCGGCGCTCGCCGGTCGAGATCGTGCGGCTTCTACGGCAGGCCACGGCAGCGCTCGAGGTCGCGCATGCGGCTGGGCTCGTCCATAGAGATCTCAAACCGGAGAACATGCTCGTCCGCAAGGACGGCCTCTTGAAGATCCTCGACTTCGGACTGGCGCGGAGCTTCTCGCCGGGAGAGGGACGAACCGCGACCCAGCCCGGAACGATCCTGGGAACGGCTCCGTACATGTCCCCGGAGCAGGTTCTCGGACAGCCGGCCGGACCTGCGAGCGATCTCTTCTCGCTTGGAACCGTGGCGTACGAGCTCCTGACCGGGCGCCATCCCTTCGCGTCCGATTCGGCCGTGGAGACGATGCACCGCATCCTCCACGACTCTCCCGAGCCGCCGTCGCGCGTGAATCCAGCGCTCACGCCGGAGTTCGACTTCGTGTTCGCGAAGGCGCTGACCAAGGATCCCGGGCGCCGCCACTCATCCGCGCACGACTTCGACATCGATCTCGAGACGGTGGAGTGCGGTTGCGTGTCGGGGCCCTCGAAAGCCGAGAGCGGGTCCGGGCCGCGGGCCATCGCGGTCCTCCCGTTCAAGAACATCGGCGGCAGCCAGGACCTGAACTACCTCGGCGTGGGGCTCGCTGACGCCGTGATCACGCGTCTCATGGACTCGCCCGATCTCATCGTGCGGTCGACCGGGAGCATCGCCGTTTATGAGAACCACGCGGTCGAGCCGCGCCGCGTCGGGCAGGAGCTCGGCGTGTCCGCGGTGCTCGATGCCTCGTTCCAGTGCATCGGCGATCGATTCCGCGCGACGGCGCGCCTCGTGGAGACACCGAGCGGTCGCGGACTGTGGGCGGGGAAAGTGGACCTTCGCTTCGCGGACATCTTCGAAGTCCAGGATCAGGTGGCCCAGGGCATCGCTGAGGCGCTTACGGTGCGGCTGGTCTCGCGCGACGCGGTGTCTCCTGTCGTCGGCGCGACAGGTGGTCTGTCGCCGGAGGCGTACGAGATGTTCCTCCGGGGATCGCGCGCCTCGCAGGAGGGCACGCACGAAGGCATGCTGCGGGCCATCCGTGATTTCGAACGCGTGACGTCGCTCGAGCCACGATGGGCCGAAGCGTGGGCACGGCTCGGCATGGCTCGGGCATCCATGGTGGACGCAGGCTTCGATTCCGATCCACGGTGGTACGACAAATCGACGGAGGCCCTCGCCCGCGCCCAGTCGCTCGATCCCCAGGGTCCGACCGTGAACTTCGGTCTGGGTCGCCTTCATCTGGTCTTCGGCCGCAAACACGAGGCGTACCGATGCTTTCTCGCCACGAGGCGCAGCGCGCCGAATTTCGCGCACAATTACCACTACTTCGGCTACCTGTTCCGGCTCTGCGACATGCTGGAGGAGGCGAGGCAGTCGGTCGCCATGGCGATCGAGCTCGATCCGTCGGTCGTCTGGCCCTATGCGCACATGGTCCGCATCCATCACGTGCAGGGGGATGTTCGCGGCGCCCGCGAATGGCTCGAGAAGGGACTGACCCGGTTCCCGCGGCACAATCGGTTATTCGGAATCGAGGCGTCGATCCTCATCGGCGAGGGGCGTCCCGCCCATGCGCTCGCGCTCATGGACCGCATCGGATATGACCAGGGCCTCGCGTTCGGCCAGCGAGCCTTCGCGCTCCTGGCCCTCGGCGACCGAGATGGCGTGCGAGCCCTCATTCCAGACGCGGAGGCATACGCGAGCGTGGACATGGATGCGGCGGGCGATTTCGCCGGACTGATGGCGCAGCTGGGCGAGACCGACAAAGCCTTCCAGTACCTGGATCGCGCTGTCGCGCTAGGGAACGATACGCTCACGAGATTTCGTGAGGAGATGTACAAGCCGCTCCATGCCGATCCGAGATGGAGCGCGTTCATCACCGCAATGGAACGCCGCATCGAAACCTACCGCCGCGACTTCCGCTGGCCCCTCCCGGACTGAGAGCGAGTCTATTCTCTCCATGTGGATGGCGACCCTGAGCTCTTAGGTCTCATGGTAGGCGAGGGGAGGGAGTGAGGGTCCGGGACTTTCGCGCCCGGCGCCCACCAAGCCGCCGGAAGCGGTCCGATTGCGAGCGCCGGGACGTGCTTGTCCCGGACCCCCACTCCCTCCCCTCGCCGGCCAAGAGCACAAAAAAATGGGGCCGCATCACTGCGGCCCCTGCACACGATCCCCGTCATCCTTGACGGGGCAGCCCTCCGCGTCTCACAGGACGTGGAGTCGCCTGACGGTAGCGATCGGCTCCCTAGCGAGGGATCTTGAGCTTGGCGTCCGGCCCTGCTCCGATGGGGGAGGGCCGCACCGTGCCTCGCGGCACGGAAGCGACCAACCCCACATCGGCCAGGAACAGGTCCCTCCCCGCCAACCCCGAACCCGACCCGGCGGAACCTACTCCTTGGGAACGAACTGCTGCTTCGTGTTCTCCTTGCGGAGTGCTTCCTTGTTGAGCACCTTGAACTCGACCCTGCGATTTTTCGCCATGCCCAGCGCCGTCGTGTTGGTGGCGATGGGCTGCCTCTCCCCGTACCCGACCGCCGTGAACTGCTCGGCGTCCAGCTCGGGGAACTTGTTGGTGAGATAGTCGCGCACGGCCTTGGCGCGCGCCTCGCTGAGCTGCTGGTTCCGCGCGTCCGAGCCGCGGCTGTCCGTGTGCCCGCCGATCTCGATCCTGAGCTGCGGCCAGTGCCCGAGGATCTGTCCCACGTCGTCGAGGATCTTGAACGACTCCGGCTTGATGGTCGCCTTGCCGGTGTCGAAGTTGACGTCCTGGAGCCGGATCATTCCGGTTTCCATCATCTCCGTCTCGCGCACGCTGATCTGCATCGGGCATCCCTTCGCGTCCACGCGGACATTCGATTGCGTATCGGGGCACTGGTCGAGCCCGTCGCACACGCCGTCCTGATCCGCGTCGGTCGGGCAGCCATTCGGGTTGACCGTGCAGCCGCGCGGGGTGGCCTCGCACTGATCGATCCCGTCGGGCACGCTGTCCCCGTCGGAATCGCTCTCGCATCCGGACGCGTCCACGCGCGCTCCCGCGGGCGTGTTCTCGCACTTGTCGATGCCGTCGAACACGCCGTCGCCATCCGAGTCCTTCGGGCATCCGGTCGCGTCGACGAGCGCGCCCGCCGGCGTGCCGTCGCACTTGTCGATCCCGTCGAACACGCCGTCCCCGTCGCCGTCGAGCGGGCATCCGCCGGCGTCCACGCGCGCGCCCGGCGGCGTGCCGGGGCACTTGTCCGCCTTGTTGCTCACGCCGTCCTGGTCCTCGTCGGACGGCCCTCCGCCGAATCCAAACGACAGGCCGCCGAAGACCTCGACCGAGTGGCGATAGCTCTCATCGTCGGGAGTCGTCGAGACGGCAAGCTTGTAGCTGATGTCCCGCCCGTCGAGCCGCACCGCCATCTGATCGGAGACGCGGATGCGGACGCCGGCTCCGGCGTTCCAGGCGAACTTGGACTGGCTGTCGCCCCCCGTATCCCCGTTCACGACGCCGGCGCCGAGCGTGAGATAGGGGCTCACCGGAACGCCGGGGCTGAGGAACCAGGTGATGTTGCCTTCGCCGTGGAGGAGCTTGAGATCGGGCCCCGCGGCGTAGGGCTTGGAGCTGTCGGCCTTCGAGTAGTGGCCGCGGAGCTCGAACGCGACCGGGTCGCTGATACGAAGCCCGAGAATCCCGCCGAAGGAGGGAACCGGATCCTTCACACCCCATTCCGCGGGAGGCCAGTAGGCGCCGCCGCCCGGGACGACCCAGAAGGCGGGTCCGGCGGGAGGCTGGGCGAGCGCCGTGCCGGCGAGGAGAAGGAGTGCCGCCACGGAAAGTCCAAATCGGTACAGCCTCGTGCTCACGTTGCCCTCCAGGAGCTTCGAAACGCGTGGCCGTGCTCGACGGAGAATGGAGTGGGGCTCGACGGCGCGCAATGTATCGGAACGAAGGCGCGGCTTCAACGGGAATCAACGCCGCGTTGACGTCGCGGCTCGCTGCTCCTAGATTCGAAGCACGATGGCGAGCGATTTCGCGGCTGCGATGGAGTCCGGATACGCGTTCGAGGGGGAGACGCTCCTTCTCGGCGCGCCGCTCCTCGACGGCAAGGTCGCGGCGACGGCGCGTGTCCGGGTGCCGCTCGCGATGATGAACCGCCACGGTCTCATCGCGGGCGCGACCGGCACCGGAAAGACGAAGACGCTCCAGGGGCTCGCCGAAGAGCTGAGCGCCGCCGGGGTCCCCGTCTTCCTCGCCGATCTGAAGGGCGATCTGAGCGGACTCGCGGCTCCGGGTGAGCCCGACCCGCGCGTGCTCGAGCGCTCCAAGGCGATCGGGACCCCCTTCACGCCCGCGGCGTCGCCGGTCGAGTTCCTGAGCTTGACCGGAACGCGAGGCATCCCGGTGCGAGCCACCGTGTCCTCGTTCGGACCGCTCCTCCTCGCGCGCACCCTGGGGCTGAACGACACCCAGGAGAGCGCGCTCGCGATGGTCTTCAAGTACTGCGATGACTCGAAGCTCCTCCTCCTCGACCTGCCTGACCTCCGCTCGGTGCTCCAGCACCTGATCGGGGAAGGATCCGCGGCACTTATGCAGTACGGCGCGCTCTCGAAGGCGACGGTCGGGGTTCTTCTGCGTACGATCACCGAGCTGGAACAGCAGGGCGCCGGCGCCTTCTTTGGAGAGCCGGAATTCGAGATCGAGGACCTGGTCCGCCTCACGAAGGACGGGCGCGGCGTCGTGAGCGTGCTGGAGCTGGATGATCTTCAAGATCATCCAGCGCTCTTCTCCACGTTCATGATGTGGATGCTCGCGTCCCTGTATCGCGAGCTTCCGGAGATCGGCGACGCGCCGAAGCCGAAGCTGGTCTTCTTCTTCGACGAGGCGCATCTCCTCTTCGAGGATGCGGGGAAGGCGCTCCGCGATCAGATCGAGCAGGTCGTGCGGTTGATCCGCTCGAAGGGAGTGGGCGTCTTCTTCGTCACGCACACCCCGAAGGACGTTCCCGAGGAGATCCTGGCGCAGCTCGGGCATCGCGTGCAGCACGCGCTGCGCGCGTTTTCGCCCGACGACGAGAAGGCGCTCCGCGCGACCGCGAACACGTTCCCGCGATCGGAGTTCTACGACATCCCCAAGGTCCTGACGTCGCTCGGGATCGGGGAGGCGCTCGTCACGGTGCTCTCCCCGCGCGGCACCCCGACGCCGGTCGCGGCGACGCTGCTTCGTCCGCCTTCGAGCCGGATGGGTCCCATCGCTCCCGACGAGCTCAAGACGAACGTCGAGGCGTCGCCGCTCCGCTCGGAGTACGCCCAGGCGGTGGACCGCGAGAGTGCGCGCGAGGTCCTGGCCGCACGGGCTGGAGCCGCTCCGGCCGCGCCCGCGGCCGCGTCGAAAGGCAAGGGGGCCGCCCAGGAAACCTCCCTGGCGGGCACCGTGGGCAAGGCGCTCTCCTCGCCCGCGGGCAAGACGCTCCAGAGGGAGCTCGTCCGGGGCCTTCTGGGGGTGCTCGGCGTGCGCGCGGCCACCCGCCGGCGCCGCTCCAGCTGGTAGCGGAACCGCTCGCGCGGGGTCCCGCCCGGATGGTATTCTGAGCGCGTGACTTCCATCGCTTCGGACATCCACATCCGCCCACTTTCCGAGCTCGACATTTCGCGCATCGTCTCGATCGACGAGCGGCTCACGGGGGTCTACCGTCCGGAGGTCTGGGAGCGCCGCGTGGGCTACTACCTGCGCCGGGATCCCGAGAGCTGTCCCGTGGCCGAGTTCGAGGGCAAGGTGGTCGGCTTCATGTTCTCGGATGTCCGTGGCGGCGAGTTCGGTCTCGAGGAGACCACGGGCTGGATCGAGCGGTTCGGCGTCGATCCGGACTACCAGGGGCGCTCCATCGGCCGGCGGCTCTTCGACGCCGTGAAGTCCCACATGGTACGAAACGAGGTCGCCACCATCCGCACTCTGGTCGACAAGAACGATTCCGATCTCGCCGCGTTCCTGCGCGCGGTCGGGTTCGACAACGCATCGCTCCAGGCGCTCGAGCTCCGCGTGGCGGGCGCGGGCGCGACGGCTTAGCGAAAGGCTCCATGAACGTCGAGCAGACCACGCTGCCGAAGAAGTTCCACGACGCCGTCATCCACTGGCGGCGGCACAACTTCCCCGACTACGGACTCCTCCCCGAGAGCTGGCAGACCTATTTCCCCAACGATCCCGAGTTCTGCCTCTGCGCCAAGATGGAGATCGGGATGGGGGACACGATCGAGGTCGGGGACAAGAAGGGCGAGCGCCGGATGACGAAGCCCTCGGAGATGGGGGAGGAGCCGGCGCGGCACCTTCTGGCCATCATCCGCGCGCAGGCCTCGACCGAATTCGGCTCCATCCAGCAGCACGAGGGAACGCTGGCCCGCGCGCAGGACGACGAGGATCGCTTCTGGGTGCTCCGCGTGATGGCGGAGGAGCTCAGGCACGGCTACCAGATGTTCCATCTCCTCGTCTCGCAGGACTGGAGCGGGGTCTCGGGGCAGAAGGCGGAAGAGATGGTCGAGGAGATCCTCTCCATGCAGACGGGATCGCACGTCCTCGACGCCTTCAACCTCGAGTACGACTCCTTCGTGGACAACGTGGTCTTCGCCGCGGTCATCGACCGGGTCGGCAAGTACCAGCTCTCGATGCAGAAAGTCTGCGCGTACAAGCCGTTCGCGCAATCGATGCCCCCCATGCTGAGGGAGGAGGCCTTCCACCTCGCCGCGGGCGTCATTCCGCTTCGCCGCTGGGTCCAGCGCGCCGCCGAAGGGAACGAGCTCATCTCCACCCGGGCCATCCAGCGCTCCTTCAACAAGTGGCTCCCCCGCGGGCTCGAGATGTTCGGCCACGAGAAGGGGGGCGACTCCAACATCCGGTTCGGCTTCAAGAACATGAAGAACGCGGAGGCGCAGTCGCTCTACTACGAGGAGGTCCGCAAGATGATCGCGGACTTGAACCAGCGCTACCTCCGCGCGAGACTCCCCAATCTCTCGCCCGAGGAAGCCGAACGGATCGCCGATCGCCTGATGAAGGACGGCGGGCGCCATGAGGGGATCGATCACGAGGACCTGATCCGGATCCCGCATCCGTCCTTCTATCGTCGGAAAGGCGAGCCGGCGTTCACGATGGTGGGCACGCGCGGAGAGTCCTACACGGACGTGGATTCGTACCTGCGCCATCTGAAGCAGAATCTCCCCGAGCCCTACCTCCACAGCCGCGATCTGAAGAGCTATCTGGAAACGCTTCGAGACGTTGTAGCCGGCCGGACCACCGTGGATCAGGCGATCAGGAAGATGCCGAAGCTGAAACGCGTCGGCGGGATGTGTCCCTGCTCGCGCTCGGTCCGCTGGGTGGTGGAGGACGGTACGGCCGCCTGAGCCGTTCCGATACCGGACATGCTCCGAACCGCCTGTCTCGCGATCGCTCTATTCGCACTGGTCTCGCCGCCTCGAGTCACGGGAGCCACCGAGTCCGCGGCCACCGAGTCCGCGGCCGCCGCGCCCAACGTTCCAACCAAATCCCGGCCAGGACCGTCTCATCCCTCGCCGGCGACGCCGAAGAAACCGGGCGCGCCATCCAGCCGTAGATGAAGGAGGATCGGGGAAGGAGCGTTTCGAGGGATCGTCATGCGCGCACGGAATCGCTGGCTGGTCGCGGCTCTGCCGCTTCTCACGACATGGACCCTGTTCCTTCCAACGACTCCCGCATCCGCCGCCCAATCCCTGCCCGGTAGCGGCACGCCCGCCGATTCGACCGCCCCAGGGCCCAACGTCTTTCCCCCGCCCGCCGGACCGGGAGCCTCGGCCTCCCATGCCGACGCGCCCCAGCTCCATGCGGCACCGCTCACGGGCACGATTCGCGTGGACGGGCGTCTCGACGACGACGCATGGAAAACGGCGACGCCGGTCGATCAATTCACGCAGCGCCAGCCGGATGAAGGGAAGCCCTGCTCCGAGCGCACCGAGGTGCGCGCCCTGATCGCCGACGACGCGCTCTTCA
Organism: Candidatus Eiseniibacteriota bacterium; assembly: GCA_036274595.1. GTDB lineage: Bacteria > Eisenbacteria > RBG-16-71-46 > SZUA-252 > SZUA-252 > WS-9. The sequence goes on along the minus strand of DASUFL010000087.1, from coordinate 9,154 downwards.
TCGGCGCGCGCCTCTACGACAAGGACGCGAGGAAGATCCGCTCCCGGCTGGTGCGCCGCGACGACGACCTCGAGTCCGACTACCTCGCGATCCTGATCGACGCGTATCACGATCACTCGACGGCGGTCCTCTTCCGCGTGAGCCCCTCCGGCTCGATCAACGACGCCACGATCGCGGCGAACGGCAACCAGGACTTCTCCTGGGATCCGGTCTGGCATGTGCACACCTCGATCGACAGCCTCGGCTGGACGGCCGAAGTCGAGATTCCCTTGTCGCAGCTCCACTACAACACGGCGGCCGACGCGGTCTGGGGCATCCAGATCCGCCGGTGGATCAACCGGCGGCAGGAGCTGTCGGAGTTCTCGTTCACGCCCCTCAAGGACAATGCGAGCGTCGCGCGGTACGGGCATCTCACCGGGCTGGGATCGGTGCAGGCGGGAAAGCACCTCGAGCTCCTTCCGTACGGGATGGTCCGATCGGAGCACTTCCAGAGCGATCCGAACGATCCGTTCCGCGACGGCTCGGACCAGTTCCCGGCCGCGGGCGTGGATCTCAAGTACGGCCTGACCTCGAGCCTCACCCTGAACGCGACGGTGAATCCGGACTTCGGCGAGGTGGAGGTGGACCCGGCGATCGTGAATCTCTCGGCGTTCGAGACGTTCTATCCCGAGAAGCGGCCCTTCTTCGTCGAGGGGGCGAACGTCTTCCGCTTCGGCGACATGCAGAGCTACAACAACTTCAACACGACGATCGCCTTCCACGGCCGCCGCATCGGCCGCGAGCCGCAGCGCTCTCTCGACTCGCAGGTGTATCGCTTCCTCGACGCGCCCGTCCACACGACGATCGCCGGGGCGGCCAAGCTCACGGGGAAGACGCGGAACGGATGGACGATCGGCGTGCTGGACGCGGTGACGCCGGAGGAACGCGCCGACTACGTGGACTCCGCGGACGTGGAGCGGAAGACGCCGGTCGAGCCGCTCACGAACTACTTCGTCAGCCGCGTGCGGCGCGACTACCGGCAGGGGAACACGGTCGTCGGCGCCATCCTGACCGGAGTCCGGCGCGATCTCGACGATCCCGACCTCTCGAGCCTCCTCCGCAAGGACGCTTGGGCCGGCGGGATGGACCTCAATCACTACTGGTCGTCCCGGCGATGGTCCCTGGACGCGATGTTCATGGGGAGCTATGTGAAAGGGAGCCCGGACGCGATGGCATCGACCCAGACCTCGAGCGCGCGCTACTACCAGCGGCCGGACGCCGACTACCTCGAGTACGACCCCACGCGCACGAGCTTGAGCGGCCACGCGGGGCAGCTCTCCATCAACAAGATCGCGGGCAAGCACGGCCAGGGCTCGCTCACCTACCAGGACTGGAGCCCCGGGTTCGAAATCAACGACCTGGGCTTCCAGAACGCGGCGGACAGCCGCGGGCTCTCCACGCTCGCGCTCTACAAGGACAACACGCCCCACAAGGTGATGCGAAGCTGGGACGCGTTCGCCTTCTCGAACTGGTCGTGGAATTACGGCGGCGATCGCACGTATCAGGAGTACGCCGGGGAAGCCGAAGGAACCTTCTCCAGTTACTGGTCCGGCTATCTGCGCGGCGAGTGGTACCCGGGGAGCATCGACGACCGGCTGACGCGCGGGGGGCCGCTGTCGCGGGTGCCCCCTGGAGGCGCGTTCAAGGCTGCCATCAATACCGACTCCCGACGGTCGACCACCCTCGGCTTGAACGGCGCGCTCATCTGGGACGCCGCGGGGGGACACTTGCGTACGCTCAACGCGTCGCTCTCGACGCGTCCGACCACCGCGCTCCGCGTCCTGTTCGAGCCGGGCGTGCGGAAGCTCCTCGATCACGCGCAGTACGTGACGACGGAAGACGATCCGACCGCGGTCGAGACCTATGGCGCGCGGTACGTCTTTGCCTCACTCCATCAAACCCAGATCTCGCTCGACACGCGCGTCGAGTGGACGTTCTCGCCCAAGCTCACGTTCCAGCTCTACGTCCAGCCCTTGATCGTGAGCGGTGATTACACGCGCTTCAAGGAGCTCCGCGCTCCGCGCCAGTTCGAGTTCGACGTCTACGGCAAGCAGCAGGGAACCGTGGGGTCGGACTCCACCGGAGCCGTCGTCATCGATCCCGACGCGGGCGGCCCGGCGCCGTCCTTCAGCTTCGACAACCCCGACTTCAACTTCCGATCGTTCCGCGGGAACGCTGTCCTCCGTTGGGAATACAGGCCCGGCTCCGCCCTCTTCCTCGTGTGGCAGCAGGGGCGCGAAGCCACCGCGCCGATCGGGGATTTCGAGTTCTCGCGCGACTGGCGCGCCCTCTTCGACATCGACCCCGAGAACGTCATCGCCCTCAAGGCGACCTACTGGCTCGCGCTCTAACCCCTGTCCAGGAACCCAGCTCCGTCCGTCCAGCCCCGGTCTGTGGTAGGGTAAACGCCTGCCCCGCAGCGTCCGCCCGACACCTGTACCCGGAACCGAGGAGGAAACAGGATGATGCTGGAACGGTTTCGTTCGTATCGCGGGCTACGGGTGGCCGCCTGGATCGCGGCACTCGCCGCCATCGGCCTCGCGGGCTGCGTGCCCCAGACGCACGAGGACGCGGCCGACGTCCGCGGGGCCGTCGACGCGAGCAATCGCCAGTTCATGGATGCCTTCGCGCGCGGCGATGCGGCCCGCATCGCCACCCTCTACGCCGACGACGCGCAGCTCCTCCCGCCCGGCAACCTGCCGGTCCAGGGGCGCGCGGCCATCGAGGCGCTCTGGCGCGGCGTGCTGGCCCTCCCGGTCAAGGAGATGCACCTGACCACCGTCGAGTTCACCGTGCACGGCGGCGACGCGTCCGAGGTCGGGCGCTACACGCTCGTCGGAAACGACGGACGGGAGCTCGACGCCGGCAAGTACATCGTGCTCTGGAAGAAGGGCGCCGGGGGATGGAAGCTGCATCGCGACATGTGGAACTCGAACGCGCCGGTCGTCACGGCGCCGCCGTCGGCGCCGCCCGATTCCACGCCATGACGCCGAGCACCAAGAGACCCCCTTGAACCGGGCCGAGCCCGTCGTGGAATCACCGCCCACCTCGCTTCCCGCGAGCGCGGCCGAGCGCGCCCGCGCGGCTCTCGTCACCCGGTACGGGGCGGCGCATGGGGACGCGCTGGCGCGCGGCGTCGCGCAGGTGGCCGAGCGGTGGTGGCCGGAGGACGGGGACGAAGACGAATTCGTCGCCTTCTGCTCCGAGAGCTGGATCGAGTCCGACGCCGAGCGGGATGCTGCGTTCGCCCGCCTCGAGCAGGCGATGGAGCAGGTCGACGGACACCTCCACGAGGTGCGCCGCGAGCTCCAGCGCCCGATCCATCTCGATCTCGGACCGGTCCGCCCCGTCGATCTCTTCCTCCAGAACCTGGATCTCGGATCGCACGTGGAGGAGGATCTCTTCCGCACAAAGACCGCCTTCTTCGCGCTGCTCCACTTCCCGGTGGACACGCTGGCGGAGCGCCTCGATCAGGGACGCAGCTGGGACCGCCGGCGCTGGGCCCGCTCGCGCTTCATGGATCGCTTCGCGGAGCGCATCCCGTCTTCGCTCATCCAGAAGATGGGCCAGGTCATGCGCGAGGCGGACCTCTACATCGCGGAGTACAACATCCACATGGATCGGCTCCGCACGAAGGACGGCCGCCGCCCGTTTCCCGAGGGACTCCGGCTCATCTCGCACTGGGGTCTGCGCGACGAGCTGAAGGGACGCTACGGGGAGGGGAAGGAGGGGCAGGAGAAGCAGCGCATGATCCAGACCGTGATGGAGCGCATCGTGCGCCAGGAGATTCCGGCGTCGGTACGCGACAACCCCGACGTCGACTGGTGTCCCGAGACCAACGAGGTCGTGCCGAATGGCGACCGTTCGTCGCGCGAGCCGGACACGCGCTACGCGTACCTGCTCGAGGTCTTCCATGCGCTCAAGCTCGCCGATCCCTACACGCCCACGGCGCCCACGTTCGTGCGGCGCCGCTTCGACCTGGACCGGCAGATCCCGGAGGGGGAGGTGCGCGCGCTTCTCGAGGCGGTCCTCGGCTCGGACGAGGTCCGCGAGCTGGCCCGCCGCATCGAGTCGCGCCTCGGCCGTCCCCTCGAGCCGTTCGACGTCTGGTACTCGGGATTCTCGCCCCGCGAGGCCACGAGCGAGGAAGAGCTGGACCGGGTGGTGCGCGATCGCTATCCCACCCTCGAGGCATTCCAGGGGGACCTCCCGCGGGTGCTTCAGGCGCTCGGGTTCGCCGCGGATCGAGCCGCCTGGCTCGCGGAGCGCATCGTGGTCGATCCGGCGCGCGGACCGGGGCACGCCATGGGCGCCGCGCGGCGCGGGGACCAGTCGCACCTGCGCACGCGGGCGCACAACGGCATGAGCTACCAGACCTTCAATGTCGCGATGCACGAGCTGGGGCACTGCGTGGAGCAGGTCTTCTCGCTGGACGCGATCGACTACTGGTCCTTGAGCGGCGTCCCCAACACCGCCTTCACCGAGGCGTTCGCCTTCACGTTTCAGGAGCGGGACCTCGAGATCCTGGGCTACGGCGAGAAGGGAGACGAGCCGAGGGCGCGCGAGGTGCTCCAGTCCCTCTGGAGCACGTACGAGATCTGCGGCGTGAGCTTGATCGACATGGACGTTTGGAACTGGCTCTACGCCCACCCCGGCGCCACCCCGGGGGAGCTGCGCGATGCCGTCGTCGCGATCGCGCGCCACGTCTGGAACCGCTGGTTCGCTCCGGTGCTCGGCCGGCGCGACAGCGATCTCCTCGCGATCTACTCCCACATCATCGACTCCGCGCTCTACACGCCCGACTACGCCATCGGAAAGATCGTCGCCTTCCAGGTCGCGCCGGCGCTCCGAGGCGCCGCGTTCGCCGAGGGCGTCGAGCGCATGACGCGGCAGGGGCGCCTCACGCCGGACGCGTGGATGCGCGGCGCCACGGGCGAGGGACTCTCGGCCATGCCGCTCCTCGCCGCGGCGCGCGCGGCGCTCGCCCGCACGTCCTGACCCCTCCGGGCCCGCTCACGCCGTGTGGTAGCATCCGCCATGGCTCCTCCCGCCGTTCGGATCGATCCCATGACCCCCGGCGACTGGCCCCACGTCCGCGCGATCTATCTGGAAGGGATCGCGACGGGCAACGCCACGTTCGAGACCGAGGCGCCGTCCTGGGAGGCATGGGATGGCGCGCACGTCGCGGCGCTCCGGTTCGTCGCCCGCGATGCCGACGGCTCGGTGCTCGGGTGGGTCGCTGCCACGCCGGTCTCGGGGCGCTGCGTCTACGCCGGCGTGGCCGATCTCTCGGTCTACGTGAGCGGCGCGGCCCGGGGCCGTGGCGTCGGGCGGGCGCTCCTGACGGCGCTCATCGAGTCCTCCGAGCGCGCCGGCATCTGGACGCTCCAGGCGGGCATCTTCCCCGAGAACATGCCGAGCCTCGCGCTCCATCGCGCGTGCGGATTCCGCGACGTGGGGCGCCGCGAGCGGATCGGAAAGATGCACGGCGCCTGGCGGGACGTGCTCCTCCTCGAGCGGAGGAGCGGGAGCGCGGGGACCGACTGAGGGGAGCGCCGCGCGTGGCGCGGCGCTCGACTACTTCTTCCCGGTCAGGAGCTTGAAGACCTTCCGGAGCGGATCGTAGTGCTCGTCGACCACGCGCTCCTTGAGCGGGATGATCGCGTTGTCGGTGATGTGGATGTCCTCGGGGCAGACCTCCGTGCAGCACTTCGTGATGTTGCAGTAGCCGATCCCCAGCTCATCCTTGAGCAGCTCCGTCCGGTTCGCGTCGTCCATCGGGTGCATCTCGAGCCCCGCTACGCGCACGAAGAAGCGCGGGCCGCCGAATGAAGGCTGCATCGCGTGCTCCCGGATCACGTGACAGACGTTCTGGCAGAGGAAGCACTCGATGCACTTCCGGAACTCCTGCACGCGATCGATGTCCTCCTGCATCCACCGCCAGGGGGCGTCCTTCTTCGGCGTGAAGTGCGGGATCTTCTTGTTCACCTCGTAGTTCCAGGACACGTCGGTGACGAGGTCCTTGATCACGGGGAAGGAGCGCATCGGCCTCACGACCACCGGCTGTTCGAGCGGGAGCGAGTCGAGCCGCGTCTTGCACATGAGGCTCGGCCTTCCGTTCACCTCGGCGCTGCAGGAGCCGCACTTGGCCGCCTTGCAGTTCCAGCGGACCGCCAGGTCGGGAGCGCCGTGCGCCTGGATGTGATGGATGGCGTCGAGGACGACCATCCCTTCCTCGACCTGGATCTTGTACGGCTGGAGCGTCCCGCCCTTGGCATCTCCGCGGAAGACGTGGAATTCGGCTTCGGCCATCGCGCCCCCCTAGACCTTCACCGCTTCGAGCTCCGCGTCGACGATCGCGCGGAGCTCCGCGGGCATCTCCGGAAGGGGCGACTGCCCCACCGCCATGGTCTCGCCCTCTTTCTTCACCACAGTGTTCTTGGTCCCGAACTCGGGCTCCGTCTTCGGGAAGTCGAGCCGCGCGTGCCCGCCCCGGCTCTCCTTCCGCAGCTGCGCGCTCCGCGCGATCGCCTCGCTGCAGGTGAGCATCGCCTTGAGATCGATCGCGAGGTGCCATCCGGGATTGAATTCGCGCGAGCCCAAGACCCGGACGCGCGCCGCTTCCTGCTTGAGCCGCGCGATCTCATGGATGGCCGCGGCGAGATCCTCCTCGACGCGGAAGATGCCGACGAGGGACTGCATCGTCTCCTGGAGCTTGGCGTGGATGTCGTACGGGGATGGACCGTCGGCGCGCTCGAAGGGCGCGAGCATCGCGCGCTCGGCCGCCTCGATCTGCGCCAGGTCGATCGTGGCCTGGCCGGAGCGCGACTTCGCGTGCTCCGCCGCTCCGAGCCCGGCGCGGCGTCCGAAGACGAGGAGGTCGGAGAGGGAATTCCCGCCGAGCCGGTTGGCTCCATGCATCCCTCCCGAGGTCTCGCCGGCGGCGTAGAGCCCCGGCACCGTGGATGCCCCCGTGTCCGGCTCGACCCGCACGCCTCCCATGATGTAGTGCGTCGTCGGGCCCACTTCCATCGGGCCCTTCGTGATGTCGACGTCGGCCAGCTCCATGAACTGGTGGTACATCGACGGAAGCTTCTTCTTCACCCAGTCCGCCGGCTTGTGCGAGATGTCGAGGAACGCGCCGCCGTGGGGCGACCCGCGCCCTTCCTTGACCTCGGTGTAGATCGCGCGCGCCACCATGTCGCGGGTCGAGAGCTCCATCCGCTTCGGGTCGTACTTCTCCATGAAGCGCTCGCCCTTCGAATTGCGGAGGACGCCGCCTTCGCCGCGCACCGCCTCCGTCACGAGGATCCCCATGACGCCCGGCGGCCAGACCATGCCGGTGGGGTGGAACTGCACGAACTCCATGTCGATCAGCTCGGCGCCCGCCTCGTACGCGAGGGCGTGGCCGTCGCCCGTGTACTCCCAGGAGTTGGAGGTGATCCGGAACGACTTGCCCACGCCGCCGCAGGCGAGCACGACCGACTTGGCGCGGAACACGATGAAGCGCCCGTTCTCACGCCGGTACGCGAACGCGCCGACGACGCGCCCGCCCTCGACGAGGAGGCGGCTGACGGTGACCTCCATGAAGACCTCGAAGCCCTGGTGGACGCCGTGGTCTTGCAGCGTGCGGATCATCTCGAGCCCCGTGCGGTCGCCGACGTGCGCCAGGCGCGGCGCCGAGTGGCCGCCGAAGTTCCGCTGGAGGATGCGGCCGTCTGGGGTGCGGTCGAAGACGGCGCCCCAGTGCTCGAGCTCGCGCACGCGGTCGGGAGCCTCCTGCGCGTGGAGCTGCGCCATGCGCCAGTGATTGAGCTGCTTCCCGCCCAGCATCGTGTCGCGGAAGTGGACCTTCCAGGAATCCTTGGCATCCACGTGGGCGAGCGCCGCGGCCACGCCTCCCTCGGCCATCACCGTGTGCGCCTTGCCGAGGAGCGACTTGCAGACCACGCCGGTGCGCGCGCCCGCGGCGGACGCCTCGATCGCGGCGCGGAGCCCCGCGCCCCCCGCGCCGATCACCAGCACGTCGAAGTCGTGCGTCTCGTACCGGGCGGCGTTCACAGGAGCCTCACGTCATGGATGACGCCCATCGCGAGGAGCCGCACGACCACGTCGGCGATCGTCACCGCGAAGAGCGAGACCCACGCGAAGAGCTGATGGTGCCCGTTCAGGCGCGTCACGCGCCCCCAGATCCCGTGCCGGGTGCGCGCGGACGCGGTGCAGGAGAAGCAGTCGAGCTTCCCGCCCGCGAGGTGCCGCCACGAATGGCAGGACACGGTGTAGAGGGTCAACGTCCCGGTGCTCGCGAGAATGGCCAGCGAGCCGAGCCCGATGCCGAAGCCGGTCTCGAACCGGAAGGCTTCGAACACGTCGTACCAGAGGAAGATGAGCCAGAACGCCGCGAGGTAGAAGGCGTACCGGTGCATGTTCTGGAGGATGAGCGGAAACTTCTGCTCGCCCGTGTACTTGCGGTGCGGCTCGCCGACCGCGCAGGCGGGCGGATCCCAGAAGAAGGCGCGGTAGTACGCCTTCCGATAGTAGTAGCAGGTGGTCCGGAAGAAGGCCGGCGGAAGGAGGATCAGAAACGCGGGCGACAAGGGCCACCACTTGGGATGGACCTCGGGGGAGTAGACCGGCGAGAGGTAGTTGTTGAAGCGGAAGTTCGCGTTCTGAGCGGCGGCCCAGGTGAGATAGAGACCCAGCACGCCGAGCCCGACGGCGACGGACACGGGGGCCAGCCACCAGGCGTCCCGGCGGTCCGTGGATCGCGACTCGGTACTCGCGACGGCTTCGGCCACGCGGGCCATGTGCGCTCCTCCTTGCCAAAGGGGGACATCCATGCCAACGGCCGACGAGAATAGCACATGGAGCCCGCGTGCGCGACCCGCCGCGGGGGAAACGAGAGAGGGGAGGACGATGATCCGTCCTCCCCTCGGTGTCAGGCCGGCGCTGCCGGACGCTCGGCCTAACGGTCCAGTTCGTCTCCCTGATCGTCGTCGTAGTCGCGGTTGTAGTCCTCGTACCGGCGGTCGCCCACCTGGTCGTCGCGCCACTGGTCGACCTGGTTCTGATCCCACTGCTCCGCGATGATCCTGTAGCCCTGCGGAGCGTGCGC
>DASUFL010000086.1:0-21223 GCA_036274595.1 Candidatus Eiseniibacteriota bacterium | reverse complement strand
ACTAGCAGGAGGCTTTATGGCTGATGTCATCAGAGGACCCGCAGGCGGTTCGCACCGCGCCATGGTCACCATCGTGATCTTCGCGGCTTTTGTTCTGCTCGCGCTGACCTGGGCCATGACCCAGGGTCGCAACAACAGGGTGAGCGACCGAATCGGCCCGGCAAGCACGGAGACCGGCACGGCCGGCGGGGTGACGAGCGGCGAGGGCCAGAGCGGTGGCAATCAAAGCACCGACGAGGGTCAGCCCATCACCGGGCACTGAAGGATCAAGGGGGCCGCATAGTCGGCCCCCTTTCTCAGGGAACTCGCCCCGGGGCCAGTTCAGCCTCGACGATCAACTCGCCCCGGGGCGCGTTGGGGGAGGCGGGACGGGGGACCTGCGTGAACCACAGTTGACGATCAACTCGCCCCGGGGCCTGTTCAGCCTTGCGATCAACTCGCCCCGGGGCCAGTTCAGCCTCGACGATAACTCGCCCCGGGGCCTGTTCAGCCTCGACGATAACTCGCCCCGGGGCGAGTTGAGCCTCGAGTTCCCAGGGCCCAGACCCACGCCCCCGCCGAATACCCGTCTCTAGTTGGCCCCCTTCTTCATCAAGCGATATGGATCCACGAAGAAGGTGAGGCCCCAGCGTTCGAACTCCGTGCCGCTGAAGAAGCCGGCCCTGGGGTAGGACGCGAAGTCTCCCTTCACGCCGACCATGTTCCGGTACTTGAGCTGGAAGCCACCGCCGTAGGTGTTTCCTTCGCCATCGAAGGCGTCGCCGTCCACGTGTCCGTACCGGAGAAAGAGCATGTCCAGGACCGAGATCTCGCCTCCGACCCGGTTCCCGAGATCGCCCTGCTTGTTCCCCTCTTCGTAGACATCGATCTTCTCCCACGCGACGCTGAGACGGATGGAGGGGGTCGCGAAGTCCCACAGGTCGCCGATTCCGTCGTTGGCGAGAGCCGCCGTGAGCTGGGTCGAGGCTCCAATCGAACGGTGCTCGAAGAGATCGTCGGAGCTCCCGTCGGCGTACACGATGCCGTGATCGTTGAGATAGTCGGTCCTCGTGTAGGCGCCGGCGACGTCCACCTTCCAGCGCATCCGGTCGTTGGCATCTCGCAGCGTGCCGCCGATCTGATCGAACGGGGCGATCCGAAGGAGAATCCCGGCATCATTGTTGTTCCCCTCGCCATGGCCGTTGGGCAGCAGCTCGACCGGAGCGAGATCGGTCTCGTAGCTCTTCCAGGCATGCCCCAGCGCGAGCGACAGGCGCCGGCTGAGCGGGAGGGGTTCTCCGCCCTTCGCCACGCGAATGCTCGAGATGAGATCGAACACGCTCAGGCCAACCGCAAACGAGCGGATCCGCTCGTGGGCATCGAAGACACCGATCTCGTTGCCGTCGATGTCGGTGATCGTGGAGGGCCCGTACTCGATTCCAATCCGGCCGATGGATTCGATCGGCTTCCCGCTCATCGCGACGCCGACGCCCCAGGCCCCGGCCAGGATCCGGTGGCTCTTGTAGGCGACCTCGTCGTCGAATTCGGGGACCAGCTGCGTGCTCCCGTAGCTGTAACGGAGCCCGCTCTGGAATCCCATGAGCGCGGGATTGGCGTGGTCGTTGGGATTCTCTTCCCAGAAGGCCGCAATCGAGGCGCCGCCCATGCCGGCGGCTTCGATGGACGGATCGAAGAACTGGATGGGGAGCGGCTGTGCCAGCGCGCGGGTCGCGAATGCCAAGAGCGTCGTCATGCTGAGGAGCCAGAGTGCGAGTCGGAGATGCACGCGTGCCTCCTGGGTTCCCGGCCTGGGTCGATGTCGGGGTAAAGCCGTTTCTCCGAGCGCCCTCTCGAAAGAACAGGAGTTGCGCGGCGCTGCGGCGCCGCGCGACAAGGCTCAGGCGCTGCGTGAGGCCCAGCGCTCCGCGAGCAGCTTCGTCAGCACAGCCGGCTCGACCGGCTTCACCAAGTGGTGATCGAAGCCGGCCTCCTTCGTCCGCAGGCGGTTCTCGTCGTGCCCCCAGCCGGTCACCGCGATCAGCAAGGGCGAATCGCCTCCGGCCTGCTGCCGGATCGTGCGGGCGGCCTCGTATCCGTTGAGGCGCGGCATCCCGATGTCGAGGAGGACGACGTCGGGGCGGTATTGCAGCGCGACCTCGACGGCCTCGTATCCGTCGTACGCGACTCGCACATCGTGGCCCTTCGCGCGGAGCATCATCGCGAGGCTGTCCGCGCTGTCTCTCAGATCGTCCACCACCAGAATCTTGCTTCGCGGCGTCGTCATCCCTGCCTCCACCTCGTCCTCCGGCCGCCCGGTTGCGGGAGCAACGACGCCCCGCGCCACGGGCAGCCGCACCGTGAACTCGCACCCCTTCCCCAATCCATCGCTCGCGGCCTTCACCGTGCCGCCATGGATCTCCACGATCTGCTTCACCAGCGTGAGGCCGATCCCGAGACCGCCCTGCGAGCGGTCGAGGGAACGGTCGATCTGGAAGAACGGCTCGAAGACGCGCGGCAGCATCTCCGCGCGGATTCCGACGCCGTTGTCCTTCACGCGGATCACCGCCTCGTCGCCGTCGCGCTCCGCCGTGAGCTTGATCTTGCTCCCGGGCTCGCTGTAGCGCGCCGCGTTGTTCAGGAGATTCGAGATCACCTGCGCGATGCGGGTCGAGTCCGCGTCGAGGAGGATCGGCTCCCCGGCGATCTTCATCGAGAGGTGATGCCCGCCCGCGACGATCATGGGATGGCTCGACTCCGCGGCATGGCGGATCACATCGGCCACGCGTATTCGCTCCTTCCGGATCGCGAGCGTGCCCGCGCTCACGCGGCTCACGTCGAGCAGATCGTCGAGGAGCCGCCCCATGTGCCCCACCTGGCGCTCGATCACCTCCTGGCAGTACGGAAGCTTGTCCGGGAGCAGCGCGACCGCATTGCGGATCGGCGCGAGTGGATTCCGGAGCTCGTGGGCGAGCGTGGCCAGGAACTCGTCCTTGCGGCGATCGGCCTCGCGCAGCATCTCCTCGCTCCGCTTGAGCGCCGCCTCGACGCGCACGCGCTCCACGATCTCGCGGTTGGCGCGCGCGTAGAGATCGGCGTTCTGGAGCGCCACGGCCATCGGCGCGACGAGGCTCCGGAGAATGTCGAGATGCTCCTTCGTGTACGCGTTGACCGTGTCGCTCATCACCTGCACCACGCCGACGACGGAGCGGTCGAGCTTGATCGGGACCATCACGGCGCATTTCGCTCCGGGGGGAGCGGCGCCGGGGCGGTTCAGATCGCGCACATTGCCCCCTTTGCCAACGTCGTAATAGCGCCCGCCCGGATTCTTCACGCGCTTCTCGACGTCCTGGTAGAGCCGCCCTTCCCCGGTGCGGATGACTTCGGTCTGCATGCCCCCGGACTTCGTGAGATCGATCGTGATCGGAGGGAGCTTCGCGGCGTCGAACGGCGCGCCGGCGGCCCAGCCGTACACGCAGCGCGCGGTGCGATTCGATGAGTCGTACGACGACACGATCATCCCGTCGATCCGCATCGCGCGGGCGGCCAGCTCGCGGAGTCCGTCGTAGATCTCGTCCGTGACGAGGGTGCCGGAGAGGCGCCGCGCCGCTTCGTACATGAGGTGCGCGCGCCCGAGCTGCTCCAGCCTGCGCTTCGCGCGGAGGAGCGAGTCGTAGAGGAGGTAGATCGCGATGATGGCCGAGACGATGAGCACGATGGAGAGCATGTGCTCGGCGGGATTGTCGCTCGCCGTGAGCACCGCAGCGATCGCGGCGCCTGCGGCGAAGAGCGTGATCACGCCCCAGCGGCGTCGTGGATACCGCGTGGGAACGTCGGTCGGCGCGAGCGGGCTTTGGCCGTTTCGGTCGGACACTGCGAGCTCCGAGTCGTCGAGAGAGCGATTGTCAGCGAGTAGGTCCCGGGGTCGGCTGGCCCACGATCAGTAGTCCCGGGGAGGGGCAGTATAGCCCCGTAAAAGTGGGGCCCAAAAGTTTTTGTGGATGTTGTGGATAATTTTTGGGTCCAGGCCTTCTGGACGCCGAACCCCCGACGCTGGCTAGATTTACCGGCCCGGAGGGCCCTACAAAATACCGTAGGCGCGCCCCCGGCCCTTCGTGCGGCTTGGGGTGGGTTGCTCCGAAATGTCGTGGGAACCGCCGCGGAGGCATCGGCTCTCACGATGCCCCTCGCGACGCTGGTGCGGCCGGGTTGGTGCGGCCGCTGGTGGTGGTGCGGCCGTTGGTGCGGCCGTTGGTGCGGCCGCGGCGGGTTGCTGCACCGCCGCCGGTGCCGGCCGTTGGTGCGGCCGTTGGTGCGGCCGCGGCGGGAACCGGCTCTAGTGCTGGACCGCCGCGCAGGCCTGGAGCGAGAAGTCGCTCTTCAGCCGGACCGAGACCGAGTTGATCTCGTCGAGATCGTCATCGGCCTTGCCGGATGCGACCGCCCGGCCCGCGGCGTTGCCCGTGTACTCCCCGATCACGTCCTCCTGGCTGTAGGGCTCCAGCTCGCACGTGCCGTTGTCGTAATAGAGCGAGACGTACTGTGTGCCGGGCGTCAATCCCTCGGCCCGGACCACGATCTGCGCTCCGTGCGGCAGCGCCGTGAGCTCGACCGTTCCACTGATCCCCGATCCATTGACCGGATTCAGCGTCGCGCTGACGTGCTTGCCGGCCGCGTCGGCCCCCGACACCATGAGCAATGCGAACACTGCGAGAAGAACGAGGGACCTGAGTCCTTTCATGGCGGATCTCCCTGTGAAGTGTGGACTCTGGCCTTCCAAGCCGGGACGATCCCGGCCCCCATGGGTAAGTCTACGGGTCCGGGGCGGCGTTACAGGAGGAATGGAGCGGCGGAGGGATGGAGGCCCGCGGGGCGGCGGCGGGATGGAGGCCCGCGGCGCGGCGGAGGGATGGGCCCGCAGCGCGGCGGCTAATGGAGGCCCGCGGAGTGCGGGCGGGAGCTACAACGCCTCGAACGAATACGGGCCGAGGATCTCGAGCGGCACCCAGCCTTCGCGGCGATCCTCGGTGCGAACCCACCCCCAGCCCTTGTATTCGAGGGCGACCGTGACGCGGTCCCGATCCTTCACCGCGAGCTCCGTCGAGTCGTAGTCGACGACCAGACGGCCGGCTCGCCCGGACTCGCCGCGGACGTAGCCGATGGGAGCCCACGTCTTGCTCCCATTCGGGGCCGTGATCCGGATCCACCCGGGATAGGCCGCGCTCTCCTCGCCCACCCGCACGGGATCGCCCGATTCGAGCTGGACCGTAGGGCCCGGCTCCGGGGTGAACGCCTTGACGACCGTGGCGCGAGGGAGTGCGTAATCGTCCATCTCATGATCCTAACGCTTCGCGGGAAGATTGCGATGGAAGAGCGCGGCCACGGGGCGCCCAACTCGCCCCGGGGCGAGTTGCCTACTTCCCGTGGCCGAGCTTCTTCATCAGCTCGGCCAGGCGGACGAGCGCGCGCGCGACCCGCATGCGCGCGGCGTTGACCTGGATGTGGTGCATGGCGGCGATCTCGGTGTAGGAGAATCCCATCTCCACCTTCTCGATGATGATCTGCTGGTCCTCGTCGCTCATTTTCGTGAGCGCCTGCTCGTAGCACTCCCGCACGACCGTCCCCTTGTACTCCTCCTCCGGTCCCGGCTCGCTTGACACGATGTCATCCGTGAGCCCGGTCGAGGGACGGCGCGAGGCCTTCCGCACCTGGTTGCTGACCTCATTGATCACGCAGCGGCGCAGGTAGACGAGGAAGGCCCCCGGATACTGGGGCTCGAAGGTGTCGATGACCTTGAGCGCGCTCACCATCGCGTTCTGGACGATGTCCTGCGTGTCCGCGAGTCCACGCGCCGATTTCGGCAGGCGTCCGTGCGCCACGCGAAGGAGCACGCCCCACATCCGCTGATAGAGATGGTTGAGCGCCGTGCGGTCGCCGCCGCGCGCCAGACGAAACAGATCGGCGGTCGACCCGAGGTCTTTCGGTTCCTCGGGATCCTCTCCGGGTGCGGAGATCGTCACCAAATTGCGGATGGGTCCGGCAGGACTCGAGGCACGGTTCTCCCCATAAGAGGTAGCCTACCTGGGGAGAGGTAAGTGCAAGCACTGTAAGGGTATTTGAGGAGAAAATCAAGAGAAAACAGGTGGGCATTGGGAGCCGGGACCCAAGGGAGGCATTCTCCTTGAAGTTTATGATTGTTTTGAGCATCATAAGTGTCGGTATGACTCAACTCGACCCGACCAAAGGCGGCTCGTCCCAGGCGCAAATTCTTCAATGGCTCCGCCTCCACGGGCCTTCGACCGCGGAGGAGCTGGCCGGAAAGCTCGGCATTGGTGCGGTATCCACGCGGGCGATCCTCCGTCGGCTCGAGGCGGCGGATCTGGTGGCGCGGGAATTCGAGCCGCGGCCCGTGGGCCGGCCGGTGGGGCGGTATCGCCTGACAGGTGCGGCCGACGCGCTGTTCCCCAAGCACTACGAGGCCTTCGCGGCCCAGCTCCTCGACGCGGTCGTCGGGGAGCTCGGCCCCGGAGCGCTCGAAACGGTTCTCGGGTCCTGGGAAGACCAGCTCCATTCGCACTTCGAGAAGGAGCTGCCCAAGGATCCCGCCGCGCGTCTCGACGCGCTGGCGCGGCACCAAACGAAGTACGGCTTCATGGCCGAGGTGAAGCGCGATCGGGACGGAGTCACGCTCGTGGAGCGGAACTGCCCCATCGCGACGCTCGCGGCCAAGTACCCACAGATCTGCGATCGCGAGGCCGCCCTGTTCAGCCGCACGCTGGGATGGAAAGCGCACCTCGTCTCCTGCCAGGCCAAGGGCGACGGCATGTGCGCATTCCGCGTAGGGCGGGCGAGGGCCAGAGCCACCGCGGCGGCGGCGGGGAGCGCGGCGGCGGGGGCCGGGGCCACCGCGGCGACCGGGGCCACCGCAGCGGCCGGAGCCACCGCAGCGGCCGGAGCCACCGCGGCGGCGGCGGCGGCCGGAGCAACTGCGGACGCAGCGGCCGGCACCGAATCAGCATCGAACGAAAGGACGTCTTAGGTCCATGAACCCACTTCACGCGGTCGACACGAAAGGACGTCTCGAAGCCATGACCCAACTTCCGGCAGTCGATCTACCGACGAAGTTCGGACGATTCCGCGCGATCGGCTTTGCGGCCGGTCCTGACGGCAAGGAGCACGTGGCCGTGGTGCACGGCGACATCGCCGGGAAGCGCGGTGTTCCGACTCGGGTGCATTCCGAGTGCCTGACCGGCGACGCGCTGGGCTCGCTCCGGTGCGACTGCCGCGACCAACTCCAGGCTTCCCTGGAGGCGCTCTCGCGCTACCCTGAAGGGGTCCTTCTCTACCTCCGTCAGGAGGGGCGTGGGATCGGTCTGGCCAACAAGCTGCGCGCGTACGGGCTTCAAGAGTTGGGATACGACACGTTCGAGGCGAACAAATTGCTGGGGTTCCAGCCGGATGCGAGGGACTACGGAGTCGCCGCGTCGATGCTCCGCGCGCTTGGCGTCGAGAGCGTGCGACTGATGACCAACAACCCGTCGAAGATCAGCGGGCTGCGGGAGCACGGGATCGAGGTCGTCGGACGGATCCCGGTGATCGCTGGGAAGAACGAGCACAACGTCCGGTACCTGAGCGCCAAGCAGCGCGCGGGTCACTGGCTCGAAAGGAGTGGGACATGAGCAAGATCAAGGCGCGCCTGGCCGGCCGCGAGAAGATCGCGGACGCGACCTATGCCCTCACGCTCGAGCCGCACGAGGCGCCGTTTGCCTATCGCGCGGGTCAGAACGTCGACGTCACGGTGCCCGAGCTCAAGCATCCCGATCCTGCCGGCAACAGGCGCACGTTCACGATCGCGAACGCGCCCGGCTACGGCGGCTTCCTCGTCACGACGCGCGCGCGCGGGAGCGGTATGAAGCAGACGCTCGTCGAAGCTCCGCTCGGCCTGGAGGTGGCGGTGGACGGTCCCTATGGCAGCTTCACGCTCCCTCAGAAGCCGTCCGAAGTCGTCATGCTCGCCGGCGGCATCGGCGTCACGCCGTTCCGCGCCATGGTCGAGGACACTTTGGAGCGCTCGCTCGATCACACGCTGTCGTTGATTCACTCGAGCCGCACGCCCGAGGAGGCTCCGTTCCTCGAGGAGCTGCTCCGCTGGGGCATGGAGAGCGCGCACGAGATGTCGACGGGTCAGCGCGTGCGACGACGAAGGCACGGTCAGGCGCATGTGAGCCCGACGGCGGAGAAGGGAGGCGGCGCCAGCGAGAGTGAGGAGATCCGCGAGCACATGGGTGGCCCGGGCGATCACCAGGGCGGTAGCGGCGGCATGGCCCGCACGGACGCGCACGGCATGACGCGCGCCGACTCGTTCGCGCTCGGGCCCGCTCCGGCGACCGGAACATCGACGCTCGCGGCCTCGTCGGGGCGGCCGCGCTTCGTCTACATCCCGACCATGACTCAACCCTCGCGCTCCGCGCTCGGATGGAAGGGCGAATCCCGCCGGATCAACGCCGACTTCCTGGCGGAGGTGCTGCCCCTCAATCGCGAGACGCCCTGGTACTACCTCTCCGGGCCGCCCCGCTTCGTGCACGGCGCCATCGAGTCGCTGAAGCACCTCGGCATCGACGAGGAGCGAATCCGTTTCGAGGAGTTCGCCGGGTACTAGGCGGGGGAGGGTCGCGGGCTACCCAGGCCGGGGGCGTTCGCGGGGACCGAGGGTCGCGGGTACTGGGCCGGGAGCGTTCGCGGGCTACTCAGGCCGGGAGCGTTCGCGGGAGCGTCGCGGGGGCTTATCTGGCGAGCGTAGGCGCGGCACTGGCCCGTAGCCCCGCGGGGTCCCGGTGCAAAGGCCCTCCTCCCGAACCACCCGTAGCCCGCCCCGCGCTGGACGGTCCCGCCGGGCCCCCAGCGACTGTGGACAGGCCGGGCACCCTGCCCTGCTCCGGCGCATACGGACGCGCCCAAATCGCTACCCCTGCTTCGCGCGTCCAATATCCAAGCCCAAAAGTCCGAAGCCGAAGCCTGAAAAACGCGCCGGCAAGCCCTTTCCCAGCGCAACCTATTGGGGTACAATCAAGGAGGCCCCCAACATCTTGTGTTTTTCTGTTGGCGGCCGCCTTGACGCTCGCGTAATCTGCGGCCCGGTTTCCGAAGGATCCCCGGTCCCCTGGAGGGCCGGGTGATGGTGCCGCTGGGAGCGGCGCCTTGGGTGGTGGACGCATCATGGAGAGGGGTCCACGATGGCGCGAGAGATGGGCAGCGAAGGGACGTCGGTTCACGAGGGAATGGCCGTACTCGAAGGAGTGATCATGGGGACGCAAGGGAACCGAGAAAGCTCGGCCGAGACCCGCCTGGGTCTCCGCTTCCCCCGCGTCTACACCCGTGCCGGTGTGAACCCATTCGACGAGGTCGAATGGGATCTCCGCACGGCGATCATCTCCAGCGAGCACGGACATGCAGTGTTCGAGCAGCGCGATGTCGAGTTCCCGAAGTTCTGGTCGCAGATGGCGACCAACGTCGTCGCGTCGAAGTATTTCCGCGGGCAGATCGGCACACCGCAGCGCGAGCGCTCGGTGAAGCAGCTGATCGGGCGCGTCGTCACGACGATCGCGCGCTGGGGCCGCACGCAGGGCTACTTCGCGTCCGAGATGGACGCGCAGACGTTCGAGGACGAGCTCACCCACATCCTTCTCCACCAGAAGGCCTCGTTCAACAGCCCGGTCTGGTTCAACTGCGGCGTCGAGGAGAAGCCGCAGTGCTCCGCCTGCTTCATCAACTCCGTCACGGACACGATGGACGGCATCCTCACCCTCGCGAAGACCGAGGGATTGCTCTTCAAGTGGGGCTCGGGAACGGGGACCAACTTCTCGTCGCTGCGCTCGTCCAAGGAGCACATCCAGGGCGGCGGCACCGCGAGCGGCCCGGTCTCCTTCATGAAGGGCTTCGACGCGTTCGCCGGCGTCATCAAGTCGGGCGGCCGCACGCGCCGCGCGGCGAAGATGGTGATCCTGAATGCCGAGCATCCGGACATCGTCGAGTTCATCAAGTGCAAGGCCGAGGAGGAGAAGAAGGCGTGGGCGCTGATCGACGCGGGCTATGACCCGTCGCTGAACGGTCCCGCCTACTCGTCGATCTTCTTCCAGAACTCGAACAACTCGGTGCGCGTGCCGGACGAGTTCATGAAGGCGGTGGAAGAGGGCGGCTCGTGGACGACGAAAGCCGTCGTCACGGGCGAGCCCGTCGACACGATCCCCGCGCGCGATCTCATGAACATGATCTGCGACGCCGCGCATCAGTGCGGCGATCCGGGACTCCAGTTCGACACGATCGTCAACGACTGGCACACCTGCCCGAACACGGCACGCATCAACGCGTCGAATCCTTGCAGCGAGTACATGTTCCTCGACAACTCGGCGTGCAACCTCGCCTCGCTAAATCTAATGAAGTTCCTCCACGAGGACACCACGTTCGACGTGGAGCGCTACAAGCACGCGGTCTCGATCCTGATCACGGCGCAGGAGATCATCGTCGACAACGCGTCCTACCCGACGTCGTCGATCGAGAAGAACAGCCACGACTACCGGCCTTTGGGTCTGGGGTACGCGAACCTCGGCGCGTTGCTCATGTCGTGGGGCCTCCCCTACGACTCCGACGCCGGTCGCGCGGTGGCCGCCGTGCTGACCGCGGTGATGCACGGCCACGCGTACGCGACGAGCGCGCGGATCGCCGAGGTGACGGGGCCGTTCGCGGGGTACGAGAAGAACCGCGAGCCCATGCTCCGGGTGATCCGCAAGCACCACGCGGCGGTGGATCGCATTGACGGGCGGTACGCGCCGAAGGGGCTCCTGGACGCGGCCCGCGGGGTGTGGGACGAGTGCTATCGGCTGGGCGTGGAGCACGGCTACCGCAACTCCCAGGTCACGGTGATCGCGCCGACCGGCACGATCGCGTTCATGATGGATTGCGACACCACCGGCATCGAGCCGGACATCGCTCTGGTCAAGTACAAGAAGCTCGCCGGCGGCGGCATGCTCAAGATCGTCAACAACACGGTGCCCGAGGCATTGCGTCGCCTCGGCTACGAGGAGGAAAGGGTAAATCGGATCGTGCAGTTCATCGACGAGCACGAGACGATTGAAGGAGCGCCCGGGCTCAAGGATGAGCACCTCCCCGTATTTGACTGCGCGTTCAAGGCGAAGAACGGCACCCGCTCCATCCACCACATGGGCCACATCCGGATGATGGAAGCAGCCCAGCCCTTCATCTCCGGCGCCATCTCCAAGACCGTGAACATGCCCGAGAACGCGACGCCGCAGGACATCGCGGAGGCCTACATGGCCGCGTGGAAGGCGGGGCTCAAGGCGATCGCGATCTATCGCGACGGCTCCAAGCGGAGTCAGCCCCTGTCGACGTCGAGGAAGGACAAGGGGGCGGTCGCGGTGGAGGCTGCCCCGGCGCCGGCGGCCGGGAAGGCGCCAGTGGCCAAGCGGCGGCGCCTGCCGGACGAGCGGCAGTCGGTGACGCACAAGTTCTCGGTGGGCGGCCACGACGGCTATCTCACCGTGGGCATGTACGAAGACGGCACGCCGGGCGAGATCTTCATCGTGATGGCGAAGGCCGGAAGCACCCTGAGCGGCGTGATGGATTCCTTCGCGACCGCGCTCTCGCTGGGGCTCCAGCACGGGGTTCCGCTTCGTTTGTTCGTCAACAAGTTCAGCCACGTCCGGTTCGAGCCCCACGGCTTCACGAAGAACCCGGACATTCCGATCGCGAAGTCGATCATCGATTACATTTTCAGGTGGCTCGGCATCAAGTTCCTGGGCGAGTCGCCGGCGTCCGCGCAGCACGAGGCGGCCCGCGAGGATCCGCTCGAGGCTGGCGGCGTGCAGGCGGTCGCAGACACGCAGCTCAAGCTGATCAACGGCGGAAACGGCGGCACCAACGGCTACACCAATGGCCACACGGCGGATCCTCCGGAGGATCGTGCGTTCGTGAGCCAGTCGGACGCACCGCCCTGCACGGAGTGCGGCGCGATCATGGTGCGACGCGGCGCCTGCTACTCCTGCCTGAACTGCGGCGCGACGAGCGGCTGCGCGTAACAGCGACTGAGCTGGCTACGAACCAGGGCTGAGCTAGCTCCGATCCAGAACTGAGCTAAGGCCCCGGCGGCGCAAGCTGCCGGGGCTTTTCGTTGCCCGGCGGTGAGCTCGCGCTGATGTCCTTTCGCACCGCCGCCGCCGCCTGCCCGGTCGCCTGCCCGGCCGCCGGGCCGGCCGCCGGGCCGGCCGCCTGTGATTCCTGCCGCCTCTTGGTCATGAACGCAGCTCCGAAGGCGCGATCAGCCTCGTACTGGTTGTGGGCGTGGCAGCGTAGCCTCATCTTTTCCACCGTCGCTCTGCCTCCGCGCGCTACCGGATTGATGTGATCGAACTCCAGGTATCGCTGTGCCGGGCAACGATTACCGTCCGGACCCACGAACGTGCATTGTCCCTGGTCTCGCTCCCACACGGCGCGCCGGACATGCGCCGGAACGTGCCGCTTCCGGATGCTGGCGCGGGCCCGCCTCGGCCTGGTTGTGGCTCCGAACTTCTGCCTCTCGAGCTGAAGAATCAGGGCTTCCAGCGCCCGATCGAGCACCTGCGCGATGTCCCCACCAGCCACGGCGTGACTGAGCAAGGCCTGTGCGTACCGCAGCTTCTCGTGGGTCCTCTTGTCGATCGTGACCTTGAGGCTATAGCGCTCCGCTGGTGGTGCAGACGGAACAACGGGTGATGACTCGGGCGATGCCCCAACTCGCCCCGGGGCGAGTTGATCGCTGTCTGCGCGGGAGCCGGAGTCGGAGCCGGGCCCGGGGCCGGACCCAGGTGAAGCCGCACCGTCTTCACCCGCCTGGCTCGTGCTCGAGGCCCCGAGCCCTGCACCCAACGCGAGCTGCGGCACGTCTCCCTGCCTGCCCTCAACTGGCCCCGGGGCGAGTAGACGGATGGAGCGCGAATCGGGAGCCCCGGGCGGAAGCGGCCGGATCATGGGCGGAGACTCCGGTGCTCCGAAGCGCCTCGCCAGGAGCTGCTCGATCTCGAAGCGACGACGATGCGTCGCGGCTTCGATGAGCTCCTTGGAGTTCACGGCCGTGAGATGGGGCGCCAGGAGGCATACGGCGGCCAGATGGAGCCGGCCGTCGGACACAGCCGAAAAGAGCGCCGGGAACTCCCTGGCCGCGCGGGCCGCCCGGATCCGCTTGTAGGCGGAGTCCTCCGATAGATGCAGCTCGTCGACGCAGTAAGAGTGCATCGACGGATACCCGGCACCCACGTACAGCTGTCTGGCATCCACTTCGCCGATGTGTGCGAGCAGGACCGCAGTCCCGATGCGGTCTCGAGCGACGAGCGCCGCCAGCTCGCGGAGGAGTTCCTCGTCCGTCACATGGTCCAACGTGTAGCTCTGCATGGAAGCACCTATGAGCGGGGATGTACGAATCGCCTGATGGGGGATCAGGTCTTGGGGGGTGTGCTCGTAATTTATATCATGTCCGCGCGGCGGGAAAAACGAAGAAGCTCATGCTGCCGCCATCCTTTAATCCGCCATCCTTTAATCCGCCATCCGTTAGTCCGCCATCCGTTAATCCGCCATCCGCTAGTCCGCCTCGGCCGTGCTATCCGCCTTCGTGCCCCCGGCCGGTGCCGCCGCACCGCCCTGGCACGGCAAGTCGCTCGTCGCGGAGTCGATCGCGACCTTCCACTCTCCTTTCACCTTCTTCCAGACCGTGACGTATTTCCCGGTGTCCTCGACCTGGCCGCTCGCGTTGTTCTGGACGAAGTGATACGTGCCGCGCTCCACGGCCATGTCGAGGGAGGTGGAGACCTTCACTTCCTCGGTCGCGAACGTCATGGTGACGCCCTCGGGCTTGAGCCAGGTCTCGTACCACTTCTGGATCGGCTCCTTGCCGATGATCACGGGCGTGTTCGACGCCATCTCCATGGCGTCTTCGGCGTAGTAGGACATGATCTTGGGGATGTCCTTGGCCATCTCGGCCTTGAGCCATTCCTGGCTCAGCCCCTGGACCGTCTTGGCCTCGTTCCGCGTGTTCACCTCGGCCGGCTTCTCCACGGTGCAGGATGTAAGGGTCAAGGCGAGGCACACGACCAGAACGCGAGCATTCATGGAGCCCCCAAGGTCCTTTGGTTTCGCCGCGCCGGGCCAGCCGCGCCGCCGCGCTGGGCCAACTGCGCCGCGCCAGCTGCGCCAGCCGCGCCGGGCCAGCCGCGCCGGGCCAGCCGCGCCAGCCGCGCCGTGCCAGCCGGGCCAACTGCGCCGGGCCAGCCGCGGTGGCTACTGGAATCGCACCGTGATGGCGACTCTCCCGCTGTCCCGCGGAGAGAATTCGACGAGGTAGGATACTTGTTTCCCGCAGCGATCGATGGTCCATCGCTCGTGGCGCGGGAGATGCGACCCGGCGGCGGCCGAGTCGGCTCCGCGATCGGCGCCGGCCGAGTCGGCTCCGCGATCGGCGCCCGTCAAATGCAGAATGGCCGTGTCGGAAACGCGCCGCTCCGTGCATCGACCCAGACGGAGGTCGTCCATCGCGCGGATCGCCTTGACGACGCGGACCTGCTCGGCCGAGTCAGCGTAGGTCGCACCCGGCGCGCGCGCCCAGGCGGCCGCGGGCGAGCCGAGGTCGGTCTTGGAGCCTGCGCATCCGTTGAGGGCAAGCGTGCCGACAGCAAGCGCGCCCACCGCGAGGACAGCCGCGCCGATAGCAAGGGCCGCCCGCACTAAGGGATCGGCGGCGGGAGCGGCGGCGGCTCCGGGGTGCCGGGTGGGAGCTGTGGCTCGAGGTTCGCGCCGCCGGTCGCCGCTGCGCGCTCCCGTGGCGACAGGGGTCCATCAGAAACCCGAGCCGAAGCAGCCGGACGGACCGCGTCCTGCCCCCCGCCCAGCTCGCGCGGGCCTCCGCCCATCTCCTGCCCACCCCGCGGTGCATCCGCGAAGGGCGTCCCGGTTCGTGCCGGCCTGGCGGGATCGCGCCGGGGCACCGGGGTCCTCGCTTGCGGCGGGACCGCGTGCGCGTGCGCGCTCCGCTCACGCAGCAGCAGCGCGCCCACAGCCAGCATCCAAATCTGCAGCGGCAGCCCGACGCCGTAGCGCACCGCGGTCATGCGCATGGGATTGATTGCCGCGCCCGTGACGGTCGAGCTCCAGAAATCGAACAGGTAGACGAGAATCCCGATCGCGCCGAACACGGCGCCGCCCCAGCCGAGCCAGACCGGGATCACGTCGCGCGACGATCCGCTCAGGCCGGCGGCGACGACCGCGGCGAACAAGAGCACCGATCCCACCGCGAGGGCCCCCATCTTCCAGAACCAGACCGTGCTGAAGACCATCGTCGCGAGACCGGGATCGATGGGATACAGATTCCGGATGAACGTGGGAAGGAAGAATTCCATCGAGAGGAACGAGACGTAGATCGACGCTCCGACCAGCGCGCACACGGTCACGACCGACGCCGGCCCGGAGGAGCCGCGAAGGTGCAGCAGGAACGCGAACGCGGTGAAGCCGACCGCGGACGCGAGGAATCCGAGGACCATCGCCGCGTGGAGCCCCATCCACCCCGCGAGACCTTCCTTCGCCATGGTCTCGATGACGAGGTTGGCCTGATTCGCGGGCGGCAAGGCCGGAAACAGCGCCAGCGCCAGCGACAGAACCACCGCGCCGAGCGCGAATCCCACGCCCGCGTACGACAGGATCGATCGGACCCGTTCTTCCATCACATCGGCCATCCCAGGCCTCCCTTCGGACCGCTCCCACAACCACGCCCAACTCCCGCGCCGCCCGGACCACCGCGCCAGCGCCGCCCGCCCCGCACCGCCCGCGCACCGCACCACCCGCGCCGCCGCACCGCCCGCGCCGCCCGCGCCGCCGCAACCGCGCCGCCCGCACCACCGCGCGCTCCCAACCACCCCACCTGCCAAAACCCCTTGAACCAATCGCCGATGCCCGGCACTCTAACGCCGTGCCCGAGCACAAGGAAACCAAGAACCTTGACCCGAACGCGCTTGGGCTGATCGCGGCGCTGGCCGCGATCGTCCTCTATATCCCCGCGATCCAGTTCGGATGGGTCTGGGACGACCGGATCCTGGTCGAATCCCAGGGGCACGCGATCCTCGAAGGGTACCGCCCGCTCGCGGCGTCCCTGTTCCGGCTGGAGTGGAGTCTCGGCTACGGGACGCCTCTGATCGCGCACCTCACGAGCATCCTTCTCCACGGCATCTCGACGTTCCTCTTCTTCCGCCTCGCCCTCTCGCTCGCGGCGGGACCGGTGCTCGCCTTCGTGACCTCGCTCCTCTTCGCGGCCCATCCGGTGCACGTGGAGGCGGTGGCGTACATTTCCGGCCGGCCCGATCTCCTCGCGACCACGCTCGCGCTCACGGCGCTCCTGATCGCCCGCCGCGCGGAGCTCTGCACGCCGGAGGGGTGCCGATCGCTCAAGATCTGGCCCGCGTACATCGCGTACGCCGCGGCGCTCTTGAGCGACGAGGTCGCGCTCGCGATGCCGTTCGTCCTCGTGGGGCTCGATCGCTTTGGGCCCACGCCGGTCCCCTTCAAGCGGCGCCGCACCCACTATTCCGGCTTCCTCGCGATCACGCTCGTCTATCTCCTGGTGCGCTTCATGTCCGGGCACGGCTTCCTTTCGAACGCGGGGGCCGCCGCGATGGGGATCGAGGCGGGCGCCAAATCGTGGGCGGTGCCGATGGCGATCTACGAATCGCTGCGCGTCCTCTTCGTGCCGCATCCGCTGAACGCCCTCAGGACGCTGACGGCGGCCGAAGTCGTGTCCACCGCGAACCGGATCGCTCCATTCCTCGCACTCCTGGGTCTGGCGATCTTCGTGGCGTGGCGACGCCGCGATCCGCTCGCCCGGGCGGGGGCGCTCCTCCTGCTCCTCCCGCTCATCCCGTCGCTCCCGATGTTCCCGTTCGTGGGCTCCTACACGGAGGAGCGCTCGCTCTACTTCGCCTCCGTGGGTGCATGTCTTCTCGCCGGGTCGCTCTATGCGGCCGTGCGGGCGGCGCTGCCGCGTTCGGGCGTGGCGCTCGCGATCCTCGCCATCCTGGTCGCGGGGGCGGCGGGGGCCGGCACCCGCATGCGGCTCCCGGTGTGGAAGGACAACACGTCGCTCCTCTACGCCGCGGCGAAAGCAGACCCGAAGGACCCGCTGCCGCATCTCATGCTCGCTGATTACTTCTCGAACCAGGAGAACTGGCCCGCGGCGGAGGCGGCCATCGATCGCGCGGTGAAGCTCGATCCCAAGAACCACAGCGCGCTCGTGCGGCAGGTCGCCATTCTGAATCGACGCGGCAAGTTCGATCTGTCCGCCGAAGCGGCGCACCGTGCGCTCGCGATGGTGCCGAACGATCCGATGACGCTCACCAATCTGAGCGACGCGCTCGTGCACACGGACAAGCCGGCGGAAGGGGCGGAAGCCGCGGCGCGCGCCATCGCGCTCGACTCGACGCTCGTGAACGCCTGGTACAACTACGGTGTGGCGCTCGCGGCATCGGGACACTTGCAGGAAGCCATCGCCGCCTACGAGAAGACCGTCGCGCTCGATTCCGGGCAATTCCTCGCGCTCAACAATCTGGGCGCGCTCCTGGGCCAGACCGGGAGGCTTGTGGAGGCTCGCGAGCTTTACAAGCGGCTCGTCGTGCAGGCGCCCAACTCGATCGAAGCGCACATGAACCTGGCGCTCGTGTACATGCGCCTGGGGGACGCCGAAGCCGCGCAGCGCGAGCGGGCCGCGGTGCGGCACCTGAGCCCGAACGCGGCCCAACAGCTCGACAACGTGATCCGGCAGTACCAGGGCTCCCGACTACCGGTGCTCCACCAGCAAGGCCCGCCCACGCGGTAGCCGGCGCGCGGCCGGCACCCAGCGGCCCGCCGCGCCCCCGCGGCCCCGCACCGCGCACCCTGCACCCTGCAACGCGCGCACCCGCCGGCCCGCCGCGCACCCGTAACACCTTCGTGACGCGCCAGGGGCGCGCGTGCTAGCTTTCTCCCCTCATGCCCCCGGAGCTCGACACCCGCTGGTTCGACCCCGCCCGGACCACTCTCCTCGTCGGCATCCTTCTTTTCCTCGCCCTCCTCGTCATCAACATCCTTCGCGCGCGGTCGGGCGGAACGTTCTTCATCCGGCCGTTGGCCGGGCTTCAGGCGCTCGACGAGGCCATCGGCCGCGCGACCGAGATGGGGCGAAAGATCCTCTACATGCCGGGGCTGGGCGACATGAGCGAGGTCGGCACGCTCGCGTCGATCACGATCATGGGGCGCGTGTCGCGGAAGGTGGCGGAGCTGGGATGCGACATGGAGGTCCCCTGCTACGACCCCATGGTCATGGCGATCATGGACGGCGTCGCGCGCCAGGCGTACCGGGAGGTAGGGCGCGAGCACGACTACAAGGTTGGGAGCATCCACTACGTGAGCGCGCAGCAATTCGCCTACGTGGCCGCGGTCACGGGCATCATGGTCCGGGACCGCCCGGCGGCGAATGTCTACATGGGGAGCTTCTACGCGGAGTCCTTGTTCCTCGCCGAGACCGGAAACCTGACGGGCGCCATCCAGATCGCCGGGTGCGACAAGCCGACCCAGCTTCCCTTCTTCGTCTGCGCCTGCGACTACACGCTCCTCGGCGAGGAGCTCTTCGCGGCGGGCGCCTACATCGGCCGCGAGCCGGTGCAGCTCGCCACGATCGCGGCGCAGGACTGGGCCAAGGCCCTCGCGATCGCGGTCATTCTGATCGTCCTGCTCCTCACGGCCTTCGGCCACCCCGAGCTGGCGCAATTTCTCAAGGTCTCGTGAGGCACGCCGCGCCGGGTCGCCCTCGACGGAGCGCCTTCTAGCGTGTATCTCGGACCGCTCCTTCTCACGTTCGTGGTGGGAACGGTCCTCATCGCGCTCAATTTCATTCCGCACCATAAGGCCCAGGAGCTGAATGCGCAGCTCCTCCTCTGGGCCACGATCGTCTACGCCTTCGCGCTCATCCTGGGCTCGGTGTCGCTCATGGGCACGCACTGGCGGAAGATCCGCCAGAGGGCCAGCGGGTCCTTCTACAGCTGGGTGGCCATGGCCACGCTCGTGGCGACCACGGGGATGGGCGTGGTCTGGGGCGTGGGCGAGGAATCGCCGCTCGGACGGTTCTACAACGCGGTCAACTCGCCGCTCGCCTCGACGATGTTTGCGCTCCTCGCCTTCTTCATCGCGTCCGCGGCGTTCCGCGCGTTTCGCGCCAGGAACGTCGAGGCGACGCTCCTCCTCGTGACCGCGGTCATCATGATGATCGGCCGCGTTTCGGTCGGGGAATTCATCTGGCCCGGCTTCCCCGCCTTGACCGAGTGGCTCCTCGACGTGCCGAATCTCGCCGCCAAGCGCGCGATCGCCATCGGAGTCGGCCTCGGCGCCATCTCGACCGCGCTCAAGATCATCCTGGGGATCGAGCGCGGCTACCTGGGGAGGAGCCGATGATGCCGCGGCTCGGAGGGGGCCAATGCCGCGGCGGCTCGGAGGGAGCCGATGATGCCGCGGCTCGGAGGCAGCCGATGATGCCGCGGCTCGGAGGGAGCCGATGATGCGGCGGCTCGGAGGGGGCCGATGAGCCTGGCCGGCCGGCTGCTCCGGCTCGACCGGCGGATCATCTTCATCCTGGTCGGCCTCGGGACCGCGCTGCCGCTCCTCGTCCCGGTGAATCTCCCGATCTCGGTCTCGCCGCGGGTCGAGGCGGCCTACCAGACGATCGATACGCTCCCCGCCGGTTCCACCGTCATGTTCGCGCTCGACTACGAGCCCGACGTCGCGGCCGAGCTCCTGCCGATGACGGTCGCGGTGATGCGTCACGCCTTCCGGCGGAACCTCCACGTCGTCGCGCTCACGCTGTATCCCGCGGGCCCGGGACTCGTGGAGCCGGCGATCCGCGTCGCGGCGGAGGCCGAGCACAAGGTCCGCAACCAGGACTACGCGTTCCTCGGCTACAAGTCGGGATTCCAGACCGTGATGATCGGCATGGGGGAGAGCATCCGCTCCCAGTTCCCCGTCGACTTCTACGGCACCCCGCTCGACTCGATCCCCGTGATGCGCGGGATCCGGAACTACGGCGAGATCGCGCTCCTCGTGAATCTGACCGCGTCGAGCGCGGCCGACTACTGGATCCAGTTCGCGGTCGGACGCTACCGAAAGCCGATGGTGCTCGGAGCAACCGCGGTCATGGCCACCGACTATTACCCCTACCTCTCGTCGCGACAGCTCCTCGGACTGATCGGAGGGATGAAAGGCGCGGCCGAGTACGAGAAGAGGATGGATATCTTCGGCGACGCACGCCGCGGGATGGACGCGCAGAGCCTCGTGCACGTGATCATCACGGCGCTCGTGATCCTGGGTAATGTGGCATTGTTTGCGAGCCGCCGCGGTGGGGCCGGGGTCACCCGATGATCGCATGCGCCCGCACTCGTGGAGCGGCCCGATGACCTGGGCGCAGGTGGGTCCCATCGCCACGGTCTGGGTTGCCGCCTTCCTTACGCTTTGCGTCTTCTCGTTCCTCTACAAAGACAATCCGTTCTATCGCTTCGCGGAGCACCTTTTTGTCGGTGCCGCCGCGGGGTACCTGCTCGCGGTGCAGTACCAGAACGTCATCGTCCCGAACGTGTGGATCCCGCTCACGAGCGGGAAGCTCCTGACGATCGGGCTCACGGCGATCCCGCTCGTCCTCGGGCTGCTCATGGTGGCGCGCGTGTCGCCCAGGTTCGCCGGCCCGGCCCGGTGGGCGATCGCGTTCTACGTGGGGACCTACTCGGGGATCGCCGTGACCGGCTACATGCAGGCCCAGGTCCTGGCCCAGATCGCCGACGCGGTGAAGCCGTTCCCGCCCGGGTGGGGAGCGGTGAACGCGTCGCTCGGCCTGATCGGGCTCCTCACGGTGCTCGGCTACTTCTTCTTCTCGGTCCCCCACCAGGGGCCCGTGGGGTGGAGTGCGCGCGTCGGGATCTGGTTCTTGATGGTGGCCTTCGGAGCTTCGTTCGGCTACACCGTGATGGCCCGCGTCTCGCTCCTGATCGCGCGCGTGCAGTTCCTGCTACGCGACTGGCTGCATCTCATCCCGATGAGCTGAGTCGGCTCGACCGCTTCACGCGCCGGAGTTGTAGCGGATCCGCGACGAGTGACTGGCCCCGGGGCGAGTTGGGGCCGCGCGAACTGGCCCCGGGGCGAGTTG
>DASUFL010000085.1:0-25031 GCA_036274595.1 Candidatus Eiseniibacteriota bacterium | reverse complement strand
TGAAGCGGGACTATATGGCGGGGGCGGATCTTCGCGATGCCGAGTCCGTGCTGCTCCAGCTGGCGTTTTGGATCGAGGATTACAATACGCGGGCGCCGCACTCTGCGCTCGGAATGCGGAGCCCCGCCGAGTACCGGGCGGAGCTTCAATCTAGCTCCTCAAGTGTCTAGCCAATCGGGGGGCATTCCACCCGGACCATCACTACGGAACCCCAGCATTCGTTGCTGCACTTAAGGCCGTCGCCAAGGACTTTGCCGACTCCTCAGCTGGCGCGAGAATCCTAGGGTATAACGACATGAGTCTCAGGTGGGGAGGAGTGTTTGACATCAATGAAGCGACCGAATGGGGGCCAAACCATTGTGGTCATCGGTTCGGGACGAATTGCGACATGCGGACTCACGACCACGGTGTGAATGACGTACCCGTGACTATCTACTCGCCTAATCAGATCGCGCTTCTCCAGAGGATCCTACGCAAGCACGGGATAAACCCAGTTAAGCATATGCCCGGCGGTGGGGTATTCCCTCATTGGCATCTTCAGCCACTAAAAGCGGGAGGATTGCAATGAGTTGGCCACGCCGCAGATTCTCAGCGATCGCATTCCTTCTCAGTTTGGTGATTACTGTGCTCGCGTGCTCTGGTGAGGCCAAACAAGGGGAAAGACAATCATCAACGTCGACTTCCCGAGTGCTGTATGCGGATTCCGTCGTTGCGACTACGAGTCCGGTCCAGGCGGCACAGATCACGGTTAACGCTAGTGCCTCTTATGACGCGGCAAGCAGGTACTGGACTTACTCATACAGCATCACTAATGACGCCGGGAGTTTGAACGTCCTTGACCGCTTCGCAATCAGCCCTGTCCGTAGACCGGCACAGGTCTCTGCTCCGCCGCATTGGGTTGTCTTCCACGGATCTGACGGTGACTCAAACGCAGTAGTTTGGTCAGTGAAGGACCTGGGTCCTGCCCCGCAGGGCTGGAATGGTCTCGACCTTTTTGTTGGCCCGTACCATCTCCAACCAGGGCAGACACTCGATGGATTTGTCATACGTTCCCTCCAGGAACCAAACAGTATTCCCTATTACGCACAAGCTTTTGACACCCTCGAAGCAGGAGGGGAAGACGAAGTGCCGTCGCCTCCTACGATATTCAATCAGGGTGTCACAGGATTAACCCTGGGGCCGCTATTCTCAAGCGTTGTGGGGGCGAACAACGACGGCACGGGGGCCGCACGAATTGAATTTCGCGCTCCGGTACCTAATCCGTCCTCAGGTACAGTTACAGTGTCCTACTATCTTGGGCACGCCGCGCACGTCCGGTTGAGCGTGTATGACGTAGCCGGGCGCCTGGTGAAGGTGCTCCGAGACGCCCGCCTCCCTCAAGGCCTCTACTCCACAACCTGGAGTGGTGTGTCAGGCGATGGTAAGCGCGCCGCTGCCGGGGTCTACTTTTACAGGCTCACCGCTGACGATCAGGTGATTGGGAGCCGGAAGGTCGTACTGATCCGCTAGCGAAGTGGGGAGCATTCCACGAGGCCGTCAGGGGCTGGCGAGAGATACGCTTGCAGAGGCTCAAAGTCGGGCACCGATGGAGCGGGTGCGGACAAGGTGGCGGCAGAGGCCAGTTCGACCTCCGGGAGATCATTGAGCGCGTCCATAACGGCCTTGGGATCGGCTCCTGACGGCAGGGTTAGGATGAAGTAACTGGACAGGTCAGCAATCTCTCGGCCTAGGGCCAGTTGCGCGCGCGATCTCAACTGCTGGAGGTGCGTCCGGTCCATGCTCGACGCTGGCCGCCACCGACCACCTGCATCGCTAATACTTCGGAGCACAGTAGCCGCTCGCGTTGAAGCGAGTCCTAGCTGGTGCGATCCGACCTGGTTCCCGATACCAGCGATGTCAGGTTTGAGTCCGTCCTGAAACTTCACCTCGACCCGTTGCCAATCAAAGCCAGGAGGGATCACGGAGTGGGCGGGCTTGACGGAGTGCTTGCGCGGACGCAAGCCGGGCGCAGCTACGGGCTGGAGTGCGGCGGATTCAGGCGCTGCCGCTACACTGGGGACGGGGAAGAGTGAATGGAAGGCAAATGCTAGGAGGGCGAAGCTAGACTTGCGGAACGGTGCTGGAAGGTGCGCTATGAATCTCAAGAATTACCCGCTCTCCCGGGGCGCGAGTTCCTGCGGAACGGGGAACAGGGCGCGTCCTTACAGCAGGGCATGAAACCGATTGGCCTTGAGAAGCAACACAATGAGTATAGCACTCGACGGCCTGCGACCAGGGCCGGTGGCGAGCCATCGGGGCGGCGTTGACCCAGCGGCCCCGCCCCCGTATACTCCCCCGTCTTGCCTCGGCTGGGGTCGTAGTTCAGTTGGTTAGAACGCCTGCCTGTCACGCAGGAGGTCGCGGGTTCGAGTCCCGTCGGCCCCGCCATACCACCATCCAACGGAGATCGACATGAGCCGGCGTGCTCAGCTGTTAGCGGATCGGATCGAGCAGGGAGCGGCCGCGCTGGCCGCGTTCGCGGAAGGACTCTCCGACGCGGAATGGCGCACCGCATGCAGTCCCAGCGACAAGCGCACCGTCGGTGTGATCGTGCACCACGTCGGCAACATGTACCCGGTCGAGGTGGAGCTGGCGCAGGTCCTGGGCCAGGGGAAGGCGATCGAGGGCGTGACGTGGGCGGTCGTTGCGGACATCAACGCCAAGCACGGACAGGAGAAGGCTTCGGTGAGCAAGGCCGAGGCGCTCGAGTTCCTGCGTACGCGGAGCAAGGCGGCTGCCGACGCGGTGCGTCAGTTCACCGACGAGGAGCTGGACCGCTGCGCGACCGTGTCCCTCTACGGCGATCCGCCGCTCACCGCGCAGTTCTTCATCGAGGACCACGCGCTCCGGCACAGCTGGCACCATCTCGCGAAGATCAAGGCCGCGCTGAGGAAGTAACTCAGGCGAGCTGAAGCGCTTCATGAGGGCCGTCAGCGATGACGGCCCTCTTGGCGTCTCAGAACACGCCGAACACGGCGCCCACCGAGAACCCCAGGTAGTCCGCCTTCCAGGTCTCTTCGGTGGTCACATCGCCCGCGGTGATGGACACCTTGGGGCGGCTGAAGAAGTAGGCCGCACCGCCGTAGAGCCCCAGCCGCGATCCGACGTCGTACCAGACGCTCGCGCCGGGCTGGACCGCGAACGCGGTCTTGGCGTCCACCGACTCGAGCTCGACGCCCGTGCGTTCCTCGTACGCCTGCCTCGCGGCCGCATCGACGTTGAAATTGTTGAACGAGGCTCCCGCCGTCACCGAGAGTCCGGTCCACCATCGTCCGTGACGGTAGTGGGGCCCGAACCCGACCATGGCCGGGATCGACTGGAGCTTGCCGAGGGGGACATCCCCACCGCCCACGTCATCGCGAACGTCCGCCCGTGAGAATCCGAGCGTGGCGCTCGGTCCAAAGGACAGCCCGTTCTCCTCTGCGCCCGTGGGCGCGACCCGGTAGAGAAGCTGGACCCCAGCCCCCTGGTGGAAGCGCTGGTCCGCGTAATCGTGATTTCCAATGCTGGCGCCGATGGCGACGTGCTTCCCGGTCTGCGCCCAGGCGACACAGGGAAGCAGCAGCACGAGAGCGAGCACGCCGCCAAGCAGTCCGGCGACCCGCATTCCTGTGAGCTTCATGTTCCAACCTCCTCCACGGGGAAAGCCCGACAACCGCGCCCGCAATCACGCAAATCGCAGGCCACGGAGCCGGCCCGAGGCTCATGCCGCGCATCCGGTGCGGGGGCGGGAGCTTACCGGGGCACTCCCAGGGGCCATTCGAGTCCCGTGCTCGCGGCAGATTGTTCAAAGGAGTGGGAGCGGCAGTGTCTTGCGGCTATCCTGCGCCCCGTGACGCGTACCTGGCTGATCGCGCTCGTGGGCCTGGCGGCGCTCCTCGCCGGCTGTGCTCCCTCCGATGACGAGCTCGACTACCTCGCGCAGAAGGCGCTCCTCGAGCGTCAGAACCAGGGCATCCGCGAGCTGATCCAGGAGGAGGAGCGCGGCTCCCTCGTTCCGCGCGACCGCTTCCTCATCGGGATCGACGAGACGGTCGTCGGCGATCTCTTCCGCTCGCAGCTACCGATCGAGAAGCCGGTCGGGAAGCGCATCGCCGTCCATCTCGAGCACGCGACGGTCTCCCTTCGAGACAAGTTCGGCATCATCGTGATCGAGGGATACGCGAACCGCCTCAAGACACCGGACCGCAAGGTCCGCATCCGGATCCATGGCGGGCTCGGCGCCGTGTCGGTGGATCCCAAGACCGACCTCCTCCACGTGAAGATCTCGATCGACCGGATCGAGATCCTCGAGGCCGGCCTCCTCGAGGGCGCGCTCGGCAGCGGCGGCAAGGCGCTCCTCGCGCGCAAGGGGCTTCCGCGCATCCAGGAAGCGATTCCCGAGCTGGAAGTGCCTGTGGTGCTCGGGCGCTCCATCCACGTGCCGGCCGTCCAGGAAGAAGGCTTCCAGCTCGACTCGCTCGTCGTTCCTCTCGATCTCTCGGTCGAGCGGGTCATCGCGGGCGGCGGCAAGCTGTGGGTCACGCTCGACGCCAAGGTGGGCAAGGTCACCGGCGGCGAGGAAGGAATCGGCGTCAAGGTGCAGACGAAGCCGAAGAAGAAGGCAGGCGCGTCGTGATGGCCCGGCGCGAGCTGCTCGTCGCCGTCCTCGCCGCGCTTCTCGCCGCGGGCTGCTCCCGCACGCCATCGCCCGAGGAGCGGCGAGGCTGGAATCTCGAGATCGAGCGGCTCGAAGCGGAGCAGGACTCGCTTCGCGCGCGGGCCGCGGTGCTGATCGCAGCCGATCCCCGCATCCAGAGATTGCCCCAGGGGGATGTCGTGGTCGCGGTGCCCACGGCATTCATCCGGAACGTGATCGACCGGCTCTTCCGGGACGTGGCGAACCGGATCACCCTCCGGCTGAGCGGGATCAAGGCGCACGTCGAGAAGAAGGTGAAGAAGGTGGTCACGATCGGCGAGTTCACCGTGGACGTGAACATCGACAAGGTCGTCGGAAAGATCGGCCCCAAGCCGCCCAGGATCGCGTTCGGCGGCGACAGCATCTCGCTCAAGCTTCCCATCGCGATCAAGGAGGGCCGCGGGGAGGCGACGATCCACTTCGTCTGGGACGGGAAGCACGCGGCTGGTCTCGCCTGTGGCGATCTGGACATCACCCAGAAGGTCACGGGTAACGTGATCCCGGCCAGCTATCTCGTGACGGGCCGCATCGACCTTCGCATCAAGGGGCGCCGCGTCGTGGCGGCGCTCGTGTTCCCGGAGACGAAGCTTCGCATCAAGGTGAAGCCGTCGAAGGAATCGTGGGCCGCAATCGATTCGATTCTGGACGAGCAGAAGCACGTGTGCGGCTGGGTGCTGGACAAGGTGAACGTACCGAGCTTGCTCGAGAACCTGACCGAGACGAAGGGCTTCAACGTGAGGCTACCGATCGACAAGCTGAAGCCGGTGATCCTCCCGGCCGGCATTCGCGACTCGGTCCAGGTGGGGGAGCGGTCGTTCGCGATCGACGCGCAGACGAAGTCGCTCCGCATCGACCCGGACGCGATCTGGTACAGCGCCGCCGTGAAGCTGGAAGGGGTAGGAGCAAAGAGCCCGCGGGAGTAGCGCTCAGCCCGGCAGCCGGCTCCGCGCTACCAGGAAGCTCCGATCGATAAGCCGAGGATTCGCAAATCGCTCAGCCGATCCCACCCAGAAGCCCCACCAGGAGCATCGAGAGCACGAAGAGGCAGATCGCGACGTAGGCGCGGTCGCCCTCCCGGGCGAACGCCACCGCGGAGAGCGCCACGCGCGCGATGGGGGTGGTGATCAAGATGAGCAGCGCCAGCTGCGTGATCCATCGGCCGCGCCCTTCGAGGGCTCCGCGCACGATCCCGTGCACGCTGTCGAGCCCTTGCGGAACGCCGTGGAATTCTCCGTATTCGGTGAGCGCGGTTCCATGGTGGCCGAGATAGATGCTCCCGCCCACGAGTGCGACCGCCGCGCTCACCCCGACGCCCACCTGGAGCACGCGGCCCAGGAGCCCGGCCAGGCGCGTCCGAGGCATCAGAACTCTCCCCGGACCGCGCGCGCCACCATCTCGATCGCGAGGACAACGATCACGATCGTGAACAACGTGCGCAGATGGCGCGTCGGCGCCGCCGCGAGAAGGCGCGCCCCCACGAGCGCCCCAAGGAGTACTCCGATCATCACCGGAAACGCGAGGCCGGGGTCGACATACCCGCGGCGGATGTAGATGCCCGCGCTCGCTGCCGCCGTCACCCCGATCATGAAATTGCTGGTCGCCGCGGAGACCTTGTAGGGCAGACGCATCGCCTGGTCGAGCGCGAGAACCTTGAGCGCCCCCGAGCCGATCCCGAGCAATCCCGAGATCGCGCCCGCCACCGACATGATCGCGAATCCGAGCGGTACGCTCTGGACGGTGTACGCGCGACTCCCGCCCTCCGGCGTGGGCTCCCCGCCGTTCAGTCGCAGACGCGAAGCCCACGGATGGGGGGCCGCCATGGTCGGGCGATCGGCATGTGGGCGAAGGGATCGATAGGCGGCATGGAGAAGCACGGCCGCGAAGGCGACCGCGAGCGCCCGAGGCGGAATGAAGGCCGCCGCGTAGGCGCCGGCCAGCGCGCCGAGAACCGTGGCGATCTCGAGGAACATGGCGAGCCGGATGTTGGTGTAGCCCTCGCGCACGTAGGCGGCGCCCGCGCCCGAGGACGTGGCGATCACCGACACCAGGGCGGCGCCGGCCGCATAGCGAAGGTGGACGTGGAAGACGAGGGTGAGCATCGGCACGATCACGATGCCCCCGCCGAGCCCTGTGAGCGCGCCGAGGAGGCCGGCCGCGAAGGAGCCGAGCGCGATCAGGAGCGTGACCTCGAAGACGGTCACGCCCGCGAGCTCCGAGGGATGCCGCGCATCCCTCTACGATACAGGTTTCCTTACGGCGCGGGCGGCGGAGGCGGCGGAGGCGGCGCGAACAGAGCGGCGAGGGCCGGCACCGTGCCCATCGGCGTCCACCCGTCCATGCCCGCGGTCCAGACGAGACTCGAGGCGTTCATCTGCCCCGACGCGACGGCATCGCGGATCTCCGTGACAGCGAACGGTCCGCTCACGCGCCCGGCGTTGGCCACATGCCAGACGGCGGCCGCGGGCGCTGCGGGCACCACCTGGAGCGGCGCGCGCGTGACGGCGCCGGCATAGGCCATGCCCATGCCGAGCCCCACGCCCGCCCCCGCGACGCCGCCGGACGGGTTGGCGGCCGCGATCGGCGTGGCGGCACCCACCTGATAGCGCTGGTAGCGATCGATGTCCCCGATCAGCTCCATGCTGGAGCGCGCGTCGAGCGCCTGCTCGACCCGATCGGGCACCGAGATGTTGACGATGTAGAGCTGCGGCACGTCGAGCCCGTACTCGTCGTCGATCTTGGCGAGGACCTTCTTCCGGAGCTCCTCGGAGAGGCGCATCGCGTTCGACGAGAGGTCCGCGAGCGCGATCGGCGACGAGGCGATGAGATCGGTGAAGCAGGCGGTGATGATCGAGCGGAGGAGCACGTCGATCTCGTCGGTCTGGAAGGAGCCGTCCGTGCCCACCAGCTCCTTGAGGAGCGCCTCGGGGTGCGTGGCGCGGAGCGTGTAGCTGCCGAATGCGCGCACGCGCAGCGGCCCGAGCGTCGGGTCGCGCAGGATCACCGGGTTCGGCGTCCCCCACTTGAGCTCCGTGATCTGGCGCGTCGCGACGAAGTAGACCTCGGCCTTGAAGGGGCTGTCGAAGCCGTGCTTCCAGCCGCGGATCGTGGAGAGGACCGGAAGGTTCGCGGTCACGAGCTCGTAGGTGCCCGGCCCGAACACGTCGGCGATCCGTCCCTGCTCCACGAACACGGCCGACTGCCCGGGACGCACGACGAGCCGGGCGCCGTTCTTGATCTGGTTGTGGTAGCGGGGAAATCTCCAGACGACCGTGTTCCGCGAGTCGTCGATCCACTCGACGATGTCGACCAGCTCGCCGCGAAGCTTCTCCACGAATCCCATGGGCTCCTCCCTGATTCGGCC
Source organism: Candidatus Eiseniibacteriota bacterium (assembly GCA_036274595.1). Taxonomy (GTDB): domain Bacteria; phylum Eisenbacteria; class RBG-16-71-46; order SZUA-252; family SZUA-252; genus WS-9. The sequence continues at coordinate 16,953 of DASUFL010000085.1, read as the reverse complement.
TGGGCCGCGCGTCAGACGCGGCGCGTGAGCAGGAACGTCAGCAGGTCTCCGATTCCGCGAAAGCCCTCGGGCAGAGCGCGGCGCGCGCTCCACCGATGGGTCGTGACTTCCGTGCGTGCCTTCTCCTCCGCCAGGATCCGCTCCGCCGCCGCGAGCGCGGCCACGCGCTTGGGATCGGAGGGGAGGGTCCAGGCCTGCTCCTCGGTGGTCGCGGCCGGCGCCGTCCTGAGGCCGCCCTCGAGCACGAACGCGGCGATGTCCTCGAGCTCGTGCGCGTCGAGCCACGTTCCGTGGCTCCCGCACCAGTCGACGACGACGCCCGATTTGTGGGCGAAGTTCCGGCGCTGCATCCCGGTCCCGCACTCGGGGCACCTTCGATACGCGATGCCCGCCTGCCAGACCGATCGCCGCTTCCGCTCGGTGGTGGGCGGCGGCGTGCCTTCGGCCGCCGCGCGCTCGCGCACGCGATCGACCAGCCGGTCGAGCACGTCGCCGGGAGCCCAGAGGCCGAGGCAGGAGGGGCACTCGTCGACCCAGGTGCCGCCGAGGTCGCGCGCGATCAAGGCCGAGTCGGGGCAGACGGGGCAGGCCAGGTTCACGACGCTCTCCCGCACGGGCTGAGGCAGGAAGTGGGTCGCGCACGAGACGCAGAATGTCGCCCCTTCCGGATTCTGGGCGTAGCACTCGGGGCAGACCGGGCCCGACGGCGGAGGGCGGCGCACGATCCCGGCGCCGCAGTACGTGCACGCTCGGTCCTTGTCGCCGACGAGGGCGCCGCAGGCCGAGCATCGCGTCACGGTCGCATCCCGGGCCGCCGGTGCCTCGGCCTTGAGCGTCGCGCCGCAGCGGCACGTGATCGTCGGGCCGCTCGACTGGCTGACGTCGTACTGCGCGTGGCACTGGGGACAGGCGACGAGCTTCATGGCGCGTGCTCCTGGTCCGGGATCGGATCGATGGGCCCCGGAATGGATCGGCAGGTGGGGTGTGGATCTTGACCCAAGGTCTCCCAGGCGGGTGTTCTCGACGCGGTCGACAAGTGCTATAATTGCAGGCAGTTGCGTGCTGACTACGGAGGCCCCCGCATCGATCCGGAGCGGCGGTCGTCCAAACAGTCGGCAGATGCACCCGTGGGCCGCTATTCCTAACGAAAACAGCTACTTAGAAGGCCCGGAAGAGGAGGAGAAGGAATGACGCAGACGCAGGCGGTACAGAAGATCAAGCGGAGCCACTGGAGGAGCCTGGACCGGCTCGTCCGGAAGGCCTACCTGGAGGGGTTCGACGCGGGTGTCGCGCGTGCCCACGGCGCGGGCCGGAGGGGCAGGACCATCCGCGCGGACGCGACGGTCGAAGGTCTCGTGCGCCGGATCGAGCGGCACTTCGGGCTGGATCGCTACGATTTCGAGGTGCGCGTGGTGCACCCGGGGTCGGGGCGCCGGGTCCCTTCGCGCGACCACCTCGAGAAGCACTTAAGCACGGAGCAGTAACGGCGGGAGGGTGCGCGAGCGGCCCTACCCGAGCGCGCACTCGTTCTTGCCGGACTCGAGCTCCTGGGCCTCGATGTCCCAGACCTTGAGAAGGCCCAGGTTGATCGCCTTGATCTTCCGGTAGGCATCGGGGCTCGATCCCACCTTCTTCTTCACCCACGCCACGAAGTCCGCTTCCGATCCGAGCCGAAGGGGCTCGTTGCCTTCACGCACGCGCGCGAGCGGGCGGGCCACGGACCGATCGGACTCGCGCTCGAGGTCGGCGGCATAGTGCGCCGGCATGACGCGAATTGCGGGCGACCACGCCGCGAGCGAGCGCGACAGGCTCTTCCAGAGGATCGGCGTCCACTCGTCCAGCTTCCCGCCCAGGTCGGGGCGTCCGACCGAGCGAATGAAGATCAGATCCCCGGTGAGCACGGCGTCATCGCCCATGCGATAGCAGACGCTTCCCTCGGTATGCCCGGGCGTGTGCTCGACCACGATCTCGCGGCCGCCCAGGGAGAGCGTCTGGCCGTCCTCGATCGCGGTGAACGTGATCGTAGCGGGAGAGCCGTCATAGGGAAGGATCGCGTCCTTCGGGTGGAGGTAATAGGGAATGCGCATCCGCTTCGCGATCAGCGGGCCGCCGCTGATGTAGTCGGCGTGCGCGTGCGTGTCCGCCACGGCCGTGACCTTGACCCCGAGATCGCGCGCGACGTCGAAGATGGGCTGCGGCTTGCGCGGCGGGTCCACGATCATGGCTTCGCCGTTCGCGGCGAGGAGATAGCCTAACGCCCCCTTCGAGATCCGGTCGAACTGGATCAGGTGATCGAATCCGGGGGGCGGCCTGAGATCGCGCGGCACGAGCGCGTCGCCCCATGCGGCCATGCCGCCGATCATCGAGCGGGCTTGATAGCCGAGCCCGGTGAGGTAGACGGTGATCTCCTTGCTGGCGTTCCCGTGCCCGCAAACCACCGCGAGCGGCATGTCCGGATCGAGCGTCCCGCGGATGCCCGCCCCGAGGGAAACGACCTCCGATCCGCGCATGTTCAGGAATTGCTCGGGGGTGCCCAGATCGATCCGCCCCCCCGCGAGCGCCTGGGGCGCCCGGATGTCGAGGATCCGGATCCTCCCTCCGGATTCGATGGTACGGACGAGGTCTTCGGGGGTGATTTCGGGGATGTCCCGAGTCTGGAGCATGGCGGAAGTGTGCGCAGGCGGGCCGCCCTCGTCAACCTCGTTTGACGCAGCATCGAGCCCCGTGCAAGATACGCGGATGCCCGCCACACACACGCAGGCCGCGCCTCGATCCGCCCCTCCGGGCGGCGCGGCAGCCATCCTGCCGGGTCTCGCGCTGGCCGTCCTCGTCGCGCTAGCGGCCCGGCTCGTCCATCAGTCGCTGCCGAAGGGCGTGGGGACGGTCCTCGGCGAGGTCCTCTTCGCCGTCGTGATCGGGCTCATCGTCGGGAACGGGGTGAAGCTCCCCGACGCGATGCGGCCGGGGCTCAAGTTCGCGTTCCACGCCGTGCTCCGGACCGCGATCGTCCTCCTCGGGGCGACGTTCTCGTTCCGCCAGGTGCTCCAGATCGGCGGCAAGGCCGTGCTCCTCGTCGTCATTCTCATGACCTTGGCGCTCCTCGCGGCGCATCTGCTCGGCCGCGCCGCGAAGATCCCGGGACGGCTCGCCACCCTGATCGGCGTCGGCACCGCCGTCTGCGGCAACTCGGCGATCGCGGCGACCGCCCCCGTGATTCGCGCGCGCGACGACGAGGTCTCGTTCGCGATCGCGACCAACACCCTGTTCGGAACGCTGGCCGTGCTGCTCTACCCGCTGATCGGGAAGCTCGCTCACATGGGGGACGCGGCCTACGGCACGTGGGCGGGCACCGCGGTGAACGACACGTCGCAGGTCGTCGCGGCCGGCTTCGCCTACGGCGACCTGGCCGGGCGCGTGGCGACCGCGGTCAAGCTGACGCGGAACGCGCTCATGGGAGGCGTGATCCTCGCGATCGGAATCGCGTACGCGCGGTCGGGCGCCGAGGTCGCCGCGGGAAGCGGCGCGTGGGGGCGCATCAAGCAGTCGTTCCCGATCTTCGTCGTCGGATTCCTCCTCATGGCGCTCCTCAACACGCTCGGCTTCTTCGTCTGGCTCTCGGCTCATGTCCAGGTCGACGTGCCGCGCGTCCTGCTCGAGACCTCGCGCGCGCTGATCCTGGTCGCACTGGCGGCGGTGGGACTCTCGACCCGGCTCGCGTCGATGCGCGAGACCGGACTCAAGCCCTTCCTGATCGGACTCGGCGTCGCCGCGCTCACGTCGGGGGCGAGCCTCCTCCTGATTCGAATCCTCGGACCCGCATCGCTATGACCGAGCTCCCGGCGGGCTATCTCCTCCGGCGTCCTCGGGACGAGGACGCCCAGGCGCTGGTCGATCTCATGGTCGCGATCGACATCGAAGAGCAGGGCGCCCCCGACACGGAGATCGAGGATCTTCAGGCCGACTGGAGCCAGCCGCGCTTCGACAAGGCGAAGGACGCCTGGACCGTCACGGCCCCCGACCGCTCGTTCGCGGGTTACGGCTGGGTGTGGGATCGCGTGCCGCACGTGGATCTCCAGGCCGATCTCTACGTGCACCCGGAGCACCGTGGAATCGGCCTCGAGCAGATGCTGCTCGACCGAATCGAGGAGCGCGGCCGCGAGCATGTGCCCGACGCGCCCGCCGGCGCCCAGGTCACGGTGGCCGTGTTCGCGATGGCGGGCACCGCTGCCGCGGAGATCCTCGAGCGGCGCGGATACGAGCGAACCCGCACCTTCTATCGCATGACCATCGATCTCGCGGACGGATACCCGGAGCCGACAACGCTGCCGGGGATCGAGATCCGTAGGTTCCGCCCTGGTGTGGACGACCGCGAGGTGCACGCGACGATCGAGGATTCGTTCGCGGAGCACTTCCGCTTCCATGCGGAATCGCACGAGGACTGGGTCACGCGCCGCATGGGGCATCCGAGCTACGATCCGTCGCTCTGGCTCGTGGCATGGGACGGCGACACGATGGTGGGGGCCATCCTTCCGTTCCAGTTCGGCGATCTGAGCTGGGTGCGGGAGCTGGGCGTGCGTGCGGCGTATCGCGGCCGCGGCGTCGGCAAGGCGCTCCTCGTCAACGCGTTTCGAATGTTCGACAATCGCGGGAGCAGGCGCGTCAGTCTCGGCGTGGATGCGGGCAACACGACGGGCGCGACCGCGCTCTACGAGAAGGCGGGCATGAAAGTGGAGCAGCGCCACGAGCTCTACCAGCGCCCCGTCTCCTCGGTCATCGAAAAATAGAGGCCAGGGCGCCTGGCGACCAAGCGCTTGAGGCACAAGAGTTAAGGGGCGATCCAGACCCTTCGGACCGGTCCCCCTGGGGCGGGCCCTTGAAGTTGATTTCCCGGTTGACGCCACCCTGGGGCATCCTTAATTTCCCGACGCGGTTTTTGGCCTCTGGTCGGGCCGGGCAACCACAGCCTTTGAGGAGTCGGACCATGATCTGGGAGAGCATGTCGTACGAGCAGGGAGTTCCGGGATCGTCGCGCCGCGGCCTGAGCTACTACGGCGAGAGGGATTCGTTCAGTCAGGACGATGAGGACGAGAACGATGACGAGTTCGACGACGAGGACGAAGAGGAAGAGGACGAGTTCGGCGACGACGAGGAAGACGACGACGATTACGACGATGACGATGATGACGAGTACGAAGACGATGAGGAAGAGGGCGAGGAGGAGGATTACTAGAAAGCTTCCAGCCTGACTCCGCGAGGAAGCGCGTCGGAAGGCGCGCTTCCTCCATTTTTCTCCCGACGAGGACCACCCGTTGCCCAAAGCCGAACGCCCACGCCTGACTTCACCGGAGCCGCTCCTCTTCCTGGGGGTGGCGGCCGGAGAAGCGTCGCTGGCGCGCGCCCGGGTGGCCATCATCCCCGCCCCGTTCGATCAGACGACGAGCTATCTCCCCGGGACGCGCTTCGGTCCCAAGGCCATCCTCGAAGCGTCGCGCCAGGTCGAGTTCTACGACGAGGAGCTGGATCGGGAGCCGTTCGAGATCGGGGTCGCGACCCTCGCGGAGATCGAGGTCGAGCCGGCGGACATCGAGGCCGGGATGCGGCGCCTCGAGCAGGTCGCCGACGAGGTCGCGGCGCAGGGGAAGATACCCTTCACCCTGGGCGGGGAGCATTCGCTCACCCTCGCGCCCGTGGCCGCGCTCCTCCGCCGCTATCCCGGACTCTCGGTGCTCCAGCTCGACGCGCACCTCGATCTTCGCGACTCGTACCAGGGCACGAAGCTGAGCCACGCGTCGGTCATGCGGCGGATCCGGGAACTCGGGGTCTCCACGGTCGCCGTGGGGATCCGCGCGGTCTCGCGCGAGGAAGCGGATTACGTGCACGCCGAGAAGGTGCCGGTGCATCTCGGCCGCGAGATCCGCGCGCGCGGGCTCGACGTGGACGCCGTGCTCGCCGATCTGGGAAACCCGGTCTACGTCACGGTCGATCTCGACGCGTTCGACCCTGCCTGCGTGCCGGGCGTGGGCACGCCGGAGCCGGGCGGCCTGACCTGGGACGAGGGGCTTCGCCTCCTCCGCGCCGTCTGCGAGCGGCGGCAGGTCGTGGGCTGCGACGTGGTGGAGCTCTGTCCCATCCCGGGACAGCCAGGTTCCGACTTCTTCGCTGCCAAGCTGGTGAACAAGATGATCGGCTATCTCGGTCTTTCCCCGGATCTGAAGCCGCGAACCTCACGTCGCGGCGCCTGAGCAGGGCATGGCGCGCATCATCCTGGCCAAGAACCAGGATCGGCGCCTCAGGTCGGGGCACCTCTGGGTGTTCAGCAACGAGATCGCGTCCATCGAGGGCTCGCCCGAGCCGGGCGGGGAAGTGCTCGTCGAGGATTTCCGCGGCGGCACGGTCGGCACCGGCCTCTACAACCCGCACTCGCTGATCGCGGTCCGCCTCTTCGCGAGGCGGGCGCGCGCGATCGACGACGCCCTCTTGCGCGAGCGCCTCGAGCAGGCGAAGGCGCTTCGCGAGCGCATCCTGCCCGTCGAGTCCACCTACCGCCTCGTCTACAGCGAGGGCGATTTCCTCCCCGGCCTCATCGTGGATCGCTACGGCGACCATCTCGGCGTACAGAGCCTCACGCTCGGTGTGGAGCGCCGTCTGGACGCGATCCTCGATCTCCTCATGGACGTGATGAAGCCGGCGGGGATCTGCTGCCGGCGCGATGCGCCCACCCGCGCGCTCGAGGGTCTCCCGATGCTCGAGCCGCTCGAGCGCGGAACCGTGCCCGACCGGATCGACGCGCCCTATGAAGGCTACGTGATCGAGGTGGATCTGAGGGGCGGTCAGAAGACGGGCGAGTTCCTCGACATGCGGGACAACCGGAAGCGGGTGGCCCAGGAGGCGCGCGGACGGCGGGTGCTCGATCTCTACTGCTACACGGGGCTCTTCTCGCTCCACTGCGCGGCCGCGGGAGCGGTCGAGGTGGTCGGCGTGGACCGCTCGGGCGCGGCCATCGAGCGCGCGCGGCGGAATCTGGCGCGCAACGCTCCCGGCAAGAGCGTCACGTTCGTCGAGGAAGAGGCGGAAACGGCGCTCACGCGGTTCACGGGGGAGGGGGCGCAGTTTGATATGATCGTCCTCGACCCGCCCTCCCTCGTGAAGAGCCGCAAAGCCTTCAAGGAGGGGGCGGCCAAGTACGAGAAGCTGAACGCGACGGCCATGCGGCTCCTCCCGCCCGGAGGCGTCCTGGCGACGGCGTCCTGCTCGCACCACGTGGACGCGCCCGTCTTCCTCGACATCCTCCGCTCCGCGGCCAAGCGGGCCGGCGCGGCGTTTCGAATGGTCGACGTGCGCGGACAGAGCCGGGACCATCCGGTGCTCCTCGCGGCGCGAGAGACGTCCTACCTGACGCTGGCGCTCCTGGAGCGCATTCACTAGATCCCGCGAGGAGAGACGCGCGATGAATCAGGAAACGACGGAGGGCGGCGGAACGCCCGATGCGGCGCCGAGGGAGCTGACCCGGAAGGAGATGTTCCTCGGGCTGATCCACTCGTTCCAGGCTGCCGCCATGCAGCAGATGGGGAAGATGCCGAGCCCGTTCAGCCAGCAGATCGAGCGCGACCTGCCGCAGGCGCGGCTCTCGATCGACATGCTCGAGATGCTGGAAGAGCGCACGTCGGGAAACCTGACCGGCGAGGAGGCGCGCTTCCTGAAGCACGTGCTGACCGAGCTGCGCCTCAACTACGTGGCCGAGATCGAAGAGGACAAGAAGACCGCGGCCAAGACGGCGGAGCCTTCGTCCTAGCCCTCTCGCTCCTGCCGCTTCGCTTCCTCCCACAGCCGGTCCATCTCGGCGAGGGTCGCTCGCTCGGGCGACGTGCCCTCGCGGCCCAGCGCCTCGACCATGCGATCGAAGCGCCTCTTGAACTTCTCGGTGGCCGCCCGGAGGTGCGCTTCGGGATCCGTCTTCACGAAGCGCGCGAGATTCACGACGGCGAAGAGGAGATCGCCGATCTCCTCGGCGACGCGCGCCGCATCCTCGGTTGCGAGCGCGGATCCGGTCTCGTCCACCTCCTCCCGGATCTTCGCCAGCACGCCCGCGATGTCGGGCCAGTCGAAGCCCACCGACGCCGCCTTCTCCTGCACGCGGTACGCCCGGAGGAGCGCCGGCAGTCCCGCGGGGCTCTTCCCGAGGATCGACGCATGCCCCGCCTCGCGCTGCTTGCCCGCCTCCCACTGCCGGAGCACTCCCTGGGCGTCGAGGTCCTTCCGCTCGCCGAACACGTGCGGGTGCCGCGCGATCATCTTCGCGATGTTCGCCCGCGCGATCGACGACGGCGACGGACCGTGCTCATGCTCCAGGCGCACCGCGAGGAAGGTCACGAGGAAGAGGAGGTCGCCGATCTCCTCGGCCGCGGACCGGGCATCGTCCGCCGCGATGGCATCCGCGATCTCGTGCGCCTCCTCGACGACGTAGGGGGACAGGGTGCGCGTGGTCTGCTCCCTGTCCCAGGGGCAGCCGTCGGGGCCGGAGAGGTGCCGGACCAGGTCGAGAAGGGCCGCGGCGGAGGCGGCGAATTCGTCCCGGTCGGACGCCGGGGGCGATGTGGAACCGGGGTCCTTCTCGTGGCGCGGCATCGGGCGAGTGTAGGGTCCGCCTCAAGGGAAGTCCAATCGGCCCGCGCTTGCCTTTCCGAATCGCCGTATGATAGGGGTGGAGCGGCCGGTTAGGCCGATACGACATGGAATTCCCTACCTGGGTAGAGGTCGACCTCGATCGGTTTCGCCGGAACCTCGGCGCTATCCGCTCGGCCATCGGCGAGAGGAGGAGCATCCTCCTCGTCGTGAAAGCCGACGCGTACGGCCACGGCGCGGTCGAGATCGCCCATCACGCCGTCCGCGCGGGCGCGGCCATGCTCGGCGTCGCGACCCTCCACGAAGGCATCGAGCTCCGCTCCTCCGGCATCTCCGCCCCGATCGTGATCCTCAGCCCCACGCTTCTCGGGGAGGTCGACGAGATCCTCGAGCACCGGCTCACGCCGTCGGTCACGAGCGTGGAGTTCGCGGAGCGGCTCTCCGCCCGGTGCGTCGCGCAGCAGCTCCTGGCCCGGTTCCACGTGGAGGTGGACACCGGCATGGGGCGGACCGGCGTGTCCGACAGCGAGGCGGTCGAGTTCATCACGCGCATCACGCACCTTCCGAATCTGAAGCTCGAAGGCGTGTACACCCACTTCCCGGATGCCGACAGCGGAGACTCCACCTGCACCGAGACCCAGGTGCGGAAGTTCGAGACGATCCTGCGCGCCCTGAAGCTCCGGAACATCGACGTGCCTCTGCGCCACGCGGCGAACAGCGCGGGACTCCTGAGCGTTCCTGACTCCTTTCTCGACATGGTGCGCCCCGGCATCCTGGCCTACGGCTTCTACCCCACACGCGAGGTTCCGCGATCGGTGGAGGTCGAAGGCATCATGTCGTTCAAGACGCGCGTGGTGCAGCTCCGCGATCTTCCACCCGGCCGCAACGTGAGCTACGGGCGCACCTACACGACGAAGCGCTGGACCCGCATCGGCGTCCTGCCGGTCGGCTACGGTCACGGCTATCCCTGGCAGCTCTCCAACCGGGGTCAGGTCCTGATCCGCGGGAAGCGCGCGCCCATCGTGGGGCGCGTCACGATGGATCTCACGATGGTGGACGCGACCGACATCGAGGCGGCTCTGGGCGACGAGGTGGTGCTCTGGGGCGAGCAGCAGGGGGCGCGTCTGGGCCTCGACGAGGTGGCGGTGTGGGCGCAGACGATCCCCTACGATCTCCTCTGCAGCATGGGGAAGCGCGTCGTGCGCGTGTACGTTCAAGAAGGACGCGAGCCCAAGGTGCTGACGCTGATCGGCGAGCGGCAGGAGGTCGAAGTGGCGGAATCCGGCTCGGCGGCCGGACGGAAGCGCCGGCGCAAGGTGCAGTACAAGACCCGCGCCGGAACGGGGCGGTAGGACCGGGCCAAGGAGGGACGACCGGCATATGAGCGACGAATTCCGCGTTGGAGAGTGGGTGCGGCATCCCGAGTTCGGAGACGGACTCGTGCTCGAGACGCGCGGGAGCGGGGAATCGCATTCCGTGCTGGTTTCGTTTCCGGACAACTCGAGGCGCCGGCTGATGGTGAAGTTCGCCCATCTGAGCAAGGTGGAGGCGCCCGAAGGGCATCACGCGAAAACCCTCGAGCCCGAAGGGAAGCCGAAGCGGGCGCGCCGGAAGACGACCGGAAGCTCGTGAGCGCGCGCGACCCGTCCGGCGCGGCCCACGCGGAGCGCCTCCTGGCCGCGGCGCGCGCCTCGATCGGGAACGCGATCGCACCCTATTCCGGTCTCAAGGTCGGCGCCGCGCTCGAGGACGCGTCGGGGGCGATCCATCCCGGCGTCAACGTCGAGTCCGTCAGCTACAGTCTCACCCTCTGCGCCGAGCGGAACGCCGTCTTCGGCGCCGTCGCGCGCGGCGCCCGCGAATTTCGAAGACTCGCGCTCGTTTCGAACGCGACGACTCCCATCCTGCCCTGCGGCGCATGCCGCCAGATCCTCTACGAGCGAGCCCCCGATCTGATCGTGATCGTGCCGAAGGACGGCGGGTACGAAGAGATCCCGATCGCCGAGCTCCTGCCGCGGCCGTTTCGCGATTTCGAGCCCTCGCGCTGATCGTCGCCGCGTCGTGGCTCTGACGCCCGTGGTTCCATGAAGGAGCTGATCCGGAGGAAGCGGGACGGCGAGGCGCTCGCGCCCGAGGAGATCGAGCGCTGGGTCCGCGGGGTGGTGGACGGCTCCGTCCCCGACTACCAGAGCTCGGCACTACTCATGGCCATCACCCTCCGCGGGATGACGCGCGCGGAGACCATCGCGCTCACCGAGGCCATGCTCCGTTCGGGCCGCGTGCTCGAGTGGTCGCGGCTCGGCCGTCCCACCGTGGACAAGCATTCGACGGGCGGCGTCGGGGACAAGGTCTCGCTCGCGCTCGCTCCCTGGGTGGCCGCGTGCGGGGCGGTCGTCCCCATGATCGCCGGGCGCGGCCTGGGGCATACAGGCGGTACGCTCGACAAGCTCGAGGCGATCCCCGGCTTTCGCGTGAAGCTCTCGATCGACGAGTTCACGGCGCAGGTGGAGCGGATCGGTCTGGTCATCGCGGGACAGACCGCGGAGCTGGACCCGGCGGATCAGGAGCTCTACGCCCTCCGCGACGTGACCGCGACCGTCGAGTCGATCCCGCTGATCGTCGCGAGCATCCTGAGCAAGAAGTTCGCGTCAGGCACCGAGGCGGTCGTCTTCGATGTGAAGCGCGGCGGCGGGGCGTTCATGCGGACCGAGACGGAGGCGCGCGCCCTCGCGCGCGAGCTGGTCGACGTCTCGCACGAGCTCTCGCGGCGCGGCTACGCCGTGATCACGTCCATGGAGCAGCCCCTGGGCCACGCGATCGGGAACGCGAACGAGACCGCCGAGGCGTTCTCGCTCCTCCGCGGCCAGGCTCCCCCCGACCTCATGGAGGTCACCAAGGAGCTGGCGGTGCGCATGCTTCTCGTCGCGAAGATCGCGCGCGAGCGGTTCGAGGCCGAAGCGAGGCTCGACCGCGTGCTCGAATCGGGCGAGGCGGTGCGGCGGGCGGAGGCGTGGGTGCAGGCGCAAGGGGGCGATCCGCGCGCGGTGAACGACCCCTCCATCCTTCCGCGCGCCGAAGTGGAGACGCCGGTCCCCGCTCCGCGCTCGGGCTACGTGACCGGGATCGACGCGCGCGCGCTCGGAACGCTCCTCGTCGCGATGCGCGGCGGACGGGCGCGAAAGGAGGACCCCGTGGATCACGCCGTCGGTGTCCGGCTCCTCGCGAAGCGCGGCGACGCGGTTCGCGCAGGGGAGCCGATGGCCCTCATCGAAGCCCATCGCGCCGCCCCCGAGTGGGCCGAGGCGGCGCGGCGCGCGTTCGCGGTCGGCGACGCCGCGCCCGCAAGGGAGCCGGTGATCCTCGAGGAGGTGCGGTGACGAGAACCGCCGCGATCCGTGTGGTCCCCGCCACGCCGGATCGGTGGGACGATCTCGAGCGGCTCTTCGGCCCGCGCGGCGCGTGCGCCGGCTGCTGGTGCATGTGGTGGCGGCTTCGCCGCGCCGAGTGGAGCCAGGGGAAGGGAGACGGCAATCGCCGCGCGCTCCGCGCGCTGGTCCGGAGCGGCGAGCCGCCCGGCCTCATCGCGTACTCAGGGACGGAGCCGGTCGGCTGGGTCGCCGTCGCGCCGCGCGAGGCGTACCCTGGGCTGGACCGCTCGCGCACGCTGAAGCCGGTCGACGGGCGGCGGGTCTGGTCGGTGACCTGCTTCTTCACCGCGCGCGAGCACCGGCGGCGGGGTGTCACGGTGAAGCTGCTTCAGGCCGCCGCCAAGCATGCGCGCGCGCGAGGCGCCGAGTGTCTGGAGGGCTACCCGGTCGAGCCGAGGAAGGATTCGGTGCCCGACGTGTGGGTGTTCACGGGGCTCGCCGGGGCCTTTAGGAAGGCTGGGTTCGTGGAGGTGGCGCGCCGCTCCGAGACGCGTCCGATCATGCGCCGCGAGCTACGCGCCAAGCCGCGCGCGTCGCGCGGCCGCAAGACCGCTAGAGCCTGAGGCGCTCCTCGGGCGGAGCCTCGCTGTCGGTCTTCTGGAGGTCGTAGTTCTCGGGCGTCGGCGTCTGGCCCGTGTGCACGTCGCAGTAGCTCGTCGGCTGCAGCCCCTCGTGGAAGAGCTCGTACTCGGTCTCGGGGCACGACGGATTGGCGAGGAGTCCCGTCTGCGTGCAGATGAGCACGCTCACGACGCCGCTCGGCACCGGGAATTCCTGCGGCGCCTTTCCCTTCGTCGCCGCGCCGATCACGTCCACCCAGATCGGCAGCGCGGCCGCGGCGCCGGTCATGCCAGGGCCGATCTTCTGCTTCTGGTCGAAGCCCACCCAGACGCCCGTGACGAGGCTCGGCGTGAAGCCGACGAACCAGGCGTCGGAGTAGTCGTCGGTCGTCCCCGTCTTGCCCGCCGCGGGCACGTTGAGGCCGAGCGCGTGCGCCGCGGCCGCCGTGCCGTTCTCGATGACGCTCGAGAGCATGCTCGTCATCGTGAGCGCGGTCTCGGGGCTCAGGACTTCCTCCGCGGTGAGTCGCGTCTGCTCGAGCACCTTGCCGTTCTTGTCCTCGATCTTGAGCACGTAGCTCGGCGGCACCCGGATTCCCTGATTCGCGAACACGCCGTACGCCGACGTCAGCTCGAGGAGGTTCACCTCCGACGTTCCGAGCGCGAGCGAGAGGTCGTTGCCCAGGCGGCTCCGCACGCCCATCCGCCGCGCGTACGACGTCACGACTCCGGTCCCGAGCTTCTGGAGGAGCTTGGCCGCGGGGACGTTGACCGAGTGCGCGAGCGCGGAGCGAAGGGTCACCGGGCCGCGGAACTTGTGGTCGTAGTTCTGCGGCGACCAGTCCATTCCGTTCCCCGCCTTGAACGACACCGGGGTGTCGAGGATCACGTCGGTCGGCGAGAACCCGTTGTCGATCGCGGCGGCGTAGATGAACGGCTTGAACGCGGAGCCCGGCTGGCGGCTCGCCTGCACGGCGCGGTTGAAGTTCGACTCGTTGAAGTCGCGCCCGCCCACCAGCGCGCGGATCTGGCCGTTCGTGGGATCGAGCGCGACGATGGCGCCCTGGAGGTAATCGGTCTTCCCCTTGGTTCGCGGATCGTCCGTCTTCTTCGACTTCGCGGCAGCCGCGGCGAGCGCGGCGCGCGTGCGCTTGTACTGATTCCTGGCCTCGAGCGCGGTGAGGCGCTTCTCGAGCGACTCCTCGGCCGCCATCTGGAGGTCGATGTCGAGCGTCGTGTAGATCTTGAGCCCGCCTTCGTAGAGCTGGTTCGATCCGTACCGCTGCTCCACGTACTGCCGGACCATCTCCATGAAGTAGGGGGCGGCCTTCGTGTCGATGCGCGTCTTCGTGACGCCGAGCGGCGCCTCGCTCGCCGCCTCGTACTGGGAGCGGGTGAGGCGCTTGTTGTCGAGCATGGCGGCGAGGACGAGATTGCGGCGCCTGAGCGCGCGATCCGGTTCGCGCCGGGGCGAGTAATCGCGCGGATTCCGCGGGAGGCCCGCGAGGAGCGCGCATTCGGGCAGGGTGAGCTGCTGGACCTGCTTCCCGAAGAAGACCTTGGCCGCCGCGTCCAGACCGTAGGCCCCTTCGCCGAAGTAGATCTGGTTGAAGTACATCTCGAGGATCTCGTCCTTCGTGTAGGTCTGCTCGATCCGGATGGCGAGGATCGCCTCCTTGATCTTTCGCGTGACCGTCTTCTCGTGCGTCAGGAAGAGGTTCCGCGCGAGCTGCTGCGTGATCGTGCTCGCCCCCTCGGCCGCGCGCCGCTGGACGATGTCGCTGACGAGCGCCCCCATGACGCGGACGGGGTCGATGCCCCAGTGCGTATAGAACCGCCGGTCTTCGATCGAGATGATGGCGTCGACCATGGGGCGCGGGATCTGCCGGAGGGGCACGATGGAGCGGTTCTCCTTGTAGAACTCGTGCACCAGCTTCCCGTTGATGTCGTAGACGAGCGTCTTGACCGGGGGAGCGATGGTCTGGAGGCTGGTCGGGCTGGGAAGGTCCTGCTTCATCCAGTTCGCGACGCCGATGCCGACCCCGACGACGCCGAAGAGGACGATGATGAGAAGGGCGATGCTGACCTGACCGAAACGCTTCCAGCCGCTCACGCTGTTTCCTCGTCGTAGGTGTGGCGGACCCCGAAAGCTACGCTAGGTGCCGTGCCGGAAGGGGTCAAGCGCCATTTCCCTCGCGCGCTTTCCGCTGCCCGGCAAGGGTGATACAGTCCCGCGACCATGACGGTTTCACCGCACAGAGCCGAGGTCGATCGACAGCTCGAGATCATTCGCACCCGCACGGAGGAGCTGCTCCCCGAGGCCGAGTGGCACGCGAAGCTCGAGCGCTCGATCGCGACCAAGACTCCGCTCCGCGTGAAGCAGGGCTTCGATCCCACCGCGCCCGACATCCACCTGGGGCACACGCTCGGGCTCAGGAAGCTGCGGCAGTTCCAGGAGCTCGGGCATCAGGTCGTCCTGATCGTCGGAAGCTACACCGCGCTCGTCGGCGATCCGAGCGGCCGCTCCGCAACCCGGCCCCCGCTCACCGAAGACCAGGTCATGGCGAACGCCCAGACCTACATGGAGCAGTTCTTCAAGGTCGTCGACAGGGACAAGACCGAGGTCCACTGGAACGGCGACTGGTTCAAGAAGATGTCGTTCATCGACATCCTGAAGCTCGCGTCGAAGGTCACGGTCGCGCGCATCCTCGAGCGCGACGACTTCGAGAAGCGCTACAGGGCCGGCGAGCCGATCGCCGTCCACGAGCTCCTGTATCCGCTCATGCAGGCCTACGATTCCGTCGTGATCCGCGCGGACGTGGAGATCGGCGCCACCGAGCAAAAGTTCAATCTCCTCACCGGCCGCGACATCCAGGCCGCCTACGGAATGGAGCCCCAGGTCATCCTCACGACGCCCGTCCTCGAGGGACTGGACGGCGTGCGGCGCATGAGCAAGAGCCTCGGGAACTACATTGGCGTGACCGAGCCACCCGCGGAGATCTACGGCAAGGTCATGAGCCTGCCGGACCGCCTGATCGAGCGCTTCTTCCGCCTTGCGACCGATGCGGAGAAGGCGGAATGCGACGAGGTCGCCCGTGTCCTCGCGGACCCGGCCGCGAACCCCATGTCCCTCAAGAAGCAACTGGCGCATCGAATTGTGCGGATGTACCACGGCCCCGATGCCGCGGAATCGGCGCAACTCCAGTTTGAGAAGCAGTTTTCGCGCCGCGAGCAGCCGAGCGAAATGCCCGTCGTCCGGGTCGAATCGGGCGCATTTCGGGCCCGCGACCTCCTCATGCGGGCCTTTCCTGGGGAATACACCGGGAGCAAGGCCGGGGCGCTCTTCAAGCAGGGGGCCGTCTACCTGGACGGGGAGCGAATCACGGACATCGGGCTCGAGATCCAGATGGGGAACGGGGGCCGCAGCGAGGCGGTGTTCAAGGTTGGGCGAAAATACGCGAAGATCGTAGTTGGGGCGTAACTTACTGGAAACAAGCTGGTTGACTCATATATCCCCCGATTTTGCCCTCCGCGGGCCCTTGGTTGAATCTAACCCGTTGTGAAATCGTCAAATTTCCTCGATCCCGGGGTTGACAGAACCCTGAGTCGCGACTATCGTATTCTCTTGCGGTCGGCGGAAACGCACCAGCCCTCAGTAGCTTCGCCGGCCCCGCAAGGCCAGCCCGCAGCAACCGGGAACAGGCCACCTAGTCGAAGCAACTTTTTGCATTGACAAGGCAGAAGCACCCGCGCTAATGTCCGCGGTCTTGGCCTCGATTCGGCCAAACTCGCGCAAGTCGCGCGTCCCGTTCTTTGACAAACGAATAGCGCACGCTGTGTTGTGGAGCCCTAGATGATCCCTCCGGGCACCCGACCTTCGGGTCGACGTGTCTGGTTGATCAATGCAAGAACGTCAGCTCCTGCTACTAGGACACTGACTCATAGTGTTTGAGAGATAGCGGAGAGTTTGATCCTGGCTCAGAACGAACGTTGGCGGCGTGGATTAGGCATGCAAGTCGAACGCGAAAGGGTAGCAATACCCGAGTAAAGTGGCGAACGGGTGAGTAACGCGTAGGAAACCTGCCTTCGAGATGGGGATAACACTCCTAACGGGGTGCTAATACCGAATGACACTGCGAAGTCGCATGGCTTTGCAGTCAAAGGTGGCCTCTGCTCGCAAGCTACCACTCGAAGATGGTCCTGCGTCCCATTAGCTAGTTGGCGAGGTAACGGCTCACCAAGGCGACGATGGGTAGCCGATCTGAGAGGATGACCGGCCACACTGGGACTGAGATACGGCCCAGACTCCTACGGGAGGCAGCAGTCGAGAGGCTTCGGCAATG
>DASUFL010000084.1:0-53065 GCA_036274595.1 Candidatus Eiseniibacteriota bacterium | reverse complement strand
GGATTTCACCGGATTTACAAGGGGTTTATGATCCAGGGAGGCGATCCCGAATCAAAGAATCCCAAATCAGCCGTGCTTGGTGCCGGTGGACCTGGCTATACGATCCCCGACGAATTCAACGCGCACAAGCACGTTAAGGGCGTGTTATCCATGGCGCACACCAATGTGCCGAACTCCGGAGGCTCGCAGTTTTTCATCATGGACGGTTCCAATTCCGGCTTGGACGGCCAATACACTGCCTTCGGTAAGCTCATCGAGGGAATGAATGTGCTCGATGACATCGCGGACACTCCGACGACTGGAAATCAGATGATGGGCGGCGAGAAGTCGAAGCCGCTCGAGTGGACCACCGTGAAGTCGGTGAAGATCGTGCCGCGCAGCTCGCTCGTCGCCAAGGCGGGCGGCGCGCCGGCGAGCGCCAAGCCGGCCGCGGCCACCGAGGTGAAGAGCACTCCGGCGTCCGCTCCGGCGGCGGAGGCCGCGAAGGCGCCCGAGGCGAGCGCTCAAGCTCCGGCCAAGACCGAGCAGGCGCCGCCTCCCGCGGCGTCGAGCGAGGCCAAGCCCGACTCGGCGAAGTAATCGAAGCGAGATGCGGCGCTCGTTGGAGCGGCCGCGAGCGTGATTCGGGGGCGGGCGCCGTTGCGTCCGCCCCCTCGGTTTTGCTACTCTTGAAGGGCTGAACGTGGCCCCCCGCACCACCTTTCCGATTCCAGAGGACATCGATGGCGCGCGTCTACCTCGACCATAACGCCACCACCCAGGTCCGCCCCGACGTCCTCGAGGCGATGCTCCCCTATTTCAGCGAGCACTACGGCAACGCCTCCAGCGTCCACGCCTTCGGCCAGGAGGCCCGCGCCGCCGTGGAGGACGCCCGCGCCCAGGTGGCCGCGTTCCTGAACGCGAGCCCGGCGGAGATCGTGCTGACCGCCGGCGGCACCGAGGCGGACAACCTGGCGGTGATCGGCGGCGCCCGCTCGTGCGCCTCGAAGGGGAAGCACGTCGTCACCACATCCATCGAGCACGACGCGGTCCGCCAGGCGGCGGATCTCCTCGAGCACGAGGGATTCCAGGTGACGAGAGTGGCTCCCGGTCCCGACGGCCGCGTCACGGCCGAGGCGATCGAGGCGGCGCTCCGCCCCGACACGATCCTCGTCTCGGTCATGGCGTCGAACAACGAGACGGGCGTGATCCAGCCGATGGCCGAGATCGGCGCGGTCTGCGCGAAGCGCGGCCTAGCGTTCCACACGGACGCGGTGCAGGCCGCCGGGAAGATCCCGATCGACGTCACCGCCTGGCAAGCCACACTCGCCACCATCACCGCGCACAAGTTCTACGGGCCGAAGGGCGCGGGAGCGCTCTACATCCGCCGCGGATTCAAGTGCACGCCGCTTCAGGTAGGCGGCGAGCACGAGCGCGGCCGGCGCGCCGGCACCGAGAACGTCCCCGCGATCGTGGGCCTCGGCAAGGCGTGCGAGGTCGCGTCCGCGGAGATGGCCGTCGCGACCCCGCGGATCACGGCGCTCCGCGACCGCCTCGAGGCCGGACTGGCCGAGCGCGTCCGGCAGATCGTCCGCCACGGCGCCTCGGCGCCGCGCGTCTGCAACACCGCCCATGTCTCGTTCGTCGGCGCGGAGGGGGAGCACCTCATCCTGAGCCTCGACATGAAGGGCATCGCGGTCTCGAGCGGGGCCGCGTGCAAGGCGGGCTCGTCCCATCCGTCGCACGTCCTCCTCGCGATGGGAGTGCCGGCCAACGTCGCGCAATCCGCGGTGCGGTTCAGTCTCGGCCGATGTACGACCGACGCCGAGATCGACCGCGTCCTCGACATCGTCCCTGGCGTCGTCGAGAAGCTCCGCCAAGGCTCCCCGACCCTCGCCTCCTGAAGCACCCGGAGGCCCCGTTGACCACTTCGTTCCTTCCCGATCACCCTGCGACCGTTCTCGTCGCCATGAGCGGCGGCGTCGACTCCGCGGTCGCCGCGGCGCTCCTTCAGGAGCGCGGGCATTCAGTCGTCGGCGTCACGATGAAGCTCTGGTGCTACGCCGAGGGGCCCTCGCCCTCGCGCGGCTGTTGCACGCTCGATGCCATCGATGATTGCCGCCGCGCGGCGTCGCGGCTCGGATTCCCGCACTACGTCCTCGATCTCGAGGAGCCGTTCCGGCAGCACGTGATCGAGGATTTCGTGGGGGAGTACCTGGCGGGGCGCACGCCCAACCCCTGCGTCCAGTGCAACAACTGGCTCAAGTTCGGGGAGCTCCTCCGCGCGGCCGAGCGCTTCGACTGCGAGTACGTGGCGACCGGCCACTACGCGCGCCGCGGCGTGGGGCCGGACGGCACGGCGACACTCATGCGCTCGCGCGATCAGGCGAAGGATCAGTCGTACGTCCTCTGGGGGCTCGCGCAGGACGCGCTCCGGAAGGCGCTCTTCCCGGTCGGCGATCTCGCGAAGGACGAGGTGCGCGCGGTCGCGCGGCGCCTCGAGCTCTCGGTCGCGGACAAGCGGGAGAGCCAGGACATCTGCTTCGTGGAGGGGCGCTCGTACCTCGACTTCCTGAAGGAGCGCTTCCCCAAGCGGCTCGAGGCGTCGCCGCGCGGCCCGGTGCGGGACCGGGAGGGGCGCACGCTCCGCGAGCACGACGGCATCCACGCGTTCACGATCGGCCAGCGCCGGGGGATCGGCGTCGCGGCGAACGAGCGGCGCTATGTGACCAAGATCGACGCGTTGACCGGCGCGGTCGAGCTGGGAGACGAGCGCGACCTCCTCCGCCGCGAAGCCTTCCTCGAGCGCGTCAGCTACCCCTCGGGCGCGGCGCCGGACCGCCCCTTCCGCGCGCACGGGAAGATCCGCTACGCGCACGCGCCCGCTCCCGCCGAGATCACGCCGCAGGCGGACGGGCGGGCGCACGTGGTGTTCGACGAGGCGCAGCGCGCGATGACGCCGGGGCAGTCGCTCGTCCTCTACGACGGAGACCGCGTCGTCGCGGGAGGCGTCATCGAGCGCGTGCCGTGAGCGCGCCCGCGCGAAACCGGCTCGCGCACGAGAAGAGCCCCTACCTCCTCCAGCACGCGGGGAACCCGGTCGACTGGTATCCCTGGGGCGAGGAGGCGTTCGCGAAGGCGGCGGGCGAGGACAGGCCGATCTTCCTCTCGATCGGCTACTCCACCTGCCACTGGTGTCACGTCATGGAGCGCGAGTCCTTCGAGACGGAGGAGATCGCGCGCATCCTGAACGAGCACTTCGTGGCCATCAAGGTGGACCGCGAGGAGCGCCCCGACGTCGATCACATCTACATGACGGTCTGCCAGGCGCTCACGGGGAGCGGCGGCTGGCCGCTCACCCTGTTCCTGACGCCGGCGCGGGAGCCCTTCTTCGCCGGCACCTACTTCCCGCCGGAGACGCGGTTCGGACGCCCGGGCCTGAAGGAGCTCCTGTACCAGATCGTCGGCGCGTGGGAGAGCCAGCGCGACCAGATCCTCACCGTGGCGACGCAGATCGTCGAGGCGGTCCGCCCCAACTTCACCGCGCATCCGGGGGAGCGGCTCGACGAGGGGACGATGCGCGCCGCGTTCGAGCACCTGGCGGCGCGCTACGATCCCGAGCATGGCGGCTTCGGAACGGCGCCCAAGTTTCCGACACCGCACCAGCTCACCTTCCTGCTCCGCTACTGGAATCGCACCGGGGAGGGTCGTGCGCTGGCGATGGTCGAAGGGACGCTCCAATCCATGCGCCGCGGCGGAATCTACGATCACGTCGGCTTTGGCTTCCACCGCTACGCCACCGACCGCGAGTGGCGCGTGCCCCACTTCGAGAAGATGCTCTACGACCAGGCGCTCCTCCTCGACGCGTACGTCGAGGCGTATCAGGCGACCGGACAGTCGCTCTACGCGGGCGTGGCCGGAGAGATCGCCACGTACGTGGGCCGCCGGCTCACGTCGCCCGAGGGCGCATTCTATTCGGCGGAGGACGCCGACAGCGAGGGGGAGGAAGGGAAATTCTACGTCTGGACGCGGGAGGAGATCGATCGCGTGCTGGGTCCCGATCGGGGCGCCCTCTACGCGCGCGCGTACGGGATCGAGCGGGACGGGAACTGGGTGGACGAGGCGCATGGGACGCGCCCCGGAACGAACATTCCGTATCTCGACCGGATTCCGGGCGTGCCCGCCAAGGAGCTCGCGGGCGATCCGGCGGCGCTCGCGCTCGAGCTCGAAGCCTGCCGCGCCGCGCTCGAGGAGGCGCGGGATCGGCGGCCGCGGCCGCATCGCGACGACAAGGTCCTCACGGCCTGGAACGGGCTCATGGCCGCATCCCTCGCCAAGGCCGCGCGCGCCCTCGACCGCCCCGCGTACGCCGCGATGGCCGCGCGCGCCCTCGAGTTCGTCAAGGCGCGCCTCGTGCGTGACGGCGGCCGCCTGCTCGCGCGCTTCCGTGACGGGGAGGCCGCTCATCCGGGCTATCTCGACGACTACGCGTTCGTCCTCCGGGCGCGCCTCGAGCTCTTCGAGGCCACGTCCGATCCCGCCCACCTCGAGGAGGCGGTCGGGCTCGCGCGCGAGATGGACCGCCTCTTCTGGGACGGGGCCGAAGGCGGCTACTTCTTCACGGGGCAGGACGCCGAGCCGCTCCTCGCGCGCACGAAGGAGTCCTACGACGGCGCGATCCCCTCCGGCAACTCGGTCGCGGCCCTGGCGCTGCTCCGGCTGTCGCGAATGACGGGAGATCCGTGGGGGGAGACGCGGGCGCGGGCCGTTCTGGACGCGTTCGCGGGCTCGGTCGCGTCCCATCCGACGGGACATACGTGCCTCCTCGGTGTGCTCGATCTGGCTCTCGGCCCCGCGCAGGAGATCGTGATCACGGGAGCGGCTCGCGATGAGGAGACCGAGGCCATGGTCCGCGAGGTGGGGCGGCGCTTTCTTCCGCGCGCCGTGCTCCTGCGCGCGACGCCGGAGACCATCCGCGACCTGGGGCGATGGGTCCCGGCCCTGGCCTCGTTCCCCCCGATCGAAAAATTCGGTACAGCGTATGTCTGCGAGGGGTATCATTGCTTAGCGCCCTGCTCGACAGCGCATGGGCTGGCTGCCGCGCTTCAAACCGCAAGTCCCGCCGCTTCCTAAGCCCCTCGGTCCCACACAGGCAGACCGTCCGGCCGGGTTGCGTATCTGTACGAATTGCGGCCGGGGCTGCGTAGGTTTCCATAAATCACTGGGACCCGATGTGTTCCGGTCCCAGGCACCGGGGGTGGGCCGCCCCGGTATGAGCGCCCTAACGCAATCCGAGGTGACCCGTGCACGTCTCCAGCACGGCCGAACCCAATGTCGACTGGGGGAGACAGGCGGCCGTTCTCCGCGAGGCCGCGATGGCCATCGCGCAAGAGAGCGACGATGGCGCGCTCCTCCGCCTCCTCGTCCGTTGCATCGCAAATCTGGACGGATTCCGAGTGGGTCAAGCCTATCGGGCCACTCCAGAGTCCGGCCCGGTTTGGTGTTCCGCCTGGCACTCCGGCGGCTCGGACCTGGAGCGCTTCGTCCAGAAGAGCCGTCGTCTGGGCTCGGCGGGCCCTGGCTCCCTCCCGGCCCGCGCGCTCGCCGACGGCGAGATCCGGATCCTCAATCCGCCCGATCCACTCTTCGACGAGACGAGGCGCGACGAGGCCCTTCAGGCGGGACTCGGAGCCGGATTCGCGATCCCCATCATGGTGCGCGACCGCGCGTTCGCCGTCCTCGAATTCTATCGTTCCGAGCCGATGGCGCCGGGCGACCCCATCCCCCTCGTGGCCGAGACGCTGGCTGCCCACGCCGCCACCGCCCTGGCCTTGAAGACCGCCGAGATCGACTGCGAGCGACTCGAGGCCTGCAAGGAATCCGAGCGCTGCCGGGCCGATGTGGCCAAGGACGAGCTCGATGCCATGAAGTCGATCATGACCAGCGTCCATGCGGAGCTGCCAACGATCAAGATGGTCCAGGGCTGCGTCGAGGCGCTGAGGTCCGCGCTGCGGGTCGACGCCGTCGCCGCCTTCGGTGTCCGCCGAGGCTCGGTCGTTCCGGAGCAGCTCGCCCTGAGCTCGTCCCGGAACGGCCTCCCGATCCCCCGCGACTGCTCCGAGATCGTCGGGTCCATGACGCTCGGTAAGGCCCCGCTCCCCGTGGAGCGCCTCCATCGAAACGGCCAGGAAACGCTGCAGGCCATCTACGTGGCCCCTCTGGTCGTGGAAGAGGAACGGATCGGCGCCCTGGTCCTCTTCCACCAGCATCCCAAGCAGGTCACGCCCCACATGCTTCGACTCGTCCGCATCGCGGCCGAGCGGATTGCTCCCCGGATGAGCCGCGCCCGGGTCATCGAGGAGGCATGGCGTGACCGGCAGGAGCTGGAGATGCTGTCCCGCAAGCTGGTCACGGCGCACGAGAGCGAGCGGCGGGCGATCTCGCGCGATCTCCACGACGAAGTGGGACAGGTGATCGCGGCGCTCAAGTTCTCGTTGGAAGCGTCGGGGGCCCGATCGGAGCCGGTGCAGACGGCGCTCGCCTCCCTGATGCAACAGGTCCGGAATACCGCGCAGCGCCTCCGGCCCTCGGTACTCGACGATTTCGGGCTCGCGTCCACACTCGAGTGGCACGCGAGGCAGTTCAGCGAGCAGACCGGGATCCAGGTCGACTTCCGCCAGTTTGGAGTCTGCGGCCGGTATCATCCGGACATCGAGATCACGCTCTATCGCGTCGTGCAGGAGGCGCTCACGAACGCCGTGCGGCACGCGGGCGCGGAGCGCGCGCGCGTGGTGCTTCGTATAGGATGGGGATGGATCGGGGTCCGGGTCCGGGACTACGGCACGGGCTTCGATTCCGGGCGTATCCCGTCCGGATCCACCGGCATCGCCGGCATGAAGGAGCGGCTCCGTCCCTTGCGAGGGGAGCTCATCGTCCAATCCAGACCCGGCCGCGGGACCTCGGTCACCGCGACCGTTCCGTTCAACCCAGAGGCTCGAATCATGAACGAACCCATCACGGTCGTCCTCGCCGACGACCACCGAATCATGCGCGAGGCGCTCAGGGCGCTGCTCGAGGGCGCGTCCTTCCAGGTCGTCGGGGAAGCCGGCGACGGACTCGAAGCGGTGAACGTCGCGGAGCATGCCAAGCCCAATGTGATCGTCCTCGACGTGGCGATGCCGGGGCTGGGAGGCGTTGACGTCGTGAAGCAGGTGGTCAAGCGGGCTCCGCGAACGCGGGTGCTCGTGCTGTCCATGCACTCGAACGACGCCTACGTGAGCGGAGCCATGAAGAACGGCGCGGCGGGGTACATCCTCAAGGATGCCTCCGCCGACGAGCTCTTCCACGCGATCCGTGAGGTGGCGGAAGGGCGCCGCTACCTGAGCCGGCCCCTCGAGGAGAGCGGCGTGGCGGACCGGGAGGTGTCGGACTCCTACGACACGCTCACGATGCGCGAGCGCGAGGTGCTCCACCTGGCTGCGGAGGGAATGACCAGCGCCCAGATCGCCGAGCGGCTTTCGATCAGCCCGCGGACGGCCGAGACGCACCGCGCGAATTCACTCCGGAAGCTGAACATCCGGGGCCAGACGGAGCTCGTGCGCTACGCGATCGGTCGGGGCATCCTGCCGGCGCCGGTCTGACGCTTCCGTCGGGATGGCGGCGGAGCGCTCAGGCGCTCCGTTTCGAGGATGCGCTCCTTCGTGGGCAGGCCGAAGGCATAACCGCCGAGGGCGCCCCCTTCCCGCACCACGCGGTGGCAGGGGATGAGGATGGCGACCGGGTTGGTCGCGCAGGCGCGCCCCACCGCGCGCGCGGCGCGCGGCTTGCCGATGGCGCGCGCCACCTCCCGGTAGGTCTTCGTTTCTCCGTAGGGGATGGCCCGGAGCGCCTCCCACACCTTCCACTGGAATGCCGTCCCCTGCACATCGAGCGGTAGGTCCAGGTGCGGCTCGCGGCCGCCGAGATGCCGCGCGATGCGCTCGATCCAGGCGGCGAGTCCGGCCCGATCGCGTCGGAGCGTCGCCTCGGGGAACTCCCGCTTCAAAGCGCGCTCCATCGTCTCCACCGGCTCTCCGATCCGGACGCTGCAGACACCTTTCTCCGTGGCCGCGACGAGCACGCGCCCGATCGAAGTGCTCGCGATCGCGTAGCGGATGACGTGCCCCTTGCCCCCCGCGCGGTAGGCGCCCGGCGTCATGCCGAGTCGCGCGTTGCTCCGTTCGTAGAGCCTGCTGCTCGATCCGTACCCCGCTTCGTAGAGCGCCATGGTGACCGGTTCCTTTCCCTGGAGTCGCTGCTTGAGACGGCCGAGACGGAGCGCCTCGGCGTACTGCCGCGGAGATACGCCGAGGGCACGCTTGAACACGCGCTGGAGATGGTGCGGGCTCATCTTCATCTCGCGCGCGAGGTCGAGGAGCGTGACGCGCTCGTCCCGGTTCTCGTCGAGATAGCGGCAGACGCGCGGCACGAGATCGGTTGCGCGATCCGGGCGCCGCTCCTCGCGGGGGCGGCACCGCTTGCAGGGCCGGAAGCCCGCCCTCTCGGCGTCGTCCGGCTTGGGGTAGAAGCGGACGTTCTCGGGGCGTGGGTGGCGTGCGGGGCACGAGGGGCGGCAGTAGATCCCGGTCGTGAGCACGGCCGTCACGAAGGTCCCGTCCCGGCTCGCGTCCCGGGCGAGCACCGCCTGCCAGCGTCGTTCGTCGATCGCGTTCATGGGGCAAAGACTAAGGGGGCGTGAGAGGGGGCGCTATCCGATCCTTGCGCCCAATGTCGAACTGGCGCCCGGATCAGACCCGCGGGCGGTAGCGCGCGCTGTAGACGCCGAGGCAGCGATCCATGACCACCTGGATTCCCGCCGCTTCGAGCCGCGCCGCGGCCGCGTCGTTCCGGATCCCCGTCTGCATCCAGACCACGCCGGGGCGCTTGGACTCCGGAAGGGCGAGGATCTCGTCCGCGTGCGCGTCGATCGCGCTGGACCTCCGGAAGAGGTCGACGATGTCCACGCGCTCGGGCACGTCGCCGATCGCCGGATAGGCCCGCTCGCCGAGGACGCTCGTCAGCGCGGGGCGGACGGGGATGATCCGGATCCCCCGCTCCTGGAGCATCTTTGGAATTGAGTAGGCCGGGGCGTGCGGGTCCGAGCCGTCCTTGATCCCGATCACCGCCACGACGCGGGCGCCGCGAACGATGGCGGCGAGCTCTTCCTCGGTGTCGACGGGCATGATCCACGATGGTACGCGCCCCCTGGGCGGCGGACAAGCGGGGTGCTACGCTTTCCGGCCAAGGGGGAGACGCGACATGGCCAAGACCGAGACGCACGCCGTAGCCGACATCCGGGAGCACCTCGAGCGGTTCCGCGGCGTCACGCTCCAGACGCTCGACTGGGTGCCGGACGGAAAGCTCCACTTCGCTCCGCAGGAGGGGCTCCGCCCCTTCGACGAGCAATTCCTCCACATCGCGCGCACCGAGGAGTACCACGTCCGGGGCCTCCTCCTCGGCGACTGGAGCCGAGAGCGCTATTTCACGCGCCCCGATCCATTGACCAAGGACACGCTTCGCCGCGTCCTCGACGAAACCCGCGCGGTGACGCTGAAGGCGCTCGAAGCGCTCGACCCGGCCCGCCTCGACGACCACGTGCAAGTGCCCGACGTCCCGGTGGACTGGACGCTGCGCGGCTGGCTCTGGTACTTGGTCGAGCACGAGGTCCACCACAAGGCCCAGCTCGCCCTCTACCTCCGCCTCGTCGGCGTCCTCCCGCCCTTCTTCGCGCTAGCCTTCCCCCCCGGAGTCCGTCCCGACATCCGCAGCTGACCCACGTAAATCTCGGTAGGCCGGGAGAGGGTCAGGGACGACCTCCGGGCGCGGCGCATTGCTTCGCGCAAAAGACGCGCGAAGCTCGCGAGGCGCCCTCCGGCCATCCGCCTCCGCCCCCTACCACATCGTAGGGCGCGCTGGGCCGCTCCGCGCTTCGCGCGATCGCTACCTCACCTCTACTTCAGGCGAACGACCTTTCCTGATGCGAGTCCGTCAGGGCTCTCGACGGAGAGGAAATAGATGCCGGCTGGGGTGATCTTGCCCGTGCGGTCACGCCCGTCCCAACGGATGGCGTGGTATCCAGATGTCATCTCGCCCTTGTGCAGGACGGCAAGCTCCCGCCCTCGGACGTCATGCACTGCCACGCGGACGGACCCGCTGCGTTTTATGTGTATCGAGAAATCGGACCACGTGCTGGTTGGGTTCGGAGCCGCCGGTGAGAGCCATACCTTCTCCGTGGGTGGCGCGCCATCCACGCCGATTAGGCGGGCAATCCCGAAGGATCCTTTGGATCCAACACTGCTGAAGTCGCCACCGAAATAGACGTCATTCCCGTGGGGCGCGATCGTAACGGCTTGCCCGTTGGGACTTGGCTGGAGTACCTCCCAGCGAAGTCCGTTCCAGGAGGAGATTTCCGAGATGCCAGAGACGTAGAGTTTGTCATTGGCTGCCGCAAGCGCTGTTACCCAGCCTTGCGGACCGTCGATCGTGGTCCACTGTTGTCCGTCCCATGCCTCCAACTCGGCAGCGGGGCCCGAGCAGTCGCATGAATAGGTGGGCACGACCAGCCTGCCCTGGAACTGAGCGGTACGCGCCGTAACGTCAGAACGGAAGCAGTTTCGGGTTCCTGCCCCCATCGGTTGCCATTGAGAACCGTCCCACACGGCGGCTCCATGGGCCGGAATTCCCGCAACGGAGGTGAAACTGCCGATGGCCACCAGCTTGCCTTGGAATTCACCCAGAGCCCCAAGGACGGAGTTACACACGGTGTCTTGCCCCTGCAGTTCGCCGATGTCTTCCCACGCGCCCCCGACCCAGCGGTAGATGTGGGGGAAATCCGATCCGGCAACATAAGTTGAGACATACGGTACGTCATTGGCCACCGCCATCACCTTGACCGCCGCATTCAATCCCTCCAGACCCACCCACGACTGTCCGTCGAAGGCAAGCACATGTACCTGACGACTGGGCTGTGCACGGTCAGCGAAGTTCCCGGCGACATAGAGGGTCTCGGCAGTGGCCGCGATGGAGCTGGGGAGTCCATTGAAGGGCGTTCCACTGAATTCGACCGGGGCCCACCCGGTGCCATCCCAGAACATGAGATGCGCCGCCTCTTGGAGCCCATTTGGTGTGCCGTAGTACCATAGGAGCGCTGCTGCGCCCCCGGGTAGCACGCCGCCCAACACCACAAGACTTCCTCGGTAAGAGACCATCTGCATCGGCCCGCCGCCAGAGCCGAGCTCCGTCAGAAAGCCATTGCTCCTGGAAGCCCAGGTGCTGAAACCCCACATTCGAACGCCGTCCCAGCGCCCGATGTTGATGATGGGTGACGTGCCCCCGCTGGTGAACGAGCCCCCTATGAATAGATCGTTTGCTTGACTGGTCAGCGCGTAGACCCCCCCAAATAGGATGGGTCCAAAGGTCAACGTCGCGCCGTCCCAGAAATCGACACCAAAGTAATGGCCAATGTCCAGGCGATCGCCGTCGACCCAAAGGGAGTAGATTCCGCTGACGTAGGTTGTCACCCCGACGGGTGCACCCCACGCGGACCCATCCCAAGTCGCGAGGCAAGAGACATCGACATTGCCGGCTTTTTGAAAGTAGCCGCCGACATAAAGCCGATCATGGTAGGTGGCGAGCGATACAACGTCCCCGTACCTGACGCCCCCGATGTCCACCCACTGCGAGCCGTCGAGCTTGGCTATGCCGGCCGCGACGACAGCGCCAGCACTGTCGAAGTCTCCTCCTACGTAAAGGGTGTCGCGAAAGGTTGCCAGGGCTCGGACGCGTCCGTGGACACCGCCGGCAACCGGTTGCCATTCTCCCTCGTGGAGACGTGCGATCCCTTCGATGTCGGGGTTGGTGTCGGACCGAAACTCGCCTGCGACCATCAATTCGCCCTGGAATCTCTGGATCGAGAACACACCGTGAAAGCTGCCACCGCCATTATCGAGGCGGATCGGTACTAGGGCCTCCCAGGAGGCGCCGTCCCAAGCTGCGACGTCTACCGCGTCGTGGCCACCAGCGTGGCTGAATGACCCTCCTACGAGGACTCTCGATCCGTCTTGGAAGAATGTTAGTGCCGGCCCGTCGATGCCGGGGCTGATGGCAGTCCAATCAGTCCCATCCCAACGCGCGAGGTAGCTGATGGGTTTCCCATCGATGCACGTGAAGTTTCCGCCAACGATCAGGTCGCCTTGAAAGACGATCGCGCAATAGACCGTTCCATTTGCGAATGGAAGGTTGAACTCGTCCCCCCACAGGGCATTTTCAACGCCACTCGCGTGAACTGGTTGGAAGGAGGGGGCGAACGGCAGGTGAGTTGGGTGGGGCAGGTCGACGGGACGGCTCGCCGCTGTTGCCGACAGCCAGCCAAGAGTAGCGAAGACCGCGTAACACCATCGCCTCATGGAGGAGCCCCTGATGTCGATGACCGTGCGCAATGGCGAGTAGAAAGGACGTGTTTGAAGGCGGGGGACCTGAGCCGACGGCTCCGGGAAATCATACCAGAGTTCCCATTCCGGTGGACTGCACTAGCCGCGTCAGTCCATCGCGCGCAGGAGCAACACGCCAGCGGCAGCGCCGAGGATGTCCGCGGCCAGGTCCTTCCAGCTTGCGCCCTTCTTGGCCGAGGGCTTGATCGTCGCGTCGTAGATCTCCTTGAGCACGCCCACGCTCACCGCGGCGGTGAAGGATTCCGCCTCCGAGCGTCCGGTGACGCGGATGGAGGCGGCGATCGCGAGGGAGCCGGCCGCGTGGAGCTCCTTGTCGGCCGCGGTCCAGGAGCCCTGGTCGACGGAGGAGAGAAAGACGGTGGCCCGGGCCGGAGCGGGGAGTGCCAGAAGGGCGGCGCAGAGAGACGCGAGTGCGGCTGGTGCAAGTCTCCGTAGGGCTACCCGGTGGGCCATGGGCGAAGCGTAGGCATTGCCCCGGGCGGGCGCAAGACTGCTACCATCGAGGGAGATGCGCCTACATCCCCTCAATCCCAAGCTCGTCCCACCGGCATTCCTCGGCTGCGTGCGCGCGCTGCGCGAGCGGGGGTACCTCGCCTACTTCGTGGGTGGGTGCGTGCGCGACCTCCTGCGGGGCGTCGCGGTCGCGGATTGGGACATCGCGACGAGCGCGCGTCCCGAGCAGGTCCTCTCCATCTTCCCGGGTGCGGTGCCGACCGGGCTCAAGCACGGGACCGTCACCGTCCCCACGCCCTCCGGACCTTGCGAGATCACGACCTTCCGCGTCGAGTCGGGCTACAGCGACGCGCGCCGTCCCGATCGCGTCGAGTTCGTGACCGATGTGAACCAGGATCTCGCGCGGCGCGACTTCACCGTCAACGCGATCGCTTGGGACCCGCTCGACAAGCGCGAGGAGGATCCGTTCGGAGGACGCTCGGATCTCACGGCGCGCGTGATCCGCGCGGTCGGAGATCCGCGGGAGCGCTTCCGCGAGGACGGGCTCCGCCCGGTGCGGGCCGCGCGCTTTGCCGCCACGCTCGGGTTCGACCTCGATCCGGACACCGAAGCCGCGCTGGGAGACGCGCGGGATCAGGTGGCGCGCGTGGCGCCGGAGCGGATCCGGGAAGAGCTCGTGAAGATGCTCGCGGCTCCTAAGCCGTCCCGAGGCTTCGAGGTGCTCCGGCGCGCGGGCCTCCTCCCGATCGTGCTCCCAGAGCTCGCCCAATGCGTGGCGGTGCCGCAAAACCGCCATCACGCCTACGACGTCTACTACCACACGCTCCACACGGTGGACGCCGCACCGGCCGACAAGCCTGCGGTGCGTCTCGCGGCGCTCTTCCACGACCTGGGGAAGCCGCTCACCCGCATGGAGCGAAACGGTGATGCGACGTTTTACAACCATCAGTTCGAGAGCGCGCGGCTCACCATCGAGGCGATGACGCGCCTTCGGTTCAGCCGCGAGGCGACGGAGGAGGTCGCTCATCTCGTTCGTCACCACATGTTCGACTACCGGCACGAATGGAGCGATGCGGCCGTGCGGCGTTTCCTCCAGAAGGTGGGCACCGACCACATCGCCGACCTGTTCGATCTCCGGATCGCCGACAACATCGGGAACGGAACGAAGACCGGCTTCCCGCACTACCTCGAGGAGCTTCGCGGCCGGATCGAGCAGATCCTGGCGGCGAGGCAGGCGCTCACGCTGAGCGACCTCGCGATCGACGGCGGGGACGTGATGGCCGAGCTGGGCATCCCGCCGGGGCGGAAGGTGGGCGAAATTCTGGAACGGCTCCTGGACGAGGTCCTGGAGGACCCTGGCTTGAACGAGCGCGGCCGGCTGCTCCGTCGCGTCCGCGAGGCCTTTTCGGTTGACAGGGCGAGGGCGTAACCCTAGGCTGACGGCCCGTAATTGGCCTTCCCCCAAGCAATAGGAGCCACTTGGCCCGAGCCGCGCTGAACCGATCGCGAGTCCCCGTCGAGGAACCGACCCTCGAAACCATACGGATTCCCATCGCGGACGCCTTCGAGCAGTTCCAGGCACGCTGGGATGACGCGTTCCTCTGCGACGTGCAGCTTGTCGGCGCGGTCGGGGCGCACCTGCATCGCGCGTTCGGCAAGCGATTCCGGCCCACGCTCGTGCTCCTCGCGGCCAAGGCGTTCGGCCATGTCGACGAGGACGCGCTGTTGGGCGCCGTCGTCGTCGAGCTGATCCACACGGCCACGCTCATCCACGACGACTCGGTCGACAAGAGCCTGCTCCGGCGCGGTCTGCCGACCGTGAACAACGCGTTCAACAACGACGTCGCAATTCTCATGGGGGACTACCTCTACTCGAAGGCCTTCTCGATCATGGTCCGCGCGCGGATGTACGACGCGATGGATCTCCTCGCCGAGGCCACGCACCGGATGAGCCAGGGAGAGCTCCGTCAGATCGAGCAGCGGAACCGGATCGACCTGACCGAAGTCGAGTACATGCGCGTCATCGAGGAGAAGACGGCCTGCCTCATCGCGGCCGGCTGCGAGCTCGGAGCCCTGGCCGGCGGCGGATCGTCCGAGGCGCACAGCGCGCTGGGGCGGTTCGGCGGCGCCGTGGGCCTCGCGTTCCAGATCACGGACGACCTCTTCGACTACCTGGGCGCGGAGAGCGTGATGGGCAAGGGGACGGGGAGCGACCTCGAGGGGGGCAAGATCACGCTTCCGCTCATCAAGTCGCTCCGGAACGCTCCCGAGCGCGACCGGCACGCCATGGTCGACATGATCAAGAACCGCGAGTTCCGGAACGGGCACTGGTCCGACGTCGTTCGCTTCGTCACGGAGTACGGCGGCGTCGAGTACAGCCACGCGCGCTCGATGGAGCTGGCCGAGCGGGCCGAAGACGAGCTCAAGCACGTGCCCGATCGGGACGCGCGCGAGGCGCTCCGCGACGCGGTCCATTACGCCGTGACCCGGCATCGGTGAACCAACCCTCGCCGGCCGCCGCCCCCAACCACGACCTCGCCCGCGAAGCGGCCCGGCTCACGCTCACGAAGCGCGCCGAGGACGTGGTCATCCTCGATCTGCGCTCGCTCGACGGTGTGTGCGACTTCTTCGTGATCGCGACCGGCAACTCCGAGGTGCAGGTCCGCGCCATTGCGGACGCCGTGGAGGAGGGACTCCGCGAAGCGCGCGGCTTGAAGCCCTGGCACTCCGAAGGGTATGAGGCGCGCCGCTGGATCCTCCTCGACTACGTCGACGTGGTCGTCCATGTGTTCCACGCGCGTGCGCGCGAGTACTACCTTCTCGACAAGCTGTGGGGCGATGCTGCTCGTGAAGTCGTGGCCGATTGAGGCCTATCTCGTCGATCGGGTCGAGGACGCGGTCTCCAGGGCCGGCCTGACCCCTCCGGGCGGCGCGCGCGTCGAGATCGAGGTGCCGCGCGATCCCGATCACGGCGACTGGTCCACCAACGTCGCCCTCACCCTGGCCAAGACCGCGAAACGCCCGCCGCGCGAGGTGGCCAAGGCGCTCGTCGACGCGCTCGAGATGGATGCGAACGTGATCGCGGCCGTCGAGATCGCGGGCGCCGGCTTCATCAACTTCCGCCTCGCGTCCGCGTGGCTCCAGGAAACGATCCGCCGCGTGCTCGGCGATCCCGACGGCTACGGTGCGAGCGGCGCGGGGAAGGGCGAGCGGATCCTGGTCGAGTACGTGAGCGCCAATCCGACCGGTCCCCTCAACATCGTGAGCGCGCGCGCCGCGAGCCTCGGCGACACGCTCCTGCGGCTCCTCAACGCGACGGGGCATCGCGCGGAAGGCGAGTTCTACGTGAACGACGCCGGGCTCCAGGCCGAGCTCTTCGGCGCCTCGGTGCGCACGCGCTTCCAGGAGCGGATCGGCGTTCCCGCCGATGCGATCCCGGACGAGGGCTATCAGGGTGCGTACGTCGCCGACCTCGCCGCCGCGCTCGACGAGGCCGAGGGACGCGCGTGGCTCGCGCTCCCCGAAAAGGAGCAGCGCGCCCGCTTCGGGCGCTGGGGCATCGACCAGAACCTCGAGATCCAGCGCCGCGACCTGGAGCGCTTCGGCGCGCGGATGGACCGGTACTTCCTGGAATCCAGCCTGCATGCGGGGGGCGCGGTCCAGGACGCGCGGGCCATGCTCGAGAAGCGGGGCGTGCTCGAGGAGCGGGAGGGAGCGGTCTGGTTCCGCTCGACCGAGTTCGGCGACCAGGAGGACCGGGTCATCGTGCGGTCGAACGGCGAGCCGACGTACTTCCTCGCCGACACCGCCTATCACCACGACAAGTTCACGCGCGGCTTCGACCGGCTCATCGACATCCTGGGCCCGGATCACCACGGCCACGTGCAGCGGATGCAGGGGGTCCTCGAGGCTCTCGGCTGGGACAAGAGCCGGTTCGAGGTGATCGTGGCGCAGTGGGTGCGCCTCCTTCGGGGCGGCGAGACGGTGAAGATGTCGAAGCGCGGCGGGGAGTTCATCACGCTCGAGGAGCTGGTGGAGGAGGTGGGCGTGGACGCTGCGCGCTTCTTCTTCCTCATGCGCCGCGCGGAGAGCCCCATGGACTTCGACCTCGAGCTCGCCGTGAAGCGGTCCGAGGACAATCCGGTCTACTACGTGCAGTACGCGCACGCGCGGATCGCGCACGTGCTCGACTATGCGCGGGCGCAGGGCGTGCCCGAGCCCGATCCCGAGGGCGCCGATCTCGCGCTCCTCGCCGAGCCGGAGACGCTCACCCTGCTCCGCGGGCTCGCCGCGTTCCCGTCCTTGGTCCTGGCGTCCGCCCGGAGCCGCGAGCCGCATCGCATTCCCGCGTTTCTCAAAGATCTGGCGGGAAAGTTCCATTCCTTCTACCACCAGCATCGCGTCGTGACGTCCGACGCGCCGCTCACCGCCGCGCGCCTCCTTCTCACGAAGGCGACCGGAGCGGTGTTCCGGCGCGGGCTCGGCCTGCTCGGCGTGAGCGCGCCGGAGGCCATGTAGCGCATGAGCATTGCTGTCGTCGGTTCCATCGGACTCGATACGATCCAGACACCCGCGGGACGGGTGAACGAGGTGCTGGGTGGATCGGCCGCGTACTTCTCGCTCGCGGCGCGGCACTTCATGCCGGTCTCCCTGGTGGCCGTCGTGGGGAAGGACTTCCCGCGCGAGGCGCGCGCCCTTCTGGACCAGCCCGACGTGGACCTGGCGGGGCTCGAGGTCCAGGACGGAAAGACGTTCCGGTGGGAAGGCGTCTACAGCGCCGACATGAACACGCGCGAGACGATCCGGACGGAGCTCAACGTGTTCGAGCGCTTCAAGCCGGATCTTTCGGAGCGGACCCGCTCGCTCAAGAACGTCTTTCTCGCGAACATCGATCCCGTGCTCCAGCGCGACGTCTTGGAGCAGCTCGATCAGCCGAGGCTGGTTCTCGCCGACACGATGAACTACTGGATCCGGACCAAGAAGGACGAGCTCCTCCAGACGCTGAAGAAGGTGCGGATCGTGATCATCAACGAGGAGGAGGCCCGCGAGCTGACCGGCGAAGCGCTGACGCACAAGGCGGCGCGCGCCATTCTATCGCTCGGCCCGGAAACGGTGGTCATCAAGCAGGGCGAGCACGGCGCGTTCCTCCAGGGGCCCGAGGTCTTCTTCACCTGTCCCGCCTATCCGATCGACAACGTCATCGATCCGACCGGCGCGGGAGACACCTTCGCCGGCGGATTCGTCGGCGCCCTCGCGCGCATGGCCCGCGTGAACGACCACAACCTGAGGCGCGCGGTCGTGTACGGCTGCGTCCTCGCCTCGTTCACCGTCGAGGGCTTCGGCGTCTCGGGGCTCGCCCACGCCGACCGCGATTCGATCCTCGCGCGCGCGGAGGCGATCTCGGACATGACAAAGTTCAATCTGTCGGATACCGCGCGCATCCTGCGATGATGGGCGGACCGACGGCGACGGACCCCCGACGCGCGGGGATGCGTCGCCGGCCGGGTTGGCAGCCCGCCCGAGACGTCGTGAGCGCGGGTTGCGGGATCGTGACGGCTCGCAGGGCCTGGCACGGGGCTTGCCCGATGCGTTCGGCCTTCGGCCACGACACGACACGCAAGAAGGGGCGCGCTCGAGTGCCATGACGACGCCATGATTACGAAGCAACGCTCCATCCGTTCACCGCGAGCCTGGGCGTCGCGCGCCCTCTGGACGGTCGTGCCCTCGTTCTTCGCGGCGCTCCCGATCCTGATCGCGCTCTTCGGCGGCGAGGAGCTGCGCGCGAGCCGCTGGGACTGGCCCGCGATCGCGGTCTGGGCGGTTCTCCTCTTCGCCGCCGAGGCGCTGCCCGTTCCGCTCCCGCGCGGCGGCACGATGACGATCGCCTCGATCCTCGACATCGCCGCGCTCCTTCTCTTCGGACCCTGGATCGCGGCCGCGCTCGACCTCGTCACCACGATTCCGGCCCAGATGCTGATCCTGCGTAACAGGACGGGCACCGCGGCCTTGAGCGCCGGGCTCTACGCATCCACCACCATCGTCGCCGGCGCGGCCTACCTCGCCGCGGGTGGCCATCTGGGGGCGCCCCGCTTTCCGCACGATGTCCTGCCGGTGCTCCTCGCCGGGTCGCTCTACTACGCGCTCAACACGGGCTGGGTGAGCCTCGTCCTCGGATCGCAGGTTCGCGAGCCGGCGGTCACCATCTGGCGGCAGCAGTTCCGGGACGGGCTCGCGCAGTACGCGCTCTCGATCGGCTACGGCCTCCTCTTCGCGGTCGTGTGCATGACGGCGGGACTCCCGGGCGTGCTCCTCCTCGTGCTTCCGCTCCTCTTCGCCCGCTACGCGCTCCGCCTCTACGCCGATCTCCGCCAGGATCATGTGAGCTTCGTGCGCGCGCTCAGCCTTGCGCTCGACGCCGTCGATCCGTACACGCACGAACACTCCGTCCGCGTCGCCGACTATTCCGTGCGCGTCGCCCGCCGCATGGGCCTGCCGGAGTCGGAGGTCGAGACCGTCCGGTACGCCGCGCTCGTCCACGACATCGGCAAGATCGCGCAGCGCCCCGACGTGATCCGGAAGCCGGACACGCTCGACGAGGAGGAGCGGCGTCTCATGATGCGCCACCCGGAAGCCGGCGCCCGGATCATCGGGCAGGTCCGCGCGCTCGGCGACGCGGCCAAGATGGTCCGCACGCACCACTGGCGTCCCGACGGACGCGGCTATCCGCCGGGGCTCACGGAAGCGGACGTGCCGGTCGGGGCGCGCGTCATTCACGTCTGCGACGCATTCGACGCGATGGTCTCCGATCGCCCGTACCGGAAGGGGCTGCCCGTGGCCCGCGCCCTCGGGGAGCTCACGCGCCACGCGGGCACCCAGTTCGACGTGGAGATCGTCTTCGCGCTCGTGGCGCTCCATGAAGAGGGACGGCTGATGACGGAGCCCGACGCGGCGCGCGCGGACGCGTCCGTGGACGAGCCCGACCGCCTCGAGGCCTTCGCGGGGGACCTCCCATGAGCCGCTACGAGGAAGCCGGGGTCAACATCAAGAAGGGGGAAGAGGCGGTCGAGCGCATCAAGGCGCACCTGCGCTCGACGTTCGTGCCCGGCGTGGTCGGCGACGTCGGCGCGTTCGCGGGAGCGTTTCGCATTCCCGGAGGCGGAGGACAGATCCTCCTCTCCTCCATCGACGGTGTCGGGACCAAGCTCAAGGTGGCGATCCTTTGCGACCGCCACGACACCGTCGGCTACGACCTCGTCTGCCATTCAGCCAACGACATCCTCGTGCATGGCGGCCGTCCGCTCTTCTTCCTCGACTACGTCGCGATGGGCGTCCTGGAGCCGCAGCGCGTCGAGCAGCTCGTGGCGGGCCTTGCGCGCGGCTGCCGCGAGGTCGGCTGCGCGCTCATCGGCGGCGAGACCGCCGAGATGCCCGGGCTCTACCGCGAAGGGGACTACGATCTCGCCGGGGCGATCATCGGCATCGTCGACGAATCGAGGCTCGTGGATGGATCGCGCGTGGCGCCTGGGGACCTGCTCCTCGGTCTCCCGAGCGTGGGCCTCCACACGAACGGCTACTCGCTCGCGCGCACGATCCTCTTCGACCGGCTGAAGCTCCGCGCCGACGATCCGATGCCCGGCGGGGGCGGCACCGTGGGGGACGTTCTCTTGAGCCCCCACCCCTGGTACGGGCGGGAGGTGGCCGTGGCGCGCGAGGTGGGAGACGTCCGCGCGATGGCCCACATCACGGGAGGCGGCCTCCCGGGCAATCTGATCCGCGTTCTCCCGGAGAAGTGCCGAGCGGACATTCGAGTCGGTTCCTGGCCCGTGCCCTCCACCTTCCGCGCTCTCGTCGACACGGGGGGCGTGGCCCAAGACGAAGCGCACCGCGTCTGGAACATGGGCCTTGGATTCGTGCTCGTCGTGAAGCGCGAGGATGCGGGCGCGGTCGAGAAGGCGCTCCAAGCCAAGGGGCACGGCGCGTACCGGATCGGTGAGGTCGTCGCGGGGGAGCGGGAGGTTCGGCTCCTCTAGGGCTGGGGGACGGAGATGCCGGTGGACGTGGTGCTCGAGCGCGCGGATTCCGCCCGGGCGGAAGGGGAGTCGCGCACCCTGGCCGATCTGATGCCGCGCGGGCCGGGCCCGTACGCGGACACGCTCGGCCTCGCCGGCTGGAGCCGGCCTCTCCTCGATCTCGGCGTCCGCATCGCCGCCCTCGCGCCGAGCCCCGCGACGGTCTTCGTGCACGGCGAGACCGGCACCGGGAAGGAGCTGATCGCCCGCGCGCTCCATCAGATGAGTCCCCGCCACGAACGTCCCTTTCTCCCCCACAACTTCGCCGCCATCCCCGACTCGCTGGTCGAGAGCGAGCTCTTCGGCCACGCGCGCGGCGCGTTCACCGGCGCGCACGCGGATCGGCCGGGACTCTTCGAGCTCGCGCACGGCGGCACGCTCTTCCTGGACGAGATCGGCGACGCGAGCCCGTCCGTGCAGAGCCGCCTCCTGCGCATCATTCAAGAGAGGGAGCTGCGGCGCGTGGGCGAGGGGCGCCCGCGGAAGGTGGACGTCCGGATCATCGCCGCGACGCACCGCGACCTCGCGTCCGAGGTGCGCGCGGGGCGATTCCGCGCGGACCTCTATTACCGGCTCCACGTGCTCACGGTCCGGGGGCCGGCGCTTCGCGAGCGGCTCGACGACGTGCCGGTGCTCGCGACGCACATCCTTCGCCGGCTGCGCGACGAAGGGCGCCCCGAGTGTCTCCGGATCACCGATCGCGCGCTCGAGCGGCTCACGGCTCACCTCTGGCCCGGCAACGTGAGGGAGCTGGGCGCGACCCTCGAGCGGGCCGTGCACGCGCTCGAGCGCGGCGGCACGCTGACCACGGCGTCGCTTGGAGACGGGCTCGGCTTGGAGCCGGGGCCCGTCCTCAGGGAACGCCCGGAGGGACTCAAGGGGCGCACCCTCGAGCTCGAGGCCGAATTGATCCAGGACGCCATCGAGCGCGCCCATGGGAACAAGAGCGCGGCCGCGCGCTCGCTCGGTCTCACGCGGCAGGGCTTGTGGAAAAAAATGCGCCGCCTCGCGCGGCACGGCTCTGTGGAGACCCCGCTCGAGCGGGAATCGCTTTAATTCCGGGACCCTCCACCCTATACTGCGCCGACTTCGATTCCCCTGTTCATGAGGAGCGTTCCGTCGTGGCCAAGCGTCCCACTCGTATCGGTCTCATCGGCGCCGGCGTCGTCGCCCAGGTGAACCACCTGCCCGCGCTCAAGGCGCGGCGCGACGTCGAGGTCCTGGCCCTGTGCGACGACGACGTCGAGAAGGCGCGCATGGTGGCGCAGCGCTTCGGCATCGGACGCGCGGTGTCGGACTACGAGGCCCTGCTCCGGAACGATGAGCTGGACGCCGTCATCATCGCGACCCCGAATCACCTCCACGCGCCGATGACGCAGGCGGCGCTTGGCTACGGCAAGCACGTCCTCTGCGAGAAGCCGCCGGCGCGGAACGCCGCCGAGGCGGCGCAGATGGCGGATGCGGCCAAGCGGTCCGGCAAGGTCCTCATGTACGCGATGAACAATCGATTTCGGGGCGACGTCCAGCTGCTTCGGGGTTATCTCGAGCGTCAGGAGCTGGGGAAGATCTTCTACGCCAAGACCGGGTGGCTCAGGCGGCGCACCGATCAGCGGGGCCCGGGCTGGTACGAGAACAAGCGGAGCTCCGGCGGCGGCGTGCTCATGGACCTGGGCGTCCAGATGCTCGATCTCTCGCTCTGGCTCCTCGGCAATCCGCAGGTGGTCTCGGTCACGGCGACCAAGTACGTGACCGATCCGAGGAAGGACGTCGAGGACACGCTCGCGGCCCTCCTCATGCTCGAGGGAGGCGCGTCGCTCACGCTCGAAGTGAGCTGGGCGCTGCTTCTCGAGAAGAACTTCCCGTATCTGAATCTGTTCGGCACGGACGGCGCGGCGCTCCTGAATCCGTTCCGCATCCACAAGGAGCTGCACGGGAATCTGCTCAACGTGACGCCCGCGGCCGAGCCGGCGCGGAACATTTACAAGCAATCCTACGAGCAGGAGCTGGACTATTTCCTCCGCTGCATCACCCAAGGCGAGCGCCCCATGGCCAGCGCCGAAGAAGGGCTCGAGCTCATGCGGGTCATCGACGCCATCTACCAGTCGGCCGAGGCCCGCCGCGAGGTTCGCCTTCACTAAGAGGCTCTGGCGGCCGCTCATCGCGGCCGCTTCGGGGGCGCTCCTCAGCTTCACGTTCCCGAACGCGCGCCTGTGGCCCCTCGTCTTCGTCGCCTTGGTTCCGCTGCTCGTCATCCTGGCCCAGGGAACTCCGGGGCCGGCCGAGCCGGGGCGCACGGCGCGCGGCGTGCGGTGGGCCCCGTGGATCGCGGGGATCGTGTTCAACGTGCTCATGTTCTGGTGGATCGTGCGGCTGCCGGTCCACGCCATGACCCATCCCTGGATCATCTGGCCCGCCCTCGCCGCGCTCGGACTCTACCTGGGCCTCTACTTCGCGCTCTTCGGGTGGGCGGTTCGCTTCCTCAAGCGGCGGCTGGGTGTCTCGGTCCTCTTCGTCGCGCCGTTCGTCTGGACCGTGACGGAGTGGGTGAAATCCTCGGGGCCGCTCGGCTGCCCCTGGGGCAATCTCGGGTACGCGCTCGCGCGCCAGCCGGCCTGGATCCAGGGAGCGTCCATCGCGGGCGCGCCGGGGCTCACGTTCTGGATCGTCTCGGTGAACGCGCTCGTCGCGGGGCTGATCGTCGCGCGGCGATGGCCGACCCGCGTCGCGTGCGCGCTCCTCGCGCTGGCGGCACTCATCCTGCCGGTCCGATGGGGCTCCGATCGCCTGAAGACCGCTCCGACCGCAATGCTCACGCGCGTGGCGCTCGTCCAGCCGAACACGCCGAGCGAGGTCAAGTGGAAGACCGAGGCGCAGGATTCGGTCGTCGGCGCGCTCTTCGACGGGGCGCGCCAGGCCGCCGCGGCGACGCCCCGTCCCGATCTCATCATCTGGCCCGAGACCTCGCTCCCGTTCTACGTCCGGCTCGAGCCCGTCAAGCTCCTTCGATTCCTCGGACTCGTGAAGGAGATCGGCATTCCCATCCTCGCGGGCTATCCGGACGCGCGCCTCTCCACCGGAGGCACGGCGCTCACGTACAACGCCGCCGGGCTGGTGCGCCCCAACGGCACCTTCGCGGCGCAGTACGAGAAGATGCACCTGGTCCCGTTCGGAGAGCGGATCCCGTTCCAGGAAGTGATGCCGTTTCTCGGCAAGATCGACCTCGGGCAGGCGGAGTGGACGCCGGGAACCGATCCGGTCGTCTTCAGCGGCGGCGGCGCGACGTTCGGCGTGATGATCTGCTTCGAATCGATCTTCCCGGACCACGCGCGCACGCTCGCGCTGGAAGGGGCCCAGTACCTCGTCAACATCACGAACGACGAGTGGTTCGGGAAGACGGCCGGTCCCGTCCAGCACGCGGACATGGCGATCTTGAGGTCGGTGGAGCTGGGACGCGCCACCGCGCGGTGCGCCAACACGGGGATCTCGATGTTCGTGGATCCCTACGGCCGCGTCTCCGGCGCGACGCCTCTCTTCGAGCGCGCGATCGCGGAGGGAGTGGTGCCGGCGCCGCTCTCCCACACGCTCTGGCTGGAGTGGGGCGACTGGATCACGATGGTCTCGATCGCGGTGACTTCGATCCTGCTCGCCGTGGGCTGGTTCCGTCCGATCCAGCGGCTCGACGCGCCGCACACGGCGCGGGAGTGGCGCTGAAGCGTTGACAGCGGCCGCGGAAGCGGCTAGAGTGGCGCTTCAGGTGGGGTGCCGGACGTCGGCGCTTCGCCTCCAGGCCCAGAGGAAACGCAATCCGGTGCCCGGCTCTCCCGAGACCGATCGTCTCACGCCACCTCGTACCACGACGCGCGCGGTCCATCCCGCGGCGCTCCTCCTCGCCTGTCTCGCCTTAGGTCTCGGAATCGCGCTCACCAGCTCCTGGCCCGCGCTCGCCTTGGCCGCGGCCCTCTTCGTGACGCTCACGCTCCGGGCGGAGCACCGCACGCTTGCGGCGGAGGCGCCGCTCCTCGCGATCGCGCTGATCGTCTTCGCGGCGCACACGCTCCTGTCGGGCGTTCCCGTCCGGCAGGCGATCGGGCCCGCGGCCACGATCGCGCTCCGCCTCCTGGCGCTCCTCTATCTGCTTCGGTGGGCCGCTCGGACGTTCCTGGGGGGCGCGGCCCGGTGGGCCCTCTCGCTCGAGCTCCCGCGCCGTCCCCGCTGGCTCCTCCACGCCCTGGAGAGCGGCCGGCACGCCCTGACCCTGACCCCCCGGGCGATCCGGGAGGCGGAGTACCAGCAGATGGCCTTGCGCGCCCGCGGGTTGCGCTCCGGCAAGGGCTTCGGTGGGCGGGGCCGGTACCTGGCGGCCTGGGTCCTCCCGTTCCTCGGAACCATGCTTCGGCTGGGGGAATCCTATGAAGAGGCCCTCCTGGCCCGCGGTTACGTTCTCGGGGCGCGACGCCGGAGTGGGCAGGTCCTCGCCTGGGGTCTCCCGGAAGTCGTGGTCCTGGCTCTGGGCGCGCTCACGGCGGCGGCGCTCCTGCGTGGCGTCTGAGCGGCGGGTTGCAACGTTCCGCCTGGGGGTGGAATACGACGGCACCGGGTTCCACGGGTGGCAGGTGCAGCGGTCGCATCGCACGGTGCAGGGCGATCTCGAGGCCGCGCTCGAGCGGCTCGCGGGGGAGCCGGTGCGCGTGACGGGAGCCGGCCGGACGGACTCGGGCTGCCACGCGGCGGGCCAGGTGGCGAGCGTCACCTTGAAGACGCGGCTCGACGCCGCGGGACTCAAGACGGCGCTCAACGCGCTCCTGTCGCCGGATGTACGTGTAGTCGAGACGGCGGAGGCGAGCGCGACGTTCCACGCGCGCTTCGACGCCACGCGGCGCGCGTATCGCTACCTCATCGAGCCCCGCGCCTCGGCGCTGCGCGCGCGCTACGCCTGGCTGAGACGGGTGCGCGCGGGGGTGGAGGCGCTGAACGAGGCGTCGCGTCCGCTCGTGGGGGAGCACGATTTCACGTCGTTCTCGCGGCAGGGGTCGGACGCCGACGAGCGGCCGGTCTGCACGGTCGTTCGCGCGCGATGGAAGGGCCGGCACGGACGGATGCGGTTCGACATCGAATCCGACCGGTACCTCTACACGATGGTGCGCCGCATCGTGTCGAGCGTGATTCGGGCGGCCGAGAACGGCGCCGGCGGCGCGCAGGTGCGGGCGATCCTCGCCGGGCGCGACCGGCGTCTCGCGGCGCCGCCCGCGCCGGCGCACGGGTTGTACCTGATGCGAGTGAAATATCCACGCGTGGGATGGATCCCGAAGGAGCCTCTCGATGTCCCAGCTTGAGGTAGAGACGCCGGTCCGCCGCTGGACCGGGACCGTGGCCCCGCTTTCGGCCGGGGTGCTGATGGGCCTCGTCGTCCTGGTCGGCCTGCTCGTGCTGGCTCCCGCGAAGCACAGGGCCGGCCTCGCCGATACGGAGAACGCTCCGGCCGCGGCTGCGAAGCCGGGCGCCTCTCCGGCCGTGACGGCCGCTCAAGCGCCGGCCGCCATCGACAACAGCCGCCGCACCGCGATCGTGGAAGCCGCCGAGCGGGTCGGCCCCGCCGTGGTGACGCTGAGCGTGGTCCAGACGCGCGTCGTGTCCACGGCCCCCGGCGACTTCTTCGAGCCCTTCTTCCGCGACATGATCCCGCAGTACCGCTACCGCGAGCAGATCCCGAGCATGGGCTCGGGCTTCATCATCTCGAAGGACGGCTACGTGCTCACGAACGAGCACGTGGTGCACGGCGCCGACAAAATCACCGCGATCCTGCCGGACGGCCGCAACCTGAGCGGCCGGCTCGTCGGAGCGCATCCGCAGTACGACCTGGCCATCGTGAAGATCGACGGCAAGAACCTTCCCACCGCGCCGCTCGGAACCTCGAACGATCTGATGGTCGGCGAGTGGGCCATCGCGA
This sequence comes from Candidatus Eiseniibacteriota bacterium, assembly GCA_036274595.1. Taxonomy (GTDB): domain Bacteria; phylum Eisenbacteria; class RBG-16-71-46; order SZUA-252; family SZUA-252; genus WS-9. The sequence goes on along the minus strand of DASUFL010000084.1, from coordinate 26,129 downwards.
TCGGGAATCCCTTCGGCTTCCTCCTCAACGACACGCAGCCCACCGTCACGGCCGGCGTGGTCAGCGCCACGCGCCGCGACATCAAGGCTCAGGCGCAGAGCGCGGGCATCTACAAGAACATGATCCAGACCGACGCCGCCATCAATCCGGGCAACTCCGGCGGGCCGCTCGTGAACTCCAAGGGAGAGGTGATCGGCGTCAACACCTTCATCTTGTCGAAGAGCGGCGGCTCCGAGGGGATCGGCTTCGCCATTCCGATCGACGCGGCCAAGCACGTGGTCGACGAGATCATCAAGTACGGCCGGGTGCGGAACGTCTGGATCGGAGTGGCCACGTGGGAGCTCACGCCGTACGTGGCCGAACGGCTCCAGACGACGGACCGGAAGGGGCTCTACGTCGCGACGGTCGACAAGGGGAGTCCCGCCGACAGGGCGGGGGTCCGCGTCGGGGACATCATTCGCAAGGTCAACGGAACCGAGGTGAGCGACGGGAACGAGGCGTACCGGGTGATCTTCGGCGCCGGCGTCGGGGACACGATCGGGCTCACGCTCGAGCGGGAGGGGAAGCTCTTCACGGTGAAGCTCCTCCTCGCGGAAGCTCCGGACGGGGGAGGCGAATGACCGTGCGGCCGGAAGGGGGGACGGTCCGATGATCGAGCGGTATTCCCGGCCGGCGATGGCCGCGCTGTTCGATGACGCCGCCCGCTACCGCACGTGGCTCGAGGTGGAGATCGCCGCCGCCGAGGCGATGGAGCGGAAAGGGGACGTGCCGCGCGGCGCGACGGCTCGCATCAAGGAGCGCGCGCGCGTCGACGCGAAGCGCGTCGACGAGCTGGAGCGGACGCTCCGCCACGACGTGATCGCCTTCCTGACTCAGGTGGGGGAGACGGTCGGCGAGGACGCGCGCCATCTCCACCTCGGAATGACCTCCTCCGACCTCGTCGACACGGCGCTCGCCCTCACGCTCGTTCGCGCGACGGATCTCCTCACGCGGGAAGTCGAAGCGCTCCGCCAGGCCGCGCGCGATCTCGCAGTGCGCACGCGGGATCTTCCGATGGTGGGCCGCACCCATGGCATCCACGCCGAGCCGATCACGTTCGGGCTCAAGGTCCTGGTCTGGTACGAGGAGCTGGGACGCGCTCTGGACCGGCTCGCCCGGGCGCGCGAGGGGATCGCGGTCGGGAAGCTCTCAGGGGCGGTCGGCACGCACGCGCACCTGAGCCCGGAGCTCGAGGAAGAGGTGCTGGGATCGCTCGGATTGAAGCCCGAGCCCGTCTCGACCCAGGTCGTGCAGCGGGACCGCCATGCGGAGCTCCTGGCCGCCGTCGCCATCCTCGGCGCGTCGCTCGAGAAGATCGCGCTCGAGATCCGCCATCTGCAGCGCACCGAAGTGCTCGAGGCCGAGGAGCCGTTCCGCGAAGGGCAGAAGGGGTCCTCGGCGATGCCGCACAAGCGGAATCCCGTGAACTGCGAGCGCGTTTGCGGACTCGCGCGCATCCTCCGCGCGAACGCGCACGCGGCGCTCGAGAACGTGGCGCTCTGGCACGAGCGGGACATCAGCCATTCGAGCGTGGAGCGGGTGATCCTGCCCGATTCGTTCCTGCTGGCGGATTTCATGACCGCGCAGATGAGGGAGATCGTGTCGGACCTCCGGATCTATCCCGACCGGATGCGCGCCAATCTCGATCTGACCCGCGGCCTCGTCTACTCGCAGCGTGTCCTGCTCGCGCTCACCACCGCGGGGATGTCGCGGGAGGCCGCGTACGCCGCGGTCCAGGGGCACGCGATGGAGGCCTGGCGGGGCGGCCCCGATCTCAAGTCGCGCCTTCTGGCCGATCCCGCCGTCACCAAGGTGCTCGCTCGCGCGGAGCTCGAAGCATGCTTCGAGCCCGGCCACTACCTCCGCCACGTGGAGCGGATCTTCGACCGCGTCCTGGGAACGCCCGTTGCCGCCGGCCACTGACACCTCCGTGCTCCCCCTGACCGGGGCGGACGACGCGACGATCCGCCGCATCATGGCCGACGAGGGCCTCCGCCTGGCGCCGGGCGAGGTGCGACGGATGCTCGAGCTCCTGGAGCGCGACCCCACCCGCGTCGAGGCGACGATCTTCGACACCATGTGGAGCGAGCACTGCTCGTACAAGTCGAGCCGTTGGGCGCTCAAGGCGTTCCTTCCGACGCAGAGCCCCGACGTCATCCTCGGCCCCGGCGAAGACGCGGGCGTGGTCCGGCTCGGCACGCATGCCGGCGTCTCGTACGCGCTCGTCATCGCGCACGAGAGCCACAACCATCCCTCGCAGGTGGTGCCGGTCGAGGGCGCCGCGACGGGGATCGGCGGGATCGTGCGCGACGTGAACTGCATGGGGGCGGAGGTGATCGGCGTTCTCGACGCGCTCCGCTTCGGCGATCCCGAGGGTCCGCGCGCGAGCGGCGTGCGCGAGATCGTGCGGGGCGTCGTGGACGGCATCTGGCAGTACGGAAACCCGCTCGGCGTTCCGAACCTTGGCGGAGACGTCTTCTTCTCGGATCGCTACGACGAGAACTGCCTCGTGAACGTGGTGGCGCTCGGCCTGGTCCGGGAGGATCGCGTGGTGCGGAGCCGCGTCCCCGAGGCCGCAGCCCGCGAGCCCTACGTGCTGGTGCTCGTCGGGAAGCCGACGGACGAGACTGGATTCGGCGGCGCCTCGTTCGCCTCGGCGATCTTGGAGCAGGACGCGCCCGAGCAGCGGGGGCACGTGCAGGTGCCGGATCCGTTTCTCAAGCGCGTGCTCTTCGAGGCGAATCGCGCCGCGCTCGATTGGCTCTTCCGACAGGGGGCGCCGTTCGGCTTCAAGGACCTGGGCGCGGGCGGGATCGCGTGCGCGTCCTCGGAGCTCGCGGCGGCCGGTGGATTCGGCATGGACGTGGATCTCGACCTCGTGCCCACGCCGCGCGGGGAGTATCCGCCCGAGGTGATCGCCTGCTCGGAGACGCAGGAGCGCTTCGCGCTCGTCGTGCCCGAGCGCCTCGCGCCGAAGCTCCTCGCGATCTACAACGAGGACTACGCGCTCCCCGCCGTGTACGACGGCGCACGCGCCGCGGTGATCGGCCGGGTTCGCAAGGATCCGTCCTACCGGATCCTCCGGCATGGTCAGGCCGTGTGCGACGCGCCGGTCGAGGTGATCACGGCTGGGATCGAGCACCGCCGCGCGGAGCGCCCGCGCGCCACGGCGTCGTCCCCGGCTCCGGCGCTTCACGTCGAGGACCACGGCGCATTCTTGCGACAGCTGATCGCGTCGCCCAATCTGGGCTCGCGCGATCCGATCCTTCGCTACTACGACACCGAGGTGCAGGCGCGGATGGCCGTGCGCGCGGGGGAGGCGGACGCGTCGGTGCTCGTCCCCGTGCCGGGCGCGCCGTTCGGCGCCGCGATCACGGTCGACGGCAATCCCTGGTACGTGGCGGCGGACCCGTACTGGGGCGCGGCCCACGTGGTGTACGAAGCGCTCCGCAATCTCGTGGCGGTTGGAGCGAGGCCCATCGCGCTGACCGACTGCTTGAACTTCGGCAATCCCGAGGACCCGGAAGTCTTCGACGAGTTCGTCCGGAGCGTGCGGGGGCTGGGCGACGCGGCGCGCGCGTTCGGGCCGAACGGGGAAGCGGGACCGCCCGTCCCGATCGTCTCGGGGAATGTCTCCTTCTACAACGAGTCCTCGACCGGCCGCTCCATCGAGCCGTCGCCCATCGTGGCGGCGCTCGGCGTGCTCGACGACTACTCCGTGGCGGTGACCTCGGGGCTCAAGGAAGCGGGAGCCTCGCTTCTCCTCACCGGACCCCGCCAGTCAGCCATGGGCGCTTCTCAGGCCCAGTATCTCCTTGTGGGAGAGAAGGGTGGAGCGCTTCCCTCGCTCGATTTCGAGGCGGAGCGCCGCCGCCTTCATGTAGTGCTTGAAGCCGTGCGCCGCGGTCTCGTGCGCGCCTGCCACGACGTCTCGGACGGCGGGCTCGCGATGGCCGCGTTCGAAATGGCGCTCGGCGGTTGGAGCGCGATGGGGCTGGGCCTCGAGCTTCGAGTCCCGGACGCGGACGGCGTCGCGATCGAGGCGCGCCTGTACGGCGAGACGCCCGGCTTCCTCCTCGAAGTCGCGCCCGGGCGCGAGCCCGAGGTGGGCGCGCTCTTCCAGAAAGCCGGCGTCGATCTGACCGCCGTGGGCAGGACGATGGCCGAGCCGCGCCTTCGAGTCGTGAGTCGGGGCTCGACGCTCGTCGATGCGGACCTGGCGGAGCTCGCGCGGATCCATTCCGACGCGATCCGCCCCTACGTGGAGTGACCATGGCGCGCGTCGCTGTCTTGCAGATACCGGGCGTCAATTGCGAGTACGAGACCGTGCGCGTGCTGGAAGCCGTGGGACTGGAGGCGGCGATCGTGCGGTTCAACGAGCCGTCGTCATCGCTCGCCGCGTTCGACGCGTTCGTGCTTCCGGGCGGATTCGCGTATCAGGACCGGATCCGGGCCGGGGCGGTCGCGGCCAAGCTGTCCGCGGTCGAGCGGATCGCACAGGAATCCGAGAGCGGGAAGCCGGTCCTCGGCGTCTGCAACGGGGCGCAGGTGCTCGTCGAGGCGGGGCTCGTCCCCGGCCTCCAGAAGGGAGCCGTGGAGCTCGCGCTCGCGCCCAACCGGGCGCCGCGCCGCCAGGGCTATCTCTGCCGCTGGGTGCGCGTGCGCGCGGGCGAAGGCCCAGGCGCCGCACTCTGGACCTCGGCGCTCCAAGGCGATCGCATGGCTCCGCTTCCGATGGCGCACGGGGAGGGACGCTTCGAGACGGCGGACCCCGCCGTGCGCGATCGCATCGAAAAAGATGGGTTGGCTCTATTCCGCTACGTGGACGCGGAGGGGCGGCCCGCCAGCCGGTATCCCGACGATCCCAACGGCGCCATGCTCCAGGCCGCCGGGATCACGAACGAGCGCGGCAACGTGCTCGCGATCATGCCGCACCCGGAGCGCGCTTCCTGGCTCTTCCAGGTGCCGCTCGACTGGCGCGGCGCGTGGGGCGACCGGCGCCGCGCGGCGGTGGGATCGCGGAGCGCGCTGGAGGGCGCGGGCCCGGGGCGCTTCCTGTTCGAGTCGCTCGCCCGGCATCTCGGCGCGGCGAAGCGGGAGGCGGCATGAGCGCGCTCCTCAGGACGCGGCTCAAGATTTCGGATCTCACGGCGTGGACCGCGCTCGATGCGGCGCGGAAGCTTCTCCCGGACGGGCAGACCCTCCAGAAGCTGATTCGCGAGGAGGTGTTCGCCTTCGAGCCGGCGGTGGGATCGCGCGCGACGGAGTTCGAAAGCGAGCTCGCGCACGCGATCGAGAGCAGCAACTTCTTCGTGAATCCGAACAAGGAGCAGTACCGGTTCACCCGCGCCGCGGAGCGCGGAGCCTCGCTGGCGCCGCCCGAAGGGGCGTGGGGCATCCTGGCTCGGCCCCGCGGCGACACGCAGGACCAGGGACTTCTCGAGCGTCTGCTTAGGGAGCATCCGATGAAGGGAATCGGCGCGATTCGCAGGGCGAGGCTCTGGTGGCTCTGGACGGTGGGACCGGGCGGCGGCGCGGACGATCGCGACGCGTGCTACCGCGCGGTCGGGCCGGTGACAGGATCGCGACGGGGACTCTTGGTGAATCCGCATTCGGAAACCGATCTCAGGATCGACGGGCCGACGGCGTGGGACGCTGTGGAAGCGTTCCTCCGCGCGCCGGCCACCTCGCGGCGGGAGGCCGCATGAAGGAGCGTTCGAGCGTGGCGTCAGACAGGGTGCAGGGGACCTCGATCGAGGTGGCGGCGCGGAATCAGGACCGCCTGCGGGAGGAGTGCGGGGTGTTCGGGATCTGGGGAGCGGAGAACGCGGCGCGGCTCACCTACGCCGGGCTCTACGCGCTTCAGCACCGGGGCCAGGAGAGCGCGGGCATCGTCGCGACCGACGGCGTCGAGTATCGCGAGCACAAGGGGCTCGGCCTCGTCTCCGACGTTTTTGCGGGCCGCGCGCTCGAGGGGATGAGCGGCTCGATCGCCATCGGCCACAACCGGTATTCCACGACCGGCGGGAGCCAGCTCGCCAACGCGCAGCCGCTCGTCGTGAACTATCGCGAAGGCAAGATCGCGATCGGCCACAACGGAAACCTCGTGAACGCGCTGTCGCTCCGGGACGAGATGGAAGGGAAGGGCTCCATCTTCCAGACTTCGAGCGACACCGAGGTGATCCTGCACCTCATCGCACGCTCGTCGGCGACCGAGATCGAGCGGATGATCCCGGAGGCGCTCGGGCGGTGCCAGGGCGCCTACTCGCTCGTGATCCTGGCAGGGGACAAGCTGATCGGCGTGCGCGATCCGCGCGGCTTCCGCCCGCTCTGCCTGGGCCGCCGTGGCGAGGCCCATGTGCTCGCGAGCGAGACCTGCGCGCTCGACATCGTCGGCGCCGACTTCGTCCGCGAGATCGAGCCCGGCGAGATGGTCGTGATCGACGGGTCGGGAGTGAAGTCGTACCGGCTCTTCCGCGCCGAAGCCCAGCGCGCCTGCGTGTTCGAGCTGATCTACTTCTCGCGTCCCGACAGCGTGGTCTTCGGCGCGAGCGTCGACTCGATCCGGCGCCGGCTCGGGCGGCGTCTGTCCCAGGAGCATCCGGCCGAGGCGGACATCGTGATCTCGGTTCCCGATTCGAGCAACTCGGCCGCGCTCGGATTCTCCGAGCAGTCGGGCATTCCGTTCGAGCTGGGGCTCATCCGCAACCACTACGTCGGGCGCACGTTCATCGCGCCGCATCAGATCACGCGCGACTTCGGCGTGAACCTCAAGTTCAACGCCGTCCGCCGCATCCTCGACGGAAAGCGCGTCGTGGTGGTGGACGACTCGATCGTGCGCGGCACGACGAGCCGGAGCCTCGTCGCCATGCTCCGCGCCGCCGGCGCGCGCGAGATCCACTTCCGCGTCTCGAGCCCGCCGATCGGCTGGTCCTGCTACTACGGCATCGACACGCCGAACCGGCGCGAGCTGATCGCGTCGTCCCACACGGTGGAGCAGATCCGCAAGTACTTGCACGTCGACACGCTGGGCTATCTCTCGATGGAAGGGCTCCGCGCCTGTGTCGACCGCCCGGACGACCACTGCTACGCGTGCTTCGACGGCGACTATGCGGTGCGGTTTGGCGAGGAGATGGACAAGCTCGCGCTGGAACGGCCGCGCGCCAAGGCTGCTGAGGCCTCCTGACGCCGCGGTAGTACATTCTGAGGCCGGGCTCGGGGACGAGATAGGGTCCTGGACCTCCGTTCCGCGCTTCGCGCTTCACTGGACGGTCCTGGACCCTATCTCGTCCCCGAGCCCTACCGCACAACCTGCACCACCGGCCGAAGGCATCATCCAGCCGCACACGCGACCGTGCATTGTGCATCGTCTCCGCGAAATCGCACGCCTGACGCGCACGGCCGTGCGCTCTCGACGCCTCCTAACCGCTTGATCCTCGCTCTCGCTACGGGCGCGCGATCCCTCCGGCTTCGTGGCATGGGCCTTGCCCCTCACGGAACGGCTTCATCCGCTCCACGCCGCTTGCACGGACGCACGGGGGCCCCTTGGCCGACGAAGAAAGCACCCAGGAAAGCACGAAGAATCGGAAGAAGCTGGGGGAGTATCTCCTCGAGGCCGGGCTTCTCACGGAGCCGCAGCTCAAGGAGGCGCTCCGGCGCCAGAGGCAGAGCAAGGAGCCGCTCGGCCGGATCCTCGCGCGCACGGGGGTCGTGAGCGAGACGGACGTCTGCCGCATCCTCCACCAGCAGCTCGGGCTTCCCCTGGTCGATCTCGCCACGGTGGCGATCGACGAGGGCGTGATCGGGCTCGTGCGGGAGGACCTGGCGAAGAAGTACACGGCCATCCCGCTCGATCTCGAGGCCCGGAACACGCTGCGCATCGCCATGGCCGATCCTCTGAACGCCGCCGCGCTCGAGGACCTTCGCTTCCAGAGCGGCCACTTCATCCGTCCCGTGCTCGCGCCGCCGTCGGCGATCGTGGACGCGATCTCGAAGTACTACCACATCGACGCGAACCTCACGGGCATCCTCGAGACCATCATCCAGAACGAGCCGACCTCCGAGCTGAAGGAGATCGTCGACAGCGACGCCGACGTGTCGGTGGACGAGCTCATGAAGATCAGCTCCGGCCCGCCGATCGTGCGGCTCGCCAACTGGCTCCTCACGCGCGCCGTCGAGATGCGGGCGAGCGACATCCACGTCGAGCCCCAGGACAAGATGGTCGGCGTGCGCGTGCGCGTCGACGGCCTGCTTCAAGACTTGGAGCGGCTCCCGAAGTGGACGCAGGGAGCGCTCACGTCGCGCCTCAAGATCCTGGCCACGCTCGACATCGCGGAGAAACGGCTCCCGCAGGACGGTCGCTTCCGGGTGGAGGTGGACGGCCGCCGGATCGATCTCCGCGTCTCGACCCTGCCGACCGCGCATGGCGAGAAGGTCGTGATCCGGATCGCCGACCAGGAGCGCTCCGCCTTCCGGATCGATTCCTTGGGTTTGAGCGAGCGGGACATCGAGCGGATGCGCGCGTACGGCACGCGCCCGCAGGGAATCCTCATCGTCACGGGGCCCACCGGCAGCGGCAAGACCACGATGCTCTACTCCATCCTCCAGCAGATCCACTCGGTGACGAAGAACATCGTGACCGTCGAGGACCCGATCGAGTTCCAGGTCCCGGGCGTGAACCAGGTCCAGGTCGACGAGAAGAGCAAGAAGACGTTCGCGGCGATCCTGCGCGCCATGCTGCGGCAGGATCCGGACGTCATGATGATCGGTGAGATCCGCGATTTGGAGACGGCGCAGATCGCCTTCCGCGCTTCGATCACCGGACACCTCGTGCTCTCGACGGTCCACACGAACGACGCCCCGTCGGCGATCACCCGGCTCATCGATCTCGGGCTACAGCCCTTCATGGTGGCGTCGAGCTTGATCGGCGTCGTCTCCATGCGCCTGGTTCGGACCCTCTGCCCGAAGTGCAAGGACACCTATGGCCCGACAGGGGACGAGCTCCGGCTGCTCGGCCTCTCGCCGCGCGACGCGGGCGACCTCGCGCTCCACCGCCCGGTCGGGTGCGAGTTCTGCGGCGAGTCGGGCTACCGCGGCCGGACCGGCGTGTTCGAGGTGCTCGACATGACCGATCCGATCCGCCGCTTGATCGCGAGCGGCGCGTCGGAGTCGATGATCCGCCAGGCGGCGATCGAGGCGGGGATGATCCCGATCGGCCAGGACGGCCTCGCGAAGGTCATCGCCGGGGAGTCGAGCCTGGAAGAGCTTCGGCGCGTCCTCTACTACGAAGAGGAGATGGCGCGCCTCTGCCAGTCCTGCCACCGCTCGGTCTCCGCCGAGTTCCTCTACTGTCCGCACTGCGGCGGACCGTCGGCGACCGTCTGCGTGGGGTGTCACCGCCGCATCGATCCGCAGTGGCTCTTCTGTCCGTCGTGCGGCCATGAGTGCACCGCGGCGCAGAGGCCCGTCGCCGAGCCGCTGGTGCCGGCGGACCCCCAGGAGCCCACCGACCCCGACGACGCATCCCTCTGGGAGGAGCTCGCCGAGGGACGCCGTGCCAAGGACGGTCGCCGCGACGCTTGACCGGGGCCGCGGCCTCTACGTACCATCGCCTCCGCTTTCCTTCGATCCGCTGCGCGCGCCGCGCGTCAACCGGTGCGCGTTTCCGTTGATTCCCGGGGAACCGTGTCCGTCCAAGAAACCCGCCGCGAGAAGCTGGAAGCGCTGACGGCCCGAGGCATTCAGCCGTACGCGTACGCGTTCCCGGTCACCCATCGCTCCGCGCTCATCCGGAGCGAGGCCGCCCGCCTCATCGAGTCGGCCGAGACGGTGCGGATCGCGGGGCGCCTCATGACCCGGCGCGGCCACGGCAAGGCCTGCTTCGCGCACATCAAGGACGCGGATGGAACGATCCAGATCTACCTTCGCGAGGACGTCCTCGGTCCCGAGGCGTACGAGAACGCGCTCGCGCTGGATCTGGGGGACTGGGTCGGCGTGACCGGGGTGGTCTTCACGACGAAGACCGGCGAGACCACCGTGCGCGCGGACCGGATCGAGCTCCTGTCGAAGTCGCTCATGCCCCTCCCGGAGAAGTGGCACGGCCTCACGGACGTCGAGACGCGCTACCGCCAGCGGTACGCCGACCTCGCCGTGAACGACGACGTCCGCGCGGTCTTTCGCGCGCGCGCGGCGATCGTGCGCGCGCTCCGCGAGTTCCTCGACGCGCGCGGCTTCCTCGAGGTGGAGACGCCCGTGCTCCAGCCGCTCTACGGCGGCGCCACGGCCCGGCCGTTCGTCACCCACCACAACGCGCTCGATCGGAAGCTCTACCTCCGCATCGCGGTGGAGCTCTACTTGAAGCGGCTCATCGTGGGCGGGCTCGACCGCGTCTACGAGATCGCGAAGACGTTTCGCAACGAGGGCATCGACCGGTTCCACAACCCGGAATTCACGATGCTCGAGTTCTACCAGGCCTACGCGGACTACGAGGAGATGATGCAGGTCACCGAGGATCTCATCCTCCACACCGTGCGTTCGGTCCACGGCGGGCTCCAGGTGGAGTTCGACGGCAAGACCATCGATTTCGCGCCGCCGTGGCCGCGGATCTCCTTCGCCGAGGCGGCGCGCCGGGGGCTCGGCGTGGACCGTCTCCCCGAGGATGAAGCCGGCCTTCGCGCGCTTGCGGAGCGGGCCAAGATCCCGGTCGATCCGCGCGTCACGTACGGGAAGATCCTGGACGAGATCGTCTCGGCCACGTACCAGCCCGGGATCACCTCGCCCACGTTCCTCATCGATCATCCGCGCGACATCTCGCCGCTCGCCAAGGTGAAGCGCGGCGATCCCAGCGTGGTCGAGCGGTTCGAGCTGATCGTCGCGGGGATGGAGGTCGCGAACGCGTTCTCCGAGCAGAACGACCCGGCCGAGCAGCGCCGGGCCTTCGAGGCGCAGCTCGAGCAGCGCAAGCGCGGAGACGACGAGGCCCAGCTCCTCGACGCCGACTACCTCCGCGCGCTCGAGCTGGGGATGCCGCCGACCGCCGGATGTGGGATCGGCGTGGACCGGCTCGTGATGTTCCTCACCGACTCGCGCTCGATCCGCGACGTGGTGCTCTTCCCGCAAATGCGGCCCGAGGAAGGCGAGGAAGGCTGACCCCGCGCCGCGCGGGTCGGGAGCGCTGATGGGCTACGTCTGGATCATCGCCTCGCGCTATCTCCGGTCCAAGCGCCGCCTCAACTTCATCACGCTCGTGAGCCTCCTCGCCATGGGGGGCGTCCTGGTCGGCGTCGCGGCGCTCACCATCGTCCTCTCGGTGATGAACGGCTTCGAGGACCAGGTGCAGCAGCGGATCGCCGGGACCAACGCGCACGTCGCGGTCCTGTCGGGGGACGACGCTCCGATCCCGCAAGATCCGGCGCTCGAGCGCGCCATCCTGGGCGCGGTCCCCGAAGCGCACGTCGCTCCCTTCGTGTACGGCAAGGTCATGGTGGCGTCGCGCCACGGCATCGACGGCATGGTGCTGAAGGGCGTGGATCCCGGCCGGGAGCGCGGCGTCACCGACATCCTCGCGCGCCTCACGCCTCCCGTCGACTCCTTCGACGGCGGCGACCTTCCCGGCATCGCGCTCGGACAGGAGCTCGCGTCGCGCCTGCGGGTCATCAAGGGCGACGTCATCCTGATCAGCGTCCCGAGCGACGAGGGTGGACTCCTGGGCGGCACGCCGCGCTCCATGAGGCTCCGGGTCAGCTCGATCTTCCGCTCGGGCCTCTACGAGTACGACTCCTCGTTCGGCGTCGTTCCGATGAGCACCGCGCAGGGATTCTTCGGACTCGACACGGACGTGACCGGCTACCAGCTCCGCATTCCCGACATGTTCCGGGCGCAGGAGATCTCGCGCCGCCTGGACGCGGCGCTCGGTCCCGGGTACCGCACGACCAACTGGATCGACCTGAACAGGAATCTCTTCGCCTGGATGAAAATCGAGAAGGCGGTCATGTTCACGATCCTCATCTTGATCGTGATCGTGGCGGCGGTGAACATCGTCTCGAGCCTCGTCATGCTGGTGCTGGAGAAGCGGCGCGACATCGGTGTACTCCGCACCATGGGGGTCACCCCTCGCGGAATCATGCGGATCTTCCTCCTGCAGGGGACGCTCATCGGCCTGTCTGGAACGGGGCTGGGTCTCCTCCTGGGGTCCGCGGTTTCCTTCGCGCTGGGTCGCTACAAACTCCTCCACCTGCCGGGGGAGATCTACTTCATCGATACCTTGCCGGTCAAAATGGAGTGGCCCGATTTCGTCTTCGTCGCCGTGGCCGCGACGCTCACCTGCTTCCTGGCCAGTCTTTATCCGGCGTGGCAGGCCGCCAGGCTTGCCCCGGTCCAGACGATCCGCTATGAATGACCCCTCCGCGGCCCCGCTCGCCCTCGAGGCGACCGGGCTCGCGAAGACGTACCAGGAAGGGCTCACCCCCGTGGAGGTGCTGCGGGGCGTGGATCTCGTGGTCGAGCCGGGGGAGATGGTGGCGGTGGTGGGCGCGTCGGGCTCCGGCAAGTCGACTCTCCTTCACCTGCTCGGCGGCCTGGACGCGCCGTCGGCCGGCCAGGTTCGGGTTGGCGGCGAGCCGATGACCGCACTCAACGAAGATGGGCGCTCCCGCCTGCGCTCCCGCGCGGTCGGCTTCGTGTTCCAGTTCTCCCAGCTCCTCCCGGAGTTCACCGCGCTCGAAAACGCGATGATGCCGGGGTGGATCGCGGGGGGACGGGCGGAGGCGGAGGCCCGCGGCCGGGCGGAGGAGCTCCTCCGAGATCTCGGAGTCATGGAGCGGGCGGAGCACAAGCCGTCGGAGCTTTCGGGCGGGGAACAGCAGCGGGTGGCCATGGCCCGCGCTTTGCATCGAAGACCGGCGGTCCTCCTGGCCGACGAACCGACCGGGAATCTGGACCGAAACGCGGCCCAGGGGCTGGTGGAGATGCTCCAGCGGTATCGGAGGGATCACCGGCAAGCGACTGTCATCGTGACACATAACCCGGATTTGGCTCGTTCCGCCGATCGTGTCCTCCTGCTTGAGGAGGGGCGGCTCAGGCCGATGAACGTATAAAAAGCAGGGGTCCTGCATCTAAAGGGTCGTCCAGCAGAGGAGAGCGCCAACTCATGCAGTGCCAGTTTTGCGGCAAACGGCCCGCGGTCGTTCACTTCACGCAGATCGAGAACCAGAAGAAGTCGGAGTACCACGTCTGCGAGAAGTGCGCGGAGGAGCGCGGCTTTCACACATCGCTCAACAAGTCCAAGTTCTCGGTCGGGGATCTTCTGGCGGGCATGGTGGACCAGACCGGCGGGAGCGAGGAGTCGAAGCTGGGCCGCGTTCGCTGCCCGCGCTGCCACATGGTCTATTCCACGTTCAAGGAGTCGGGGCGGCTCGGGTGCTCGGAGTGCTACGAGACCTTCCGGGCCCAGCTGAAGCCGCTCCTGCGCCGGATCCATGGCAGCACGAGGCACTCGGGCAAGAGCCCGGTCAAGGACTCGGCGCGCGTCGCGCTGCGTCGTGAGATCCAGCGGCTCCATGAAGACATGCAGAAAGCGATCGAGCACGAGGAGTTCGAGACCGCGGCCCGCCTCCGCGACCAGATCCGGTCGATCGAGACGAGCGGCGGGGCGAAGGGAGAGGCAGAGACCCGATGATGAAGCTGACCAATCTGGCGGCGCATCTCGGCGGCTGGCTGGACGGATCCGGGCCGGCGGCGGACATCGTCCTGAGCACGCGCGTGCGGCTCGCGCGGAACCTCCGCGAGGTGCCGTTCACGCATCGCGCGCGCGAGGAGCAGCTCGCCATGGTCTACTCGAGCGTGCTCTCCGCGGTGCGGAAGACGCCGGCCCTCATGTCGTCGTCGTCGCTCACCATGCGCGAGCTGACGCCGGTCGACCGCCAGTTCCTGGTCGAGCGGCATCTCATCTCGCACGACCTGGCGGACAACGGACGGCTCCGCGGTCTCCTCGTCGTGCCGGACGAGAGCGTCTCCGCGATGGTGAACGAGGAGGATCATCTGAGGCTCCAGGCGCTCGCCTCGGGATTTCAGCTCCGCTCGGCGTGGGAGTCGATCAACACCATCGATGATGAACTGGGGCAGGACCTCGACTATGCTTTCAGCGAAGATCTCGGGTACCTGACCGCCTGTCCGACGAACGTCGGCACGGGCATGCGCGCTTCGGTGCTCATCCACCTCCCGTCCCTGGTGCTGACCAAGCAGATCGGACGCGTGTTGCAGGGCATCAACCAGGTCGGGCTGGCCGTGCGCGGCTTCTACGGCGAGGGCTCGCAGATCATGGGCAACTTCTTCCAGATCTCGAACCAGACCACGCTCGGCCAGAGCGAGAAGGAGACGGTCGAGGGTCTCGAGCGGGTCACGCGCCAGATCATCGAGGCGGAGCAGCGCGCGCGCGACGAGCTCCTGAAGGATGCGCGGGTCCAGATCGAGGACAAGATCTGGCGCGCCTACGGGACGCTCCGGCACAGCCGGGTCATCTCGTCCCAGGAGGTCGTGAACCTGTCCAGCGCCGTCCGTTTCGGCGTGGCGCTCGCGATCCCGGGGCTGGCTTCGGTACGAACGCTGAACGAGGTCCTCATCCGCACACAGCCGGCGCACGTGCAGCTCGCGGCGGGCAAGGAGCTGGAGCAGCGGGAACGGAACGTCCTTCGCGCGGAGCTCGTGCGTGCCCTTCTGGACGCGAACGAGCCGGACGCGGTCAATCCGAATTGAGCTCGATGGCCTAGGGGAAATCCCCGGAGGTTTTCGCCGATGCACGACAAGTTCACGGAGCGGGTGCGGAAGGTGATGTACCTGGCGCGGGAGGAGGCCGCCCGGCTCCAGCACGACTACATCGGGACGGAGCACCTGCTGCTCGGTGTGATCCGCGAGGGGGAGGGCATCGCCGCGACGGTGCTCAACAACCTCGGCCTCGACCTGGACGCGATCCGCCAGGCCGTGGAGAGCATGGTCGCCGCGACGGGCGGCACGCTGACCATCGGCGAGATTCCGTTCACGCCGCGGGCCAAGCGCGTGCTCGAGCTCTCGGTGGACGAGGCCCGCCAGCTCGGCCACAACTACGTGGGAACCGAGCATTTGCTTCTCGGGTTGATCCGCGAGGGGGAAGGCGTCGCCGCGCGGGTCCTGCTCGAGCTGGGCGTGGACCGGAAGAAGGTGCGCGAGGAGACGCTCAAGCTCCTGGGAGGGACCCCGTCCGTGTCGCAGCCCGAGCGTGAAGGAAAAGTCGAGACCCCGGCCCTAAACCAGTTCGGCCGGGACCTGACCGCGCTCGCGCGCGAGGCCAAGCTCGATCCCATCATCGGACGTGAGTCCGAGATCGAGCGGGTGATCCAGGTGCTCTCCCGCCGCAAGAAGAACAACCCCATCCTGATCGGTGAGCCGGGCGTCGGGAAGACCGCGATCGCCGAAGGGCTCGCCGAGCGCATCGTCGAGAACAAGGTTCCCGAGACTCTCAAGGACAAGCGCATCGTGACCCTGGACCTGGCGGCCGTCGTCGCCGGGACCAAGTACCGCGGACAGTTCGAGGAGCGCCTCAAGGCGGTCATGAACGAGATCCGCGAGTCCAAGGACACGATCATCTTCATCGACGAGCTCCACACGATCGTGGGCGCCGGCGGCGCCGAGGGCGCGATCGACGCGTCCAACATGCTGAAGCCCGCGCTCGCGCGCGGCGAGCTCCAGTGCATCGGCGCGACCACCCTCGACGAGTTCCGCAAGTACATCGAGAAGGACGGCGCCCTCGAGCGGCGGTTCCAGCCGATCATGGTCGACCCGCCCTCGGTGGACGAGACGATCCAGATCATCATGGGGCTCCGCGACAAGTACGAGGCGCATCACGGCGCCAAGTACACGGACGACGCCATCGTGAGCGCCGTCAAGCTCGCGGACCGCTACATCAACGACCGGTTCCTGCCCGACAAGGCGATCGACGTCATCGACGAGGCGGGCGCGTGCGCGCGCCTGTCCATCTCGGCCATCCCGACCGAAGTGCGGGAGCTGGAGAAGCAGGTCGAAGAGGTCGCGAAGGAGAAGGAGGCCTCGATCCAGCAGCAGGAGTTCGAGAAGGCCGCCCGGATCCGCGACAAGGAGAAGGAGCTCCGCGCGAAGCTCCGCGACCTGAAGAAGAACTGGACCGACGTTCGCCATGAAACCCAGGCGACCGTGGACGGCGACCTCATCGGCACCGTGATCGCCCGCATGACGGGCATCCCCATCGCGCGGATCGAGGAGAAGGAATCGGAGAAGCTCCTGCGCATGGAGGAGGAGATCCGGAAGTCGATCGTGGGCCAGGACGAGGCGGTCGCGGCGGTGTCCCGGGCCATCCGCCGGAACCGGGCCGGGCTGCGCGATCCGCGCCGCCCGATCGGCTCGTTCATCTTCCTCGGCCCCACGGGCGTCGGAAAGACGGAGCTCGCGCGGGTGCTCGCGCGGTTCCTCTTCGACGATCCGGACGCGCTGATCCGCATCGACATGTCGGAATACATGGAGAAGTTCTCGGTCTCTCGCCTGATCGGCGCGCCTCCAGGCTACGTCGGCCACGAGGAAGGGGGCCAGCTCACGGAGAAGGTGCGCCGGAAGCCCTACTCGGTCGTGCTCCTCGACGAGATCGAGAAGGCGCACCCGGACGTGTTCAACATCCTGCTCCAAGTGCTGGACGACGGGATGCTGACGGACAGTCTCCGCCGCAAGGTGGACTTCAAGAACACGGTCCTCATCATGACCTCGAACCTGGGCGCGCGTCAGATCAAGGGCGGGCGGAGTCTCGGGTTCTCGGAGCGCGACGAGGAGTCGGCTTACGGCGGCATGAAGCGGACGATCATGGACGAGCTCAAGCGCTCGTTCAATCCGGAGTTCCTGAACCGGATCGACGAAGCGATCGTGTTCCACCCCCTCGACCGTCCCCAGATGCAGTCGATCACGCAGATCCTGCTCTTGCAGGTCGCGGAGCGCCTGATCGGGAACGGGATCAAAGTCTCGTTCGACGATACCGTGGTGGAGCTCCTGATCGAGAAGGGCTTCGACGCCACGCTGGGCGCCCGTCCGTTGAAGCGGAGCATCCAGAAGCTGATCGAGGATCCCCTCTCCGAACACGTGCTCCGAGGCCACCTCAAGGATGGAAGCGAGGTTCGGGTGTCCCGCCAGGGTGATGAGCTGACATTCACTTCTTGATCCGATCCCGATACGCGCGCCGGCGCTCCCAACGAGCGCCGGCGCCGCACGCCGCCCGGCTCAGCCCGGGGGCCCTCCTCGTCGCCGTCGCCGCGATGCTCGCGGCCTTGTCGTTTCAATCCGGTCTCGGCGTCGCGGCTCCGGAGGAGCCCGCGGCGGGCGCTCCCGCCTCCGCCGACACGACGCACGCGGCGCACACGGCGCCCGCGTCCGCCGACACGACGCACACGGCACCTCCCTCGCCCGCATCCGCCGATACCTTGCAGTCCGCTCCCGTCGACTCGAGCGGCATCGGCATCGGCGCCGGCGCGACGGCCCGCCCGGACACCACGGCGGCTCCGTTGCTCGACCTCGGGATTCCTCCCTCGGAAGGCGGCTCGGGGCCGGTCGTGCACTCGGTCCGGGCATCCGGCTTCGCGAACGTGGACTCGAGCGTGATCGTGCGGACGTTCGGAGTCCGCGTGGGGCAGCCCTACACGCGCGAGGCCGTGCGTGAAGGCGTGCGGCGCCTCTTCCAGAGCGGCCTCTACACGGACGTGAACGTCGTCGACACTCCGGCCGCGAACGGGGTCGACCTCAACATCATCGTGACCGAGCGCGCGCGCATCCACGCGATCAAGTTCCAGGGCATCCACAAGATCGAGGAGAAGACGCTCAAGGAGAAGGTCACGAGCGCGCAGGGGCAGCTCCTCGATCCCGGAACGACCGAGCTCGACGCGGGGAAGATTCGCGACGCCTACGCCGAAGAGGGCTACGCGCACGCCGTCGTTCTCTCCCGCACCGAAGTGGCCGGGCCGGGAGCGGTGGACCTCATCTTCAACGTGACCGAGGGCGAGAAGGTGAAGGTGCGGAACGTGCTCATCCACCAGACCAAGCCCAGCCCCGGCCTCTACGCGAACGAGCTCAAGGACGCGATGAAGAGCAAGCCCCCTTCATTTCTCAAGAGCGGCGCCTACAAGCCCTCGCAGCTCGAGACGGACATGACCCAGCTCCGGCTCTACATGCGGAGCCGGGGCTACAAGGACGCGGACGTCGACTCGATCCATCCCGAGTTCACGTCGGACGGGAAGGGCGTGGACCTCCATGTCTTCATTCACGAAGGGGATCGCTACCGGTTCGGCAACGTGAGCTGGAGCGGCAACGTCGAGGTGCCGACCGCGGCGCTCGACCTGATCACGGTGATCGTCCGCTCCGCCCCGTACAGCGAGCCGCAGATCCACAAGACGCTCGAGGGGGCGTACACGCTCTACCAGGAGAAGGGCTACCTCTACCTCTCCATCGATCCCAAGTTCACCGAGCGGGACAAGAACATCGTCGACGTGGAGTTCCAGATCCAGGAGGGGTACCGCTCGCGCGTCGCGGATCTCCAGATCGTGGGCAACACCCGGACGAAGGAGAACGTGATCCGGCGGGAGGCATCGGTCCGCCCGGGGGACACGTTCCGGCGCTCGTCGCTCGTCCGCACGCAGCGGGACATCTTCGCGCTGGGCTTCTTCCAGGACGTGACGGTCGACTACGAGCCGACCGGCGACAGCGCCGACATCAAGCTGACCCTGAAGGTGCAGGAGAAGCAGACCGGAACGGCGAGCGCGGGGGCCGGCTTCGCGAGCAGCACCGGTCTGACCGGATTCGTCGAGCTCGGCCACAACAACCTGTTCGGCAACGGCCAGTCGATCAACCTGCACCTGGAGCGGGGCGGGAAGCGCTCGAGCTTCGAGCTCTCGTTCACCGATCCGTGGTTCCGCGACACGCCGCTCACCCTGGGCTTCAGCCTGTTCAATACCGAGCGGGAGTACGACGTCTACGACCGGAGGGATGTGGGAGGAGGCGTGCGGTTCGGCCGTCCCATCAAATGGCCCGACTACACGCGGGGTCTGATCTCGTACGACCTCCGGAACGTGACCCTGAGCAACTTCATCGCGCCGACGGTCGGGGAATCCAGCAACCTGACCAGCCTTCGGGAGACCGACTGGCCGCGCCTCGTCTCGAGCTTGACCCTGAGCTTCAACCGGATCAGCACCGATAACCCCTTCTACGCCAGCCGTGGATCCAAGATGACCTGGATCCAGACGTTTGCGGGTGGACCTCTGGGCGGGGTCGAGCAGTTCTACAAGAGCGTCCTCGACGTGAAGAGCTACTCCCGGCTGACCGGTCCCTTCGTTCTCATGGTTCGGGGACGGACCGGGTTCCTGGGAGGGGAGAGCGTGCCGGAGTACGAGCGATTCCGCCTCGGTGGGACAACCGCAGACTACGTGCGCGGTTACCCCGATTACTATATCGTCCCGCGGGACAACATCACCAAGAGCCCCGTCACGGGGACAGTCTTAGAGCGCTACCCGGGCGGGCGGCGCATGCTGATCGCCGGGGCCGAAATCCAGTTCCCGATCGCCGAGCCGCTCCACGGGCTCCTCTTCTTCGACGCCGGCAATACGTGGAATTCGACCCGCGACGTCGATCTGGGAGACATGAGGCGGAGCGTGGGCCTCGGATTCCGGTTCGAAGTGCCGGCTCTGGGACGGGTCGGGTTCGACTTGGGGTATGGTCTCGACCGGGAGGAAGGGGCCGGCTGGCGGACCCACTTCCAGCTAGGCAACACACTGTAATGCAAGGAGTTAGCTTATGACTCGACATCGCCCACGCCGTAGGCTACTCTGGCTCGGGGTCGTCCTCGCGCTCGCGCTCGGGGCCCCGGCCGTCCGGGCGGACATCAAGGTCGGGTTCATTGACTCGGACCGTATTTTTGCCGAGTATCCGAAGACCCGCGAGGCTCAGGAGTCCTTCAACCGGGAGGTGCAGGAGCTGTCCCGCACCGCCAAGGAGAAGAAGTCCGAGATCGACGAGCTCCAGAAGAAGCTCGACGCGCAGGGGCCGATGCTGAGCGAGGCCAAGCGGGACGAGCAGAACCGGGATCTCCAGCGGAAAGTCGCCGACTACGAGGCGTTCGTCCAGACCAACTGGGGTCCGGGCGGGCGGATCTCGAAGCTCAACGAAGAGTTCTTGAAGCCGATCGTCGACCGGGTGCACGCGCTCGTGTCGGAAATCGGTCAGCAGGAGGGCTACTCCCTGATCCTCGACGCGGTCGACGGCAACATCATCTTCGGCGATCACACGCTCGACCTGACCGACCGCATCCTGGTCGGGTTGAACGACGAGGATCAAGGGAAGAGGGCGCCCGGGACGCTGCCCCGCGCGACCAGTACCGCCAGTGGCACCACAACCAGCGGCAGCCAGCCTACGGGCAATCAGAACACGCCGGTCATCGACGACGGCAAGGACGAGCGGTAGCGTCCTTCCCCCGTCGGGAACGTCGTGGGACCTGACCGTCCACGGCCACGGAGCCTAGGATGAAAGTGACCCTGGAGACGGTCGCCAAGGCGATCGATGGAACGATCGTCGGGGACGGTTCGATCGAGATCACGGGCTGCGCCGGCATCCGCGAGGCCCGTGCCGGGGAGCTGACGTTCCTGGCCCACCCGCGCTACGAGGAATACCTCGAGCACACGCAAGCGTCCGCCGTCATCGTCGCCGAGAACCACCGGCACACGAAGAAAACCCTCGTCCAGAATTCCAACCCCTACCTCGCGTACCTGAAGGCGGTCCGCTTCTTCCAGGGCGAGGCCTGTCCGCCGACACCCGGCATCCACGCGAGCGCGGTGGTGGCGGCCACGGCCACCGTCGATCCGACCGCCCAGATCGGCCCCCACGTCGTCATCGAGGGGGGGGCTTCGATCGGGCCGCGCACCGCGATCCAGGCGGGATGCTATGTGGGTGCTGACGCCAGGGTGGGAGCCGACTGCATGCTCTACCCCAACGTGACGCTGCGGGAGGGATGCGAGCTCAAGGATCGGGTCATCGTCCACTCGAGCTCGGTGATCGGGAGCGACGGCTTCGGATTCATTCGCGATGGAGCCGCGTACTGCAAGCTTCCACAAGTAGGGAACGTCGTCGTCGAGGACGACGTGGAGCTGGGAGCGTGCGTGACGATCGACCGCGCCACGACCGGCACCACGCGCATCGGCGCGGGCAGCAAGGTCGACAATCTCGTGCAGATCGCCCACAACGTGCAGGTGGGACGGAACTGCATCATCGTGGCGCAGGTCGGCATCTCCGGGAGCACGGTCCTGCGCGACGATGTGACCCTGGCCGGCCAGGTCGGCGTGGTCGGGCACATCGAGATCGGACAGGGCGTGATGGTCGGCGCCAAGTCCGGCATTTCCAAGTCCGTCCCGCCGGGGGAGAAGATGTTCGGCGCCCCCGCGCTGCCGCTCGCACTCGCGAAGCGGATCGAGGCCAGCATCCGGAGCCTGCCCGAGCTCATCCAGTCCGTGCGCCGGCTGAAGCGCCGGGTGGAGGATCTCGAGAGGTCCCGCGCTCCCAAGTGAGCACGCCCAGTCAGCGGACGATCGCGAAGACGATCTCCTACCAGGGGACCGGCCTCCACACCGGCGGCGCCTGCAAGGTGGAATTCCGCCCGGCGCCTCCCAACTCGGGCATTCGCTTCGTCCGGCTGGACCTGCCCGGCCATCCCGAGATCCCGGTCAATCCGCGCTACGCGCGCGCCGACATGGACCAGATGCGGCGCACGATCTTGAAGAACGGCCAGGCGGAAGTGCACACGGTGGAGCACATCCTCGCCGCCGCCGCCGGGCTCGGCATCGACAATCTCGTGATCGCGCTCGACGCGCAGGAGCCGCCGGAGCCGCCGGACGGAAGCGCCACGCCGTACGTGCGCCTCTTCCAGGAAGCCGGGCTCGTGGACCAGCCGGCGCCGCGGCGCTACTTCCGCGTGACCGAGCCGGTTCGCCACGAGGAGAACGGCGTGATCCTGGTCGCGCTCCCGCACGACGGGCTCCGCGTGACCTTCACCATCGAATACTCGAACGCGTGGCGCGGCACCCAGTACGCCACGTACGACATCGATCCCGACGTGTTCGTGAAGGAGATCGCGCCCGCCCGCACGTTCGTTCTCGAGCGGGACGTGGAGCACCTCCGCGCGAGGGGGATGATCCAGGGAGGCACCCTCCAGAATGCCGTCGTCGTGAAGCCGGACGGCATCCTGAACCAGGAGCCGCTTCGCTTCGAGGACGAGTTCGTGCGGCACAAGATCCTCGACTTCCTCGGGGACCTCTCGCTCCTCGGCCGCCCGGCTCGCGGGCACTTCCTGTCGGTGAAGTCGGGACACGCGTCGAACGTCCGCTTCGTCCAGCGCCTCGCGGCGACGGAGGACTCGCTCCTCGGTCCGGTGTCGACCAATGGGAGCGGCGGGCCGGTCCAGCTCGACATCAACGCGATCCAGCGGATCATGCCGCACCGGTATCCGTTCCTCCTCGTGGATCGGATCCTGAGTCTCGAGCCGCAGCGCGTGGTGGGGATCAAGAACGTCACGATCAACGAGCCGTTCTTCAACGGACATTTTCCCGGACATCCAATCATGCCCGCCGTCCTCATCATCGAGGCGATGGCCCAGTGCGGCGGGGTCCTGCTTCTGAACAGCGTCGACCGGCCGAAGGAGCGGCTGGTGTACTTCATGGGGATCGACAACGCGAAGTTCAGGAAACCGGTGCGGCCAGGGGACCAGCTCCGATTCGAGCTGACCCTGCTCCGCCTCAAGTCCCGCATCTGCAAAATGGAGGGGAAGGCCTACGTCGATGGAGACCTCGTCGCGGAAGCAGAGCTTCTATCCAGCATCGTCGACCGGAATCCCTGAAGTCGATCTTCTGACCGGAACGTGGGCCCGGGCCCAGGGCACCGTCGTGCCGCTGCCCGGCCGCGAGATCGCACGTCCGTTGATCCACCCGACCGCGATCGTCGAGCGCGGCGCGGAGCTGGGGGACGGCGTCGTCATCGGTCCGTTCGCATACGTCGGACCGCGTGTCGTGCTCGGCGAGGGGACCCGCGTCGGGCTCCACGCGGTCATCGAGGGACGCACCACCATCGGCCCCCGGTGCCAGGTGCACCATGGCGCCGTGATCGGGAACCTGCCGCAGGACCTCAAGTACCGCGGCGCGCCGACTCAGGTCGTGATCGGAAGCGGCACGACGATCCGCGAGTACGCCACCGTGCACGCGGCGACCGAAGAGAACGAAGCCACCCGGATCGGCGACAACGTCCTTCTGATGGCCTACACCCACGTGGCGCACAACTGCCGCTTGGGGAACAACGTGATCCTGGCCAACGCCGTCAACCTGGCCGGCCACGTGCGCATCGACGACCACGCCATCATCGGCGGCATCACGCCGGTGCACCAGTTCGTGGCGGTCGGCTGCCATGCCTTCATCGGCGGCGGCTCGCGCGTGCCGCAGGACGTGCCTCCCTTCGTGAAGGCGGCGGGCAATCCGCTCCGCGCCTGCGGGCTCAACACGATCGGGATGGAGCGCCGGGGCATCACCGCCGAGGCGCGGCTGGAGCTCAAGCGCGCGTACCGGATCCTCTACCGCTCGCAGCTCAACGTGGCGCAGGCGCTCGACCGCATCCTGCGCGAGCTCAAACCCTATCCCGAGGTCCACGAGTTCGTCGAGTTCGTCCGGAGCTCGGAGCGGGGCATCGTGCGGTGACGAAGGCGCGGGTCGGCGTTTCGGGGCTCGGGCACCTCGGAAGCCACCATGCCCGTGCCTGGAAGAAGATCGACGGCACGACGCTCGTGGGCGGGCACGATCCCGATCCCGCCGCGCGCGCTCGCGCGGAGAAGGATCTCGGCATCCCCACGTTCGAGTCGCTCTCGGCGCTCCTCGACCAGGTCGATCTCATCTCGCTCGCGTCTCCGACGCCCGACCACGCCGACGGCGCGATCGAGGCGCTCGGGCGCGGCATCCACGTGCTGGTCGAGAAGCCGATGGCCTCGCGTCCGGAGGACGGAGAGCGGATGCTGGGCGCTGCGCGCGCGGCCGGGGTCGTGCTCTACGTCGGGCACGTCGAGCGGCACAATCCGGCGGTGGCGGCGTCCCTGCCGCATCTCCGCTCGCCCAAGTTCATCGAGGCGCATCGGCTCGCGCCTCCCGTGAACCGGGGCCTCGACGTCGACGTGATCCTCGATCTCATGATCCACGATCTCGATCTGGCGCTCCTCGCCACGCGCTCGCGCATCACCGAGATCCACGCCGTCGGCGTGCCGGTCCTCACCTCCAAGATCGACATCGCGAACGCCCGCCTCGTGTTCGAGAGCGGGTGCGTCGCGAATCTCACCGCGAGCCGCATCTCGCGCGACAAGGTCCGGAAGATCCGGTTCTTCGAAGGGAGCGAGTACCTCTCGATCGACTGCATGAACCGCTCCGTCGAGGCGTATGCGCTCACGCCGGGCGGCCCTCTCGGGGGCGGCGCCTCCGTAGCCGAGCTGCTCGCTCGGATCCGTCCCGTGCCGATCGAGGTCAAGGACCTGGACCCGCTCGAGACCGAGCTCCGCCACGTCCTCGCCTTGCGCGACGAGCCGCACCGATCGTGGGCGGAGTCCGCGACGGCGCTCGAGGCGCTCCGCGCCGCCGAGCGGATCGGGCGGTTGACCGCCCCGCTCACGCCGCAGGGCGTCGCCGCCTGACGTTCCCCAAGATCATCGTCTCCGCCGGCGACCCGTCCGGGGACCGGCTGGGCGCGGCGTGCTTGACCGCGCTTAGGCGCCGCGGCGTCCCGGTGGAGGCCGCGGGCCTGGGCGGCCCCGCGCTTCGCGCCGCGGGCCTTCACGCCGTCGCACCGATGGAGTCGGTCGCGGTCATGGGGTTCGGCGGCGTCGTGCGGCATCTTCCCGCCATCCGGCGCGCGCGCGCGCGGGTTCTCGAGCTCCTCGAGGAAACGCCCGACGCGATCTTTTTCCCGATCGATTCGCCGGGGCTCAATCTTGGCCTGGCCCGTGCGGCCAAGCGCATGGGGCGTCCGGTCGTCTATTACGTGCTGCCGCAGATCTGGGCGTGGGGCTACGGCCGCATTCGCCGCATCCGGGAGGACGTGGATCTCATGCTCCTCCTCTTCCGATTCGAGGAGGCCATCTGCCGCAGCGAGGGTGTCGCCGCGCGCTGGGTGGGACACCCCGCGGGCGCGCTCGCGCCCGATCCGGCCCGGCGCGAGGAAGCGCGCGGCGCTCTCGATGTGGATTCCGGAGACACGCTGATCGCGCTCCTCCCGGGCAGCAGGAAGGGAGAGGTGCGCCACCATCTCGCCCCGATGCTCGACGCCGCGCTCCGCCTCGTGAGCCACGCGCCGGGGAGGCTGCGGGTCGCCGTGAGCGACGCCGGACCCGTCGAGGAGGAGCGCGCGCGGGGCGCGACCCGCGGCCTCTGGGACTCGCTCCGCCCGATCCAGGTCCGCGGAGAGTCGGAGCCGCTCCTTCGCGCCGCCGATCTCGCGCTCGTCGCGTCCGGGACCGCGACGCTCGAGGCGGCCTCGATCGGAGTGCCGCTCGTCATCGTCTATCGCACGAGCGCCTTGAATTTCGCGATCGCGCGGCGGCTCGTGCGATTGCCGCGCATCGGACTCGCGAACATCGTGATGGGGCAGGACGTGGCCCCGGAGCGCATCCAGGACGCGGCCGTAGGCAGCTCGATCGCGGCCGCCGGAGCGCGGCTCCTCGAGGATCCGGCGGAGCGGGAGCGCCAGCGATCGATCTTCGCCGGCCTTCCCGAGCGGCTCGGCGGCGCGGGCGCCGCGGAGCGCGCCGCGGACGCCATCCTCGAATTCGTCCAGAGCGGCCGCGCGGCCCAGGCCCCGGCCGCGCGCGGCTGAGCCCGCCATGAGCGCGGGCCTCGCGATCTACCGCGCGCTCACGCAGAGCGTGGGCGCGTTCCTGGGACCTCTTCCTCCGTCGGCCGACGCGAGCCCCTGGCGCGCGGGGCGAACGGGAGCGGGCGAGGAGACCGCGCGCGCGGCGGGATCGGTCTGGATCCACGCGGCCTCGC
>DASUFL010000083.1:0-2900 GCA_036274595.1 Candidatus Eiseniibacteriota bacterium | reverse complement strand
CGAGCGCGAACATGCCGCTGTCGGGCCGGTGCCCGACCATGCCGCCGTGCGAGCGGAGCCCGAAGACCCCGAACGCCCAAGAGCCTGACCGTCCGGGCGGAGGGCGCATCGTCCTGGGCGTGCTCGAGCTGCTGATGTGTGGTCCCCCGGGTGGCTCGGAGCGGGCTCTCCGGACACCGTTCGGGAGGCGCTCTGCCCTCAATCTGCCCTCACCAGCACCGAAATCGACTGCAAATCTCCACATCCGATCAAGTTGCACAATCAGGTATCCGCGCAGGTCAAAGCAGGTTTTCGAAGATTATCGAAGGTGTCCGAAGGGGGTGTCATATGTTCCGCTTCAACGTGTGATCTAGCGCGTTTGCGCATCAAGCGTTTGCGCATCAAAGGGCGTACGGCCCCCTCCCGGTCCATATGGAGTCCGCAAGCCTTCAGTCGGACGGGCTCGATCGGGCTGTATCGATGGCCCCATTTCGCGTCGAGTGCTACCTGGTTGGCACGGCTGTGCCGTGCTAGTGGCAGAGGAGTGACGCAGCGACGATCAACCCCTGACCGGGCGGCGTACGAGTTGGGCGCGCGTGTTCTTAGGCCGTTCGACGGGCGCCTTGAGCTCGGCAGCGCGCGCTTCTCCATCCCAGCGCTCGGCGCCGATCAACCCGGAGTCATTCTTCTGGTGCGTCATGATTCTGAGCGCGAGGAATGTCAGTGGGCTCCGTCACTACCGGGAGACGGCCCAATGAGGGAGACATCGTGATCAGCGCACATATCGCGAAGAAGCAGGCGACCGCGCACCTGCGTGCCGAGGGCTCGCACCTGGTGGCGCTCCATGCTAGGAGGAGCAAGGAGCACGGCGTGTGGGTCGTTATCTACCGCGACCCAGACCACCCGGACGAGATGCTGATGGGTGGCGCGCTGGTCGTGACGGACGAGGGAGAGGTGCACGAGATCGGCTCGACCCCCGATGCGGTGGACCTCCTATGGAGTCGCTGGGACGTAACCCCATGGGGACAGAGGGCGACGTGTGGTCACGCGAGGGCGAGAACCTCGCCCTGCTCGCCGACGAGGATCCCGAGGAGGCTGCGGTCCTCGCGGCGCTGGCCGCTTCGCGACGTCCGTGGCCGGACGTGTTGGGCGAGGAGATCGCGAAGCCCTACTTCAGGGAGTTGATGCGGTTCGTCGATCGCGAGCGGCTTACCGGTCCGGTCTACCCGTCGGCGGGCGATCTCTTCGCGGCGTTCCACTTGACTCCGTACGAGGAAGTCAAGGTGGTCATTCTCGGACAGGATCCTTACCACCAGCCCGGTCAGGCCAACGGGCTCTGCTTCTCAGTCCCGCGGGACCTTCCCAAACTCCCGCCATCCGTGCGGAACATCCACGCGGCGATGGCTCAAGATGGGTTCGCGCCGCCGCCCCATGGAGACCTGAGCGCATGGGCCCGACAGGGCGTCCTTCTCCTCAACACCGCACTCACCGTGCGTGACTCCGAAGCCAACTCGCACGCGAAGCAGTGGCGCAAGTTCACCCACGCGGTCATCAGCAGGCTCAGCGACCGCCCGCGTCCTGTCGTCTTCGTGCTCTGGGGCAAGTCGGCCCACCGCAACCGCGAGCTTGTCAACGAGGATCGCCATGAAGTCGTCACCGCCCCGCACCCCGCCGCGCGGGGACGCTCTGGGAAGGCGTTCCGCGTGGCAGGGACGTTCACCGAGGTCAACCAGCGGCTCGAGGACCTCAAGGTGGCGCCCATCGAGTGGACCATCACCTGAGCTCCCTCTGAGCTATTGGTGCGGGCCGAGGAATGCCAAAAATCTCCGGCTCTAGTCCTTAAACGGATGCAGACGAGGCTGATGGTGTTGGAGAGGCGCAGAAGCATCCAATGACAGCCCGGAACGGGCTCCCCGACAGGGGCACTACGGCTTGTGACGGATTCGTGGGTGTCCGCGCGCCAGCCGGATCGCGTCTCGCCGTCAAGGATCGC
This sequence comes from Candidatus Eiseniibacteriota bacterium, assembly GCA_036274595.1. Classification (GTDB taxonomy): domain Bacteria; phylum Eisenbacteria; class RBG-16-71-46; order SZUA-252; family SZUA-252; genus WS-9. The sequence continues at coordinate 928 of DASUFL010000083.1, read as the reverse complement.
CTGCGGCGCCTTCGGCGTCCTTGACTGCGAGCCTCGCGCGAGCCGGGGATACGGCGCACAACGGCGAGCTTCGCCGCGGCGTTGCACTGCGCGAGCACCAAGTAGCGGTGACCAATCAACCGATATCCGCCCAGCGTGGTTGATCACCAACCGCGACCTCGGTGTTCGGCGGGACTCGGCCGGGGCGCCGGTGGCCTTTGAACGCTTGAACCGCTGGCACGGGTTGATAGGTCACCGCCGCCGGGACCGGGCGGCCTGCTACGCGCGGCCGCCCACCCACGGATCCGTCACAAGGCGCCAGAATTTGGTCGATGATCGACACCTCGCTCGACCTCCGATCGGATGGCGCTGGGGACGCCGACACCTACAGCCCCACCATGCGGCGCCACCACCGCCTCCTGTGGAGCATGCCGCTGCCCGGCGGCGCCATGTTCGACCTGGAGGAGGCGGGGACGCTGTGCGACGCCGCTTTCGCCCCGAGGGATCTCCCTGTGATCCACGAACCTGCCGGCGGGCGCCGGAAGTGACTGTCCGCGTGTCGCTGGTGCCGACGGACCCTGAGGTCGTGGGGAGCCGCGCAAGCGAGGCCGATGCCGCGACGATCGAGGCTGCCACAACAGTCCGGCTGGAGTCTGGCCGAGGTCGACTCTCGCCGACGACCATCAGCGTGATCTCGAACGCGTTTCCGCAGGTCAAAGGGCGTTTTTCGGCTTCAATCGGCGCCGACCAACGACCACCGGAACCCCGCGTGATCGCTCCGCTTCAACGTGTGGTTCGGCGCGTCCCGCGCGGGACCAGATACTGAGCCCGACGGCCGCGCCGGAGAGCGATCTCGAGGGCCTTGCGCCCGCAGCTCGAGCTCGGGGTTTGGCACACAACGGGTGATGGACGCAGGTTGCCTACCTCCCTAGGTTGGGGGAGTGCCTCA
>DASUFL010000082.1:0-95617 GCA_036274595.1 Candidatus Eiseniibacteriota bacterium | reverse complement strand
CCCGATCGCCCTCATCGGGCTCGGGGGCGCCCTGATCGCGCTCTATCTCGTGATCGCGCGCCTGCCCGAGCCCGCGTATTCCCTCGCAGGAAGGAGGAACCAGCCGTGACCCGTCCCTCGGTTCTTGCCGCCTTCGCCGCGCTCCTCTGGGCGGTGTCGGCGATGCCCGCGCGCGCCCTTCCGCTCTACGCTTCGCGCGAGGGCACCAAGTGCGCTTCCTGCCACTTCGATCCCAACGGCGGAGGCATGCGAAACGAGTTCGGATTCTCGTACCTGAAGAACCGGCACTCGATGGAGGAGGAGACGAAGTTCGGAACCCTGGACGTGGATCCGCAGCTCAATCAGTGGATCCGGCTGGGCGTGGACATGCGGATGACCTACATTGCGGATGTCTTTAAGGGTGGTAGCAGTAGCTGGGCTTTCTTTCCCATGCAGGCGAACCTGCGATTCGCGGTCACGCCGTTCGAGAAGCTGGCCGTCGTGGGGAGCCACGGAATCACCGTGGACGAGCCACCTGGCGGTTTCCCGCCCCCCTATGTTGCTCGCGAGTTCTATGCCCTGTTCCATGACCTACCCAAGAACGCCTTCGTTCAGTTCGGACGCTTCCGCGTCCCATTCGGCCTTCGGCAGGACGACCACACGTCCTTCACTCGCACCTTCCTTCCGTACGATTCGCAGAAGGAAGACGCTGGCATTGCACTGGGATCCACGGGAAAGAATGGCTGGTTCGAGTTCTCGTACACGAATGGCGAGGCGAGGCCCACGTTGGACCAGGCCCAGGCATTCGCCGGCAAAGTCGCCTGGGCATTCCCGTGGCTGCAGGGCGGGGTGTCCGGCTATCTCGACATGTCCGGGCGCGACGAGGCCAGATGGTCACTGTATTTGACCCGCACGTTCCATTCGCTGACGCTGCTGGGAGAATATGCAGGCGGAACCGATGAGGACTTCGGCGGGGACGTCAACAGCATGGCCGGGTTCGTCGAAGGGGTGTATCGCGTCTCGAAGGCGGTCAATGTGCGCGCCAAGTACGACTATGTGGACCCCGACAAAGATCGCGACCGGACCGTGAATCGCAGGTATCTCCTCGATGTTGATGTGGAGCCGGTGCCGTTCACGCAGGTGAAGCTCTCGTATGCTCGCTACCATCCGAGCACGCCCACGGGGACGGACGTCGACTACGACGAATACATGGCCATGCTCTACGTGCCGTTCTAGGATCGTGGCGTGAACCAATCCGCTCGCCACGATGTCTGGGCATCGGGAGATCCGTACGAGCGCTACGTCGGGCGCTGGAGCCGCCGCGTCGCGCCCGAATTCCTCTCCTGGCTCACCATGCCTCGGGAGCTCGACTGGCTCGACGTGGGATGTGGAACCGGCGCTCTCTCTCAGACCATTCTGGACAACGCCGCGCCGAAGTCGGTGAAGGGGATCGACGCTTCTTCGGGATTCCTGGAGCACGCGAAGGCGAGCATCACGGACCCACGGGCTTCCTTCGCGGTCGGAGACGCGCGATCCCTTCCGGTGGATGATGCCTCCGTGGACGTAGCGGTGTCGGGGCTCGTGCTGAACTTCGTCCCCGAACCTCTGCGCATGGCCACCGACATGGCTCGCGCCACGAGGCCGGGCGGCACGGTCGCGGTGTACGTCTGGGATTACTCGGGGCAGATGGGGATGATGCGGGTCTTCTGGAGCACGGCCACCGAGCTCGATCCGAGCGCGGCGGATGAAGGGCCGCGATTCGCCATCTGTCATCCCCCCGCGCTGACGGCTCTGTTGTCGGACGCGGGGCTGGGCCAGGTGGAGGTGAGGCCGATCGACGTGCCCACCGTGTTTCGCGACTTCGACGACTACTGGTCGCCGTTCCTGGGCGGGCAGGGGCCCGGTCCGGCGTACGTGATGTCGCTGGACCCGGAGCGGCGCGATGCTCTGAGAGATCGCATTCGATCGAAGCTGCCCGTGGAAGCGGACGGATCGATCCGCCTCACGGCTCGGGCGTGGGCCGTGAGGGGACGCAAGGGGTAGCCGGCTCGCCCTACTTGTACGCCGGGATCCCGGTGATCGCCTCGCCCACGACGAGCGTGTGGATGTCGTGGGTACCCTCGTACGTGTAGACGCTCTCCAGATTGCACATGTGACGTCCGCACTGGTACTCGTCCGTGATCCCGTTCGCGCCTAAGATGGCGCGCGCGAGCCTCGCGCACTGGAGTCCCACGTCCACGTTGTTCATCTTGGCGAGCGACACCTGCTCCGGCTTCACCTTGCCTGCGTCCTTCAAACGCCCGACCTGGAGCGCGAGGAGCTGTCCCTTGGTGATCTCGCGGATCATCCAGGCGAGCTTCTCCTGGACCATCTGGAACCCCGCGATGGGGCGGTCGAACTGGATGCGCGTCTTCGAGTACTCGAGCGCCTCGTGATAGCACGCCATGGCGGCTCCGATCCCGCCCCAGGCGATTCCGTAGCGGGCCTGGTTGAGGCAGCCGAGCGGACCCTTGAGCCCGTCCACGTTCGGCAGGATGTTGGATGCGGGAATGCGGCAGTCCTGGAACGTGAGCTCGGACGTCACCGACGCGCGGAGCGAGAACTTGCCGTGGATGTCCTTCGTCGAGTAGCCCTTCGTGCCGCGCTCCACGATGAAGCCGCGGATCCGCCCGTCGAGCTTGGCCCAGACGATCGCGATGTGCGCGACCCCGCCGTTCGTGATCCACATCTTGCTGCCGTTCAGGACGTACGAATCGCCGTCCTTCCGCGCGGTGGTGAGCATGCCGCTCGGGTTGGAGCCGAAGTCGGCCTCCGTGAGGCCGAAGCATCCGATCACTTCGCCCGTGGCCATCTTGGGGAGCCAATGGTTCTTCTGCTCGTCCGAGCCGTAGGCGTGGATCGGGTACATGCAGAGCGCGCCCTGCACGGATACGAACGAGCGGAGCCCGCTATCGCCCCTCTCCAGCTCCTGCATGATGAGGCCGTAGGCGACGTTGTTGAGGCCGGCGCAGCCGTAGCCGTGGATGTTGGCGCCGTACATCCCCAGCTCGGCCATCTCGGGGATCAGATCGGCGGGGAAGGTCCCGTCGCGGTTGTGCTTCTCGATCACGGGGAGCACGCGGTCCTGCACGAAGCGGCGGACCGAATCGCGGACCAGGATCTCTTCGTCGCTGAAAAGGCCGTCGATTTCGAGGAAATCGACCCCGTCGAACTTCTGCATGGATCCTCCAGGAATGGCGTCGGGCGGGCGGCCGTGGCGAAAACAGGCGCCCGGTTCGGAGCCGAGGAGGATAGCCGTTCCGAGTGGACCCGTGGGGGAAAAAGCCGAGGCCGCCCGGGGGGTCGTCGGGCGGCCTCTTCGGAAGGAGGGGACGGCCGGTTACCAGCCGGCCTTGCCTCCGGAGTAGCGCGAGAAGTGCCCCAGCTCGATGGCCATCCCCTGCGTGTAGCTCTCGCCGTAGAGGAGGTCCAGGTTGTCGAGCAGGTTCTTGTCCGTCACCTGGTACGTCCACTTTCCGACCTCGGGATCCCACCAGTACATCGAGAGATCCTGAAGCCGCACCGTCGTTCCTTCGGTGACGAGGCACAGGGTGACCGGCACTTTGAACTTGTTCAAGCTGATCGGATTGATGTCGAGGTCCACCAGCATGACCGTGCTGTCGGGCATCGTCATCGTCACTTCGCCCTTGCCGAACCACGCGTCCTTCGGAATGACCAGGACGAACCGGCCGCAGTGGAGGCGTCCGCCTTCGTGGCCGTCGATCATCGCCGTGGCTTCGAGCGAGCGGTCCAATACGCCTTCGACCGGGTCCGCGGCCAGGGGCACGCTGTCGTACTGCGCCATGCGGTACTGCGTCGCGTTGCTGGGCTCGACGACGAGAATCTCGGGCCCCGCCTCCGGCGCCGGGTCAGCCGGCGTCTGCGACTGCGGCGCGAGCGGCAGGATGAAGGCGCCATTGCATCCCGTCAGAGCGAGGAGTGCGGCAAGAGCCAGGAAGTGTCGGACACGGATGCGCGTCATGCCGCTTTCTCCTCCGTGGACGGAGCCTCGAGCTCCTTCGGTTGGGTCTGCTGCACGTACCGGATGTACGCGTCACGGATGAAGTAGGTGGCGATGACCGCCATGAAGGCGCTCATGTAGCCCCACGTGAGGAACAGGATCGCGAAGAGGTAGCCGAGGAGCTTGAGCACCACGGCGCCGACCATCTCGTAGCCGAACGCGAAGCTCGTCCGCCACACGGTCCAGACAGGCTGGCCGCTGTGGAGCGCGACGACGCCCGCGATGAGCCACGTGTTCAGCATGAAGTAGGTGACCGCCGCCGCGAGGAGCGGGACCGCATTCAAGGGCGAGAGGAGCGCGTCGATGTTCGCGCTCGCTCCGCCGAGTCCACGGAAGGCAGCCGAGGCGGCCGTCACGGTCACGGCGCAGGCCGCGAAGTTGAAGAGGGCCTGATACCACTTCCGCTTCCGGAACAGGATGTCCGCACAGAGTCCGGCGCCCACCGTCACGCCCACCGCGGCCGACGCGGGGAGCAGGATCAAGGTCGCGAAATTGGCGGCGTTGGCCATGCTGAGGTAACCGCGCCCCTTCGGCGCCGGCAGCCACAGCACTTCGCCCAGGAGGTTCGCGAGGAACCAGAAGAGGAGCGAGAGCGCGCCGACGGTCGGATCCGGGGCGCCCAGGCGCCACATCGCGATCCCGCCCGTGGCGACCACCACCGTGATGTAGGCGGTGAGGAGCATGGCCTCGCTTGACCTCCGTCCGTCGTTCCCACCGTGGGCGCGTGTTGGCGCCCGCTTCCGCCCATCCCAATCCCACACTGTGTGAAGGCATGGGCCGTGCCGCCCGATATGCATCGACGTAAACGGCGTATTCACAATAGATTGCGTCTTCGTGTGAAGGTGGGGTCTAGCCAAATGAGGGGTGGATTGGCTCATGCGTGGCTGGATGCGGCCACGTTTCAGAGGGCGAAGTGGCGGGAGCGAGGGACCCGTCGCGCTCGCTCCATCGTCCAGCGCGGCGATCCACGATTGGGCGGGGCCAGCGTGCTTCGATTACGTTATAGTGCTCCGCTCGCCGGCGGGTTCATCGATTCCACACGCGCTCCCGCCCAGCGCACGGGTCCCCATCGTCTAGCCCGGCCTAGGACACCGCCCTTTCACGGCGGCAACAGGGGTTCGAATCCCCTTGGGGACACCACCCTTCCGGCAACACAGCCCTGCCGTGTTCCGCTAACCGCGCTCAACCTCTCCTTGCATACCCCTCACGCGTGGTATATACTGAACCACATGGTTCAGTATTCACAGGCCCGCTTCGATGCCTCGTTCGCCGCGCTCTCGGACGCCACCCGGCGCGGCGTTCTGGAGCAGCTCGGCCGTGCGGACGCTTCGATCACGGAGCTTGCCGAGAGGTTTCACATGACCCTCACGGGCATGAAGAAGCATGTCGGCGTCCTGGAGCAGGTGGGGCTCGTCACCTCGGAGAAGGTCGGGCGCGTGCGGACCTGCAAGCTCGGCCCGCGTCGCCTTACGGAAGAAGCGGCCTGGATCGAGAGGTACCGGCAGCTCTGGGACGCACGCTTCGACGAGCTGGACAGGGTTGTCGAGGAACTGAAACGAAAGGAGAAGGTCGATGGACGCAAGAAGAGAGAGTGAGCCTACGCCCATGAAGAACCGCACGACGGTGGAACGGAAATCGGAGCGTGAGCTCGTCGTGACGCGAACCTTCAACAGCCCGGCGCGCCTCGTGTTCGAGGCGTGGACCAAGCCCGAGCTATTCCGGCAGTGGTGGGTGCCAAAGTCGATGGGAATGTCCCTGCTTTCCTGCGACATGGATGTTCGTGTCGGGGGCAAGTACCGTCTGGAGTTCGCACACGGGGACTCACAGTCGGCGTTCTTCGGCACGTACAGGGAAGTGACACCGCACTCGCGCCTCGTCTGGACCAATGAGGAAAGTGACGAGGGTTCCGTCACGACGGTGACCCTCGAGGAAAAGGGCGGCAAGACGTTGCTGGTCCTGCACGAGCTCTATCCCTCGAAGGAAGCTCTCGACGCTGCCGGCACCGGGGCGGCGGATGTGATGGTCGAGACATTCGCGCAGCTGGACGAGCTTCTCGTTGCCCTCGGCGCGAGCGTGGCACGGTCATGAAGTCGTCGATTTCGCGGTCGGCCGCATAGCAGACTTGGGGCGAGCCATGGCCCCGGGCGTGTTCCGGGGCCATTCCCATTTCTGGCACCCTGTGGGAGTATGGCTTGCGATGCGGGCAGATGGTCGTCGTCTCGGCTGGCGCCAGATTGCTGCGGAATCTGCTCTGCTGGTCGTCTTACTAGCGATAGTCCCTCTGCTCGTGCCCACCAGCGCCCGACGGCCCTGGGACTTTGAGACGTACTGGTATGCCGCTGGTGCTGCCCTGCACGGTGGCAACCCGTACAGCCCGGATCAGCTGTCGCATGTCGCGGATCGCCCCGTCGCGATGCCTTTTGTATACCCCCCGGTCACCCTTCCATTATTCGCTCCGTTTACGTTCATCTCCCTCACCATCGCGCCGCTCTTATGGCTCGCCCTCGAGGTGTTTGCGCTCATCGTCCTGCTGCAGCTCTGGCGACGTGAGTTCCTGCCCAGCGTTCCCATTGTTCCACTCGCCTTCGCGATGGCCTTTGGTTTCAACGCGGCTTCGATGTGGAGCCTGAAGACTGGGAACGTGGCCGTCTTCGAGGCACTCATCCTCTGGATCGGGTTTGCCTCATACACCAAAGGGAAGCGCGTCCTCTCGGTGGTAAGCCTTGCAGCCGGATCCTTGTTCAAGCTCGCCCCGGCAGCATTTCTGTTCCTGCCTGAAGTCGGGCCCGGTGGGTGGCGGCGCTGGAGCGTCCGATTTCTTGCGCTTCTTGGGCTTGCGGTGCTCGTTGCCGTCCCTGTCGTCCTGGGCCCTGCGTGGGCCCGTGGCTTCCTCCAGAATCTGCCCGGGGAGCGCCCATTTGGTTACGTCAATCCCTCGGCGATCGGGCTCTTCGACTCGCTACGGGGCCAGCATGGAGCGTCGAGCTCGGGCGCGGCCCTGAGTCTCTGGGCTGTCTATGCGATTGTCCTTCTGGGCTTCAGTGCGCCTGCGCTCAAGAGGGCATGGGTCGCACGCGACCCGGTGCTTTGGGTGATGACAGCTACGCCCCTGTACGTGCTCCTCCATCCGCGGCCCATGATCTACATCTATCTGCTCGCCATTCCGGCGATGTTCTATTTCCTTGGGCCAATGCTCTCCAAGCTGGGCGGCCACACCACCGTTGCGATCCTCCTCGGAGCGCAGGCCTTCATCATTCCTGGGCTTGGCCTCGATTACGAGAACCCGTGGACGGCCAATCTTCCGTTCTTCTTGCTTCTGGGTATTTGGATCACCTACGCGCTGGGGGGCGCTCGGTCAAGGGCAGGGGTGAAAACCAATCAGATCGAACGAGAAGGCACTCGCGAAAGCCAGGGGACAGCCGACCCGCGCGCGGTTGCGGCCATCATTGTGGCGGCATGCGCCGGGATCGCCTGGTTTCTGTTTGCCGAGCTCAAGGTGGCAGGCCGATGGGGTTTCTCGCTCGACGACTCATGGATCTACGCCACCATCGCCCGAAACATCGCTACGGGGCACGGCTACTCGTTCAACCCAGGCGAGACCATCGGCGGCGCCACAGGACCCTTGTACGCGTTCATCCTCGCCGGGCTGTACTCCGTCTTTCACGACCTGATTCTGCCGGCGAAAATACTGGGCGCACTGTGTCTCATCGCGTCCGCCTTGCTGACCTACAGGGCCATGCTTCGTATCGACCCCCGCGATCCGGTGAAGCCGCTCTTGGCCGGGCTGCTCGTGGCACTGTCGCCGTCCTTGCTGTGGGGGAGTCTCTCGGGAATGGAAATACCTGTCTATCTCCTGCTCGCGTGCCTGGGGCTTGATGCATACGTAGCGGGGAGGTGGCCGCTTGCGCTCTTGTTCTGGTCGCTGGGCGTATGGGTGCGGCCCGATGGAGTCTTCCTGGCAGCGATCGGAGCGATCGCCCGGCCCAGGACCGCGAAGAGAGGGCCAGTCGCTGTGCTGGCCTTGGCGTTCTTGGTGATCGCGCTGTTCTTCGTATTCAACCGGGTGGTCGGGGACCACTGGTTCCCCAACTCGGCCGGAGTGAAGGCTCACCCCGGGAGCAACTTCGCTTCCACCCTCCTCGGCTCTCTTCGCCACTGGGGTGGCCTTTGGGGGTTGCCGTTCGGTTCCAACAGGGTGGGGGAGCACGCGATCATTCTCCTGCCCGCGCTCGTGGCAGGGGCCGTGATGACCCTGCGAACCTATCCAGCGTTGGGCCTCTACGCGCTCGGGATTCCGATTGCCTTCGCGATCGCGGGGGTTCCATGGAGCGCGCACGGCCGCTACATCCTTTACGTTGTTCCGTTCGGCGTGATCTTGGCCCTGATCGCACTCGGTCGTGTAGCGAGGCGGATCTTCCCCAAACAGCATGTCCGAGCCCTCATCGTCATTGGCGTTCTCTGTCTGGCCTGGCAGGCGTACGAGGCGAGGGTGAAGGGCATACTCCATGGATGGAATGTGGAGAACATCAACGATATGCACCGCTTCTTCGCGGAGCGGGTCGCCGGTGCGACGGCGCCCGGAGACACGGTTGCGGTGAACGATGTCGGGGCCATGGGATATTTCAGCCGGTGTTACGTCGTGGACTTGGTCGGTCTTGTCTCGGAGCGCCGCGCGTTCCCGGAGAACCTCCAGAGATACCATCCCAAGCTGCTGGCGATTTTCCCCGACTGGTACTCGAGTTACGGCGTCCGGGATCCGGTGATCGATAACATCGTGTTCTACTCGCCAGACTCCATGTACAAGTGGACTCCGGTCGCGGGCGTGGGTCTTCGGCGGAACACGATTGCTGCTCGGGATCAGATGATTCTGTTTCAAAGGATTGGAGCTCACGAGACGGGGCCGGCGGATGTGCCGGTCTACTGGAGGTGAACCGGTTGCAAGCATTGCCGCCTTGAGCACGCACCGAGCGCTCTCATCCCCGCCCGCAAACTTGGACGCGCCCCGCCGCCCGTGGGTGGGTGCTCTCGCAGCCCTCCTGGCTGTCCTTGCGGGCACCGGCTGGTATCTGTTCGCCGAGCGGTCGATTGCTCATCGCTGGGGCTACTCCTTAGACGACTCGTGGATCTACGCCGTCTATGCGAAGAACGTAGCAACCGGCCACGGCTACTCATTCAATCCCGGCGAGCGCGTGGCGGCCGCGACAGGCCCTCTCTATGTGTTCCTCTTGGCGGGGCTCTACAGCCTGTTCCACGACGTGATCATCCCCGCGAAGATCTTGGGAATCCTTTGTCTCGCTTCCTCGAGTTTGCTGCTGATGTCCGCGGCCCGAAGGCTGTCCATCGACAAGGAGCTTCCTCCGCTCCTCGCCGGAGTTCTCCTCGCGCTATCGCCACCTGTTCTGTGGGGAGCGCTGGGAGGGCTCGAGGTTCCAGTCTGTCTTCTCGTGGTCTGCGCCGGGCTCCACCTCTATGTTCACGAGCGCTGGGTGTGGGGATGTCTGTTGTGGGCTCTGAGCGTCTGGTTGCGCCCTGAAACGATCCTCCTGGCCTTGCTCGGGATCGCTGGTGCCGGCACGAGGCTCTCGAGATCGCAGCTCGCTCTGACCGTGCTTGGATCGGCCGCCATCGTCGGAAGCTACCTCCTCTTCAATCAGGCGGTCGGCGGTTGGATCTTCCCGAGCTCGGCCAAGGTCGCGGCCCACCCCGGAAATTTCCTCGTGTCCCAGTGGACCATGATGAAGCAATGGGCGGACATCTGGCTGGGCTCGATCGGCGCGCGCCGCCTCGGGCTGCATGCGGTCCTCCTTCTGCCCGCAATCGTCGTGGGCTCCGTCCTCCTGATACGCCGTCTCCCGGCACTGCCAGCCTTCTTCGTTCTCCTGCCCGCCTCCCTCGCGGTGGTGCGCCCCTGGGCGGGGCAGCTCGACCGTTATCTCGTTCCCACGATCCCGTTCGGCATTCTGCTCGGGGTGATTGGACTCGAGCACCTGTGCCGCCGCCTGTCCGGTGCGCGGGCAGCGGTGTTCATCGCGACCGGGCTCGCATGTGTCCTCTGGCAGGGCTATACGGCGCGAAAGGTGGGAATCGCGCATGGGTGGAATGTCCAGAACATCAACGGCATGCAGCGGTACATCGGTGAGACGACAGCCAAGGCGACCACGCCAGGCGACACGATCGCGGTCAACGATGTTGGAGCCATCGGATATTTCAGCGGATGCTACGTCGTGGACCTCGTCGGTCTCACGTCGCCGGTGCGCAGCTTTCCCGATAATCTCGCCCGCTACCGACCCAAGTACCTCATCATCTTTCCCGACTGGTTCCAGGCCTTCGGCGCCATCGATCCCGTGACGGATCAGGTCGTCTTCTACGACGCCGACTCCACGTTCAAGTACTCGCCGTTTCTCGGCGTGGGCCTGCGACACAACACGATCTCGTCGCGAAACACGATGTATCTCTACGAACGGATGGGTCGCGAGCAGACCGGCGCTTCGCGACCCCAGCTGATCGTCCATTGATGCCTGCCAGAGGAGCCCACCACCTACGGCAGTTTCCGGAGTCGCCCAGCGCGAAATCAGGAATTCCCTCCCTTGAGTGGGGAGGCGTAGACTCACGGCGTTCCGCGGTTGCCGGGGAGGCTCACAATGATCCGGATCCTTCGTGCGTCCGCCATAGGTGCGCTGCTCCTGGCAGCGCTGGGAGCGCAATGCAACACTGCGCCTAACGCGCCGATCGAGCAGGGGTTTGTCCAGACGGTACGCGTCGAGCCCGCCCAGCCCCACAGGGGCGAGCAGCTCAGGGTCTGGTCGAAGGTGACGAACCGTGGTGTGAGGCCCAAGTGGGGCACGTTTATGGACTGCGGCCTCGGCTTGGGCGGCGATCTCGCCCTCTCCGAAGTGCCAGGGACCGCGAGGTGCCAATCCCCTTCCTTCGAGAGACAGCTCGGGCCCGGGGAGAGCGTCGAAATGGCGGACACTAAGGTGGTGGACTCACCGGCCGGCACATACGTGCTCGAGGTCCAGCACTTGATCGGTCCCAGGATGACGCAGAAGGTCACCGTCCACGTTTCCGACTGACTCCCGGCCCGACATCGGCTAGAAAGGCGGCCGAGGCATGGTCCAGTGGACCACGGCGCACACCCCGATCACGACTTCGATACCCAGGGCCGTGACGAGCTGCATGCGGGTGTCCTTCGTTGGAGCGAGGAAGGCGAACAGCCCGATGGCGAATGCCCAGAGCGGGACGCCCAGGAGCTGAGCGAGTCCGACGAGGCTCAAGACCAGGAGAGCGACGTTGTCCACTCTCCCATGGGTGAACGCAGGGAGGAGCACGGCGACCAGCCCGACGACGGCGAACCAGAGGGATAGGATTCCGACCTTGTTCCAGAAGCGCTCGTTGCGCCGGAGCGACCAGAGCAGGAACGTGGTGGGCAGGAGCGCCACGGTGAAGAACGCTGCGAGGGCCGTGAGCATCTGGCCCCCGGCGTACATGCCGCCCGAGGTGTCGTAGGGAAGAGCCGAGACCCGCACGTCATAGAGCCATCCGGCCACGACGGCGGCCAGCACCGCCGCCATGTAGCCCGAGATCACCCAGCTCGTCTTCTTCCAGTGACCCATGCTCCCTCCAAGCGCGCCTCGACGACATCTATCGGCAAGCAGGGAGCGGAGATTGAGCCGGGGCGCCCGTGGCCCGAAACGCCGAGAGCCGCGGGAAGGTCCCGCGGCTCTCGAGCCCAACCTACGAAGAAGAGGTCAGCGAAGCACGATCTTCCGGTTCTCCCGGTACCCGGCCGACGGAGCTTCGACCCGGATGAAGTAGACGCCCGTCGCGACCGCCTGGCCCCGTCCATCGCGGCCGTTCCAGTCGAAATGGGCAAAGCCCTGCCCGGCCTCGGCCCGCTCCGGCCGGATCGAGGCGACGAGCCGGCCCTGAACGTCGAAGACGCGCGCCGCAAGATCCGAGGGCAGATGGGCCGGCGCGGCGCCGGCCAGGTCCATCTGGATCCCTCCGGCACGCGTGGCGGGGGAGGGCGCCACGTGCAGCCTCCACGACGCACTCGCCCTCTCGTCCTCACCCTGGTCGTCGTCGCCGTCCGCGCTTCGCATGGGTTGCACGTCGTCGCCGAGCGACTTCAGGTATTCGACGAGATCTTCCTTCTCGCTCTCGATCAGCCCGAGCGAGAAGAACGTGTTGTAGTGGTTCACGACGTCGAGGAGCGTGGCGAAGCGGCCGTCGTGATAGAAGCCTCCCTTCTGGTGCGTCCACAGTCCCTTGAGCGGGGACGTCCGGTATCTCCGGTCGGGCGCGCGATTCGCCTGGAACTCGTCGATTCCCACCTCTGCGCCGGTGTGCATGTTCCACCCAGGCTCCGTATACAGCCCTTCCGTGTGGCACGTCGCGCACTTGGCTTTCCCCTCGAACAGCCTGTCGCCCTGGGCGGCCTTCGCCGCATCGAAGGAGCCGGCCGGCGGCTTCGGCGCCGGGAGGGCGAGCTGATAGAAGTGGAGCGCGGGGAGCTTCGCGGTGATGCGGTCATCCTCGTTCGTCACGTGGCCGAAGCGATTGGCCGCCGCGATCGGGAACCGCGATGCGTCGTCCAGGCGCGGATCGAAGAATGTCCCCTTTCCGTGCATCTCGAGGGTCGCCACGAACGCGTTCCAATGCGTGACCGATCCCCATCCGGTCCAGGTGTGCAGGTTCACGCCCGCGAGACCGAACGCGGATGGGAGGAGCGTCGCCGCCGACCGTCCGTCGGGCTGGAACGCCTTGCCGTCGAGGACCAGCTCCGCATCGAACTTGCCCGGTCCCCAGCTGTTCAGGACCGTCTTCACCGTGTTGACATCGGTGTTCAGGAGCGTGGCGAAGGGTTGAAGATTCGGCGCGAGCGCGATGATCGCGCCCACGTTGAGATCGCGATTGGCCCAGCCGTCCAGTCGATGGCCGATGCCGGGCGCGACGGCGTCGTCGACATTCGAGTGGCAGAACGCGCACTGGATCCCCATCGAGCGCAGTCGTCCATTGCCGCCGAAGAAGCCGGTGACGCCGACGACGGCGTTCTGCCGGAGCAGCTCGAGCGTGACCGCGGGATCATCCAGGTTGACCTTGCCTCTCTGAATCGCGTTCAGCGTCTTGTTCGAGAGCGCGTCCTGGTCCACCTTGAGGCCGACCTGGAGCGCGAGGCGCGGACTCACGCCCGGGCCGACGCCGCCATGATTCGCGCCGGCCACCGCCTCGTGAAGGCGCAGCAGGTCCCCCCAGAACTCCTCGTCCCCGAAGGTGTCGTAGCGGAACGTCTTCTTCCCCTCCTCGAACATGGTCCGCGCGTGCATCTGTGCAATCTGGTCGAAGTCGCCGGTGATTCGTGGATGCTCCGGTCTCCGGGTCATGGCCGTCAGGGCGTAGACGCCGATCAGCGTCACGGCGACGGCCCCCAGGGCTCGCTTCAGGGTCATGGGCGCCTCCTTTCAGTGGCCCTTCGAGGCTAGAAAGAAGCGAGGGCAGGGTATTGAAGAAATCCGACCCGGAGCGAGATTCTCGGGGTCAGGCGTGGCCGGCGGGCGGGTCCGAGAAATAGCGCTCGAGGCGCTCGGGCGAGATGAACTGGCGCGCCACGGCCAGCGTTTCCTCACCGAGGCGCGCGGGCGTCGCCCCTGTGAATCGGCGAAATTCGCGGATCAAGTGGGCCTGATCGGAGAAGCCGCACTCCCATGCGATGCCGGCCCAATCGTCCTCGCGCAGAGCCGACAGCACTTGCAGCAGATGCTGGAAGCGGACCGTGCGCGCGAAGGTCTTGGGGAGAAGGCCGACCTCGCGCAGGAACCGCCGCTCGAGATGGCGCTCGGTCCATCCCACGTCGCGCGCGAGTCGATCGATTCGCACCTGGCCGCGCGCCCGGAGGATCGCGTCGATCACCCGGCGCGTGGCGGGATGGAGGCCGCTCTCCTTGCCGAGATGCTCGAGCACGGCCGCCTCGAGAATCCGTTGCGCGCGCGCGGGGGTGGCCGCTTCCCTGACAGCGTTCACGAGATGGCGCGCGGCCTTGCCCCAGAGAGCCTCGAGCGGCACGACCCCGTTCGACAGCACGCCGAGATCGCCGCCGAGCGCCTCGATTCCGGCGCCCGGTCGGAAGCGGATGCCGACGACGTCGAACGCGGCCCCTGGAATCAGCCACATCGGCTCCGAGAGCTGGCCGACCACGAATGCGTCGGGCTGAGATCGCGCCGGCGCTCCCTCCCGTTTCCAACGGAACGGGAGTCCTCGATGGACGATCAGCTCGATGCACCCGTCCGGAAAGACGCAGTGCGACTGATCGGCGAAGGATCCGGAATCATCCGAGAAGGACCAGACCGACTCGATCGCGGATACGAGGAGGGGATTGGGGGACCGCTCGTGGTACGCCATGGCAGGGCTCGATGGGGCCTGGAGCTTCGAGGACTCGCCTCTACGAGCGTAGACCTACAAAGACTGGAGAGTCAGCTAGGATTTCCAGGTCTGGGGGCAACGGACGCGCGGAGCCTGCCGGCCGCGGTGAGCATGGCCCTGAGCCTTGCCTCGGTCCGTTCGAGGGAATCCGCCGGGGCATCGGATGCGAGGGCGCCGACCTGCCTTGCCGCGTTGGCCGCGAAGCGCGAGACGCGCTCGGTGGCTTGAACGAGGCTGGGCTCGGTCTCTGCCTGCTGGGCTACCGCCGCCACCCGCTCGAGATCCTGCCTCAAGCTATCGAGCTCCGCCCGCGCCTGGGTCGCGCCGGCCGGGCCCGCCCGCATCCGGTCGCGAACTTGAAGCGCCCCCGTCAAAATCGCCGCGACATGATCGATCGATCGATCCAGCTGCTGCAGGGCGGGGGAGCGGTCCGGTTCCTGCTTCTTGGGCTTCGACCCCATGGTACGAACGACTCCGTACGCGACCGCGGCCACGACGAGCGCCGAGATCATGACCCAGAGCCACCGCTTCGTGCGCTTCTTCGGTCGGTGCATCCACCCACTGTACCCCGTGCCGGCCAGGGAGGGGAACGCCCGGGCCCTGGGGTATCCTTGAATCGTGGCCACGCGAGATACGACAACTCAGCCCACTCCTGACGACCTCTCGCCCAACGACGAGCGCATCCGCTACGCGGAGGTCCTGATCGAGATCGGGGACCTCACGCTCGCCGAGATGGAAGTGGCCCAGGTCCTGGACGAGAGCCCCGAGCACCTCGACGCCCTGAGCCTCTTCGGAAAGCTCAAGCACATGCGGGGACAGCTCTCGCTCGCGGTCGCGTGCACGGCGCAGCTTCAGTCGAAGCGCTTGGGCCAGGGCGAGCGCGCCCGGATGCACCTCGAGTCGATGCTCCACCTGGCTCAGGATCCCACCCAAGGCGCGGGGGAATTCCTCGCCATGGGGCAGTTCCAGCTCGTTCAGAAGCCAACGGCGTATCTGGCTCTGGAAGAAGCATTTCGCCAGTACGTGGCCCGCCACCCCAACGAGGCCAGCACGATCTGCCGCACCGTGGCGACGCGGTACCGCGATCGCGATCCCGAGGTCTACAAGCTGGCCGTGCTCGCCGAGGCATGGATCTACGAGCTGATCGGGGATTTCGAAGTCTCCATCCAGATCCTGGAGCGGCTGGGCCTGGAGCGCGGGTACGAGACCGACATCGACCGCCTCCTCGCGCTGGTCGCGCTCTACGAGCGCACGGGGAGCCGGGAGAGGCTCGAGTCGGCTGTGAACATCGGGAAGTATCTCGAGAAAAATCATGGAGATCCGCACGTGCTCGGGCGGCTGGCGCTCCTCTATCGGCGCCTGGGAGATCGGGAGGCGGCGGTCGAGTACGAGCGCCGCCACCTGAACGCATACCGGCGAAGGATGCATCGCGCGGATTTCCGCGAGGTGGTCGAGGTGGCGTCCCGTCGGTTCCTGCCGATCGAGCGCCTCCGCGCGATCCACTTTTCAGACTCGGTGCTCCCGCCCGGCGTGCCGGAGCGCGAGGCCGCGCTTGGGGCCGCGATCCGAGGCGATCTCGCGACCGCGAAGCGCACCTTCTCCCGCGGCGAGGACCTCCTCGACCTCAAGTACTGGGCCAACCTCGAGGCGCTCTCGGGGACGCACACGGGGCGGGAGCGCGCGATCGACCTCTACGCGCGTGCCCTCGAGCAGGACCCGACCAACCTCTACGTGATCGGGTGGCTCCTCGACCGGGAGGCCGAGACGCCCTCGCCCAAGGTGGCAGACCTGCTCAAGATGAAGTCGATCGTTCCCACCGTGCTCGAAGCGCTCGAGGCCGCGGTTCACGTGTCGCCGAACGACTACCGGATCTGGAGGCGGCTCGCGACGCTCCTCGCGCTCCAGCACGGTGGGGAGACCGCGCAGCAGCGGCGATTCGAGGAGCGGGCCGAGAGTCTGGAGCGGTCGTCGAGGGAGCGTGCCCGCGCGATCGGCCGGGTCCTGTCCGCGGCCACGTACCGGTTCGCGGGCACGATCCATGGACTGGTCCACGAGGTGTGGGCCACGCGCGAGCTCGCGTCGCCCGGGCAGGGAGGGGCGCTCCGCCGCGACGACATCCTCGGGAACGTGACCGAGGAGATGCGGACGAACGTGCGCAACACGTTCCTCGCGACGCGGGAGTACGCGCAGGCCAAGTTCCCCCACGCGACCCGCGACATCCTCGACTACAACTACGGATACAAGGTGACCAAGGAGGACGAGCCGTCAGGGGGTATCTCGGCGGGCTTGCCGACGGCATTGGCCTTTCTGTCGGTCTTCCTCCAGCGGCCGGTACCGCAGGACGTCGCTTCCACGGGCGTCGTGGTCACGGATGCGCACGACGTGCTCACCGTCCGGCTGGTGGGGGACTTGGACTACAAGGTGGACGGCGCCTATCACCGAAATCTGAGGATGATCCTGGTCCCGAGCGGCAACCGTCCGATGCTCGAGCGGAGCACGATCGTGCCGCACGCCATCAGCGACGAGATCGTGCGCTACGTGCCCGACCTGGACCAGGCGGCGGGGCTCGTCTTCGGGGACCTGGAGTTCCTCTAGAAAACGCGAAGCCGAGGCGGGTCGAAGCCCGCCTCGGCTCGTGCTCCTGCGGCTGACTGCGAATTACATCGCGGCGAACGGGAAGGTCTGCGAGATCCGGTACGGATCGGATGCGCGGATCTCGGCCAGCTTCTGGTCCACGATGTCCTGGACGTAGCCCTGCCGACCGATGCCCTGCATGCCCTGGGCGCCATACGGGCTCTGGGGCCACGGCACGTTCCCGTACGGATTCACTTGCGAATACGGCGAGTGCTGAAGGCCTTGCGTCAGATACGACTGGGGATTGACCTGCGAGAGCGGATTGCCCTGCTGGAACGGGTTGCCCTGCTGGAGCGGGTTGCCCTGCTGGAACGGATTGCCCTGCTGGAGCGGGTTGCCCTGCTGGAACGGGTTGCCCTGCGAGAGCGGATCGATCTGCGCGAAGGGGCTCGTGTGGCCGAGGCCGCCAATGCCCTGGGCCCACGGCGTCTGCGGGAATCCGCCACCGAACCCCTGCGTTCCGAAGCCGGGCTGGCCGAAACCCTGGCCGCCGAACTGGCCGCCGATGCCCTGGCCGCCCATTCCCTGCGTCCCGAATCCCTGAGTTCCAAACCCCTGCGTGAGATGGGCAAGCGGATTCATCTGCGGCATCACCCCCGTGTGGCCAAGTCCGTGCACGGACAAACGGACCTGATTGAGCGCGTCGATGGTCTGATTGATACGGTCGTTGAGAACTTGAAGCTTGCGAACGTCGACTTTGGCTTCCATGAACTCCTCCTGGTTGATCGTGGTAGGACCCCCCGGTCGCGACTGAACCCCCGCTGAGCGCCTACGTGCGGACCGGGCCGTCGAGGCGGTTCGAGCTGCAACTGGTTCTGTTATCCGACGTGAATGGACGTCAGATCCTGGGTGCTGCCCGTCGCGCGGGGCACCCGGATCTCGAGGATGCCGCTTCGCATCTGCGCCTGGAGCTGGTCGAGCGCCAGGCCGGAGGGGAGCGGAATCATGCGGCGGAACTTCCCGTACATCTGCTCGGTGTAGCGGAGCTCCATCGATCCTTCCGTGGCCGCGCGAGGCGGACGCGTGCCGTGAAGCTCGAGCATGCCCCGGATCACGGAGACCCGGACCTGATCGCGCGTCACGCCGGGGAGGTCCACGCTGACCCAGACCTCGCCCCTTCCTTCCCACATCGAGATCGGCGGCTTCCAACCGTCGAGAGCGCCGGAGCCTCCCGAGAACTCCGTGAGGGTCTCGACCAGCCGGTCGACCTGCTCCTGCACGTGCTCTTCCGGGACCTTCTCGGGCGGGATGGTGGCGTAGGGGTTCTCCCGAATGGGTGGCGCCTCGCGACCGGTCAAGGATCGATAGAGGCGCTCCACCTGTACGATGGCGTGGTCGATGCTCTCGGTTTCGTTCATCCCTTGTCCCTCCTGACGGCTACGTGGCAACGGGATCGACCTCCTGCGCCCGCTCGAGGAGCGCGGACCCGAGGATCCTGGAGGCAATCGCCTGGATCGCGATCTGGATTTCGAATTCACTGGAGCGCTCCGACTCCGATGCGGGCGCCGTTCCGAGCGCGGAGCCTGCGGCATCCGCGATTGCCGACGCGATGGGGCCGGCCGTCGTGCGGGGCTCGATGAGATCGGCTTCGTGGGTGGCCGTCGTCACGATGATGCTCCTCTAGTCTCGGTACGAAGTGGCGGATGTCGGTTCAAGTCGCCTCGTTGGCGACAGGGAACTAGGGCAGCAATCGACAGGCCAAGAAGGGCAATGAGAACGCAACTCGCGTACCTCACCCGCAGGTCGTGATCCCATCACGCGCTCGCGCGCGTCTATAAAACCTATTGAGTCGCTGCGCGCGATGAATCGCGTGGGAAGAGTTACATCATGTACCGATCGGGCTTGTACATTGTGACTGTTGCAACGGCGCGAGGAGCGGTACTTGACTTCGGCGAAGGTCTGGGTCAGAACTTGTCCGCCTTCATCGAGAGCGAGTCGCGGGGGATCCGGCACCGGATGCCGTCGCGTGGGACCGACACCGGAGAGAGAGCGAATGCTGATCAGCGAGCGCATGGCCGCGGCCATCAACACCCAGATCGGAAACGAATTCGGAGCGTTTCTGCAGTACGTATCCATTGGAGCCCACTTCGGCAGCGAGAACCTGCCGGGACTTTCGGCGCACTTCTACAAGCAAGCGATGGAAGAGCGCCAGCACGCGATGCGGTTCGTCAACTTCCTGGTCGACGCGGGGGGCCGCGCAAAGATTCCGGCGGTCCCTGGTCCGAGGGCCGACTTCAAGACGGCCGAGGAAGCGGTGAAGCTCTCCCTGGAGTGGGAGCTCACCGTGACCAGGCAGATCAACGATCTCGTGGACCTGGCGATCACGGACAAGGATCACCTCACGCGGAACTTCCTCCAGTGGTTCGTCAACGAGCAGCTCGAAGAGGTGGCCAGCATGGAGACTCTCCTCAGCATCGTTCGACGCGCCGGGGAAGGCGGGCTCCTCCTCGTCGAGGACTTTCTGGCTCGTCGCGGCGGCGTCACGCTCCCGTCGGGTACGATGGCGGGAGAGGACGCGACGTAGACGAGCATTCTCCTTCCTGGCGAACACCGTGCTCGCGTCCGAGTTCGTGTTGTGACGAAAAAGAAATCGGGGTCGGATCCGAAGATCCGACCCCGTTCTTACATTTCGAACCGGCCTGGTCCGCCGGTTCGGATCGACTGTTAAGACATTTAATTGTTCGAAGGAGCTGAGCCCGTTCCGGGGGACCCCCCGCCGGGAGCCGCGCTCCCCGTGGTTCCGCTGATCACCTTGCCGTCCGGGTCGCGATACGCCACTGTGCCGATGTTGAGCTTCGTCAGCTGTGGCTCGATCTTGCTCCTGTCGCCGACCGTGACCACCACCATCCGCTCCGGAATCAGGTGCTTCTTCGCGACCGCGGCCACGTCGTTCGTCGTGATCGAAGCGAGCCGCGACGGAAGGGTCTGGTAGTAGTCCAGGGGCAGGTCGTAGAGATAGATGCCCGCGATCGTCCCGGCCGTGGAGAACGTGGTCTCGAAGTTGGCCGGCAGCGATCGGGTCGTCGACTCCTTCGCCATCCGGAGCTCGTCCGCCGTCACGCCGGCATCCCGGAGCTTCGTCACTTCCTTGAGGACCTCCGTCACCGAGGGGCCGGTCACGTCCGCGCGGACCGAAGCGCCCGCGATGAAGCTGCCCACGCCCCGGTTCTGTCCCACGAAGGAGAAGGCGCCGTAGCTGTACCCCTTGTCCTCGCGAAGATTCAGGTTGATGCGGCTCGAGAAGAGACCGCCGAGAACGGTGTTCATGAGGTCGAGCTTCTCGTAGTCGGGATCCGAGCGCTTGACGCCGAGCTGGCCCGCGAGGACCACGGTCTGGACCGAGCCCGGCTTGTCCACGATCACGATGCGCGAGCTGGCCGTGGTCCCTGTTGGAGGAACCGGCGCCGGCGCCGCCGCTCCCTTCCACGCGCCGAAGGCGTCCGTCGCGAGCTTTTTCGCCTCGGCCTCGGTCAGATCGCCGACCAGGATCAGGGCGGCGTCCTTGGGGCTGTAGGTCGACTCGTAGAACTTGACGAGATCCTCGCGCTTCACCTTCTCGATCGAGGCCTGCGTGCCGATCTGCGTATGGCCGTAGGGATGCGTCGGTCCGAACAGGCAGGCGTTCATGACCCGGATCCCGGTCGGCCAGGGCTGATCGCGCTGCTGCATCAGCGTCGTGAGCCGGTCGTTCCGGATCCGCTCGACCTCCTGATCGGGGAACGAGGGGTGGAGCGTGATGTCGGAGAGGATGTCGATCGCCGCCGCCGCGTTCTGCTTGAGCGACCGGACGCCGGCGCTCGAGCCGTCCGGCTGGCTCCCCGTCACGAGGGAGGCGCCCAGCGCGTGGGTCTGATCCGCGAGCGCGAGCGCGTCACGCTTCGTCGTTCCTTCGTCGAGCATGGCGGACGTGTAGCCCGCGAGGCCCGGAAGGTCGGCTGGATCCGCGGCGCCGCCCGAGCGGAGCACCAGGTTCGCCGACACGAGCGGGAAACGGTGCGACTCGACCATGTAGACCGTGAGCCCGTTCGGAAGCGCGAGCCTCTTCGGCGTCGGGAGCTTGGCCTGGATCTCGGCCGCGGCCGCCGGCGGCGTGTTCCGCCACGGCTCCTTCGACTCGACCTTCGCCACATCCTTCGCCGGCGGCGGAGGGGCCGGCGGGTCGGGCGGGAGCTTCTTGTCGCCCGGCACCGCGTAGACCACGACGCGCGCGTCGTTCCGGAGGCTCTGCGCCGCGAACTGCTTCACCGCGGCGGGCGTCACCGCCTCGAACCGCGCGAGATCCTTGGCCAGATAGCCCGGATCCTTGACGTGCTGGTTGTACGAGTTCATCCGGTCGGCAATGCCGGAGAAGCCGCCCAGGTTCTCGAGGCTCGTCACGATGTTGGAATAGAGCGCATTCTGCGTGGCCGCGACCTCGGCGTCGGTCGGGCCGTTCTGGATGAACGCGGCGAGCTCCTCGTTGATCGCCTTCTCCACCTCGTCCGGCGTGTGGCCCGGCTTGACGGTGGCCGAGATCTGGAACACCGATCCCAAGGCGTACGACTGCTGCTGAACGGAGACGTCCTGGCAGATCCGCTTCGAGTAGACGAGGCTCTTGTAGAGACGGCTGGCCTTGCCGCCGCCGAGAATGTCCGCGGCGACTCCGGCCTCGGCGTCGCCAGGCTTCAGGATCGGGGCCGTGAGCCACGCCATGTAGACCCGAGGCAGCGTGATCTTGTCGGTGACCGTCGCGCGGCGCTCGGCCGTGATCGGCGGCGTCGTGGCGGTGATGGCCGGCACCGGCTCGCCCCGCGGGATCGAGCCGTAGTACTTCTCGACCAGCGCCTTCACCTTCGCCTTGTGGATGTCGCCCGCGATCACGAGGCTCGCGTTGTTCGGCGCGTAGTAGCTCCGGAAGAACGCCTTCACATCATCGAGCTTCGCCGCCTGGACGTCCTCGTGGGATCCGATCACCCACGCGTAGTAGGGGTGCCCCTTCGGGAAGATCATGTGCCACATCTCTTCCTCGACGATCTGGTAGGGGGCGTTCTCGATGCTCTGCCGGCGCTCGTTCCGCACGACATCCTGCTGGTTCGCGAGCGAGGGCCCGGTCACCGTGTCGAGGAGGTAGCCCATCCGATCGCTCTCGAGCCAGAGCGCGGTCTCGAGCTGGTTGGAGGGGATGTCCTCCATGTAGTTGGTGCGATCGAAGTCGGTCGTCCCATTGATGAAGGAGGCGCCGGCGCTCTCGAGATACTTCCAGATCTGATCCTCGCCGACGTGCCCGGAGGACTGGAACATCATGTGCTCGAACAGGTGGGCGAAGCCGGTCCGGCCGGGCAGCTCGTTGGCGGGGCCGACGTGATACCAGGTGTTCACCGCCACGAGCGGGAGCTTGTGATCTTCGTAGAGGATGACGTCGAGTCCGTTCGGAAGGGTGTACTTCTCATAGTTCAAGGTGACCTGCGGCGGCTTGACCCCGGCCGAAGCCACCGCCGGCGCGAGAGCGAGGGCGATGAGAGCGAGCACGGCCAGGGGGGCGCGCCAGTGTGCGCGATGCTTCGACTGCATTGGACTCATTCGGTGGCTCCTTTGCCAGACGGGATGGCGTGTGGGGGACGCGGGGGTCAAAAAGACGTGCTCGGATCGGATTGGGGGTCCAGTTTTGGGCATGCCTCCGGCCCTGTCAAGGCATTGGATGCCGGGTGAGCCGGCAGGGTTGGGAGGAAACGGGTTGGAGCCGGTTGCCTAGTCGGGGCGGCTCGTCAAGGTGCGGCCCCGGTAGCGGGCGATGGCCATATCCACGATCTCCTCGATGAGGGAGCCGTAGTCGCGCCCGGCCTGCTTGGCCGAGAGGGCGAACTCCGCCGTCGAGTGGAGCCAGGGATTGGGGTTTACCTCGAGGAGGAAGATCCGTCCGTCCGGGGTGAGCCGGAGGTCGGCCCGTGCATAGTCGCGGATCTCGAGCGCCCGGCAGGCGGTGACCGCCGTCTCCTGGATC
Source organism: Candidatus Eiseniibacteriota bacterium (assembly GCA_036274595.1). Lineage (GTDB taxonomy): Bacteria > Eisenbacteria > RBG-16-71-46 > SZUA-252 > SZUA-252 > WS-9. The sequence goes on along the minus strand of DASUFL010000082.1, from coordinate 72,545 downwards.
TCGGCCAGCACCTCCTCGCCCAGGTCCACGGGGACCCGGAGCTTCGTCTTCTTGTAGGCGTCGGTCCCGCGCTCCCACTTCACTTCGGTCCCGGCGATGCGGGGAGTCCCCTCGGGCAGATCGGAGAGATCAAGCTCCACGACCGGAAGCGCGGTCGGAGGCTCGTTCCCGAGCACCGACACGTAGAGCTCGCGCCCCTCGATGTACTCCTCGATGAGGACCGGGGAATCCAGGTCGGCGTGGAGCGCGTCGATCCGCTCCATCAGCTCCTTGATCGATCCCACCACCGCGCTGAACTCGATCCCGATCGAGCCGTCCTCGCGCTTCGGCTTCACGATGACGGGGAAGTGAATGTCGTCCGACCACTGGAGACGCCCCTGGTAGACCGTGGCGAAGTCAGGCGTGCGGAGCCCGTGAAAGGTGAACAGGCGCTTCGCCACCGCCTTGTCCTGGGCGAGGAGGAGCCCTGACGGCCCCGATCCCGTGTAGGGAAGGTGGAGGAGGTCGAGATAGGCGGCGATGTTCAAGTCCTTCGTATCGTCGCCGCCGTAGGATTCGGTCAGGTTGAAGACGAGATCGGCCTCGATGCCCGCGAGCGCCTTGAGGCTGCGCCGGCGCCCGTCGAGGCAGTGCTCGATCACCGTGTGGCCCCGCTTGGTCAGCGCTTCCGCGATCTCCTCGCGATCGCTCTTCTCCCGTCGCTTCCGCGCGCGCTTGGGATTTTCGGGCGGCGGCTCGGGGGCCTCCTCCTCGAGCTCGTGCCACGCGTCGTACAGGATGCAGATGGTGAGCGGGTTCTCGGTCATTCGCCCTCGCCGTGCGCCGTCACACGTTCCGGAATTTGCCGCGCGTCATGTAGTTCATCGCCACCGCCGTGCCGTACGCGGTGAGCGCGACCAGGTAGTCGCTCTCCTTCCCGCGGAGCCCGAGATAGCCGCGGGCCCGGCACGCCTCGACGATCGCATCCACCATCTCGCGGACCACCGGCCGGCGGACGCCGGTCCAGTGCGCGATCTTGTCGATGAGCTTGTTCCGGTGCTGCTCGACGATCTCCCACGCGGGCCGGGTCGGCTTCCGCCGGCTTCCCTTGGGAAGGAAGATGTCGACCAGCTCGTCGTCCGGATTCAGCTCCATGGCCGAGCGATTGCGCGCGGCCGCCTCGTCGAAGACCTCGCGGACGGTTCCTTCCATCTCTTCGACGGTGATGTCGGGGCGCGCGCGCTTGACCAGGGGCTCGCGGTCCCCGCACGCGTGGACGGTGCGATCGACGTACTCGAGCTTCTGGAGCGCGGGCCATCCGGCGTAGCGCTCCCGCCACGGATAACCCGGCGTGAGCCACACCGCGAACGCTTCGGCGAAATCCTCGTCGGGATGCTTCTGCGCGTACCAGCCGGGCAGATGGCGCACGAAATCGCGGCTGAACGGAACGGGCCGGTAATCTTCACGATAGCGCCGCCGGAACGGCCCGAACGTAGCACGCCACTCGGCGGTCTGGTAGAGGCGATACGCGTAGTTGAACGCGTGGCCCGCCTCGTGACGCAGGTACATCATCACCTCGCGCGGACTCTCGAGCTCGTTCCGTTCCCGCTCGATTCGCGCGAGTCTCTTGTCGGCGAGATAGAAGGGAATGCCGATGATCGGGTGCCCCGACGGACATCCCCACTCGTCGGTGAGGTAGTAGCGGGGATGCCACCGGCGGATTCCCTTCGCCCTGAGCTCGCCCGCGAGCCGATGCAGGAAAGGTTCGACCGGAGAGGACTCGATCCTGAGCCCCAGCGTCGCGAGCTGCTGATCGATGAACTCGGGGGCGTGCTCCACGGCGGGAGGATGCGGCGCGACCGCGGTCTCCTCGACGGGGCCTTCGGGACCGGATGGCAGGAACATGGTTACAGGCTATCATCCCTCGCCGCCGAAGAAAGATTTTGCTTTACAAGCGGCGGGTTCTTACCGATACTCCGTGCGTTGCCTGACGGTAGTTGAAGCACACATGGTGTGACTGTCGCCGCAGGAGAGACGATTCCTGCGGCTTTCTTGTATCCGGTCGGGGCTTCACGATCCGCCCGGAACCCGGCCCAAGTCGGCTGGGCGTTTGCCGCGCAACGCGGCGTGTTTGGGGTCGTACCCCGTAGTCGAAGGAGCAGATCAGTGGCGAGTGGAACGGTGAAGTGGTTCAACGAGGCGAAGGGTTTCGGATTCATCCAGCAGGAAGGTGGCGAGGACGTGTTCGTCCACTATTCCGCGATCCAGGGCGATGGCTTCAAGACGCTCGCCGAGGGCGAGCGCCTGGAGTTCGATATCGTTCGTGGGCCGAAGGGCCTCCAGGCCGCTAACGTCCGCCGGGCGTAGGCAGCCGAACCACGGAACTTCCGTCAAGCACGGGGCGGCGCATCCAGCGCCGCCCCGTTCGCTTTTCCGCCGTCGCCGCGCGCCCGGTGCGACGCCGGACCTCCTTCTCGCCATGACGCAGGAGCCATGACCGACCTGAGCCATCCCGCCCTCTACGCGAGCCCCGAGATCTACGACGTCGCCTTCGGCTGGGATCTCGCGCTCGAGCTCGACTTCCTCGAATCCTGCTTTACCGCGCACGTGGAAGGACCGGTGCGCCGCATCCTCGAGCCCGCGTGCGGCACGGGACGCCTCCTGGAGGCGCTCGCGGGACGGGGCTACGACGTCCTCGGGTACGACTTGAGTCCCGAGATGGTGGCCTTCGCGTCGCGCCGCCTGGGCGCGCACGGCGGGCGGGCGCTTCGCGGGGACATGGCCACGTTCCGTCCGCCAGGGCACTTCGACGTCGCCATCAATCCCGTGAACTCGATCGGCTACCTGCTCGAAGACGAGCAGCTGCTCCAGCACTTCGAGCGCATCGCGGAGGCGCTGCGTCCGGGCGGGATCTACATCGCGCAGTTCAACTACTGGGGGGAGCCCCCGGAACTCGCCACGTTCGGTCCCTGGGGCAATCGCCGAAACGACCTCTCGACGACCCTCACCTGGACGGTGGTGCGCGAGGACGTGGAAGCGAAGCGCTCCCACCAGCACGCCCGGATCACCGCGCGCCGCGGCAAGGAGAAGCTCACCCTCGAGGAAGACCACGTGCTTCGCCTCTGGACGCAGGAAGACGTGGACGGTCTCCTCGAGCGAAGCCCGCTCAGGCTCGCGGCCGTGTACCACGACCGCTTCGATCCGTTTCCGATCGACGTTCCGAGAACGGGGGAGTTCGGGAATCTCTATCACGTGCTCGCGCATCGGTAGCGCGCAGCGCGAGCTTCGTTCTAGCGGGGAAGCGTCGCGGTGAAGTCGAGGATGGCGGCGGCGAGGGAATCGGGCTGATCCAGAGGCACGAGGTGTCCGGATCCGTAGAAGCGCTTTCCGATGGCGGGCCCCGCCGTCTCGTAGCCCAGCCGCCTCCGCGCGCTCGACCAGGACTCGGCGGCGGACCAGGTCTCGTCGGTCAGGACGACCATGATCGGCTGCTTCAGCTTCTTGACCCGCGGCCGCAGATCCATCCTCCACGTCTCGCGGAAGTATGCGCTCATCACGTCCCGCGGAACCGCCTCCGCTTTCGAGACGACCGAGTCCATCTGGCTCGAGTCCTTCGTCATCTGCTGGAACACGCCGGCCACGAACAGTGGGTAGCGGTCGCGGAGGAGCATCTCGAGATTTCCGATCCGCTCCGAGTCGGCCTGGATGTACGTGGGCAGGTCGATCGGCACGATGCCCGACGCGCGGGACGGATGGGCCGCCGCCTCTTCCAGCGCCACGTAGGCGCCATAGGACTGGCCGACGAGCACCGCCTTCTTGACCTTCTCCCGGTTGAGCGTTCGATCCAGCGCGGATGCCACCTCTTTGAGGGAGAACGGGCTCACCTGCGGGGACTCGCCGTGCCCCGGCAGGTCCACCCGCACGACGCGGTGCCGCGTCTCGAGGAGCGGCGTCAGGCGATCCCACATGTGGCGGTCCTGGCCCGCGCCGTGGATCAGGACGAGCGTCGGCTCTCCCTGGCCGCTCGAAGAGAACGCGAGGCCGGGGGAATCGGGCGCGGCGATGGGAGCGAGCGACAGTAGGGCGCCCAGGATCAGGGCGAGAGCCATCGAAGCGCGGCGGGGGGAAATCATCGAGGCCCCTAGTTTACCAGATGTGCGGGCCCTAAGGGAACGCGGTGCGTCGCTACGAGGGGCGTCGATGGAGCGCGTGAGGGCCGGCCTGGTCGGTCGGCATGAGGAGGATCGACTGCACGTTCACGTGCGGCGGCCGCGTCACGGCCCAGAGCACGGCGTCCGCGACGTCCTCTGCGGTGAGCGGCTCGATCCCTCGATAGACCGCCCTGGCCTTCTCCCTGTCCCCCTTGAAGCGGACGAGGCTGAACTCGGTCTCGGCGAGACCCGGCTCGACGTTCGTCACGCGCACACCCGTGCCGAGCACGTCGTAGCGCAGCGCCTCCGAGATCGCGCGCACCGCGAACTTCGTCGCGGAATAGACGGCGCCTCCGGCGTAGACGAGATGCCCCGCGACCGACCCGATGTTCACGACGTGCCCCCTCCGACGCGCGACCATGCCCGGGAGCACCGCACGCGTCACGTAGAGGAGTCCCTTCACGTTCGTGTCGATCATCTGGTCCCAGTCGTCGGGATCGCCGGCTTGCACCGATTCGAGCGCGAGCGCGAGTCCGGCGTTGTTGACGAGGATGTCGGCAATCGCGAGGACCGTTCCGGCTCCGGCCAGCGCGCGCTCCGTGCCCGCGCGATCCCGGACGTCGAACGCAAGCGTGCTGACCTCGACGCCCTGCTCGCGGCGGATGTCGGCCGCGACCTTCTCGAGCCGGTCGGCCCTGCGTCCCGTGATCGCGAGCGACGAGCCCTCGGCGGCGAGGCGGCGGGCGATGGCCTCTCCAAATCCGCTCGTCGCGCCCGTGACCAGCGACAGGGAACCCTGCAGCGCGCTCATCGTATTGTCTCCCACAGGACCATAGAGCGGGCGAGGATAGCACCGATCGCGGTGGCGGGTTCCGAAATCGTCCCCTAGACTGCGGCGATTGCGGTTGGACGTGTCCAGGGAGGGGCTCGGCGATCGACGACATCCTCGTGATCGGGGGCGGAATCCACGGCGTGGCGGTGGCGAGGGACGCGACGCTCCGCGGACTTCGCGTCGTTCTGGTCGAGGCGAAGGATCTCGCCTCCGGCACGAGCAGCCGCACGTCGAAGCTCGTGCACGGGGGCATCCGCTATCTCGAGACGGGCCAGCTCGGCCTCGTGCGGGAGTCCTTGCGCGAGCGATCGATCCTGCTCCGCACCGCGCCCGCCTTCGTCCGTCCGGTTTCGTTCCTTCTCCCACATTACAAGGGCTCGAATCGCTCGCGCGCGTGGGTCGGCCTCGGGATCGCGCTCTACTCGCTCCTCGCGCGCGGCGCGCCGGACGAGCTGCGCGCCCACGGCGCCATCTCCTCGTCCGAGGCGCTCTCGCTCGAGCCAGGGCTCGACCCCTCGAGGCTCATGGGCGCGTCGCGCTTCGCCGATGCGCAGATGGAGGACGCGAGGCTCTGCGTGGCGCTCGCGGTCGACGCGGCGCGCGAGGGTCTCTCGGTCCTGACGCACACGGCGGTCGTCGGCCTGGCGGAGGACGGCGGCGGATGGCGTGCCTCGCTTCGAAACGGGCTCGATGGAGCGGAGCGGGAGGTGCGCGCGCGCTTCGTCGTCAACGCGGGCGGCCCGTGGGCGGAGGACGTGGACCGCCTGGGCGGGGCCTCGGGCGTGCTCCTCCGGCGTACGCGCGGCACGCACGTGGTGGTGCCCGCCCTGACCCATGGTCGCGCGCTGCTCCTGACGTCCCGGCGCGACGGCCGCGTCTTCTTCGTGCTTCCCTGGGGGAATCATTCGCTCATCGGGACGACCGATGTCGACGACGACCGGCCGCCCGACTGCGTGGAGGCTCCCGCGGAGGACATTCGCTATCTCCTCGAGGAGGCCGCACGCGCGCTTCCCGGCCTTCGGGGCGTCCGTCCCGTCCGCGCGTTCGCCGGCGTGCGCTCGCTGGTCCAAAGCGGCGCCGCGCGCCCGTGGGCCAATGCCCGGGAGCATCGCATCGTCCCGGGACGCGCGCGAATCGCGCTGATCGGAGGGAAGTACACGACGCACCGGAGCCTCGCCGAGCGCGCGGTGGATCGGGTCGTCGAGGCGCTCGGCGCGCGCACGCGTCCGTGCACGACCGCGACGCGGGTGGTGCCGGCCGATACGCCGGCCGGCGGCGATCCCGCGCGGCTCACGCTTCCCGGCGGACTGGAGATCGGGGAAGCGGAGGTGGACCGCGCGGTGGGCGACGCGTTTGCGCTCCGGCTGGACGATGTTCTCCTGCGCCGGACGCGTCTCTGGCTCGACGCGCGCGCGCTCCGCGCGGCGCTCGAGCCGACGGCTAGGTGGATGGCGCCGCGGCTCCTGTGGTCCGAGGAGCGGGTGAAGGACGAAATCGGCCGAATGACGGCGATGCTCGACCAGGAATCGAACGCGATCGAGGAGGCGATGGGATGAGCGCGCACGACGGCGAGCGGGTGCTCGCGATCGACCAGGGGACCACCGGGACGACGGCCCTGCTGCTCGATCGAAACGGCCGCGTCACGGGACGGGGCTATGCGGAGCTGCCGCAGCACTTCCCCCGTCCCGGCTGGGTGGAGCACGACGGGGACGAGATCTGGGGCGCCTGCCTGCACGCGATCGCGGGCGCGCTCGAATCGGATCGCGCGGCACGCATCGCGGCGATCGGAGTCACGAATCAGCGCGAGACCACGCTGGTCTGGGACCGCGCGACGTCGAAGCCGATCGCTCCGGCCATCGTCTGGCAGGACCGCCGCACCGCCGAGCGCTGCGACGCCCTCAGGCGGGCGGGGAAGGAGCGCGCGATCGCGCGACGGACGGGACTCAGGCTCGACCCCTACTTCTCGGGGACCAAGCTCGAGTGGATCCTGGCACACGGGAAGGGAGCCCGCGCCCGCGCGCGTCGAGGCGATCTCGCGTTCGGGACGATCGACGCGTGGGTGCTCTGGAAGCTGACCGGAGGCGCCGTTCACGCCACCGATCCCACCAACGCGAGCCGGACGCTCCTCTACGACATCCATCGCCACCGCTGGGACGACGAGCTCCTCGCCCTCTTCGGCGTGGCGCCAGCGCTCCTTCCCGAAGTGAGGCCTTCCTCCTCGGAATTCGGGCGCACGCGCGGCGTGCCTGGCCTTCCCGATGGAGTTCCGATCGCGGGCATCGCGGGAGACCAGCAGGCCGCCCTCTTCGGGCAGGGCTGCGTGTCGGCTGGGGGGCTCAAGAACACCTATGGCACCGGATGCTTCCTCATGCTCCACACCGGACGCCGCGCCGCGCCGCCCAGGGGGGGACTCCTCACGACGGTCGCGTGCGGTCCGCGCGGCGAGGCCGCGTATGCGCTCGAGGGAAGCGTGTTCATCGCGGGCGCGGCGGTGCAGTGGCTCAGGGACGGGCTCGGGATCATCGCGACGGCGGCGGAGACCGAATCTCTGGCGCGATCGGTGCCCGACGCGGCCGGAACCTACCTCGTGCCCGCCTTTGCCGGACTGGGGGCTCCATGGTGGCGCCCCGAAGCGCGCGGGATCTGGTGCGGCCTGACCCGGGGCACGACGCGCGCGCACCTGGTGCGCGCGGCGCTCGAAGCGATCGCGTTCCAGACGTGCGATCTGGTGGACGCGATGGGCGCGGTCGCGCCCTCGAAGATCGCGCGAATGCGCGTGGACGGCGGCGCGACGGCGAACGATTTCCTCATGCAGCTACAGGCGGATCTGCTCGGCATCACCGTCGAGCGTCCCAAGGTCCTGGAGACGACCGCCCTCGGCGCCGCGCATCTCGCGGGAATCGCGATCGGATGGTGGGATCGAGGCGGCGCGATCGGAGGCCCGGACGACGCCATGACGACGTTCCGCCCTGCCCTCGCGCGCCGCGAGCGCGAGCGGCTCAGGAACGGCTGGCGCGAGGCGGTGTCGATGCTCCTTCGTGTCCCCGCGCGGCCGGCCCGGCGCGCGAGGCCACCGGCTTCTCGAGCCAATCGATCAAGGAAGCGATGATCTCCGTCCGCCCCACCTCGGCGAGCACTTCATGGTAGAGGCCAGGGTAGAGGCGCAGCTCGGCGAGTCCTTCGGGAGCCATCTTGACCCACTTCTCGCTCCCGGCCGGATCGGCCACGTGGTCCTCGCCTCCCTGGATGACGAGCGTCGGGGTCTTGAGCTCGCCCACGCGCTTCATCAAGGACGCGCGCATGAACTGGAACTCGAGGAAGAGCCGGGCCGTGATCTGGTAGTGGACGAGAGGATCCTCCATGTGGGCGCGCACGATGCTCTGGTCGTGCGACAGCATGGAGGGAAGGATCATGTTGCCCTGCGAGAAGCCTGGCCAGAAGCGGACGAGCGCCTGCGCCGCCTTCACCTTGAGGAGCGACGGCCGGAACCCTAGCTGGAACGGCGGAGCGCAGAGAACCAGGCGCTCCACCCGCGCCGGATGCTCGAGGGCCCAGTCCAGCGCGACGAAGGCGCCCATGCTCTGGCCGAGAAGCGTCCAGGTCCGGTCCGGGGCGGCCGCGTGCGCGCGATCCATCCAGGCCGTGACCGCGGCCCGGTAATCGAGCCACGACCCCACATGCCCTCGCTTGCCATAGGACTTCCCGTGCCCTGGGAGATCGATCGCGTCGACCGCAAAGCCGCGCTCGAGGAGTGCTGAGCCCAGCTCCGCATAACGCCCGGCATGATCGCCCAGGCCGTGGAGGATTCCGACCCCGCGGCGCTCCCCGGTCCCGCCCAGGCGCCAGCACGAGATTGCGCCCCGGCCGGTGAGGGGGATTTCGTACGCCGACGGTCCAGCGTTCGACGGTTCCCTGTCCAAGTTCGGCTCCTTACAATGGCTTCGAGGGCCGGGGCGCAACCAAACGGGGGGCCGCGGCATCAGAGTCAGGCATGATACCGCACGGAACGCCGGTTCCGGCTCCCGAGCCGGAGCCATCCTCAGACGGGCTGCTCGACGCCTATTCCAAGGCGGTTGTCCACGCTGTGGAAGCGGTGGGTCCGTCCGTGGTGTCGATCGAAGTACGGCACCCGGAGCCCGATTCGCGTCATTCCGCCAGGCCGCCCCAGCCGCGGGGCGGGTCGGGCTCGGGCTTCGTCTTCACTCCCGACGGCTTCATCCTCACCAACAGCCACGTCGTCCACGGCGCGTCCAGCATCCTCGTCCGGTTCGCGGACGGCTCATCGTACGCCGCCGATCTGATCGGGGACGATCCGGAGACCGATCTCGCCGTCGTCCGCATCACCGCGCCGAACCTGATTCCCGCGACCCTCGGCGATTCCAACGCCGTTCGCGTCGGACAGCTCGTGGTGGCGATCGGGAATCCCTACGGCTTCCAGGCCACCGTCACCTCCGGGGTCGTGAGCGCGCTCGGCCGGTCGCTTCGGTCGCGGTCCGGACGCCTCATCGACAACGTGATCCAGACCGACGCGGCCCTCAATCCGGGCAGCTCGGGAGGGCCACTTGTTACAACACAGGGTGAGGTGATCGGGGTAAACTCCGCGATGATCATGCCCGCCCAGGGCATCTGCTTCGCCATCGCCGTCAATACAGCCAAGCTGGTGGCAGCGCAGTTGATACGGCAGGGACGCGTGCGCCGGAGCGCCATCGGTCTCGCAGGGCAGAGCGTCGCCCTCGCGCGAAAGGTGGCCCGGTTCCATCGGCTCCCGGTCGAGAGCGGCGTGCGCGTCGAATCCGTCGAGCCCGAGAGCCCGGCGGAGCAGGCGGGCCTGGAGCCTGGGGACGTGATCGTGGCGTTCGGGGACGCGCCGGTGCGCGGCATCGACGACCTCCAGGCGAGGCTGACCGAGCGTGAGGTGGGCGTCTCATCGCCGCTCACGGTGGTCCGCGGCGTCGAGGTGGTCACGCTGGACGTGACTCCTCGCGAATCCAATCCGAGCTAAATCGAAGACCGCACCGTTTCGGCGCTCATGCGCCCATGGGGAGGGCAGGGAAGATCGTGGCAGGAACCTCGTCGTCACCCGGCAGTAGCTCGTCCGCGCTGGTCCGCGCGCGGACCGTCTCACTCGCGATCTTGATCCTGGGATGGATGCTTGGCGCAGGGGCCCCAAGGGCGGAGGGGCAGGGATTCGGGCTCACCACCGCCAACCCCGACAGCGTCCTGAGCGACGCGCTCGACAAGATCCCGGGCGAGCCCCTCACGCTCGCGGACGCGGTGCACTCCGCGATCGAGGGCGGCTCGACGCTGGCCCAGCGCGCGGCGGCCCAGGTGGTGGCGGCGCGCGGAGCGCACATGCGGGAGAAGGGGCACTTCGATCCCGAGCTCTTCCTCGACGGCACCACCGGCGAGATCGACCAGGTGCGAACCTCGCCCTTCGAGACGAACGACGTGATCTCGAACCGGACCACCACGGGCACGGGCGGCATTCGCACGCTCCTCCCGCTCGGGACCGAGCTCGAGGCATCGATGGACGCGCTCCGTACCGAGACGAATTCCACCTTCTCGACCGTGAATCCGTCCTACGACGCGGTCGGCCGTCTGTCCATCCGCCAGCCGCTCCTGCGCGGCTTCGGCCCCGGCACCTCGAGCGAGGCCACCGCGACCGGCCGCGAGGAGAAGGCGGCCCTGGCGCGCTACGACGACGTGCGGATCGAGGTGGAGACCACGGTCGAGCAGGTCTACTGGGACCTCCACGCCGCGGAGCGGGATCTCGCGGTGCAGCAGCTGATCCGCGACCAGGCGCAGGCTCTCGAGACCCAGGCCGAGCTTCGCGCGCGGTCGGGCCTCGTCGGCCCCAACGACGTCGCCACCGCCAGGGTGTTCCTCGCGGAGCAGGAGCAATCGCTCCTCGATCGCGAGGAGGACCTCGACAGGATCTCGGATCACCTGGCGTCGCTGATCGGGCGCCGCCCCAAGGATGTGCCGCGCTTCCGCGCGGTGGATCAGCCGCCATCGTCCTTCCCGATCGAGCCGGAAGACGCCGCCGTGACGCGCGCCCTCGACCAGAACCTCGCGATCAAAGCGCGCCAGGAGGATCTCGCGGCGGCGGAAGCGCGTGAGAAGGGCGCGGCCTGGAATCGCTATCCCAAGCTCGACGTGCTCGGATCCCTCGGTGGTACGGGACTGGCGGGCACGCCCCAGGACGTGACCTTCATCCCGGGCGCGGAGCCGGTTCCGGTGAGCGGAAAGTTCGGCGATGCGTTCACGGACGTCATCCATCGCGACTTCCCGACCTGGAGCGCGGGGGTGAGCTTCTCGTTCCCGATCTTCCTCCGCCAGGGACGCGGCGAGCACGAGCGCTTGAAGGGCGAGACCGATCGCGCGAAGCAGGATCTCGAGGATGCGCGGCGCGCGCTGACCGAGGACGTTCGCACCGCGCATCGCGCGCTCGTGCGCGCGGCGCGGCGGTTCGAGGTCGCGGGGCAGGGCGTCGAAGCCTCGCGCGAGCAGGTGAGGATCGGGATTCTCCAGTACAACAGCGGCCGCACCACGGCGTTCGAGCTCGTGCGACTGGGGGCCGATCTCGCGACCGCCCAGCAGCGCTATTCGCAGGCGCTCGTGCGGACGGCCAAGGCCGCCGCCGCGCTTCGATTCCTGACGTCGGGTGCCTATCCCGCGTCCACGTCCACAGGGGGGAACACCCGGCCATGAGCCACACATTGCACCGGATGCGCGCGCTCTCGGGCGCGGCGCTCGCTCTCGTTCTCGTCGTCTCGGGCTGCACCAAAGGGGGCCCCAAGGGAGGCGGGTTCACCATGCCTCCGATGCCGGCGGAGACCTCCGTCGTCTCGCGCGAGCGCGTGTTCGATCGCTTCGAAGCGGTCGGCTCCATCGAGGCGGGCGAGGCCATCACGGTCGTCTCCGAGATCGACGCGGTCGTGATGAGCCTCCCGTTCCGCGAGGGTCAGCCGGTCGCCAGGGGAACGGTCCTCGCGCGCCTCGACGACTCGCAGCTCAAGGCCGAGGTCGACCGCGCGGCGGCGACGCGCGATCAGGCGAAGTCCACGTACGACCGGGTGAAGGAGGTCGTGGAGCAGAAGGCGGGCTCCGCCCAGGATCTCGACGACGCGGGGGCCGCGCTCAAGGTGGCGGACGCGAATCTCGCCCTCGCGCGCACGCGGCTCTCGAAGACGCGGATCGTCGCCCCCTTCTCGGGCGTGGTGGGCTCGAAGAAGGTGAGCCCTGGCGCGTATCTGCGGACGGGCACCGCGATCACCGACCTCGCGCAGATCGCCGAGCTCAAGGTCATCTTCTCCGCTCCGGAGCGCTACCTGTCCACACTGAAGCGCGGATCGGAGGTCACGGTGTCGACGACGGCGTTCCCGAACACGCTCCTGAGCGGTCGGATCGACGTGGTCGATCCGGTGCTCGATCCGGGGACGCGAAGCGCGCAGGTGATCGCGCGCGTCCGGAATCCTCGCGGCGAGTTCCGTCCGGGCATGTCCGCGAACGTCTCGGCCGTCCTGAGCGAGCGCATGAACGCCCTCACGATTCCCAACGAGGCGGTGTTCGCCGAGGGGAATCAGACCTTCGTGTACGTGGTGGGACCGGACTCGACCGTGTCGCGCACGGCGATCCAGCTCGGGACCCGGCTCTCGGACGTCGTCGAAGTGGTGAGCGGGCTCGAGCCCGGTGCGCGCATCGTCGTCGCCGGGCATCAGAAGCTCTTCGACAAGGCGCGCGTGATCCCGATCGATTCCCACGCGGACGCGGCCGGGGGCCCGGGCGGCGCGACTCCAGCCGGCGGCGCGGCTCCAGGCGGCGGCGGAGCGCCCGGCGCCGCGGCGGCCCCCGCGAAGCCCGACGCAGGACCCAAGGGGGACGCCTCGTCGAAGCCCGCGGCGTCCGGTACGACGAGGAAGTAGACCCATGAAACTGAGCGAGTTCTCCATCCAGCGTCCCGTCTTCGCGACGGTCATGAGCCTCTCGATCGTCCTCTTCGGGGTGATCGCGTTCACGCGGCTTCCTGTCCGCGAGTACCCGGACATCGATCCGCCGATCGTGTCGGTGACCACCTTCTATCGCGGCGCGAGCCCGAGCGTGGTCGAGACCGAGATCACGGACGTCCTGGAGGAGCAGTTCGCGACCATCGAGGGCATCAAGACGATCGACTCGTCGAGCCGCGAGCAGGGGTCGGTCATCACGATCGAGTTCGAGCTCTCGCGCAACGTGGAGGAAGCGGCGAACGATGTCCGCGACCGCGTGTCGCGCGTGCGGGGCACGCTGCCGACCGAGGCGGACGATCCCATCGTCGCCAAGGTGGACGTCAACGCCCAGCCGATCTTCTGGCTCGCCCTCTCGAGCGACCGGCACAACGGGCTCGAGCTGACCGAGGTCGGAGACCTCACGCTCAAGGAGCAGATCCAGCGCTTCCCGGGCGTGGCGTCGGTCTTCATCGGCGGCGAGCGCCGCTACGCCATGCGCGTCTGGCTCGACGCGCAGCGCATGGCCAACCGGGCCGTCACGACGCAGGACGTGGAACGCGCGGTCAAGGCCGAGAACGCGGAGATCCCGGGTGGGCGGGTCGAGGGGATCGGGCGCGAGTTCGCGGTGCGGACCCGGGGCGAGCTGACCACGGCCGATGAGTTCGGCGCGATCATTATCGCGCAGCGAGGACCCGACATCGTCCGGCTCTCCGACATCGCCGAGGTGCAGGTCGGCCCCGAGGACGAGCGGAGCCTGGCCCGCTGGAACGGACAGCAGGCGGTGGGACTGGGCATCGTGAAGCAAAAGACGGCGAGCACCCTCGAGGTGGCCAAAGAGATTCGGGACGCGATCCCCGAGCTCTCGAAGCTCCTCCCCCAGGGAATGAAGCTCGACGTCGCCTACGATTCATCGACCTTCATCCAGGATTCGATCGACGAGGTCTCGCACACCATCCTGATCGCCATGTGCCTCGTGATCCTCGTGATCCTCCTTTTCCTCAAGAGCTTCCGGGCCACGCTCATCCCCTCGGTCGCGATCCCGGTCTCGATCGTGGGCGCGCTCGCGGTGGCCTACTTCCTCGGCTTCACGATCAACATCCTCACGCTCCTGGCCATGGTTCTGGCCATCGGGCTCGTGGTGGACGACGCCATCGTCGTGCTGGAAAACGTGTACCGGCACATGGAGATGGGGAAGCCGCGCCTGAAGGCGGCGCTCGACGGCTCCAACGAGATCGGATTCGCGATTCTCGCAACCACGATCTCCCTCGTCGCCGTGTTCATCCCCGTGGCGTTCCTCCAGGGATCGGTGGGACGGCTCTTCAACGAGTTCGGACTCACGGTCGCCGTGGCGGTCGCGATCTCGGGCTTCGTCGCGCTCTCGCTCACGCCGATGCTCACCTCCCGCATGCTCCGGCCGCTCCATGGCGGCGGCAAGGGATGGGCCACGCGGACGTTCGACAACTTCTTCCGCTGGCTGGACCGCGTCTACGACCGGCTCCTGCGCGGCGTCATCCGCCGTCCGTGGGCCGTTGGGGGCGTGGTGCTCCTGTTCATCGGGGTGAGCGCCGTCTGCTTCATGTTCATGCGGAAGGAGCTGGCGCCCACCGAGGATCGCGGCGTCGCCTTCGGCATCGTCATCGCTCCGGAGGGCTCGACGCTCGCCTACACGGACAAGTACATGCGCCAGGTCGAGGCGATCCTCCTGCCCATGCCGGAGCGCGCCGGGCTCTTCACCGCGACCGGTCTCGGATTCGGAGGACCGGGGCGCGTGACGAACGGGTTCCTCTTCTTCCGGCTGAAGCGGCTCGACGAGCGGCCGAAGGCATGGATCCCGACGCCGCTCCCGATGCTCCCCATGGTGCACGTCCCCATCTACCGCGCCCGATCGGCGCAGGAGGTCGTGCAGCAGCTCTTCCCGCAGCTCATCTCGATTCCGGGCGTGCTCGCGTTCGTCATCAATCCGCCGTCCCTGGGCGGGCAGTTCTCGTCGACCCCGGTCGAGTACGTGCTCCAGGCCGACGATTACGGGACCCTGGGGCAGGCGGTGGGAGCCATGATGGCGGAGGGGCAGAAGCTCGGGTACCTGGTCAACATGGACACCGACCTCCGCCTCAACACGCCGCAGCTCGACATCGGGATCGACCGCGATCGCGCGGCGCAGCTCGGGGTGTCGGTGACCGACATCGGGAGCACGCTCGAGACGCTCCTCGGCGGCAAGGCGATCTCCGACTTCAAGCGCGGCACGAAGCAGTACGACGTGATCGCGCAGCTCAAGCCGACCGCTCGGGCCACGCCGGAGGCGATCGAGGGGATCTATTTGCGGGGCGCGAACGGGCTCGTGCAGCTCGCGAGCGTCATCAGCGTGAAGGAGACCGTGGCGCCGAAGGAGCTCAACCACTACAACCGGCAGCGCTCCGCGACCCTCACGGCCAACCTCGCGCCCGGGGTGAGCCTCGGGCAGGCGCTGGACGATCTCGACCGGATCGCCGCCACGGCGCTCCCGTCGGGGGTCAAGCACGAGCTGGCGGGGCAGTCGAAGGAGTTCCGCGAGTCGAGCAACAGCCTCTACCTCCTCTTCGGCCTGGCCGTCGTCTTCATCTATCTCGTGCTCGCGGCGCAGTTCGAGAGCTTCATCCACCCGCTCACGATCCTCTTCTCGGTGCCGCTCGCCGTCGTCGGGGCCCTGATCTCCCTCTTCATCTTCGGGCAGAGCATGAACATCTTCTCGCAGATCGGGCTCATCATGCTGATCGGGCTCGTGACCAAGAACGCGATTCTGATCGTGGAGTACGCGAACCAGCTCCGAGGCCGCGGCCAGGAGCTCACGGAGGCGGTGATCCACGCGGCCGAGATCCGTCTGCGCCCGATCCTCATGACCTCGCTGGCCACGATCTTCGGCGTGCTTCCGCTCGCGATCGGCATCGGCGCGGGCGCGGAGTCGCGCCGGCCGCTCGGCATCGCGGTCGTCGGCGGAATGCTCTTCTCGACCTTCCTCACGCTCCTCATCGTTCCGCTCGTCTACCGCCTCCTCGGCCGCTACACGCACTTGAAGACGGCGGAAGGCGTTGAGGGCTCTGCCGAGACATCCGTGTCACACGAGGCTCCCGCTCCGGCGCACGCTCCCGCCGCGGCGAGCCTGCTCGAGCCCACGCGCACGGCGCGCTGATCGCGCACGGCTGCGCCACTTCGGTGCGGCCGCCGCGCATTACGGTACACACGCTGCGCGCGCGTGCGCGCCTCTCGCGTGCGCCCACGCCGACGATGCGTGATTTGCGCGTCGTTCCATGGTGCGACATGACGTCGGCACGAATCCTGCCTTGAACGCGGTCACCCGCATCCCCCTGCGGACTCCTCAGCATCCGAGCCAGACAACTTGGGAGGATCCATGTCGCGCATGCGTCAGGGACGCCGCACGCTCGCCGCACTCGTCCTACTCGTCGTCGCATCCTGTCTCGTCACGCTCGACCGCGCAGGCAGCGCGGAGGAAGTTCAAGCCCTGAACGAAGCACAGCTCGCAGATCCGGCTCTGACCCTGGACACGGTCGTCCTCCGCTGGACCGCCACCGGCGACGACGGCCTGAACGGCCGGGCGACGCGCTACGATCTCCGCTACAGCAGCCAGGGCATCACCGGCACGGACACGCTGGGATGGTGGAATGCGGCGACGCGGGTCAGTCTGTGGAACAAGATACCCGCGCTTCCCGGCATGCCCGATTCGGTCCGCGTGCTCGGGTTCACCCCCGGATATCGGTACTATGCGATGCTGCGCACCTGCGACGAGATACCGAACTGGAGCCCCTACTCCAATCTCGCCATCATCGAGGCGACGGACCTCACGGCCCCCAAGGCTGTCCTGGATCTGAGGGTGCGCCGCTAGGCATCGAAGGATCCGCCGTCGTCGCCCGATCGGTGAAAAGGCTTGCGGGCGGCTCCGTTCCCGGGCATCATGGCCGCCGAATTCCGGCCTGACCCGATTCGGAGGAGACGCATGGCGTTCGCTGCCGAGCATCATTCCCACGATCCCGCTCCGAGCCCGTGGCCCATCGTGGCCGCATTCGGACTTGGATTCGTGCCCGTCGGCCTCATCCTGTGGGCTCATGGGCATCCGCAGGGCCTGGGCGTTCTCGCGGTCGGCCTTGCCATCACGCTCTTCGGCGCCAGCAAGTGGTGGGCGACGCTCCTCCTCGACCGCTTCGTGGGACGCGACCTCGTGGACGCCGACTCGCGCCAGAAGCGCGCGTTCCTCATGTTCATCCTGTCCGAGGCCGCGATCTTCAGCGCCTTCTTCGCGGCGATCATCTACTCGCGCACGCACACCAAGATCTGGCCGCCGGAAGGGATGCCGCATTTCGAGGTCCTGCTCCCGGCCGTCAACACCTTCCTCCTCGTCACGAGCAGTATCACGCTTCACCTCGGCCATACGGCGCTCGAGCGGGGTCGGAAGGACGGGGTCGTCGCCTCGCTCCTCATGACCATCTTCCTGGGAGCTCTCTTCCTCTGCGGGCAGGCCTACGAGTACGGATTCCTGAACGGCTCCGCGTTCAGCATCAAGAGCGGGATTTTCGGCGCGACCTTCTTCATGCTGACCGGATTCCACGGGCTGCACGTGCTCGTCGGAATCATCTTCCTGAACGTGGTCTACGGTGCCGCCGTGAAGGGCCGCATCACCTCCGAGCAGAATTTCCCCTTCCAGGCGGCTTCCTGGTACTGGCACTTCGTCGACGTAGTGTGGCTATGCGTCTTCACGCTCGTCTACCTGCTCTAGCCGCGGCCTCCATCCTCGTCCTGGGGCTCGCCTCGTGCCAGCAGCTCGCCGGCACGGGGAAGGGCTCGGCCCAGTTCGTGGAGCTCCGCTCCCAGCTCGCAGGGTCGCGCGACGCTCTCCGCAAGGCGGTCGGCGAGTCGGACATCACGCGCGTCGCCGCGCTCCTTCCCGCCATTTCCAGCCGCCTCGACGAGATCGAGAAACGAAGCTCGGCCATGAACATGCTCGACCGCGAGCACGTCGCCCTCGAGATCGCGACGGCGCGGCGCACCATTACCGAGACCGACCGGTGGGTCGCCGCGGGAGACCTCGACTCCGTGCGGCTCAAGGTCAACCAGATCGACGTCAGCTTGGGCGAGATCGACCAGATCCTCGATCGCACGATCCGCGGCGCGACCGACCAGTCCACTTCATAAGGCCCCCCATGAACGCCGAAGCCCGCGCCGCAGCACTCGTCGAAGAGGCGAACGATGCCCTCGACGAGGGCGATCCGGCCACCGCGCTCGACCGCTTCGAGGCCGCCCTCCGCGACGATCCCGAGCATTGGGGCGCCGCGCTCGGCCGCGTCGAAGCCCTCCATCACCTCTGGCGCGCGGACGAAGCGCTTCGCGAAGTGCGCGCCCTCGCGCCGCCCCGCGGGGAAGAGGACGACCCCGACCGCGCGGAGCTCGAGGGGCGCATCCTCGAGGTCCTGGGCGATCTGGAAGGGGCCGACCGCCTCTTCGCGGAAGCCCACCGCCTCGAGCCCGACGACTTTTCGCTTCCGGTCCGGATGAACGGGGCCGACTTCAAGGCCATCCTCGACCGCGTGCTCGAGTCGATGCCCCCTGTGATCCGCGAGACGATCCTCCAGGTGCCGGTGCTGGTCGAGATCAAGCCAAGCGCCGAAGTCGCCGATCGCGCTCCCCACATCACGCCCGACATCGTGGGGCTCTTCGTGGGCACGACGGTGGGGGAGAAGATCACCGCCCCCTCCGGCTATCCCGACGTCGTGCTCCTCTTCCAGAGGAACCTCGAGCGCGCCGGCCGCTCCCGCACCGAAGTGGCGCGCGAGATCAAGATCACCCTTCTCCACGAATACGGCCATTACCTCGGGTTCGACGAGGAGGAGCTCGAGCACCTGGGACTCGGCTGATGCCGGCCCGGCGGATCGCCATCATCGGGGCCGGCCCCATCGGCCTCGAGGCGGCGCTCGGGGCATCACGGCGCGGCTTCGAGGTTCGGGTCTACGAGGCGGGCCAGGTCGGCGAGCACCTCCGCCGGTTCGCATCGATCCCTCTCTTCACTCCATTCGGCATGAGCTCTTCGGCGGAAGGACGCGAACGGCTCCGTTCCGAGGGCGTGGCGCTCGCTTCCGAGTCCACCATCCTGACCGCGGGAGACCTGGTCGAGGGCTACCTCGTGCCGCTGGCGCGGCTGCCCGAGCTCGCGGACTCGATCCGCGAGCGGGAGCGCGTCACGCACGTCGGACGCGAGGGTCTTGGCAAAGCGGTCGGAGTCGGCCGCGGGGGGCGCGGGTTTCTGCTCCGCGTGGAGGCTGGCGGAGCGACGCGCTTCGATCGGGCCGACGTCGTCGTGGACGCGACCGGCGTCTATGGGAACCCGAACGCGACCGGACCTGGAGGGCTGCCCGCGCTCGGCGAGGACCAGCTCGGCGATGCCATCGCCCGGCACTGGGACGACACCCGGCTCCACTCCACGAACGGGCCCTACGCGCGCGGCACGACCCTCCTGATCGGGGATGGACACTCCGCCGCGACCGCGCTCCTCGGATTCGACCAGGCCGCGCGCGCGGGCGCGTCGTTGCGCGTTCACTGGATCTCGAGGATGCGGCGCGTCGCGTTCGCAGAGATCGAGGGAGATGCGCTCCCGGCCCGTCTCGATCTGGCCCGCCGGGCCAACGAGATCGCGTCGAGCGCGCCCTGGCTCACGCGTCATTCCGGCGCCCACGTGGTCGCGTACGAACGGCGCGGAGATCGCGTCCGCGTGGCGCTCACGGACGGCTCGAGCCTCGACGTCGATCGCGTGCTGGCGCTCGTCGGCTATCGCCCCGACCTCGCCATGACGCGCGAGCTCCAGGTGCACTACTGCTACGCGTCGGAAGGCACGATGAAGCTCGCGTCCGCGATCCTGGGAGCCGGCGCCGGAGGCGATTGCCTCGCGCAGGTCGCCCACGGCCCCGAATCGCTCCAGAATCCCGAACCCGACTTCTTCGTGCTCGGAGCGAAGAGCTACGGGCGAAACCCCCAGTTCCTCCTCTCGATCGGACACCAGCAGGTGCGCGATGCGCTCCAGCTCATGGGGTCCGTGCAGGGAACCGCCGCGCCAGCGCTCGCGCGGTGAGGGAGTAGCCGGGCCAGCGCTCGAGCACGCCCTCCCACATTCCCCGGGCCGAATCGGGGAAGCCCTGGTCGTAGAGCATCAGCGCGAGATGATGCGGGTATTCGGGGTTCGTCCCGTCCATCGCCATCGCGGTCCGGAACTGGTCCGCCGCCTCACCGAAACGCCGCGTCCGCGCGTAGGCGAGGCCCAGGTTGAAGTGCGCGGCCACCCGCGTGGTTCCTCGCTGGATCGCCTCCTCGAGCTTGGGGATCGCTTCGTCGTACCGCTTCTGCTCGTAGAGGATCGTCCCCTCGCGCAGCCAGTAGCGCGGGTTCGTGGGCTCCGACCGGATCGCGAGCTCCGCATAGACGAGGGCCGAATCCATCACTCCGCGGTCCTCGTAGAACTCCGACAGCATGCTGTGACCGTAGCCGCGGCCGTACGCGGAGAGGGGCGCCTCGGGAGCGAGGAGCGTCTTGTACCGCGCGATCGACGCCGCCTCCGTCGCGTTCACGAGAACGAACGCGAGGAGGGACGCGGCGGAGAGGGTGAGGAGCGCGCCGGCCGCGAGCGGACGGGGCGCCGTCGTCATGCCCGCCGCAAGCACCGCGAGCGCGGCCGGCAGGAGGAGGAATGCGGTCAGATCCCAGTCCTGCGCCGGCGCGACCGGGAGCGTAAGGACGAGAAGCGCCGCCACGGCCGCGAGCCCCGCGAGGGCGAGCACCTGCGATGCGGGCCGGGCCGGACGGATTCGCCCGCGCCGGTCCGCGAGCCACGACAGGCCCAGAAGGAACGGGATCGGTGCTGCGAGGAAGAGAGCGTTCGCGATGTCGACCGCGTGCGCCATCGACAGGAGCGGGTAGGGCCGGATCAACGCGGCCCCTCCACCGGCCGCCGAGCGCACCACGAGCTCGAATGGACGCATCCACTGGGCGGGTTCCACTCCCGTAGCGGTCAGGAGGAGCGGAGCCAGGATGAGCGGCGCGGGGAGGAGCGCCGCCTTCACGGCGCTCGTGCCCGGGCGCTTGAAGACGGCCAACGCATACGAGGGATAGAGGACGACGGCCATGAGATGGAATCCGATGGTGATGGTGTAGACCAGGGAGAGGAGCCACGGCGGGTCGGCTCCGCGCACGTGGCGCAGCGCGAGCCACAGATAGGTGAGCACGAGGACGCTGGCGATCGGATAGCTCTCGATGTAGCCGTAGTAGAGCTGCGTGGTCCCGATCGTGAGCAGGAGTGCCCAAGCGAGGGCCCGCCTGCCTCGAGAGCCGCGTGGAAGCGCCTCGCCCAGAACGAGCCATCCCAGGCCCGCGAACGCGACGCCGCAGAGAACGGGAAGAAGAGCGAAGGTCGCGTCCGTCATCGGGAATCCCAGCGCGCGGGCGAGGGTGCGATAGCCAAGCCAGGCGAGGGAGCTCAGAGGCTCGCTGAAGGTGTCGAGCTTCCCTCCCAGGAGCATGTTGAGCCACAGGCCGCCGTCGCCGAGGAAGTGGGTGGGCGTCCGAAAGGCGTAGAGCCAGACGCCGTAGAGGGGAAGGGCGAGGAGCCAGAGCGGCGCCGCGCGGCGCGAGGGGCGCTGCGTGGATTGCGTCGCTCGCGTCGTTCGTTTCGATCGTGGCTGTGATCGGGGCTCCGCCGGTCGGCGGGGCGCGCGCGATCGGGTCGCCGCGAGCGCCAGCGCCGCCACCGCGGCCGCCATGGCCGCGAGGAGCGCGTATCTCAATGCCGGAGGGAGGAACGCCGCGGAGTGGATTCCCCAGTTCCGGGGTCCCGCCCCATTCGTGGCCGCCCAAACCAAGGCGACGTACAGGCCGGCCAGCGCCGTGAGCGTCCACGCTCCCATGCGGCGGCAGTATACGCTTTCCGCGTTGCGCGGCCCTCCGGGGGGCGTACAATGGCGGAAGATCAAGCCCACGCCAATCTTGTCCGTCCCCGGCCGGGGCCGGACCCTGCTCCGAGGAGGACGCGGGATGTCCGCGAACGACGATTTCCTGAAGATCCGCTCCGTCGACCACGTCGAGTTCTGGGTGGGGAACGCGCGCCAGGCCTCGTTCTATTACGTGAACGCGTTCGGGTTCACCGTCACCGGCTACGCCGGGCTCGAGACCAAGGTCCGCGACCGCGCGTCCTACCTGCTCCAGCAGGGAAAGATCCGCTTCGTCATGACGGCGCCGCTCGGTCCCGAGGGGGCCATCGCGGAGCACGTCCACCGCCACGGCGACGGCGTGAAGGACATCGCGCTCGAAGTCGAGGACGTCGACCGCGCGTACCAGGAGACCACGAAGCGCGGCGCGCGCGGCGTCATGGAGCCGACGACGATCTCGGACGATCACGGCTCGATCCGGCGCGCGGCGATCGCCACCTACGGCGACACGATCCACTCCTTCATCGACCGCACGAAGTACAAAGGCCCGTTCCTGCCCGGCTACAAGCCGACCGGCACGCGCCCCGCGGAGGGTCCGCTCCTCTACGTGGATCACATGGTCGGGAACGTCGCGCTCGGCGACATGAACAAGTATGTCGCCTATTACCGCGACGTGATGGGCTTCAGCCAGTTCCAGCACTTCGACGACAAGGACATCTCGACGGAGTACTCGGCGCTCATGTCGAAGGTGATGGCGGACGGCTCGGGCAAGGTGAAGTTCCCGATCAACGAGCCGGCCGAGGGGAAGCGGAAGTCGCAGATCGAGGAATACCTCGACTACTACAAGGGGGCCGGCGTGCAGCACGTGGCGCTCGCCACGAGCGACATCATCTCGACCGTCGCGCGGCTCCGCGAGTCGGGCGTCCCCTTCATCAGCGTCCCCTACTCGTACTACGAGGTGCTCGAGGACCGGGTGGGGAAGATCGACGAGGACAAGGGGGCCCTCGCGAAGCTCGGGATCCTCGTCGACCGCGACGAGGAGGGCTACCTCCTTCAGCTCTTCACCAAGCCGGTCCAGGACCGGCCCACCGTCTTCTACGAGGTGATCGAGCGGAAGGGGAGCCGTGGCTTCGGAAAGGGCAACTTCAAGGCGCTGTTCGAAGCCATCGAGCGGGAACAGGCGCTCCGGGGCAACCTCTAGCCCCTCCATGCGCTTCGTCTCCTTCTCCCCGGAGGGGACGGCCGGGCGCGCCCTCGGGGCGCTCGTCGAGGACTCCGTGCTCGAGCTGGGGCGCGCCGCGGCTGCGCTCGACGTGCCCGAATCCGATCCCGCGCTCCTCTCCACGATGGAGACTCTGCTCGCGAACTGGGATCACGGCCTTCTCGTAGCCCGCGAGACCGTGGCTCGCGCCACGGGACTCAGCGGCCCCTTGAGGGAGCGCCTCACGCAGTCCATCCACCCCCGAGCGTCGGTGACGCTCCACCCGCCCGTCGCACACCCGCCCAGTCTTCGCGACTTCTACGCCTTCGAGACCCACGTGAAGAACGCGCGCGCGCGGCGCGGCCTCACGGTGCCGGAGGAGTGGTATCAGTTCCCGGCCTTCTACTTCAGCAATCCCGGAGCGCTCGTCGCCGATGGCGAGCCGGTGACGAAGCCGGCCTGGACCGAGGCTCTGGATTACGAGCTCGAGATCGCGTGCGTGATCTCGCACGAAGCGCGCGACGTGCGCGCCGGGAACTGGCGGTCCGTCGTGGCGGGCTTCACGATCCTGAACGACTGGAGCGCGCGCGACGTGCAGCGCAAGGAGATGGCGGTCGGGCTCGGCCCCGCGAAGGGGAAGGATTTCGCGACATCGCTCGGCCCCGCGCTCGTCACGCTGGACGAGCTCGAGCCGAGCCGCGAGGGGGATCGGCACGACCTCGCCATGGAGGCGCGCGTGAACGGCCGCACGCTCTCCCGCGGCAACGCTCGCGACCTCCATTTCACGTTCGGGCAGATGATTGCGAGGGCGTCGCAGGACGTGTATCTTTTCCCCGGCGACGTCATCGGGTCCGGGACCGTGGGGGGCGGCTGCATCCTCGAGCTCGGGACGGAGACGCATCGCTGGCTCTCCCCTGGCGACGAGGTGACGCTCGAGATCGAGCGCCTCGGCGCCCTCACCAATCGAATCGTCTGAGGCGCAGGCATGCCGATCTATCACACCCTGGGAAACGTTCCGCACAAGCGGCACACCCAGTTTCGCAGGCCCGACGGGAAGCTCTACACGGAGCAGCTGATGGGCTCCCGAGGCTTTTCGGGGCGCTCCTCCCTGATCTATCACCACAACATGCCGACCCAGGCGCGCGAGATCCGGAAGATCCAGGACTGCCGCGTGACCTACGCCGACGAGCAGACGCTCCGCCACCATCACTTCAAGACGAAGGGCCTTCAGAAGAGCGGCGACCAGGTGAGCGGCCGCGTCACACTCCTCCACAACAACGACGTCTCCATGGCGATCGCGGTTCCGGACCAGAAGATGACGTACTTCTACCGGAACGGCCAGGGGGACGACATGTACTTCGTCCACGAGGGCACGGGGCGCGTCCAGACCATCTTCGGCGAGCTCCACTACCGCCCGGGCGACTACATCGTGATCCCGCGCGGCACGACGTACATGTTCCATCCGGACTCCGGGACGCAGCGCTACCTCGTCATCGAGAGCGCGTCGTCCATCGAGACGCCGAAGCGGTACCGGAACGAGTACGGCCAGCTCCTCGAGCACTCCCCGTTCACGGAGCGCGACATCCGGAGGCCCGAGCGCCTCGAGACCTTCACCGACAAGGGCACGTTCGAGGTACAGATCAAGGCGCGCGACCAGATCACGGCCTACGAATTCGACTTCCATCCGCTCGACGTGGTGGGCTGG
Source organism: Candidatus Eiseniibacteriota bacterium (assembly GCA_036274595.1). Taxonomy (GTDB): domain Bacteria; phylum Eisenbacteria; class RBG-16-71-46; order SZUA-252; family SZUA-252; genus WS-9. The sequence continues at coordinate 47,738 of DASUFL010000082.1, read as the reverse complement.
GACGGCTACCTGTACCCCTACATCTTCAACATCGAGGACTTCGAGCCGATCACGGGGCGCATCCACATGCCGCCGCCGACGCACCAGTGCTTCGAGGGGCGGAACTTCGTGGTCTGCTCGTTCGTGCCGCGCCTCTACGACTACCATCCCGACGCCTTGCCGGTGCCGTACAACCATTCGAACGTGGACTCGGACGAGGTCCTCTATTACGTGAACGGGAACTTCATGAGCCGGCGCGGCATCGAGGTCGGCTCGTTCACGCTCCATCCGTCGGGGATCCCGCACGGACCGCATCCGGGCGCGGCCGAGGCATCGATCGGGGCGAAGGAGACGAAGGAGCTTGCCGTGATGCTCGACACGTTCTATCCGCTCCGCGTCACGACCGACGCCATGCCGTACGACGACAAGAGCTACCCCTACTCCTGGCTCGAGCCGCCGAAGAGCTTCACGGGAGAGGGCGCCACGGGGTGAGCGCGCCCTCGTGACCGGGGCGCTCCCGAAGCTCCGCGAGATCGATCCGGCGGCCGTTCCTCCGGCCGACCTCTACGCGCTCCTCACCGGCTGCGTGGTCCCGAGGCCGATCGCGTTCGTCTCCTCGCTCTCCGTGTCCGGGGTGCCGAATCTCGCCCCGTTTTCCTTCTTCAACGCCGGCGGCGCCAATCCACCGTCGCTCGTGTTCGCTCCCGTCACGAGCGGCGCCGGACGCGACAAGGACACGCTCCACAACGTGAGCGCGACGGGGGAGTACGTCGTCCACATCGCGCCCTGGAATCTGCGCGAGAGGATGAACCAAGCCTCCGCGGACTACCCGCCCGAGGTGGACGAGTTCGAGATGGCAGGATTCACCAAGGCGCCCAGCGTGCGCGTGAAGCCCTGGCGCGCCGCCGAGTGTCCGATCGCGATGGAGTGCCGGCTGTTTCAGATCGTGAAGCATGGCGAGGGGGCCTTCGGCGCCCACTACGTCATCGGCGAAGTCGTGCTCTTCCACGTGGCGGAATCGCTCCTGAACGGACTCCGCGTCGACTCCGCCTCGATCGACGCGATCGCCCGCCTCGGCGGGCCGAACTACACGCGCGTCACGAAGGAGAGCGTGTTCGCGATGCCGAGGCCGGCGCTCCCGAAATGAAACGCCTGCGAATCGTGGCCGCGATCGTGGCGGCCTTGCTGACCGTCTACGCCGTCGTGGGGATCGCGGGCCTGATGAAGGGATTCGATCTCATCGGCGCGATGCTCGTCGCTCTCGCGGCGACCTTGGCGTGGCTCGGGTGGTGGTTCGTGATTCGTGGATGGAGAACGGTGCAGGCCCGGCTCAAGTGGGCGCTTCTGGGCGGGATCGTCGTGGGGGGACTGGGCTTTCTCCTCGGTTTCTTCGGCCCGCTCCTGTGGGCTCCCGATGCCAATCAAGGTCCACTCCTCGGGATCTTCATCACCGGCCCGATCGGATTCATCGTCGGCGCGGTGGCGGGCGCCCTTCTCGGAAAGAGCCCCCGCGAGCGTGACGTCACGACCTTGACGAAATAGGCCGCCATGCCCACGGAGGGAGGAACGATGCCTCGTCGCGTACGGCTCGCCCTGGTCGCCATGAGTCTCTCCGTCCTGATCGTGACCGCGCTTCCCATCGTCCGCGAGCTCACCCGGCGGACGGACATCTGGTGGACCCCGCGCACGATGCTCGTCCCCCTCGCCGATAGCGCGGATCGGGTCGAGATCTACGTTCACGGGCAGCCGCTCGCGAAGCTGATCCAAGCGGGGCAGGTCCAGATCCTCGAGGAAGGCCGCCCGGTGAGCCTGGGTGCGGGCGACGTAGGGCTCCGATTCAACAACTCGGACCGCGTCCGCGCGGAGCGCCTGCCGAGACTGCTCCTCTCCGCGGCGCTCTTCGGCGCGGCGGCGCTCTATCTTCTCTTCCTCGTCATCGGACGCTTGGTCTACCGGGAGGAGCGGGCACGGTGATGGTGTCCATGAAGACCCCGGCCGTGGGGTGCGTCGTGTTCGATTTGGACGGGACGTTGTGCGACACGGTCGACGTCGACGATGAGTGCTATCGCCTTGCCGTCGCGCCCACGCTCGGGATTCATAGTGAGGCTGTTGACTGGAGGGGTGCACTACATCAGACCGACTCAGGGATAGCCCGATGGCTCTGGGCCACCCATCGTGGCTCGCAACCGACAACTGACGACATCGAGAGAATCCGCTGCCGTTTCTTCGGACTCCTGGAGGTGAAGCGCATCGAGGCACCGGACCGCTTTGCGTCGATAACAGGCGCGGCCGCCTTCCTCGAATCGTGTGTGGCGGCAGGACTCAGAGTCGCCATTGGAACGGGTGGCTGGCGGCCGTCGGCAACCTTAAAACTCGACACAGCCGGGCTGCCCGTTGATTTGCTATACGCGACAGCGGACGAGGGGGAGACTCGGGTCGAGATCTTCTCCAAGGCGCACGCGGCGGCGGGAGGCGCACCCACACTTCTGGTAGGCGACAGCGAGTGCGACGCAGCGACTGCCGGAGAGCTAGGCTGGGGGTTCGTGGGTATCGGTTCAGGAGAGAAAGAGAAGCGCCTTCGCGAGCTGGGTGCAGGCCTCGTCGTCGAGAACTATATCGGAAAGGATGTGCGTTCTTGGTTCGACGCATGCTTCGTGCGGCACTAGCAGTACTCGCCCTGTTCCTGGTGGGGGCAGGGCAACCGGTAGCAACCTACGCGGTCATGAAGTCCGCGGCGCCACCCAAGTCCACCGTCGAGCTGCGCCTCCTCCGACCCGGCGTCTGGATTCACACCTCGCGCTACGTCTTTCCGGACGGATCGGTCATCCCCGCGAACGGACTCGTGGTGAAAGAGGGCGGGGGTCTCGTTCTCATCGACACGGCCTGGGGCGAGATGCTCACAGCCGAGCTCCTCGACGAGATCAAGCAGGAGATCAAGCTACCGGTGCGCCGCGCCATCGTGACGCACTCCCACGCCGACCGCATCGCGGGCGCCGATCTCCTCCGCCAGCGCGGGATCCCGGTGTTCGCCCACCCGCTCACGATCCGGAAGGCCGCTTCGGTGGCGATCGCCATGCCGACGGACAGCCTGGCCGGACTCAGGAAGCCCGGCGACGCCGAGTGGGTGGGATCGGTCGAGGTGTTCTATCCGGGTCCGGCGCATTCGCCGGACAACATCGTCGTCTGGGTGCCGTCCGCTCGCGTGCTCTTCGGCGGCTGCGCCGTGAAGTCGCTGGACTCGAACCTCGGCAACCTCGCCGACGCCGACACGCGGGCCTGGCCGGACGCGATGCATCGCGTCATGGAGCGCTACCGCCAAGCCGAGGTCGTCGTCCCGGGGCATGGCGCGGAGGGCGGCCAGCAGCTCCTCACGCACACGCTCGAGCTCCTCACGAAGTCTCGCTCGTGATCCCTCGGGTGCCGCGTCCGGCGGCGTCCGCATGCTATTCTCCCGCCCTGTGACGCTCGCCAACGGCACCCGCCTCGGTCCCTACGAGATCCTTGGCCCGCTCGGCGCCGGAGGCATGGGGGAGGTCTATCGCGCGCGCGACCCGCGCCTTGGCCGGGAGGTCGCGGTCAAGGTGCTGCCGCACGCCGTGGCGGGCGATCCGGAGCGGCAGCAGCGCTTCGAAGCCGAAGCGCGCGCCGCGGGCGCGATCAACCATCCGAACATCGTCACGCTTCACGACGTGGGATTCTCCAGCGGCGCGCCCTATCTCGTGACGGAGATTCTCGAGGGCGAGTCCTTTCAACTCGCTTCAATTCGACCGTACCGCAGAGCGCTACGCCTGCTGCTACATTTCGAGCGAGTCCCACCTCTACCATGCTCAGGGGCTCCGGTGACGGAGGCACGAAAGGAGCACACGGTATGAGCACGCTGCTCCGGGAGCTGGCCGGCGGCATCCCCGATATGGATCACCTCGTGCGCGCGGTGATCCGCATCGTGATCTCGTCGGTCCTCGGCGCCGTCATCGGAATCCAGCGGGAGCACACCGGGAAGCCGGCTGGACTTCGCACGCACATGCTCGTATCGATGGGGGCGACGCTCTTCGTGCTGGTCCCGGTCGAGATGGGGTTCCCCATCGGCGAGGTGGGACGTGTCATCCAGGGCGTCGCGACCGGGATCGGCTTCATCGGCGGCGGCGCCATCCTCAAGCTCTCCGCGGAGCGCGAGGTGCGGGGCCTCACGACCGCGGCCGGGATCTGGATGACGGCGGCGGCGGGGGTAGCGGTGGGACTGGGCTACATCGCGGTCGCCGCGCTCGGGATCGGCGCGGCCTGGCTCATCCTGTCGGTGGTGGGGCGCGCCGAGCGTCACGTCGAGGCGAAGCCGAAGAGCTACGAGCGCTAGCTAGCGTACGGCGGCCGGAGCGGGCGATCCGCGGCGCAGACGTCCCACCATCCGCACCATCCGCTCCAGACCCTCGCGCAGCTCCTCGTCCGACACGCAGAACGCGATGCGCACGCGATAGCGAGCGCCTGGGTGCGTTTTGAACTCCGGCGCCCCTGCCTCCGTGGGTTCGTCCATCAGCGTTCCGTCGGGCGCATATTCCGGAACGAGCGCGAAGCCGGAGCCCGGAGCCACCGCCACGCGCTCTTCGCTCAGAAGGCGCAGCGCGAACTCGTCCCCCGTCAGTCCGGTCGTCGAGATGTCCGCCATGATGTAGAAGGCCCCTTCGGGCTCGTAGTCCGCGAGCCCCGCCGGGCCGAGGATCGACATGGCGAGATCGCGGCGGCGCCGGTACGTCTCCCGCATCCGCTCGATCCCGGCGCGCTCGCCAAGGTCGAGAGCGGCGAGCGCGCCCCACTGCATCGGCGTGCCCGAGCTCGCGACGAGCGGCTCCTGGACCTTCCGGAGCATCGTCCCGGCGCGGGTCGACGGCGCGACGATGCACGCCACGCGGAGGCCCGTCATCGCGTACGACTTCGAGAACGTGAAGAGGGTGAAGACGCGCCGCTCGTCCTCGGGGAGATCCCGCTCGAAGGACGCCGGCGACACGTGCGCTCCGCCGAAGATGTAGTCCTCGTAGGCTTCGTCGCTCAGGACCCACAGGTCTCGCTCGCGCGCGAAGTCGTAGAGGGCGCGGAGCGTCGCCTCGGGGAACACGGCGCCCGTCGGGTTGCTCGGGCTGTTGATCATGATCGCGCGGAGCTTCCTGCTGGTGTGCCGCCGGAGCGCGTCGAGCTCGGGCTGGTAGCCCCGCCCGAGCGGGTAGAAGACCGGAAGGGCTCCAATCAGGAGCACCTGCTGTACGTAATTGGGCCAGTAGATCGCGGGGAGGAGCATCTGGTCGCCGGCGCCGAGCATGATCTCCATGGAAGCGAAGAGGGCCTGCGTGGACCCGGGAGTGACGATGACCTGCTCGGTGGTCGCCGCGATCCCGTTCCGCGTGCGCGCCTTTTCGGCGAGGGCCACCCGGAGATCCTCGATTCCCACGCTCGGGGCGTAGTGGGTCTTGCCCTTCCGAAGCGCGTCGCAGGACGCTTCGATCACCCCCAGAGGCGGCGTGAAGTCGGGATCGCCCACGTGGAGCCGGAACACGGGCCCGCCGCCCGCCCGCTCCATCTCGTCCGCCAGCCGGAACATGGTTCGGATGGGGGAAAAGGGGATCTGCTCGCTCCGGCGGGAAAAGCGCGGCATGGGCACCTCGGTCGTGGACCTGGACTCCAAGCTGGGGAAGCGTCCGGATGATACCAGAGCGCCCGATGCCTGCCACGGCGGACCCGCGTTCCCTGTTGCGGTGTAGCCATAGGCACGCTCGCGGGTTGCCCGGACGGGCGCCGCTCTGGTAGCCTTGCGGCAACCGGGCCCCGGTTCATCCATGTAAATTCAAGGGAGGCAAGGAATGCGACGGTCCAGAACCGCGCTTTTGGTCGTGGTGGCGCTCACGGTGGCGGTGGTGACGGCGGCGGTGGCGCAGGAAAAGTCGGCCGGTACGGCGACCAAGACGACGACCACGGCCAAGGCGTCCTCGTCCTCCACGAAGGGGTCGCCCTCGTCGGGCAAGCTCGGCGTGAAGACGATCGCCGGCGACATCATCGATCCCTCCTGCTGGGTGATGAACGGCGCCAAGGGCGAAGCGCACAAGGAGTGCATGGTGGCCTGCGCCAAGGCGGGGCAGACGCTCGCCATCCTCGAGAAGAAGACGAACAAGGTCTACATCCTGGCCGCCGAGCGGCCGGGCGAAGATCCCAACAAGAGCGTGCTCGACTACGCGGGCATGTCGGTCCTGGTCAAAGGCAAGGTCTTCACGCGAGGCGGCATCATGGCCATCCAGGTCGCCTCGGTCGAGCCGTACTCGGCCGCCAAGGCGGCGGCGAAGTAGACGCAGCGGGGCGCGAAGGAGCAAGGCATGACTTCCAGAACGACATCACTCGGACTCGCGGTGGCGCTCGTCGCTGCGGTCGCCGTGCTCGGAGCCGGCCAAGCGCAGGCCCCGAAGTCCACGACGAAGCCCGCCACCCCCGCACCGGCCGCGGCGCATTCCGGACATGAAGGGCACGACATGTCCGCGATGAAGCCGGCCAAGCCGAAGCCCGAAGGGGAGCGGAAGACGATCACCGGAGAGGTCATGGATCCCGCCTGCTTCCTCGAGGCAGGGCCGAAGTCGATCGGGACCGGGCATTTCCAGTGCGCCGTCGACTGCGTGCGCTCGGGACAGACCCTCGCCATCTACGACCGCGACGCCGACCGGATCTATTTCGTGGCCGGAGAGCTCCCGGGACGGAATCCCAACGAACCGCTCCTGCCGTACATCCACAAGAAGGTGGACGTCACGGGCGTGGTCTATCACCGCTCCGACGCGTATGGCATCGTGATCTCGAGGGTGGCGCCGCACGAGGACAAGGGCGGCGCGGCTCCGGCTCCGGCGGCGGCGGGGACCACCCGCTAGCGATCCGACATCTGCGGAGGGACGCACCCGCGTGAATTCGCTCGTCCTGCCGCTCCTCGCGATCGTCGTCTTTTCGTTCGCCTACCGCTATTACGGCGCGTTCATGGCCTACCGTGTCGCGCGCCTCGATCCGCTCCGCGCCGTTCCCTCCGTGACGCAGGCCGACGGACGCGACTTCGTGAAGACGAACAAGTTCGTCCTCTTCGGCCATCACTTCGCGGCGATCTCGGCATCCGGACCTCTGATCGGCCCCGTGCTCGCCGCCCAGTTCGGCTACCTCCCCGGCGCCCTCTGGATCCTCTTCGGCGCCGCCCTCGGCGGGGCCGTCCACGACTTCATCATCCTGTTCGCTTCCGTGCGCCACGGCGCGGCGTCCCTCTCGGAGATCGTGCGCCGGGAGATCGGCTCCGTCGCCCACGGCGCCGCGACCGCCGCCATCCTCTTCATCACGCTCCTCCTCCTCGCGGGGCTCGGCATCGTCGTCGTGAACGCGCTCGCGGGCTCGCCCTGGGGCACCTTCACCGTGGCGATGACCATCCCGGCGGCGCTCCTCTTCGGCTGGTACATGTACCGCCTCCGCCCCGGACGCGTGGTGGAGGGAAGCCTCATCGGCGTGGCGCTCATCCTGGCTGCGGTGATCGCGGGCCCGTGGGTCGTGAAGTCCTCGATCGCCCCCTGGTTCACGCTCGCACCCCGCTCGCTGAACCTGATCCTTCCGATCTACGGATTCATCGCGGCGACGCTCCCGGTCTGGCTGCTTCTCTGCCCGCGCGACTATCTCTCGACCTACATGAAGATCGGCACGATCGCGCTCCTCGTCCTGGGGGTCGCGATCGTCCATCCGAGGCTGCTCATGCCGCCGGTCACGTCGTTCATCGACGGGTCCGGCCCGGTTCTTCCGGGGATGAAGGTCTTTCCGTTCTGCTTCATCGTGATCGCGTGCGGCGCGATCAGCGGCTTCCACGCGCTGATCGGATCGGGGACGACGCCGCGGATGGTCCCCGACGAGCCGAGCATTCGCTTCATCGGCTACGGCGCGATGCTCACCGAGGGGCTCGTCGCGATCATGGCGCTGGTGGCGGCCACCACGCTCGCCCCCGCCGATTACTTCCTCATCAATGGCGTGCCGAAGGCGGTGGCCGCGCTCGGCATCCAGCCGCACCAGCTCCAGGAGCTCACGCGGCTCGTGGGGGAGGAGACGCTCCAGGGGCGCACCGGGGGCGCGGTCTCGCTCGCCGTGGGCATGGCCAACATCCTCCGGCAGATCCCCGGCATGGGGAATCTCATGGCGTACTGGTACCACTTCGCGATCATGTTCGAAGCGGTCTTCATTCTGACCGCGCTCGATACCGGCACCCGCGTCGCGCGCTATCTCTTCCAGGATGTCGCCGGCAAGGTCTGGGCCCCGCTCGGCTCCACCACCAACGTCGTGAGCGTGGCGTTCGTGGGCGCGGTCGTCTGCTTCTGCTGGGGCACCATGATGGCGACCGGGAGCGTGGAGACGATCTGGCCCCTCTTCGGCGTCTCGAACCAGCTCCTCGCGGTGATCGCCCTGGCCGCGGGCACCACGTTCATCCTGCGTCAACGCCCGGCGGCGTACGCGCTCACCACGTTCCTCCCGCTCTGCTTCCTCACCGTGACCACGATGACGGCCGGAGTGCTCAACACGCTCCGCTACCTCTCGCCGTCCTACATCGCGGACAAGGGACCATTCGTCGGGTACCTCGACGGCGTCCTGAGCATCGTGCTCCTCCTCCTCGTGGCCACGGTTTTGGCGGACTCGGTCCGCCGGTGGGCGGTCATTCTCGCGGCGCGCCGTCTTGGCGCAGCCGAGATCCCGATGGCCCACGTCGCCGAGCTCGGCGCTCCCGCCGAGCCGCCGCTCGCCTGAGATGGCCATCGCTCCGGGGACACGGCTCGGACCGTACGAGATCGTGGGGCGCGTGGGCGAGGGGGGCATGGGCGTCGTCTACCGGGCCCGCGACGACCGGCTGGGGCGCGACGTCGCGGTGAAGGTGATCCCGCCCGAGCTCGCCTCCGACAAGGAACGCCTCCGCCGGTTCCAGATCGAAGCCCGCGCGGCCGGGCAGCTCAACCATCCCAACATCGTCATCATTCACGATCTCGGCACGTCGGACGGCGCTCCCTACATCGTCTCCGAGATGCTCGAAGGGGAGACGCTGCGCCCGTCGCTCTCGCGCGGCCCGCTGCCGGCCCGGCGCGCGGTCGCGCTCGCGGTGCAGATCGCCCACGGCCTGGCGTCCGCGCACGCGGCGGGGATCGTTCATCGCGATCTCAAGCCCGAGAACCTGTTCCTGAACCGAAGCGGCGTTCTCAAGATCCTCGACTTCGGCATCGCGAAGCTCTTCCAGTCGGACGGCGCCGCGGGTGAGGAGACCGCGAGCGTGCTGCCCGGGCTCACGCGCACCGGGACGATTCTCGGCACGGCGAGCTACATGGCGCCGGAGCAGATTCGCGAGCAGGCGATCGATCAGCGCACGGACCTCTTCGCGTTCGGCGCGATCCTCTACGAGATGCTGACGGGCGAGAAGGCGTTCCCCGGCGCGACGCCGGCCGATCGCATGAGCGCGATCTTGAATCGCGACACGCCGCCCCTCCCACGGGAGGTCGAGTCGGAGGCACCGGGCATCGGCCGTGTCGTGTCGCGTTGCCTGGAGAAGCTCCCCGAGCATCGCTTTCAGACCGCGAGCGATCTCGGATTCGCGCTCGAGCTGCTCGAGGAGCTCGAGCCTTCCGCCGCGACCCCATCGCAACCCGTCGCGGCCGCCGCGCCCGCCATTCAATTCCCTCGCTTCGAGCGGGTGACCTACCGCGAAGGAAACGTGCGCACCGCGCGCTTCGCCCCGGACGGACAGTCCGTGATCTATGGCGCGGCGCTCGAAGGCACCCCGCTCCGCCTCTACTGGTCGTATCCGGGGAGTCCGGAAGCGCGTGCCCTCGGCGTTCCCGGCAGCGATCTCATGTCGGTGTGTGCCGCGACCAGCGAGCTGGCCGTCTGCCTGCGCACGGTGTTCCTCGGAGGCTTCGTGTCCGCCGGGACCTTGGCGCGCATGCCGCTCGGCGGCGGCGCCGCCCGTGAGCTGGTCGACAATGTGGTCGAGGCAGACTGGGGGCCGGACGGGCGGAACCTCTCGGTCATCCGCGAGAAGCAGGGGATGATCCGGCTCGAGTATCCGGTCGGACGGGTTCTCTACCAGACGCCGGGATGGGCCAGCCACGCGCGGATCGCTCCGGACGGCAAGTCGATCGCGTTCATCGATCATCCATTTCGAGGCGACGACGCGGGCCGTGTCGCCGTCGTCGACATGGAAGGCAACGTGCGGCAGCTCGTGGGGGACTTCGCCTCCACGCGCGGCCTCGCCTGGACGCCGAAGGGCGATGAGATCTGGTTCTCCGGAGCGAAGGTGGGCGCGGACCGTGTCGTCCATGCGGTCCGCACGGACGGCGCCACGCGGCAGGTCTTCAGCGCGCCAGGCGCGAGCGACGTTCAGGACATCTCTCGGAGCGGCACCCTCCTCATCGCGCAAGGGGACGAGCGGCTGCGGATGGAGTACCGGAATCGCGCCGGGGACGTGATGCGCGACCTGACCTGGCTCGACTGGTCCCTGGTGCGGGATCTCTCTCCGGATGCCCGCACCGTGCTCTTCGACGAGACGGGCGCCGGCGGAGGCTCCGGACAGTCGGTCTACATGCGCGATGTGGACGGATCGCCCGCCGTGCGCCTCGGAGACGGCTCGGCCGTGCAGTTCTCTCCGGACGGCCGCTGGGCGCTCGCGCTTCAGCTTCAAAACATCCGGCCCGTCCTCCTTCCCACGGGAGTGGGGGAGCCGCGGCCGATCGAGACGGAAGGGCTGGTGGTGCGCTGGGGAGCCTGGCACCCGGACGGGAAGAGCCTGCTCGTGACGGGGAACGAGCCGGGGCATGGGTCGGGACTCTATCGCGTGGACATCGAGACCGCCCGGTGGACCCGGATCGGGGACCGGGAGCTGAGCGGTTTCCAGGAAGTGCGCGTCTCGCCCGATGGAAGCCGAGTGGTCGCGCAGGGTGCGGACGGTGAATTCACGATCTTTCCGATGGACGGAAGCGAGCCCCGATCGCTTCCCGGCATACCGGGCCGCGCGCGGATCATCGGGTGGACCCGGGACGGCGGAGCCCTCCTCTACATGATCCGCGGCGAGGTTCCGGCTCCCACGATCCGCATCGACATCGAGACCGGCGAGAAGACGCACTGGGCTGACCTCGCGCCCCGATCGCTGGCGGGGGTCGTGACGCTGACGCGCATCGTGATGACGCCCGACGCGGAGCATTTCGTCTACAGCTACCCTCGCTTCCTCACCAATCTCTACAAGGTGGAAGGGCTCCTCTAGCCGGCGCGCCGGCCTTCGCTCCGCACCCCGGAGGGGGCATGTACGAAGCCTCGAAGCTGCTGCACCTCGTCGCGGTCGTTCTCTTCCTCGGCAACATCACGGTCGGGGTCTTCTGGAAGCTGTTCGGAGACAGGACGCGGGATCCGCGCATCATTGCGCACACGATGGCGGGCATCATCGCGAGCGACCGCTGGTTCACGAATCCGGGCGCGATCCTGATCGTGATCGGGGGAGTCATGGCCGCGCTCCTGGGACACTATCCCATCCTGCGCACCCACTGGATCTCGTCGTCGATCGGTCTCTTCGCTCTGTCGGGCGCGGCGTTCGGCATCCGGCTCGTCCCGCTCCAGCGGCAGCTGCTCGCCGTCTCGCGCGCCGGCGTCGATGGGACCATGGACTGGGATCGCTATGACCAGCTCTCGGGGCAGTGGAAGCTCTGGGGGATGGTGGCGCTCGCGGCGCCGCTTCTCGCGATGGCGCTCATGGTGCTGAAGCCGGGCGGAAGCCCGAGCCCCTAGACCCGCCTCCGAAAAACGAAGCGGCCCGGACCGTTTCCGGCCCGGGCCGCGGGGATCGCGATGGATGCGGTCTTGCTACCCCTCGTCTCCGAAGTTGGCCACCTGGACCGTGATCGTGGCCTCAGCCCAGACCGTGTCTCCGGCTCGAATCCCGTACTGGTAGTTGTAACCGGTGAACCGGACCGTCGCCGTGGTGGTGGACGCGGTCGAGAGCGGAAGCGCCGCCTTGTCGGCGATGTTGCTGAGCGCGATCGATCCGGTCGCCGTTCCGCCCGAAGGCACGCGGAGGTTCATGCCGCCGGTCACGGTGCCGTAGATGCCGTTCGCGTAGGTCACCGTGTAACCCGTCACGACGATCTCTGAAAACGGCTCGCCGGGCCCGATGGGATCTCCGCCGCCGTTCGGGATGTTGCCCAGCGTCACTTCGACCTGGTCCACCGGGATGAAGACCTGCGCGGTATCCGCCTCGTTGAGGAGATCGCTCGCATAGGCGTTTCCTTCGTTGATCGTGACCACCGTCAGCGTGTTGCGCGACGACTCGTCCGTGCACCCTCCGATCGCGAACGCCCCCGCGATCGCCAGCAAGGCCAGCGCGTACCGCATTCCCCTGATCATGTCGATCTCCTTGGTCCTTCGCGATCCCCATCGCGTCGGGAGGCAGGAACAGATAATCCCGGAGGGCGAAGAGCAAGGGACATGCCATGGGTCGTGCGTTTGGAGGCGGGGCGCTAAGTGCAGCGTTCCCGGTCAGCTGCGGCGAAGGGTCGGGCGCGCGGAGGACAAACGAAAGCGGGCGCCGTGCGTTTTGCACGCGCGCCCGCCGGACTGCAACGAGCCGTCGTCTACTTCCTGGCCATCTGCATCTGGACCGCGGCCGCGAGACGCCGGTTCACTTCGGTCCAGTTGATGTTGCGCATGAACGCCTCGACGTAGGCCTTCCGGTCGCTGCCGTAGTCGATGAAGTAGGAGTGCTCGTACGTGTCGCAGTTCAGGATCGGGAAGGTTCCCCACACGCCGCCCTGGTTTTGCGAGTCGCCGATGAAGTTGTGGAGCCGGCCGTCGGTGGGATCGTACGCGAGCACGACCCAGCCGCGGGCGCACATGGCGGACGCCTTGAAGTCCTCCTCCCACGCCGCGAACGTGCCGAAGTCTTCCTTGATCTTATCGACGACCTCGCCTTGCGGATTGCCGTCACCGCCCATGATCGAGAAATAGATCTCGTGGAGGATCTGGCCGTTGGCGGCGAAGGTCTCCTCGTGCTTCAGGCCGCGCATCTCGCTGTAGATCTGGTTGGCCTTGCTCCGGTCGACCTTGGCGAGCGCTTCCTCGATCTCGTTTCGCTTGTTCACGTAGCCCGCGTAGAGCTTGTCGTGGTGGATCTCGATGGTCTTGGATCCGATCCCCTTGAGCGCGTCGTTCGCGTAGGGGAGAGGCTTCACGGGATGCTTGGACATGAGGCGGATCTCCTTTCGACGGATGGCCCGGAGCTGCGCCCGGGCGCCACAGGGTGATTCGCTGGGTTGGGTGCTCCCATAGTACCAGAACCGCTAGGGGAGCCGCTTGACGATGGATTCGACGAGGAAGCGCCTCGTTCCCTCGGGATACTCGAGGTCCACATAGGAGCCCACGGTCTTTCCGAGGAGCGGCCGCGCGAGCGGCGCGCGGTAGGAAAGGACTCCCGGCGCGAGGCCCGAGTCCCCGTCGCCGAGGAGCCAGTAGGTGATCGTACCGCCGTTTCCGTCCGCCGGCTTGAGCGCGGCCTCGGTGCCGACGCCGATGCGCGACGGGTCGATCTCCATGGTCTCGAGGAGCCGCGTGCGCTCGAGCGTGGTCATGAGCTCCTGCAGGCGCGCCGCCGCATTCGCCTGCTTCAGCTTCGCCGCCTCGTACTCGGCGTTCTCGCGAAGATCGCCGAGCTGCCGCGCCTTCTCGATCGCGGCGGGGATGGTCGTCTTGAGCTCGAGGGCGAGACGCCGGAGCTCCGCCTCGAGCCGGTCGTAGGTCGGCCGCGTCATCACGGTGAACACGGTCTCGACGTCGTCGGTCGTCTTCCCCTCGAGGAGGCTCTGGGCGCGCGCCTTGCGCCGCGACTCGTACTCCTCGGCAATCGAGCCCATGCCGATGGCGCGCATGGCCTCGAGCACCGGGACGAGGCGCCGCTCGCTCCCGCCCCAGTGGAGCACCACGTTCTCGAGGAGCGAGCGCGTGTCTTCGTCCGGCGGCTCCTTGCGGAGCCGTGTCTGGAGGGCGCCGCTCTCCTCGAGCAGCGCGAGAAGGCGTTCGGGCGCTCCGTCCGGGATGTCCTTCTCGAGCAGCCGGAGCGTCGCGACCGTGAGCGTCCCGAGCGGAGGCGCCTCGGCCTCGTCGGGATGGGCCGCGTAGTGCTCGATCAGCCGCGCGGCGAGCCCCGGCGCTTCGGTCCAGCGGGTGATCTTGTTCTCGACCGCCTTGGGGAAGCGGGCGCCGAGGAGCGCGTTCAGCCGGGCGCGCGCGCGCAGCCTGAGCCGCGGGAGCCGGCTCTCCGCCGCGCGCCAGAGGAAGTCCTCCTCGAGCTTCGACTCCGAGGCGAGATCGAGGAGCTGATCCTGATTCGCGCTCAGCGCGAGGTCGTCGGGCCGGAGCCCCTTGCGGATCAGCGCTTCCAGGTGCTCGCGCGCGGCCGCCTCGCCGAGCGACTCCCATGCGAGCGCGTAGCAGAGCGCCTGCGCGCGCGTCGGCGCATCGAGCGTGTCGTCGCCCGACCACCGTTTGACGAGCGGCCCGGCGGTCGCGCGGAAGCGGGGCTCCTCGTCGGGATGCTCGCGCAGGAATTTCCGGATCAAGCCGAGCCCCTGGGTCGCCGCCTTGGGCTGGAGCTGAGGGAGCACGGCGCCGCCGGCCGCCGCGCCCTCGGGCGCGAGGCGGAAGATCTGCCGGTAGGCTTCGCTCGAGTCCAGCCGGGCGTCCCCCTTGATGGCGTCCTTCGACTGCTTCCAGTACGCGCCGACGTCGACCCCTGGGAGCGCCGCTTCGAGCTTCGGCCTGAGCTGAGCCGCGGTGGCCGTGCCTCCCACGTCGCGAAGCACCCGCACGAGGATCTCGGGATCGCCGGCCGCCGCGAGCGCTCTCGCCTTCGCGGAATCCTCGGCGGCGAGCACGCGGAGGCCGTCCCCCGGGAGGCGGTCGAGCGACTTGGACGCCATGGCGAAGGACATGCGATGGCCCGCGCGCGAAGGGAAGTCGAGCGTCAGATTCTCTCCGTCGCTCGCGCGCACTCGTCCCAGTCCCCATGTCGTGTGGCCGACATGAGCGCCCGGAGGAAGCGCGAGGATCTTGGGGAGCCGCGCGCCCACTTGATCGAGCGGCTTCGTCGCGTCCTCGATGCCGGAGCCTTCGAGGATCGCGCCGGGCTCGGGCTCCCGCGCGACCGCGATGCGGAGGAGCGTCCCGAGGAGCTTCCGGCCGGCCGCGTTGGCGGGAACGCGCGGGGCCATCGGCGCGATGTCGTCCCAGGAGATCAATCCGGGGGCCCGCTGCTTGAGCTCCGGGACCGCGAGGTCGAGGAGCGGCTCCGACTCGGCGAACGACACGAGCGACGCGAAGCGAAGGAGGGCCCGCCCCACGCGCGCGGGGTGATGCTCGAGATCCTCCTCGATCAGCCGGAGGAAATCGTCCGACACGCGCTCGGCGTGGCCCGCTTCGAGATGGAGCTCGACGGAGCGAACCCGGTGCTGCCGCGCTCCGTCGGCGTCGCCCGCCCGCTCGAGCGCGGCTGCGACCTCCCCGTTCAGATCCGGATCGCTCGGACGGATCTCGATCGCCTCGCGCAGGAGATCGAGCCGCTCCGACTCGGAGAGGCCACCTCCCCGCGCGAGGAAGACGAGGAGCCGCACCGCGGGCGTCGTGGGCTCCGGCTCGAGGAAGCGGTCGAGGAGCGAGCGCACGCCCTCCCGGTCGCCGGACGCCATGAGCTTGTCCGCGACCACCTCGAAGGACTCGAGCGCGGCTGCGTACTCGCCGAGCCCTTCCCGGAGAAGGGCGTTGAGGAGGAGGAGGTCCCAGCGCTTGCGGCGCAGAGGCTCCTGCTCGAGCGACTTGAGCGCGGCTTCGACCTTGCTCTCGGCGATCAGCCGGCGGGCGAGCGCTTCCGTCTCCTGCCAGCGCGGGTCGGTCGACAGGGCCGGCGGCTCGTCCGCTTTGACCGCGGCGAGGTACTTCCTGAAATCGGCGTCCATCATGAGTTCGGTACCTCCAAGCCCGTCAGGATACCGCAAGCGCGCTCGCGCGGGCCAGTCTCGTCGCTCGGGGACGGCCCGGGGTCTCGTTGCGCGGCGTGCTCTCGTCGACTAGAATCCGCTCTTGGACCGCACGACGAGCGGTGGATCGGGCCCCGGGGTGCCGCGCGCGCCGAAATCGCGGGTGATCGCCGCCCTCGGCCTCAACCAGATCTTCTCCAGCCTCACCCACATCATCGCGAAGAGCGCGGTGGCCGCCATCGGCCCGCTCGCGGTCGCCCTCATCCGATTCATCATCGCCTCGCTCACGCTCCTCGTGTACCAGCGCGTTCGCGGCGGGGCGTCCGTCGCGCGCGAGGACAGGATCAAGCTCGTGCTGCTCGGCTTCTTCGTGGTGCCGATCAACCAGGGCTTCTTTCTCTTCGGGCTCTCGCGATCGACGGCGAGCCACGCGTCGCTCCTCTACGCGCTCACTCCGCTCTTCGTCCTTCTCCTGGCGAGAAGGGTGCTCGGCGAGCGTTCGATCGGCGCGAAGCTCTTCGGAACGCTCGTCGCATTCGCGGGGGTCGCGATCATCCTGTTCGAGCGTGGTCTCCGGAACGAGATGGGGGTTCTCGTGGGGGACGTCATGATCCTGGTCGCGGTGTCCGCGTGGGCGGCCTACACGGTGCTCGCGAAGCAGCTCGTCGAGCGCTACGACGCCATGACGGTGACGACGTGGGCCATCGTGAGCGGGACCGTGATGTGCCTTCCAGGCTTTCTGGTTCCGGGGGCCATTCCGCCGCTCGAATCGATCGGGCCCGGGGCGTGGGGCGGCATCCTCTATCTCTCCATCGGGACCTCGGTGATTGCGTACCCTCTCTACATGTACGCGCTCCGCCATCTCGAAGCCTCGAAGGTCGCGGTGACCACGAACATCCAGCCGATCCTCACCGCGATCCTGTCGTGGGCCATCTTCGGGGAGCGGTTCACGCCCGGCTTCGTCGTGGGCGCGCTCCTCGTGCTCGCCGGCGTGACGTGGGTCGAGACGCGCCAGTCCTCGACTCGGGCGCCGGCGGAGGCCCCCCGGTGACGCGCGTGACCGCGCTTCGAGGGGACGAGCTTCCCGAGATCCGCACGGCGGTGCCGGGTCCCAAGTCGCTCGCCGCGGCGAAGCGGCTGCGACGCGCGGAGGGGGCTGCGATCTGGGGCGTCGATTCCCAGCCGATCGTGTGGGCTCGCGCCCGCGGCGCCGTCGTCCTGGATCTCGACGGCAATCGCTTCCTCGATCTCACGTCCGGATTCGGTGCGGCCTCGCTCGGGCACGCGTCTCCGGAGATCAAGCGTGCGGTGTCGGCGCAGGCGGGGCGTCTCGTGCAAGGGCTCGGGGATCTCATGCCGCACCGCGAGCGGGATCGACTGGTACGTGCGCTGTCGCGCGTCGGGGGACGCCTCGATCGCGTCCTCCTCGCATCCACCGGCTCCGAGGCGGTGGAGCTGGCCTTGAAGACGGCTGCCCTCGCCACCGGACGAAGGCGCATGGTGGCGTTCACCGGCTCGTACCACGGCGATTCCCTGGGCGCGCTCGAGGTCACGCATCATCCGGCGCCTCCCGGTCCGATCCAGGCGCTGCTCGGCGGCTGGGCGGTTCACGTCGCCTACGGCGATCTGGACTCGCTCGAGCGCGCGCTGCGCGAGGGCGAGCCCTGCGCCGCGGTGATCGCGGAGCCGATCCAGGGACGAGGGGGCACGGTGCTTCCGCCCCCCGGCTTTCTGGCCGGGCTCTGCGCGCTCGCGCGCCAGCATGGCGCGGTCGTGATCTACGACGAGGTGATGACCGGCGCCGGGCGGACCGGCCCGTTCTGGGCCTGGGAGCGCTCCGGCCCGGAAGCCGAGCCCGATCTCCTCTGCGCCGGCAAGGGGATCGGCGGCGGCGTCGCGATCGCGGCGGTGTTCGGCCGATCCAGGCTCATGGACGCATGGCGCCGGCACGTGCCCGCTTCCGGCGAGGCGCCGCACGCGAGCACGTTCTACGCGCACCCGCTCGCCTGTGCGGGCGCGCTGGCCACCTTGAAGCGCCTCACCGCGCCCGGGTTGCGCGAGGAGGTCGAGCGGAAGGGTCGCTGGCTCGACGACGCACTCGCCAACCTGGCCCGGCGCCACCGCGTCGGCGTCCGCTCGACGGGGTTGATGGCCGGGATCGAGCTTCCGTCCGACGGATCGGCGGGCCCGGCCCAGGCTCGCCTTGCGTCGCTCTGGCGCGGGCTCCTCGAGCGCGGCGTCCTCACGATCCCGAGCGGGACGCATGGAACCGTGCTGCAGCTCCTTCCGCCCCTCACGATCACCGACGAGCAGCTCGCGCATGGCATCACCGCGATCGATTCGGTTCTGGCGGGCTGAGTCGAGGGCCGACTAGATGTCGTGCGGCATGTAGCCGACGGGGGACTGGAAGTAGTAGTTCCAGGGGTAGTGAAGGAAGTTCGAGACCCGGCTCGTGTAGACGCAGGCGAAGTCCTTGAGCTGGTGGCCGAAGCGGCTCGACTCGTTTCCCTCGCGGAACAGGGATCCCCAGCGCGGATTGTACGAGCGGTCGATCTTGAGGCGGATCTGTCCGATCTCGTGCTCGAGCTCGGAGCCGCGGTGCTCGAACTCGGCGATCCGCTCCGGGATCTCCTGGATGCGCGCCGCGATCTCGCCCCGCCGCGCCGGGTCCGCGCCGTCCTGCTCGCTCAGGATCAAGGTCAGCCGCCGGAGCTCGCGGCTGATCGCGGCCTTGTCGATCTCGAGCTGGTGGCGCTCGGACGACAGCCGCGCGAGCCGCTCGAATTCCTTCGCGTGCTCGGCGGTGACGGTGATCTCGCGGTCCAGCTCCGGCACGATCATGGCCGTGCGCCAGCTGGCGACGCGCTTCGACTGCAGGATGTCGCCATACGTGTGATCCCCGAAGTAGAGCACGTGCTCGCCACCGGAGCCGAGCGTCCGCTGGAGGTACCCGGCGCTCCCGCCGCGCCCCACCATCGCCGGGATCTTCCGCCCCTGGAGCTCGTCCACCGGAGCCGGCGCGTCGCTGGATTGGAAGAACTGCGGCTTGCCCGCCTCCACGATCACCACGTTGAAGAGGTCGCTCCAGTGCGCGGGCGCCCCCTTGCCGCGCCCGAGGATGTGGCGCATCAAGGCGTCGGTGTAGGACCACTCGCTGTTCGTGAGGAGGAAGAGCTTCTTCCCGGCGCGGCGAAACTCCTCGAGCACCGTCCGCACCTCGGGGTCGAGGCGGATGTAGCGGTCCAGGTTGCCGGTGATGACCGACTTCAAGCTCCCGTCCCGGTGCGCCTCGTCGATCATCTCGCGCACGTCCCTGTAGAGCGCCTCGTAGTCGAGCGACTTCTTCCCGTTCTGGCGCTCGAAGAAGTCGATCAGGCAGACGTAGAGATAGACCTCGGGGAGATGGAAGAGCGTGTCCACCGAGACGTAGTTCTCGTGGCCGAGCCGGATGCGATCGGACCGGTACGCGCGTCGGCGCTCGTCCGAGCGGAGCGCGGTCAATCCGTGGTAGGCGCGCGAGACGAAGTTGAAGTAGTCCATCTTGAGGACGTTCCCGCGCTTCTTGTCCACCACGAGCCCGCGGATCACCCACTGCGGATCGTACTTGAGGTCCAGGATTTCCTTCGGGTAGCCCTTCTGGTCGACCAGCTTCCGCTTGGTGAGATCGAAGCCCAGCTCCTCGACGGGAATGGGATCGTAGTGCGCGAGCGTGTGGTCGAGGTCGAAGCCGATCGCGCGGATCGCCGTCATCTTGAGATTGCGATTCACGAAAACGCGATGACGCCGCGGAATCCGATGCTCGCGGTAGCGGAGCGCCCGCGCCGAAGGCTCCCGGGCCGGCGCAGGCGGCGGCGCGTGTGCCGGCGCCTTTCGATGCGCGTGCGCGGGCTGGATCGCGACGGCCGCTTCCTGCGACGCTTCTTCCTCGGGGGATGCCTTCGAGCCGGCGGGCGGTGCGACGGGCGCCGGGGCCGGAGCCGCGGGGCTTCCCTGGGGCGGCTTCTTCGTCGTGGGATCGCTCCCAGGCGTGTCCGGGGTCACCAGGGCATTGTAGGCGCTCGGCGTCCCAGGCGCCATGACTTGACGCGACCGCGGTTCGTCCCTACCTTTTGCTAGTGAACCTTTGTCTCTTCGAGGACCCGCTCGTCCAGTCGTTCGGACCCCACACACTGCTCCGGCCCGCCTTCGCCCTCCGCTGCGGCGCGTTCTCGCTCGTGGAAAAGCTCGTGCGCGCGTTCCCCGAGTCGCCGCTCGTGCTCCACGTGCGTCCGGAGATCGAGGAGGTGACGCGCCTCCTCTATCCGACCGCCCACGTGGGCGCTCCCCCGGCCGAAGAGACGCTCTTCGTCAACGCGCGGCTCTGCATGACGGACGACGAGATCCTCCATTTCCTCGCCGCGTCGCCGAGCGAGGCGTCGTACATGGCCGATGGCACCCTGTTCGCCGCCAAGGTCAAGGCGGAGCGGGTGGCGCACGCGGCGCGCTATCTGCGCGAGGGAGATCCGGAGCGCGCGTTCGAGGACCTCCGCTTCCCCGCGGAGGTGAACGCCTTCCTCGCGCGGTCCGCGGCGGATCTCATCCGCTGGAGCCCGCGTCAGATCGTCCAGGACTTCCGCCATGGCTTCCAGCCGGGCACGGTGCGCGGCACGATCGAGCCGGGCGTCCACGTGACCCAGCCCGACGGGGTGCACGTGGCGCGCGGCGCGCGGGTCCAGGCGGGCGCCGCCTTGAACGCGGAAGGGGGGCCGATCCTGATCCGCGAGAACGCGAAGGTCGAGCCGCTCGCCTACATCGAGGGACCAGCCGTCATCGGCGAGGGCTCCGTGATCAGGGCGGGCGCGAAGATCCGCGGCGGCACGTCGATCGGTCCCGTCTGCAAGGTGGGAGGCGAGATCGAGGCGTCCGTGTTCCAGGGGTACGCCAACAAGCAGCACGACGGCTTCCTCGGGCACTCGTTCGTGGGCGAGTGGGTCAATCTCGGCGCGAACACCAACAACAGCGACCTCAAGAACAACTACGGCGAGGTTCGCTTCTACCGCTCGGCCCGCGCCTATGCCGACGGCCATGCCGAGGGCTCGGGGCAGACGCTGCTCGGGGCCGTGATCGGCGACTACACGAAAACCGGCATCAGCACGTCGCTCCCGACCGGGTGCGTTCTCGGCATCGGCAGCAACCTGTACGGCGCCGAGCTCTGGCCCGTGTACGTGCCGTCCTTCGTGTGGGGCACGCCGTCCTCGCTCGCGGAGCACCGGATCGACGCCATGATCGAGACCGCCGTGCGGGCCATGGAGCGCCGCAAGGTCGAGCTCAGCGTCGAGCTGGACTCTCGAGTCCGCCAGGCGTTCGACGACACGGCCGAGGAGCGCCGCCTCTACCTCGGGCCCAAGCTCCGGGCGGCGCCGGAGAAGCGCGCATGAGCTGGCGCGAGCCGCGCCCCATCGTCTTTGGCGGCCCGCTCGCCCCGGGCGTCCGGACGCTCGTGTTCGTCACGGTGGGGGTCTTCGTCTTCCAGCTCGCGGCGGGCTTCCTGGCGCAGGTGCGCCTCGAGCGCCTCTTTGGCCTCGTCCCGTACGAGGTGGTCCACCATCTCTTCCTCTGGCAGGTGGGCACGTATCTCTTCCTGCACGGAGGCTTCTTCCACATCCTCTTCAACATGCTCGGGCTCTGGATGTTCGGCAGCGAGCTGGAGGGGCTCTGGGGGACGCAGCGCTTCGTGCGGTTCTACTTCATCACGGGGATCGGCGCGGCGCTCTGCTCGATCCTCGTCACGCCCAACTCCACGATCCCGATCATCGGCGCTTCGGGCGCGATCTACGGGATCCTGGCCGCGTACGGCATCCTCTTCCCGGACCGGACGCTGCTCCTCTACTTCGTCATCCCGATCAAGGCCAAGTACTTCGTGCTCATCCTCGGAGCGCTCGCGTTCTGGGCCACCCTCACCTCCACCGGCGGCGGCGTCGCGAACGTGGCGCACCTGGGCGGGCTCCTCTTCGGCTGGCTCTACCTGAGGCGCTTCGGACGGGGCGCGGGGCGGGGCGTGTCGTTCCGCTGGCGGAATCCCATCCGCGCGTGGCGCGAGCGCACGCGGCAGAACCGGCTCCGGAAGAAGTTCAAGGTCTACTACCGGAACACGCGGGGCGAGGACGACGGGGGAGACGAGTAGGAACGCATCGACGGCGTGGCGCGACCCGGGCCCAAGCCCGCGCCCGGGCCGGATCGAACGAGGCTAGGCGCCGCCGGTCATCAGGCTCGCCATGATCTTGTCCAGGACCTCGCGCGGCGGGCGCACGCGCTCGAGCGGCAAGGACGCGAGCGGCTCGTCCACCAGCCCCAGATCCTCGTCGATCGAGGCGTTCCCCTTCGACTGGTAGAGGAGTCCCGTCGCGAGCCGGTTGTCGACGCGTCCCCGCTCGATCGTATCGATGGCCCGCATGCGGTCGGTCGGGTCGTAGTCCTCCTCGAGCTTCCGGAGCACGATCTTCGATCCGTCGTGAAGCGTGACCTCGCGGCTCTCGCCCGGCGCGTAGTCGATCTCGATGCTCTCGAAGTGAGGGATGAACGTCACTTCGTGGAGCGGCGCGTCGTGCTCCTTCGCGCTCGTGTAGCTCTTGGTCGAGCCCTCGTGATTGTTGAACGTCACGCAGGGGCTGATCACGTCGAGCACCGAGGTGCCGCGGTGCGAGAAGGCGGCTTTCAATAGCGGCCGGAGCTGCTTCGGATCCCCGGAGAACGAGCGGGCCACGAAGCCGCAGCCGAGCTGGATCGCCATTTCGCAGAGATCGATCGGCATCATCTCGTTCACCTGGCCCGACTTCGCACGCGTCCCGACGTCCGCGGTGGCCGAGAACTGCCCCTTGGTGAGCCCGTACACGCCGTTGTTCTCGATGATGTAGACGATCGGCACGTTCCGCCGCACGAGGTGGCAGAACTGGCCGAGCCCGATGGACGCGCTGTCGCCGTCGCCCGAGACCCCCATCATGATCAGCTCGCGGTTCGCTAAGTGCGCGCCGGTCGCCACCGACGGCATGCGGCCGTGCACCGCATTGAACGAGTGCGAGCGCCCGAGGAAGTAGGCCGGCGTCTTGCTGGAGCAGCCGATGCCCGACATCTTGGCCACCTTGTGCTGCTCGAGCCCCAGCTCGTAGGCCGCCTGGATGATGCTGCCGGTGATCGCGTCGTGCCCGCAGCCCGGACATAGAGTCGACTTCGAGCCCTTGTAGTCGGCCGCGGTGAGGCCGATCCGGTTGACGTTCGACTGCGGCGGGGTGCTCATCGGGTCGTCACCTCCGACGGCCGCTCGGCCGCGCGGACGCCCTTCAGGATGCTCTCCGCGTCGATCGGAAGGCCGTCATAGTGGAGCACCGAGCGAATGCGCGGCGCCAGCTCCGGGTACTCCATCCGGAGGAGGGCCGCCATCTGCGCGTCCCGGTTCTGTTCCACGACGTAGACTCGCTTGTGTCCCCGCACGAAGCGCTCGACCTCCTCCGGGAACGGATAGGCCCGGAGGAGCAGGTAGGACGTCGGCGTGCCTTCGGTGCGCAGCCTGTCCCGCGTCTCGTCCATCGCGTGGTGCGTCGAGCCGAAGGCGATGAGGCCCACCTCGGCCCCCTGCGCCTTCTCGATGAACGGCGCCGGCACGAGCGTTTTCGCGGTCTCGAACTTCCGGGCGAGGCGGTCCATGACGCGCGGATAGGCTTCCGAGCTCTCCGTGTAGCGGGCCGCTTCGTCGTGCCCCGAGCCGCGCGTGAAGTAGGCGGCCAGCGGATGGTTGGTGCCGGGAAGCGTGCGGTACGGAATCGCGTCCCCGTCGACGTCCCGGTAGCGCTCGAACTTCTTCACGCGCTCGAGGTCCGAGGCGGACAGAACCTTCCCGCGATCCCACGGATTCTCGGGGTACCGGAAAGGCTGGGACATCCAGGTGTTCATCCCGATGTCGAGATCGGAGAGAACGAACACGGGCGTCTGGAGCCGCTCGGCGAGATCGAACGCGCGCATGCCGTACTCGTAGCAGTCCTGCACGGTCGCGGGGAAGAGAATGACGTGCTTCGTGTCCCCGTGCGACAGGAACGCGACCGAGAGGAGGTCCGCCTGCGACGTCCGGGTCGGCAGTCCCGTGCTGGGGCCGATCCGCTGGATGTCCCAGACCACCGCGGGAATCTCGGCATAGTAGGCGTAGCCGGCGAACTCGGTCATGAGGGAAAGCCCGGGTCCCGAGGTCGTGGTCATGGCGCGAGCGCCGGCCCACGACGCGCCGAGAACCATGCCGATCGCGGAGATCTCGTCCTCGGCCTGGATGACGGCGTAGGTCGCCTTGCCGCTCTTGGGATCTTTCCGGTAGCGCGCGAGAAAGCCCTCGAGCTGCTCCGCCAGGCTCGACGACGGCGTGATGGGATACCATGAGAGGAAGGTCACGCCGCCGAACAGCGCGCCGAGCGCGGCAGCCTGGTTGCCGTCGATCAGGATCTTGCCCGCCGTCCTGTCCGCGCGGCGCGCCTGGAAGGGCGTCCGCTTCATGTGCTCCCCGGCGTACTTGATCCCGACCTGGACCGCGGCGCGGTTCATCTCGAGCGCCTTGGGCTTCCTCCCGAGCTGCGCGACGAGCGCGCGGTCGACCTCGCTGGGGTCGATGCCCAGGAGCCAGCTCACGACGCCGACGTAGATCATGTTCACGACGAGCTTCCTGAGCTTCGCGTCGGCGACGAGGGGCTCGACCAGCTTCGTGAACGGGACCTTGTAGAGCGTGCGATCGGGAGGCGTAGCCGGCATCGGGAGCCCGTCGGCCACGACGAGCACGCTCCCCGGCTCCATCGCGGCGATGTCGGCCACCGACGTCTCGGGGTTCAATGCGACGAGCAGGTCGGCGCGCTTGATGCGCGCGACGTACCCCTGATCGTTCGCCCGAATGGTGAACCAGGTGGGGAGTCCCGCGATGTTGGAGGGGAAGAGGTTCTTCCCCGAGACGGGAATCCCCATCTGGAAGAGCGCGCGGAGAAGGGTCGTGTTGGCCGTCTGGCTTCCCGAACCGTTGACGGTCGCGACGTGAATCGTGAATCGGTTGTCGATGGCTGACAAAGCTCGTCC
Source organism: Candidatus Eiseniibacteriota bacterium (assembly GCA_036274595.1). Lineage (GTDB taxonomy): Bacteria > Eisenbacteria > RBG-16-71-46 > SZUA-252 > SZUA-252 > WS-9. Next base: position 22,644 of record DASUFL010000082.1, on the reverse strand, counting down.
CGGTGTCGAGGGTTCGATGCGCCGGCCCACGCCGGAGAGGCCCATGGTCCCATTTCAGAGCGGGACGGTCAAGACCGCTGCATCCCCGGCGCGGCTCCAACTCTGTTTAGACGCAACAGATGCGCGGACGATTCGCATTCAGGGCCAAGGTTCTTTCGCTTGACCGGGCCCCATCCCGCATCAAAAATGACAGCTATGAGTCCCCGCGTCCTCACGGTCCCCGAGCCCTACCTCGAGATGGACGACGCCACCCTGGCGTCGCGCATCCGCGAGGCCAAGGCGCGCCTGGGGAGCTCGCTCGTGGTCCTGGGGCACCACTACCAGAGGGACGACGTCATCCAGCACGCCGACATCACCGGCGACTCGTACAAGCTGGCCCGGCTCGGCGCGGAGCGCACGGACGCGAAGTGGATCGTCTTCTGCGGCGTCCACTTCATGGCGGAGAGCGCGGACATCCTGCGCCAGCCTCACCAGACCGTCGTCCTGCCCGATCTCAACGCCGGCTGCTCGATGGCCGACATGGCGCCGACCGACGACGTGATCGAGGCGGGCTCAGCCCTCGAGCGGCTCGGCCTCTCGTCGGTCATGCCCGTGACCTACATGAACTCGACCGCCGAGATCAAAGCGTACTGCGGCGAGCGGGGAGGGGCGGTCTGCACGTCGTCCAACTGCCGGGCGATCTTCGAGTGGGCCTTCGCGCAGCGGGACCAGATCTTCTTCTTCCCGGACGAGCACCTGGGACGGAACACGGCCATCGCGATGGGCATCGCGCCGGAGCGGATCGTCGTGTGGGATCCCAAGCGTCCCCTCGGGGGATCCACCGAGGACGAGCTGCGCCGGGCCAAGGTCATCGTGTGGAAGGGATGCTGCTCGGTGCACACCAAGTTCCACGTGCAGCACGTGCTCGACCGCCGCGCGGAGGACCGGGATGTGAAGATCCTGGTCCACCCGGAGGTGCCGCACGAGGTCGTCGCGGTGGCGGACGCCGTCGGCTCGACCGAGACCATCATCCGCACGCTGCGCGAGGCGCCGGCCGGATCCCACTGGGCGGTCGGAACCGAGTATCACCTCGTGCAGCGGCTCGCGCATTCCATGCCGGACAAGAGGATCGTGATCCTCTCGAAGGAATTCTGTCTCTGCGCTACGATGTACCGCATCTCGCCGCAAAACCTGGCTTGGGCGCTCGACAGCATCGTCGAGGGGCGCCCCGTGAACGTGATCCGCGTGCCGGAAGCGACGAAGCGGTGGGCGCACGTCGCGCTCGACCGCATGCTCCAGGTCCACTAGCGGCCGGGGCCCTCGAACGGAGCCAGGAGGCTCGGAGGAAGAATGGCTTACGAAATCGTGAAGGACATCTGCGAGGGGGAGAGCTCCTGCGTGGACGTCTGTCCCGTCGACTGCATCAAGAAGGGCGACGGTGAGAACACCAAGGGGACGGGCTGGTACCTGATCGTCGCCGAGGACTGCGTCAGCTGTAACGCTTGCCTGGAAGCCTGCCCCGTCGAGGGAGCCATCCTCCCCGATTGACGCCCCCGGCCGGGCCCTGAACGGGGCCCGCCAATCCCTCAAGGTCCCCGCTCCTTATACCGATAACTCGGTGCGGATTCATATGCCGTGTCGCGGCCCTTTGGGCCGAGGACCTTGGACGTGGGGGTTCCACGCTTCGTGGACTGCGCGACCGTCAAATCCAGGCTGGGCGGGCTCGTCTCGGGCCTCCTGACGCCTGAAGAAAAGACCGAAACCGAGGCCCATCTCGCGAGTTGCGAGGGCTGCCGTCTGGAGCATCACCTGCTGCAGGCGATCCACGGCACATCGGGGGATGGGGCGCCTTCCACCGGTTCTCCGCCGCCCATGCCGCCGGTGGGCCCGATAGGCGGATTGGCGGAGCCGGACTCGCCGCCGGAGCCCCCAACGCTCGTTCCCCAGGCCGTCGAGCCAGGTCTCGTGCTCGAGCCCATCACGCCAACGCTGTCCACGACGCCGGATTCCGAAGTCTCCTTTGCGGATCTCGCGCTCGAGTCCAAGGCTCTGCCGGCGACGCCCGCGAACCCGGAGACGCTTTCGCTGGAGGAGCGGCCGTCGCTCATTCCCCCCTTGCCCTCGAAGAGGGCCTGGGATTTCGAGCCGGTCGATCCGCCGCGCACGTCGAGCCCTCCGGAAGAGAGCGTCAATTTCGCCGAGGAGGCGCTCAACCGCTCGAGCCAGCGCGAGGGCTCGCGCGCGGTCTTCCGCATGGTGCTCTGGAGCGCCGGCGCGCTCGCGGGCGTGGCGCTTCTCGCGGTGTCCGTCTGGATGGCCATGGCGCATCGAGAGACGGCGAGTGACCCGCAGGCGCTCGCTCCTCCTCCGCGGCCGGAAGCCGCGGACTCAGCCTCGGTGGGGAGCACGGCGGCGAAGGATTCGATCGCGATCGGCGCGGCGCAGACGCCCCTCCCGGCGCCGCCCCCGCCCTCGGCCGCCACCGCGCAGCCTGCCGCGACGGCCGCGCCCAAAGCGACCACGTCCGCCGCCAAGCCGACGAAGACCCAGCCCGGCATGGCGGGCGCCGCCACGGGGCCGAGCGCCAAGTCGATGGCACCCTCTTCCAAGACGCAGACGCCCCATGACGCGCACACGACGGAGACGACGGCGCCCCCGAGCACCGTTCCTCCACGGGGCGGCCCGCCGACGCGCGAGGAGGGATTCGAGCCGGTCGTGGATGGTCCCGCCGACACGAAGGGGACCTGGTCCCAGAACGATTTCACGCCGGCGCCGACCGCGACTACGAAGAAGCCGCCTGCCACCACGAGGAAGCCCTCCGTGATCGTCGAGCCGCCACCCGAGGAGGAGCGCCCGGCGACCCCTCCGGACGAGGCCGACACGAGCGGCCCGGTGGGGCGGCTCCATCTCGCGACCGTGAAGGCGCACGAAGAGCGGGACATCGAAGCGCTCCGGAAGATCAAGACGTCCTGGAAGTCCTACCTCCGGACCGCGCTCGGCACCGATCGCGCGCGGTCGAAGCGCGAGTACGCCGACTGCCTCTGGGCGATCCAGGAGATCACCGGGAAGGATGCCGATCGGAAGGAAGCCTTGACCGCCTATCGCGAGTACGTGCTCCACGCCCCCGCCGGCGGCGTCGACGCGCGATCGGTCGCCCGGATGCGGCATCTGGAAGACGTTCTGAGCGACTCTCAGTAGCCCTGTGCCGCCCTCGCCATCGGGGGCGGCCGATTGACGCCTCCCTCACGGACCCCTAGGCTCGTCCTTCAACTCCATGGATCGGACCGAACCCAGCGAGCCGCGGCGTTCGCCCAAACCGCGCCCCGCACGACAGACCACCCCCGCCAAGCCCCCTTCCGGCAAGCCCAAGACCGGGAGCGGAAAGCGTTGGTGGGATTGGCGTCCCTCCTGGCCTCCCTCCTGGTCGCCCTGGCGTCCGTCGTGGGCTCCGCCCGGCACGCTTCGCTGGCTCATCTTCCTCGCGGCGGTCGCGTTCTGCTTCCTCGGGTACGACTGGTTCCGGCTCTCCTCGATCGGATCGTCGCGCTACGTGGGGCAGGGATGGAAATTCCCGACGCGGGTGTACGCCGACTGGAAGGACTACCGGGTCGGCGACGCGCTCTCGTCGTCCACGCTCCAGCGTCTCCTCGATCGCGCGCACTATCAGCGGGTCACGAAGCGCCCGGCGGATCCCGGCCGGTATCGCGTGAACGGGCCGATCTACGAAGTCTATCTCCGGGCGTTCACCTATCCCGACCGGGTGGAGCGCGGGTCGCCCGTGACCGTGCGCCTCCAGAACGGACGGGTCGAGTCGCTCGGCAACGGCTTCGGCGGAAACGCGGAAGGACGAGGGCTCCTTCGCATCGAGCCGGAGCTCCTCGGCGAGTTCGCCGACCCCGCGCGCGAGCGGCGGAGCTACGTGCCGCTCGACCGGCTGCCGCGGCATCTCGTCCTCGCAACCATCGCGAGCGAGGACCGGCGCTTCTACCATCACTGGGGGCTCGACCTCCTCGGCATGGGGCGCGCGACCATGCGGAACGTGCGTGCCCACACGGTGGTCGAAGGCGGGAGCACGATCACCCAGCAGCTCGTGAAGAACTTCTTCCTGTCCCACGAGCGGAGCCTCTGGAGGAAGTCCCACGAGGCGCTCCTCGCGATCCTGGTCGAGCTTCGCTACTCGAAGGACCAGATCCTCGAGTTCTATCTCAACCAGATCTACCTCGGACAGCGCGGGTCGTGGAGCGTGTGCGGTGTCGAGGAGGCGTCGCTCTACTACTTCAACAAGCACGCGCAGGAGCTGACCGTGCCCGAGGCGGCGCTCATCGTGGGGATCATCCCCGCGCCGAACCGGTTCTCGCCCTACCGTGACCCCGAGGCCGCCATCGTCCGGCGGAACGAAGTGCTCCAGGACATGGCCGAGGCCGGCTACATCACGAAGCAGGACGCGCGGAAGTACCGCCGCACGCAGATGCGCTTTGCCGCGAACCCGCCTCCGGCCACGCTCGCGCCCTACTTCGTCGACTACGTGCAGGAGACGCTCTCCAAGGACATCCCCGAGAGCGAGCTCTCCGGGCGCGGTTTCAGCATCTTCACGACGCTCGACTCGGGTCTGCAGGAAGAGGGGGAGAAGATCCTTCGCAGCGGCGTCAAGGAGGCGGACTGGCGGTCGCCGTCCGGCGGCGCGGAGCGCGATCCGGCGCAGGGTGCGCTCCTCGCGATCGAGCCCTCGACGGGGAACATCCGCGCCATGATCGGAGGGCGGAGCTACGTCGAGAGCCCGTTCAACCGCGCGGTCGACTCGAAGCGCCAGCCAGGCTCCGCGTTCAAGCCGTTCGTCTACATCGCCGCGCTCGACTCCTACTTCGCGGGGCGGCGTCCGCCGCTCACCGCGGCCACGGTCCTCGAGGACGCGCCCGACACCTTCCGGACGGATCTCGGGCCGTGGGCCCCGCGCAACTTCGAGAACTCCTATGCCGGCCGGGTCACCGCGGCCCGGGCGATCGCCCGCTCGCTCAACGTGGCGACCGTCCACCTCGCGCAGATGGTCGGCATGAACCGGGTCGTGGACGTGGCGCGCTCCCTCGGCATCCAGAGCCGGCTCCGCGCCGTCGCGTCGCTCGCGCTCGGCACGAGCGAGCTCTCGGTGCTCGAGCTGACGACGGCGTACGCCACGATCGCGAACGGCGGCGTGCTGGTGCAGCCGACGCCGGTGAAGGCGGTGCTCGACCGGAGCGGATCGGTGCGCTGGTCGCCGAAGCGCGAGAGCCGCCGGGTGCTCCGCCCCGAAACGGCGTACATGGCGACCATCCTGCTCGAGGGCCCGGTGATCTACGGCACCGCCGCGGGCATCCGGAGCGAGTACGGATTCGTGCGGCCGGCGGCGGGGAAGACCGGGACCACCGATGACGAGAACGACGCGTGGTTCGTGGGCTTCACGCCCGACCTCGCGACCGGCGTGTGGGTGGGATGCGACAAGAACCGAAGGCTCGGTTTGACCGGGACCCAGGCGGCCGTCCCCATCTGGGCGCGCTTCATGGACGTGGCGCACCGCGATCGTCCGCTTCGCGACTTCGAGCCGCCCCCCGACGTGGTGGATGTCTGGATCGACGGCGACACCGGCTACCGGGCCGGCCCCGGCTGCCCTCACGTGATGCAGGCCGCCTTCATCCGGAAGACGGAGCCGCGTCAGGTCTGCCCGGTCTTCCATCCGGTCGTGTGGCCCGACAGCCTGGGGGGCTTCATGTCCGATTCCACGGGCACGCCAGGCTCGGAGGAGCAGAAGCAAGAGCCCGAGCAGCCTCCGGCGGAGGAGCCGCCGCCTCCCGACGATGAGGGAGGCCAGGGACTCTAGGCTGCGCGATGGGCGCGCGGGCGCGCGCGTCGAGGCTAGAGGAACTCGTCGATTCGAAAGAGCGGCCGGAAGGGAACGCCGAGCTTCGCGAACTCCTCGCCCCCTCCTTCGTTTCGATCCACGACGCAGGCGACCACGCGCACGTCCGCTCCGGCCTCCTTCGCCGCGAGATAGGCGGTCAGGGCCGACCCTCCCTTCGTGATCACGTCGTCCACGATCGCGACCGGGAGCGCGGGATCGAACGGTCCCTCGATGCGATTCCCCATGCCGTGCGCCTTCTGCTCCTTGCGCACGAGGAATCCGACGAGGCCCCGTCCCTGGAGCTGCGTCCATGCGATGGTCGCGCCCACGATGGGATCCGCGCCCAGGGTGAGCCCTCCGATCGACGCGACGCCGTGCTCTTGGAGAATCGGATCGAGGAGCTGCGCGATGAGGAGCGCGCCCTCGGGGTGGAGGCTCGTGCGCCGGACGTCGGCGTAGTAGCGGCTCTTCACTCCGGAGGAGAGCGTGAAGTCGCCGAAGCGGATCGATCGCTCGAGGAGGATCGCGCGCAGACGCGCGCGGGCTTGGACGAGGTCCGGCCCGGCGGAAGAGACGGAGGTCACGAGCGCATCCTACACACACCGCGCGGCTCCGCGCGAACGGAAATTCGTAGGGGTGGGGAAGCCCCTCGTGTAGACTGCGGTCGTGCCCCGCTTCCGGCTGACCTCAGTCTGCGTCGATGGGGCCGCGTGAGCCTCCGATGAGCCAACCCTTCGTCCACCTTCATAACCACAGCGACTACTCGCTCCTGGACGGCGCGTGCCGCCTGGACCGTCTGATCGCGCGCGCCGCCGCGATGAAGATGCCCGCGCTCGCGCTCACCGATCATGGAAATCTCTTCGGCGCGGTCGAGTTCTACGACGCCGCCCACGCGGCCGGGGTCAAGCCGATCATCGGATGCGAGGTCTACGTCGCCCACGGGTCGCGCGCCGACAAGATGCGCACGGCCGACGGGCGCGGCGCCTACGATCATCTGATCCTCCTCGCGCGAAACCGCGAGGGCTATCGGAACCTGACCAAGCTCTCCTCCGCCGGGTACCTCGAGGGCTTCCACTACAAGCCGCGCATCGACAAGGAGCTCCTGGCCGAGCACGCGGGCGGGCTCCTCTGCCTCAGCGCCTGCCTTCGGGGCGAGGTGCCGCAGCTCGTGGTCGCCGACGACATGGAGGGGGCGCGAAAGGCGGCCGGCTGGTATCGCGACCTCTTCGGGCCCGAGTTCTACTTCTTCGAGATCCAGGACCATGGGCTCGAGGACGAGAAGAAGGCGGCGCGCGGGCTGATCGAGCTGTCCCGCTCGATGGGCATCCCGGTCGTGGCGACGAACGACTGCCACTACCTCGCCCGCGAGGACTCCGAGGCGCACGAAGTGCTCCTCTGCATCCAGACCGGGAAGACGATGCTGGACCAGGACCGCTTCCGATTCACCACCGACCAGCTCTACGTGAAGACCGCCGAGGAGATGGAGGCGATCTTCGGGGAGACGCCGGAGGCGCTTGCCAACACGCTCGTCGTGGCGGAGCGGTGCGAGCTGACCCTCGACACCGAACGCGTGCAGCTTCCGTCCTTCCCGATCCCGCCCGAGTTCGAGAGCGAGGAGCTGTACCTGCGCCGCCTGGCGCGCGAGGGCCTCGAACAGCGGTACCCGGGGACGATCACCGAGGAGATCGAGAAGCGCCTCGAGTACGAGCTCGACACCATCTGCCAGGTGGGCTACGCGCGCTACTTCCTGATCGTGCGCGACTTCATTCACTACGCGCGCGAGAACGGCGTGGGCGTCGGCCCCGGGCGCGGCTCGGCGGCGGGGAGCCTCGTCTCCTACACCCTCGGCATCACCGACATCGATCCGATCAAGTTCGACCTCCTCTTCGAGCGCTTCCTGAATCCGGAGCGCGTGAGCATGCCGGATATCGACATCGACTTCGCGTACGAGGACCGCGGCAAGGTCATCGACTACGTGATCGGGAAGTACGGCCGCGACAGCGTGAGCCAGATCATCACCTTCGGAACCATGGCGGCGCGCGCGGTGGTGCGCGACGTGGCGCGCGCGCTCGGGATGACCTTCGCGGAAGGAGACAAGGTCGCGAAGATGATCCCGGCGGATCTGGGGATGACGCTCCAGCGCGCGCTCGAGACGGTGCCGGAGCTGAAGGCGCTCCGTGAGGACGAGCGCCACGCGCGGCTCCTCCGCTGCTCCATGGCGCTCGAGGGGCTCGCGCGGCACGCCTCCACGCACGCGGCGGGCATCCTGATCGCTCCGGGGAATCTGACCGAGCACGTGCCCATGTACCGTTCGCCGAAGGGCGACTTCACGACCCAGTTCGACATGAAGTCGCTCGAGCGGGTGGGACTCCTCAAGATGGACTTCCTCGGTCTCCGCACGCTGACCGTCCTCGAGCAGGCGGTCGAGCTCGCGCGCGAGGCGACCGGAGACTCCATCGATCTCGGCTCCCTGCCGCTCGACGACCCCGATACGTATGCGCTTCTACAGAAGGCGCAGACGATCGGCATCTTCCAGCTCGAGTCGGGCGGAATGCGCGATCTCCTCCGGAAGGTGCTCCCCGACACGTTCGAGGACATCATCGCGATCAACGCGCTCTTCCGCCCCGGGCCCATCCAGAGCGGCATGCTCGACGACTTCGCGAAGCGGAAGCATGGCAAGCAGAAGGTGACGTACATGCATCCGCAGCTCGAGACGCTCCTCAAGAAGACCTACGGCGTCATCGTGTATCAGGACCAGGTGATGCAGATCGCGAACCGCCTCGCGGGCTTCAGCCTCGCCCAGGCGGATCTCCTCCGCCGCGCGATGGGAAAGAAGAAGCCGGAGGAGATGGCGCGCCAGAAGACCGCCTTCATGGAAGGCTGCGCGAAGAACAACGTCCCGGGAAGGAAGGCCGAAGAGATCTTCGATCTCATGGACAAGTTCGCGGGCTACGGCTTCGTCCGCTCCCACAGCGCCGCCTACGCGATGCTCTCGTATCAATCCGCATGGCTCAAGGCGCACCACGCCGCGGCCTACCTCGCGGCGTCGCTCACGAGCGAGGCCGGGGACACGGACCGCATCGTGACCTTGGTGGAGGAGGCGCGGCGGCTCGGCATCGCGGTCCTCCCGCCCGACGTCAACGCGAGCGTCGCGTCCTTCACGCTGGAGGGTCCGGCGATCCGGTACGGGCTCGCCGCGGTGAAGAACGTGGGGCAGGGATCGGTCGAAGCGATCGTGCGCGCGCGCCAGGAAGGCGGGCGCTTCCGAACGCTCGCGGATTTCATCCGGCGCGTCGATCTCGCGGCCATCAACCGCCGCGTGCTCGACTCGCTGGTCCAGGCCGGCGCCTGCGATTCGCTCGAGGGGGATCGCGCGCAGCTCCTGGCCGCGGTCGGCGATCTCCTCGCGCAGGCTCAGGAGCGCGCGCGAGCCGTGAACGCGAACCAGGAGAGTCTCTTCGGGGCCGAGCACGAGATCGTCGCGCCCGACCCGCCGCTGCCCAAGGTCGATCCCTGGTCCCTCGACGAGCGTCTCCGCCGCGAGCGGGAGGTGCTCGGGTTCTACTTCTCCGACCATCCGCTGACGCCCTACCGGCCCTACATCGAGGCGCGCGCCACGACCGAGATCTCGCGCCTGCGCGAGGCGCGCGACCTGGCCGAGGTCTCGCTCGTCTGTCTGGTCCAGGCGCGCAAGGCGCACACCGACCGGAACGGCCGTCCGATGGCCTTCGTCACGCTCGAGGATCTCAAGGGGACCGTCGAGACCACGGTGTTCGCCGATCTCTTCGAGAAGCATCGCGCCGATCTCGAGCCGGGCGCGGTGCTCGAAGTCCGCGGCCGGGTCAACTTGAGGGAGGACGCGGAGCCGAAGATGGTGCTCACCGCGGTCAAGCCTCTGGGCCCGCCCCCGTCCGGCGCCGCCGTCCACATCGACCTGGCGCGCGGAGGGGAGAAGGTCTCCCTCGAGGAGATCCGCTCCCTGCTCGTTCGCCATCCCGGCATCAGCCCCGTATACTTCACCGTTCGTGGCGAGACCGACCCCGGCCCGACACAGATCCGGGCCAAGCGCCTCCTGGTCTCGCCGAGCGAGGAGCTCCTGGGCGCTCTTCGGGAGCGCCTTGGCGCCGAGGCCGTGCGCGTCGTGGAGCGCGCGGAGGAGGTCGCCGTCACCCCGATGAGCGGAGCCGCATGAACGGAACCTGGCTCGATTTCGAAAAGCCGATCATCGAGCTCGAGCGGAAGATCGAGGAGCTGAAGAGCCGCGCCGGCGGCGACGAGCGCGAGACCGCGGAGGAGCTCGACCGCCTCGAGAAGAGGGCCGACCGGCTCCGGAAGGACATCTTCTCCAAGCTCACACGCTGGCAGCGCGTGAAGCTCGCGCGCCACCCGCGTCGCCCCTACACGCTCGACTACTTGAAAGTCGTGGCGCCGCAGTTCATGGAGCTCCACGGCGACCGGCGCTTCGCCGATGATCCCGCGATCGTGGGCGGGTTCGGCATGCTCGACGAGCTGCCGGTCCTCTTCCTGGGACACCAGAAAGGGCGCGACACCAAGGAGAACATCCACCGCAATTTCGGCATGGCGAATCCCGAGGGCTACCGGAAGGCGCTCCGCTTGATGCGCACGGCCGCGAACTTCGGATTTCCGATCGTGACCTTCGTCGACACGCCGGGCGCCTACCCTGGTCTCGGCGCCGAGGAGCGGGGACAGTCGGAGGCGCTCGCGCGGAACATTCTCGAGATGGCGCATCTTCCCGTGCCGATCGTGACCGTCGTGATCGGCGAAGGTGGATCGGGAGGCGCGCTCGCGCTCGCGGTCGCCGACGTGGTGATGATGCTCGAGAACTCGATCTACTCGGTGATCACGCCCGAAGGCTGCGCGGCCATCCTCTGGAAGGACGCGAGCAAGGCGGAACAGGCAGCCGAGAACTTGAGGCTCACCGCGCAGGACCTGCTCGAGCTCAAGGTCGTGGACGAGGTCATCCCCGAGCCCCTCGGGGGCGCCCATCGAGATCCGGAAGAGACTGCCCGCCGGGTCAAGGAGACCGTCGTCCGCCACCTCAAGGCGCTGATCGGCCTTCCGAAGCAGGAGCTCCTGGACCGAAGGCTGGAGAAGTATTTGAAGATGGGGGTGTACCTGGAGGAAACCGCCGCCACCGGAGCCACGCAGGAAGGCTGACGAGGAGCTAAGCCCATGCCCGAGAAGGACCGAGAGCCAACCCGCCCCGCCGCCGCCGCCGCCGAAGGCGCGGGCGCGCCCATCAGCGATCAGCTCCTCGCGATCCTCGTGTGTCCGCAGTGCCGGCAGGACCTCGAGTACGACCGCGGCGCGGGGACGTTCACGTGCCACCACTGCCGTCTCCGGTTTTCGATCGTCGACGGCGTCCCCAATTTCCTGATCGAGGAAGCCGAGCGGATCTAGTGGCGTTGATCCGTCGGACGCATGCCGTCGCCGCCGTCCTCGCACTGGGGACGGCGCTCCCGCTTGTGGCGCGTGGATCCTTCGCGGCCTCCGCTCCCGCTCCCGTCGTCTCCTCCGTGCAGCCGGCCGGCTACAAGGTCCGCGTCGCGCTGGGAGAGCCTTCGGTCGTCCGGGGCGAGTTCCTGGGCACGCCGCTCGTGGAGATCGACGTCCCGGGTGCCGTCCCCGAGCGCGCCGCACCCGGCGCTCCTCCTCTTCCCGCGCGCACCCTCTTCCTTCGCGTTCCGTGGGACGCGCGCGTGCGCGCGTCCGTGGCTCCGTCGCCGGCGCGATCGCTCGGCACGCTTCGCCCGACGCCCTTCCCGTACCTGCTCACCGACGCCTCGCTGCGCGAGCGCGTCACCGCGGCCGACCTCGAGGCAGCGCTCCAGGCGCAAGGGTCATGGCGCGCCCCGAGCGTGGAGGGACTGGCGACGACGCGAGCCATGGCCGCTGGGGGCGAGCGTCTCCTCGCGGTCACCATCCGTCCCGTGTCCTGGGATGCGTCGTCCGGGAGCGCGAGCTTCGTGGACGAGGTGGCGATCGAGGTCAGCTGGGATGGTCCCGTGGAGCCGCTCGCGAGTCCCGCCTCGCCGCGCGCCTCCACGGCGCCGTCCGGCGCGGTCGGCCCCTACTATCCCTCACGGGCTCCGCGGACCGCGCTCACGCCCTCCGGTCCGGCGCGCGGAGCGCGGTCGCTCGCAGGCCGTGCGGCCGCGATCGGACCGCTCCGCGTCACCCCCGATCCGACGCGCACCTGGGTGCGGCTCAACGTGCTCCGCCCGGGCCTCTACCGCGTGGCGGCATCCGATCTGGCCGCCGCCGGTGTCGGCGTCGGTGCGATCGACCCGGCCACGATCCGGATCTTCCGCTCGACCCCGGGAGACATCCCGGAGAACGCGAACGTCGATCAGGGGCCGGATTCGCTCCGCGAGTGCGCGATCGAAGTGACGGGCGCGGGAGACGGATCGCTCGATCCCGCGGATCGGATCTACGTCTACGCGACCGGATCGACCGGATTCGGATACGACCTGGCGCTCGGCGGAGGCTCCGCCTATCAGGAAACCCAGCACACGGACGTCGAAACCCTCTGGATGACCTGGGGGCCGGGGCCGGTCGCCACGCCGCCGCGCCGCATGGCGACGCGGAGCGCCGCGCTCGACGCGGCGGCCGCGCCCACCTACCTGGCCGTGCCGCACCGCGTGCACTACGAGGAGAACCGGCTCTACAACGCCGACCTCTTCGAAACGGGAGTGCGCTGGGAGCGGTGGTTCAACCGGATCCTCTTCCAGGGCTCGCGCGTTCGCTTCGATCTCACGATGCCGGGCGCCCAGCCTGGGGGACCCGCGGACGTGCTGGTCCGGGTGTGGGGCGTCGGGAGCTCGCTCGGCGCCGGCATCCCCGATCACGTCGCGCGGATCTACTGGAATCGCGCGCTCGTGGACACGGCGGGATGGGATCTGTCGCTCCACCAGGATCTCACGGCGACCGGGCTCCACACCCAGGGGCGGGACACGCTCGATGTCGAGGTGCCCGCGCTCACCGATCCGGGCCCCTTCCCGCAGCGCTCGGATCGCTCCTATCTCGCATGGTTCGAGATCGGCTATCCGCGGCAGCTCCTGGCGGTCAACGACACGCTCCAGTTCGCCGCTCCCGATTCGCTGCCGAACGCCCCGGTTCGCTACCAGATCAGCGGCATCGCCGACACGTCCGCAGTCTGGCTCCTCGACCGGACCGACCCCGAGAGCCCGGTCCGGCTCGTGGGGGGATTCGTCTCGGGCGGCGCGGCGCCGTTCGCATGGACCGTGGAGGACAGCGCCGGCGCCGGATACCGGCCCCGCTACTCGCTCGTCTCGACCACGCGCGCCGCGACGCCTGGAATCTCGGTCTACGCTCCCACGTCGAGCGCGCACACGATCGCGGACCTCCTCGATCCATCGAACGGGGCCGACTACCTGATCGTCGCGCCCCCCGCGTTCCTCGCCGCGGCGGAGTCGCTCGTCGCCTACCGCTCGCTCGGCCTCGAGGGCATTCCCGCGCCCCGGGTGCGCATCGCGACCACGGAGCGCGTGTTCGCGCAGCTCGGGGCGGGGCTGCCGAGTCCCGTTGCGATCCGGAATCTCATGCAGTACGCGGCCGCGCACTGGACCGGGCAGCCGCCGAGCTACCTCTGCCTCCTCGGCGACGCGACGCTCGACCCGAAGAACTACATCGGCTTTGGGACGCCCGACCTCGTTCCGACCTATTCCAACTATTACGACGCGACGACTCTCCAGCAGTACAGCTCGGACGACTTCTACGGAATCCTCGACGGGCCGGGGGATCTCCTCCTGGATCTCGCGGTCGGGCGGCTCCCGGCCGGCACGACCGCCGAGGCGCAAACCCTGACCACCGGCAAGCTCCGCGCGTACGAGGCGAGCCAGGACTTCGACATGTGGCGCGCCCGCGCGATCCTCTGCGCCGACGACGCGGTGCAAAGGGACGAGAGCGATCCGGTGGGGAACGAGCACGTGCGCCAGTCGGAGCGCGCGGACGGGCTCCACATGCCCTATCCGATCGAGCGGGCGAAGGTCTATCTGAACGACTTCGCCTTCTCCGACACGACCCACCAGTCGAAGCCCGCCGCACGCGAGGAGTTCATCGCCCAGATCAATCGCGGCGCGTGGTTCACGAACTACATCGGCCACGGCTCGGACCAGGTGCTCGCGGACGAGCAGGTCTTCCGCTCGGCCGACGCGACGCGTCTCACCAACGCGACGCGCCCGTCGATCTTCGGCTACTTCAGCTGCACGGTCGGGAAGTTCGACGAGCCGAGCGGGGAGGGGCTCGGCGAGCTCCTCCTCACGCTCCCCGGAGGGGGCGCGGTCGCCTCGCTCGCGGCGAGCGGGCTCGTCTTTCCCTCGAACAGCGGCCCGCTGAACGAGAGCTTCCTCGACGAGCTCTTTCCGCTCGCGCCGCGCGTGGACACGCTGCGCACGGCGGGGCTTGCCTTCGCGCGCGCCAAGAACGAGCTCGCGAGCACGAGCAACCACACGGTTCGCAAGTACGGCTTCCTCGGCGATCCGGCCCTCCGGCCGCCGCTCCCGCGGGGAGCGGGCGTGTGGGAGAAGCAGCCTCTCGACTCGGTCCTTCGCGGGGACGTCGTGACCCTGCGCGGCCACGCGGTGATGGGGCCGGCCGATTCCACCCGCGACCAGGTCTCGATGGGCACCGCCGATCTCCTGCTCCAGGGACCTCCGTTCGTTCGGACGCAGATTGCGCCGAAGGACGGAAGCCGCCAGACCTACCAGATCCCCGGCCCCACGATCTTCCGCGGCACCGTGCCGCTCGACCACGGCTCCTTCGAGGTGACCTTCGTGGTGCCGACCGACGGCCGCCTCGTCGGGCGTGGCGGGAAGGTCCGGGCGCTCCTGTCCCAGGCCGGAGGGCGCGGCGTGGGGCTCGCCGTGGATTCGCTCCGGATCGCGGCCGCCTCGTCGCCGCGCGTGGACGCGACGCCGCCGACCATCCAGGTGGTCTATCCCTCAGGGCCCGACTCGCTCCTCCATCCAGGAAGCCGCATCACGCTCGTGCTCTCCGATTCGAGCGGCATCGATCTCACCCGGCTCGACAACGCGCACTCGATCTTCGTGATCGTGGACGACCGCGGCACGCCCTACGAGCTCACGTCCGGCTTCGCGTACGACCAGGGGAGCTACACCACCGGGCAGGTGGAATTCACGATTCCGGCGGGACTCCAGGATGGGTCCCACCGGCTCGAGATCCATGCGTCGGACACGTTCCGGAACATCGGCGTGGCGAACGTGATCGTGGACGTGGCGACCGAGGCGACGTCGGGCACGGGGCTCCGCCTCGACCAGGTCTTCAACTACCCGAATCCGTTCCCCCGGGAGACCTATCTCCACGCGCGACTCAACCAGCCGGCCAAGCTTAGAATCAAGATCCTGACGGTGGCCGGCCGGCGGGTCCGGGAGATCGAGTGGGACGGCGGCGCCGGGGAGAACTACATCCCTTGGGACGGGCGCGATTCCGAGGGAGAAAATGTGGCCATTGGAGTGTACCTATTCTCCGTCACCGCCGAGTCCTCCTCGGGCGGCCGCGCCAAGGCCGTCGGACGGGCCCTCCGGACCGAATGATCAAGGAGCCAACCGCTTGACCCTCCAGAGGTTCTTCGATATCCTTGATGTCCGTCGGGGCGCGTCTGCGTCCCTATTTTTTTCATCCGAAGGAGGTTTTCGAATGAGTCGTATCCTACTGCCGGCCTGTCTCGCCCTCGCCCTCATCGCGGGTGCGTTCGGGTCCGCCCAGGCTCAGTCCGAAGCGGGGGCCCAGTCCCTCCTGATCGCCCCGGGCGCCCGAAGCGACGGTATGGGCCATACCGGCGTGGCGTTCGTCGGCGACGGCAACTCCGTGTGGTGGAACTCCGCCGCCCTGGCCTTCGTGCGCGGGCACGACGTGGCGCTCACCTATACCAAGCTCGTTCCCGACCTCGCCGATGACGTGAACTTCTCCTATATCGGCTACGCGCAGCGGGTCGAGGGCTTAGGCGGCCTTGGCGCCAGCTTCGGCTACCTGAGCTACGGCAAGAGCACCGCGACGGACGCGGATGGAAACGACATCCGTGAGTTCACGAGCAACGAGATCGCCCCTGCGATCGCGTACGGTACCGACCTCATTCCCAACATGGGCTTCGGCGTCGCGCTGAAGCTCGTCCGCGTCGACCTCGCTCCCGAGGACGTGACCCTGGACGGCCGCGCGGGCCGCGGCACGACGTTCGCCGCCGACTTCGGCTGGCTCTACAAGCTGAGCCAGAGGGCGTCTCTGGGCGCGGGCCTCTACAACATCGGCCCCGACATCGCCTACATCGACGAGGATCAGTCGGATCCTCTCGGGCGGAACGTCCGCGTCGGGTTCGCCTGGGCGCCGATCGACGCCAACGTCCACCGCGTGACGATCTCGGCCGACGCCACCCGCTTCCTCCTCCCGGGGCGCACGCTCGCGATCGATCAGTGGGGGGCGGGCGCCGAGTACGAGTTCAATCATCTCCTCGCGCTCCGGTTGGGGTACTACAGCGACCCGGTCGGCACCGTCGAGGATTTCACGTACGGATTCGGACTCGAGTATCACAACTTCCGGCTCGATTTCGCCAACATCCCGCAGTCGGAGTTCCTCGACCGCGTGAACCGCTTCTCCGCCGGGTATCACTTCTAGAGCCCAAGTGACCGCCCGCCGAGGGTTCGCGACAGGAGCCCTCTTCATCCTTCTCGGGAGCCAGGCCTGGATGGGCCTGGCTCCCTCTGTTTCCCAGGCGGCCCCGAGCGGGCGCGCGTCGCTCAAGATCACGCGCGGTCCCAAGGCCGCACGCGTGGCGCCGGGCCGCGCCGCGCTTCCTCCCTCGGTCCTCCAGCGAAAGATCGCACTCCGCTCCGCGTTCCCGGACCACTTCGGACCCGCAGGGCAGGCGGCCCCCTGGATCACCGGGGGACGCCTGCCGCTCCTCGCGCCGCGGGCGGGGAAGCTCGCGCGGACGACCCCCTTCGTCTCGGGGATCCCGGAGACCATCCGGGTGGTCGGCATCCGGATCGACTTCCAGAACGACAGCCTCGGCCCCCAGACCTCGACGCCCGACGGCCGGTTCGACATGCGCGACGGCCAGGCCCTCGGAATCGTGATCGATCCGCCGCCGCACGACCGGAACTACTTCATGTCGCACATGGAGGCGATGGCGCGCTACTGGCGGGATCAGTCGTTCGGCAATCTCGTGATCACCTACGACGTCTACCCGCACGCCGACAGCTCGGCCTACCGGCTTCGCGACACCGGCGCGTACGGGCCCTGGACGCTGGGGCAGTCGTCGTATCAGGAGGCGCAGCGGTTCTTCAAGGACGCGGTCACGGCCGCGGACAACTCCGACACGATCCCCTGGAGCCAGTTCGACGTCGTCATCCTCTTTCACGCGGGCTCCGACTTCCAGGCGGACGTGCTCGGCGATAGCCAGCGCGACATCCCCACGTTCCAGATCGGGCTCAACGATTCGATCGAGGTGAGCGGCGGACTCTTCCTGCGCGGCGGCATCGTGATGCCGGAGACGGAGAACCAGGACGGCTACCTCGGCGCGCTCAACGGAACGATGGCGCATGAGTTCGGCCACACGCAGGGGCTCCCCGATCTCTACGACATCAACACGTTCTTTCCCGCGGTCGGCGTGTGGAGCAACATGGACTCCGGGTACCTGCTCGGGAGCGCGGTCCAGGTGGAGTCGACGGGGGAGATCGTGCTGGCGTCCGGCATCCTGCCGGTGAGCCTCGATCCCTGGTGCAAGACGACCCTCTGGCCCGACGGCATCGAGACGGTCGATCCCGGGCACGCGCTCACGACCTCGCTCCGATCGTCGCAGCTCTCGAATCGGGTGCTCCAAGTCCCGCTCGGCTCCGACGAGGCGCTTCTGATCGAGAATCGCCAGGCCGACCTCAACCACGACAACACGATCTACCTCGATCGCGACTCGACCACGGACGTGATTCTCGGGCCGGGGCTGTCGAGCGTGGATCCCGCGGATTCCCTCGGGAACCGGGAGTACGACTTCCTCCTCCCCGGCGAAGGGATCCTCATGTGGCACATCGACCAGACCGTCATCTGCACGCCGATCGACAACACCACGTTCCTCTGCGGGCCGAACGCGAACCCCGATCTCGGCGTCAATTCCAATCCCGAGCGGCGCGGCGTGCGCCTGATGGAGGCGGACGGCATCGCCGACATCGGCGATCCGAATTCCGCCTACTTCTTCGGGAGCCCGTTCGATCCCTATTACGTGGGGAACCACACGCGGCTCGACGACGACAGCAATCCCTCCGCGCGCACCAACGACGGCGGCCGGAGCCACGTGCGGGTCAACGTGCTCTCCGCGCCGGACGTGGACATGGGGATCCAGGTCGATTCGGAGTGGAGGCTCGCGGGGTGGCCCGTCTCGGCCCAGCACGAGCTGACCGGGAGCGCGCCGACGTACGGCAGCTTCCTCCATGACGGCACCCGGTCGGTCGTGACCGCGGCGGACAGCCTGATCTTCGCGTGGGCCGCGGACGGATCGCCGTGGTACACGAGCCGCCCCACCGGCGAGTGGGCCGCGGCGCCGTCGCGCCTCCTCCAGCCGGTGCTCTTCGCGGATTCCCTCTACCGCCCGAATGCGGCGATCGACGTGCACGGCTCCGCCGTGATCGCGACCGGGGTGGACGGGCGCGTGTATGCCTACAGGCCGCGGCTCCGGACCGACCCGTCCTCGCTCCTGATCCCAGGATGGCCGCCGGCGCTCGACGAGAACGACCTGTCGGTGCTCGCGACGACGCCGCCGGTCCTGGCCCCGGGCGGCGCGGTGATCGTGGGCGCCAGCGACGGCCGCGTCTTCGCGATCACGCCCTCCGAGGATCCATTCCAGCCGCCGCGGCTCACCGAGATCGCGGACACGCTCGTGGCCGGCGGGTCGCCCGTCGCGTCGCCGGTCTCGAGCAATCTCGCGGTGGGACGGTTCGTGGGCGCCGGCGGCTACGACGTCGCGTTCGCGCTCTCGAACGGAACGATCCGCATCGTCGAGCAGACGGGAAAGAATCCCGAGCGATTCATCGCGAGCTGGCCCTCGGGCGGGCCCAACTACGCGCCCTATCTCCTCGGCGTCGACATGGATCGCGCCCCCGATCGCCATCTCGAGCTGATCGCGGCCGATCCCGCGCAGGGAACGATCCATTGCTACGACATGACGGGCGCCGAGCGTGAGGGCTGGCCGGTCGTGGCCCTGGCAGGCATCGGAGGCCCGATCGCTGCGGGAGACATGGACGGCGACGGATTCCCCGAGATCCTCGCCGTCGATCTCCAGGGGAACGCGCATCGGTGGAGCCGGAACGGGGTCGAGCTCCAGGGCTGGCCTGTGCCGCTCGGCTCGCGCTTCGGCGCCTATGCGACCGGGGGGACCGGCTCGCCGCTCCTGGGCGACGTGGACCAGGACGGCCGCCCGGAGGCGGTCATCGCCCTCGGCAATGGAATCGTCGTCGCGCTCGAGCCGGACGGACGCGTGACCTCGGGCTGGCCCATCTCCGTTCCGGGCGCGGCCGACGACACGCCTCTGCTCACGTCGCTCAACGGGGCCGACCTTCCCCCCGATCCACCGGGGGCCGCGTGGACGCACCTCGTGGCGGGCGGCGGCTTCGACGGAAGCCTCGCGGCGTACCAGCTCCCGGCGCGGGCGGACAGCGCCTTCTTTACCACTGACGGGGTGTCGTCGCGCTTCCCGTGGCAGGAATGGGGAGGCAACCGGCGCCGGACGTCGGTCCTCGAGGACACGGTTCTCGTGACCGCGGCCCCCGTCGCCTCGGCCCTCGCCCCGGGCTCCGTCTACTGCTTCCCGAACCCGGCCCGAGGCAACGAGATCGGAGTGGCCTACACGCTGGGCGCGGGGGTCACCGAGGTCGTCATTCGCGTGCTCGATCCCACCGGGCGGGAGGTGCAGCGACTGACCCCCTCCACCGCTCCGACGCAAAATGTGGCCAGAATCTTGCTCAACAATCTGGCGAGCGGTGTTTACGTAGTACGCCTCGAGGCCAAGAGGGACGGGGCCTCGGACGTCCAATTCCAAAAATTCGCCGTTGTGCGGTAGGCCTATGTGTCGATATAATAAGGTGTTGTCGTTATCATTATCCGTGCCGGCCGAAGGGACCCGTAACCTGACCCGCATCGTTGCCATCGCCTTCGCGATTCTCGGGGCCGCCCTCGTCGTCTCCCCTTGCGTCCACGCCTCCCCATTGGATTTTGAGGACGCGACGCCTCAGGAGATTCTGCTCGCCCAGCGCTCCATCGCCGATTCCACGAGCCACCAGGACATGCATCCCGGGACCGTCGTGGACGACCAGAATCCGGTCCTCGATACGGAGCACCACGCCTCCTCGGGACGAGCCTTCATTTACAACCTGATCCTTCCCGGCACCGGGCATCTCTACGCGGGATACAAGCGCGGATGGGCGCACCTGGGCGTGGAAGGAGCGACGTGGCTCACGTACTTCTACTACCACGACCGAGGCGCGCAGAAGGAGAACCAGTTCGAGGCGTTCGCCGACGACCACTGGGATTACGAGAAGTGGATCTCGGACTGCGGCTGCGCCGGATCGCCGCAGGACAGCATCATCTCGTACTTCAAGGAGAACAACACCCAGCAGTATTACGAGGACATCGGGAAGCTCGACTACTACTGGCAGGGGTGGGACGATTACAACAATTCGAAGCAGGACTCGGACAATCGCCGCTACTATTACGGCATCCGGAACGACAGCAACAATTTCTTCAAGAATGCGCGCTACGCCGTGGTGGTCGCGTTCGTGAACCGGATCGTGAGCGCGGTCGACGTCCTGCGGTTGACGAAAAAGGAGCCAACCCTCAACATCGGCTCCGACGCAACGCTTCACTTCAAGGTGAGGACCAAGCCGTTCAACAGCGAGAACGCATTTGGTGTACGCCTCGTCAAAAAGTACTGACATCACGATCCGGTTCCTGATGGCGGCCGCGCTCCTGGCGGCAGCCTTGCCGGCGCTTGCCCGCGCGAGCACGGAATCGCCGGCCCGCGCCGCGTGGGCGCCGCTGCCCGCGCTCTATGGCGAAGCCTGGCTGGTCCAGACGACCGATCCCGCGTCGCCTCCGCCAGCCATGGGCTCGGCTCCGGCCCCGCCGACGTCGAGCAAGAAAGCGCTCCTCTATTCGCTCATCCTTCCCGGCCTGGGCGAGATGTCGATGGGGGAGAAGGGACGGGCGACCGGCTTCTTCATCGCCGAAGGGCTCATCTGGGCGAACTTCACCTACTGGACCGTGGCCGGGAATCTCCGTCAGGACGACTACATCGAGCAGGCGCAGCTCAACGCGGGCGTGGGCGTCAGCAAGGAGAGCGATGATTACTGGCGTCTCGTGGGGCAGTACGTGTCCTCGAGCGGGGAAGGGCCCGGGAGCTACGAAGAGGATCTGAGGCGCGAGGCGCGCGACACGTATCCCGGCGATCCCGCGGCCCAGGATGCCTTCGTCGCGGAGCATCTGCCGACGGGGGACAAGGCCTGGTCGTGGAGCACGCCGGCGCTCCAGGCCGAGTACACCGACACCCGCGAGACCAGCAACCGCGCGCACAACAAGGCGAAGTACTCCTTTGCGGCCGCGATCCTGAATCGCGTCGTCAGCGTGATCGACGTCCAGATGCTGAGACACAGGGCCTCGAAGGCGGCCCGGGGCGAGAGCGCGATCCGGGCCGGGACGCGAGTGTACGCCGATGCCGTCGAAGACGGCGGGAGGTTGGTGGTCGAGCGCCGGTTCTAGCGATATCCACCGCTCCGCCGCGCTCCAAGCGCCACGGAATTCCATGAGCGGTCGTGCCCCCGCAGTCTCCTTCCCGCTTCGGTCCATCGTCCTGGCGCCGCTCCTCGCGGTGGCTCTGGTTCCCGCCGCGATCCGCGCGGCTCCCGACGTCGGCACCGAAAGCCGCCCCGGCCCCCCGCATGCGCTGCGCGCGGAGCGCGTGCTGGACGCCGCGACGCTCGACCGGCTCGGCGTGCCGCACCCCACGCGCATCGCCTTCGACGCGAACCACTGCCTCTACGTGCTCGACGCCGCCGCGCGGCGGATCGTGAAGCTCGATCCCGCGGGGCAGCCCCTCTGGGATCTCGGCGGCTACGGGGACGACGACCAGTCGTTCTCGCTCCCCTCGGATCTCGCGATCGATCGCAGGCAATCCCTTCTCGTGCTCGACCGGGGCAAGAACGCGCTCATCGCGTTCGATCCGGCGGGGCACTTCCTCGGGGTCCGCTCCTTCGGCGGGACCGTCGCGACCGACGCCGCCGACCCGGGAGCGCGCCTCCTCGTCGATCCGTTCGGCGACCTGTGGCTGCTCGGCGCGCGCGACCGGGATCTCATCCGGCTCGACGACCGGCTCGAGCGCTCGCGCCAATCGCGCTTCCTGGCGCCCGAGGCGTCGGCCGGCAGCCCCGAGGCCGCGGTCTTCCTCCCCACCTCGGGAGGCTGGTTCCTCGACACGGCCGGACGGAAGCTCCGCCGGTTCGGCAACAACGGCCAGATCGCGCCGGCGGTCGCGGACTCGCTCACGCCGAGCGGCGCCGGGGACGTGGCCGTGGACCAGGCAGGATTCCTCTACGCCGTGGATGCGCGCGGGCAGCGCCTCCTCGTGCTCGACGACCAGGGCGCGCTCCGGATCGAGCGCGCGCTCGGCGGCGCGGGCGTGCCGTGGCATCCAGTCGCGGTGGCCGTGAGCCGCTCGGACCGGGTCGCGATCCTCGACTCCGAGCGCGGTGAGATCC
>DASUFL010000081.1:0-5109 GCA_036274595.1 Candidatus Eiseniibacteriota bacterium | reverse complement strand
ATTCCCAGCGGCTGATGTGGTACGCGGCGCGGAAGTGCTCCTCCGCCCGAGAGGGGCGTCCCAGCCTCCACACCGCGCGACCGGCGGCGATATGGAATTCGAGCAGGGATCGCTTCTCGTCGGGACGAAGGGCATAGAGCTCGCTCAGCTTCTTTTCAGCGGCGTCAGCCACTTCCTTCCAGCGCCCGAGCCCGAGGAGGGCTCGGCACCGAGCGAGCAGGAGCGGGGTATCGAGCGGTTCCGGCACGCTTCGGCCGGCGCGGAACCCCGCAATGACCTCGAGCGCCGCGGTGAAGCGCGCGCGCGACAGGAGGTCGTCGATTTTCTGTAGAACAGAAGCCACGTCCGAACGCGGCACCTTGTCGTAGCTCATGGGACCTCAGGGACGCTCGGCGGAGCGCCCCGCCGCCAGGGTCGCTTCGTCGTCAACGCATGCCGATCCAGATCCACGTACGAACGAAGGACAGCCAGATCAGGCGTCCGCGCAGCTGGGAGGCAGTCATCGTCGCGCCCGGCTTGCGAGCCGTCAGATCGGCATCCGGCCGGTAGGTCGCGTAATGACCACCGCCACCTTTCGGTGTCGGGCTCGGCTGGTCGTCGGCTGTCGGATCCCCGTCCGGTACGGGCCCATATTCGGGGTTGTACGGCCTCGCCTGGATTCGTGGCGGGGCCGACGTCAAAACCAAGATCCCGAGCGCCGCGCCCACCCAGGTCGGCCAGGGATGGGGCTTGCCTCTGGAATGCTTCATGGAGACCACCTCCGTGTCTCCGGCGACATGCAACTTCTGGGGGACTGGGGAAACGAAACCGCGAGCGCCGGCTCGCGTTGGAGTGGGGACCCTGGGGATGGGACCCGATCGCATGGAGTTACGACCGTTGGAAGCCATGCGCGCACCCTTTCCGTGGGCAGGCACTCCGGCTACGAGACTGACAGTAGCACGACCGCTCCTCAAATGCAAGCGCAAAAACGTGTTAGCGGACGGAGCGCGACGGGCGCAGGGACGTGGGGGGCGGCAGGAAATTGGCCGGATGTGCTATAATCATCGAGTTTCCCACAACATCCGAGCGTACGCGTCCGAGGCGAGGGGAATGAACGACCCGCAGCGCATTCGAACCGCCCTACTCGCTTCTCTCTGCCTCAGCGAGGCTTCGACCGAGGATCGGCGCCACCTCATCGAGCTCAGCCTGACGGATCTCGACGGTGAGGCTCGCGACAGGCTCGCCGGCGAGATCGCGGAGCGGCTCCTCGAGGGCGGATCGCTCGAGCGCGTCGACCGCTTCCAGCGCGACGGCCGTCCGTACGTACGCTACCGCGTCCCCGCCACGAATGAAACCTTCCTGCTCCCCGCCCCGCTCGAGCTCCGCGAGGAGACTCTCGTGCGCGCGGTGCGTCCTCACTGGCACTCGCGCAGCAGGCTCCTCTACAAGAGCCTGTCCCACCTGATCGCGGTGGAGCGGAAGCTCTTCACCCGGGACGAGCGGAACACCGAGTATCTCCAGACCGACATCGGCGACATCCTGCGCACGATCCTCGCCTCGGCTCGCGACGTGCTCGAGTGCGACGACGTGCGCCTCTTCCCTCTCGGCTCGGCGCCCGACGAGGCGCGGTACGCGCAGCCCCTGAGCGACGGCGAGCCGTGGGACAAGGCGCTCGCCGTGGAGTGGGTCGGGAAGCGCATGCTCCCGGTCTACGTCGCCGACCTGGCCGAGGCGGGACGCATCGAGACCATGCTCGACACCGAGGCGGTGGACGCCACGGTCCATGTCGCCATCGCCCCCTACGAGCCCCGCCCCGTCCCGGGTGGATTCCGCTCCGTGGCGATGGCTCGCGTGGGGGAGCCCGGCACGCCCTTCCTCTACGTGCTCGAAGCGTGGAGCAGGACTCCACGCTTCTTCAGCGAGGAGCGCCTCGGCATCCTCGGGATCGTCACCGAGCACGCGACCGACCTCCTCCACACGCTGAAGAAGCTGGGCATGCTGGTGATGGTCGACGAGCTGACCGGCATCTACAACCGCCCCTACTTCGCGCGGCAGCTCGACCACGAGATCGCGCGCGCCTACCGCGAGGAGCGTCCGATGTCGCTCGTGATCGCCGACATCGACGACTTCAAGCGCGTGAACGACACGCTCGGCTACGAGGCCGGGAACGCGATCCTGCGCGAGCTCGGGCGAACGCTCGCGGGGAGCGTCCGTCCGTTCGACACCGTGGCGCGCTGGGGGGGCGAGGAGTTCGCGCTCATCCTGAGCGCGGAGACGACCAAGCTCGAGGCGAAGGAGATCTGCGAGCGTCTGCGGCACAAGGTGGAGAACCTGGCCGTCGCCGTGCCGGGGCTCGACGGGCGCGAGACCACGGTGCGCGTGACCATGAGCCTGGGGGGCGCGATGTTCCCCGCGGACGTCCCGGTCACGTGGGACCGCTCGCGCGGGCTGGATCACGGGCAGCGCGAGAAGCTCGCGCACGACCTCTGGACGCGCGCGAATCTGCATCTGCGGTTGTCGAAGGAGCGGGGCAAGAACCAGGTGACCTACGCGGGCGAGTAGCTCCCCGTGAGCGCCGCCGCGTACTCCTCGGGGTCGAAGGGCACGAGGTCGTCCATCCCCTCGCCCACGCCCACCCAGCGGATCGGAATCTTCAAGGCATCCGCGATCGCGAGCACCACCCCGCCCTTTGCCGTGCCGTCCAGCTTGGTCAGCGCGATCGCGGTGATCGGAAGGATGCGCCCGAATTCCTTCGCCTGCTGAAGGCCGTTCTGCCCGACGGTCGCGTCCAGCACGAGGAGGGTCTCGTGCGGCGCGCCGGGAATGCCGCGCTCGATGACGCGGCGGATCTTGTCCAGCTCCGCCATGAGGTTCGCCTTCACGTGGAGCCGCCCCGCCGTGTCGACGATCGCGCGATCCACGTTCCGGCTCTTCGCGCGCGCCATGCCGTCGAACGCGACCGCCGCGGGATCGGCGCCGGACGCCTGGCGCACCATCTCGACTCCGGCGCGCTCGGCCCAGACCTCGAGCTGATCCCCTGCCGCGGCGCGGAACGTATCGCACGCGACGAGGAGCACCGAGTCTCCGGCTTCCTTGTAGCGGTGCGCGAGCTTCGCGATGGTGGTGGTCTTGCCCGTGCCGTTCACGCCGATGACCAGCGTGACGTGGGGACGCGGGGCGCTCGCGGCGGGAGGCGCGGGAAGCTCGACGACGGCGCGGACGGCCTCGCGGAGCGCTGAGGCCGGGTCGTCGGCGCCCTTCGCCAGGCGCTCCTTCACGTCGTCGAGGATGCGATCCGCGGTGCTTGGGCCGACGTCGGCGCGGAGGAGGGCCGCCTCGAGGGCCTCGTAGTCCTCGGGCTCGAGCTTCTTCCCCGGCTTCAAGACGTCGGAGACCCGCTCGACGAACGCGTCGCGGGTCTTCTTCAGCCCCTCGGTGATCTTCTTGAAGAACTGCACTCGGGGCCCTGCTACGAAGCGGCGGGCGCGAGCTCCTCGGGAGGCGCGTCGACCTGGTCGACGTCCTGCCGCTCGCGGTTCCAGCGCACCGAGACGAGCTTGGAGACGCCCGGCTCCTGCATCGTCACGCCGTAGAGCGCGTCCGCCACCTCCATCGTCTTCTTGTTGTGGGTCACGACGATGAACTGGGTCTTGGCGCTGAAGTCGCGCAGGAGCCCGACGAAGCGGTCGATGTTCGCGTCGTCGAGCGGTGCGTCCACTTCGTCGAGGATGCAGAACGGGCTCGGCTTCTCGAGATAGATCGCGAAGAGGAGCGCGATCGCCGTGAGCGCCTTCTCGCCGCCGGAGAGGAGCGAGAGGGACTGGGGCTTCTTCCCGCGCGGCCGCGCGAGGATCTCGATCTCCGCCTCGAGCGGATCGTCGCCCGTCAGGACGAGCGCCGCTTCCCCGCCCTGGAAGAGCGTGGTGAAGACCTGGACGAAGTTCTTGTTCACCTGCTCGAAGGTCTTGAGGAAGAGCTCGGAGGCGGTGGCATTGATCTTCTCGATCGCCTCGAGCAGTTGCTGTCTCGCGTCCTCGAGATCCTTCCGCTGGCCGTTCAGGAAGCCGAGGCGCTGGCGGCGCTCCTCGTAATCCTGCACGGCGAGGAGGTTCACGGGACCGATCGAACGGAGCTTTTCTTGCAGATAGCGGAGCCGCGCCTCGCGCTCCTCGCGCGTCGCGGCGGCCGTGATGGGGGCGGATCCGGACCCCGCATCGTCGCGCTCCACGAGCGCCTCGTCCGGCACGCGCGGGGAATCGGGTTCGAGCTCGACGTCGGCTTCCTCGATCTCGGCGAGCGCGGGATCGCCCACGTCGGTGCCGTCGCCCGGAAGGGCCTCCGCCTCCGGCACCCACGACACGAGGTCGATCTCGTACTCGTTCCGCACGCGCTCGAGCAGCCGGCGGAGCTCTCCGTCCGCCTCCGCCTGCTCGAGCTCCGCCTTGTGGAGCCGCTCGGTCAGGGTCGCGTGCTCGCGGCGGACCTCGCGGGTCGTCGCCTCGACGTCGTCCGCCTGCCCCTTCACCTCGCCAAACCGCTCGCGCGCGCGCTGGAGCAGGACCTCGCGCTCCGCCTTCTTCTCGATCTCCTGCGCCAGCTCCGCCTCCCGCTCGCCGCAGAGGGTTTCGGTCTCCCGGATGCGCGCCTCGGTCTGGATCGCCTCTTCCCTCCGGCTCCCGATCTCCCGTTCCGCCTCGTCCGCGCTCCGGGTGAGCCGCTCGCGCTCGCGAATCGCCGCTTCGAGGGATGAGCGAGCCCGGGTCGCTTCGACGCGGGCTTCGGCGTGGAGCGCCACGCGGTGCTCGCGGTCGCGCTCCAGCTCGCGCACCTCGCTCTCCTCCTGCGCGAGGATCGCGTCGACGCGGCCCCGCTCCTCGTCCGCGGATTTGAGCGCGACCTGCGCCGACTCCGCCTCTCCAAGCGCGCGCTCGAGCTCCGCGGCCACCGCCGCGAGCGACGAGGCGAGAGACGACGACGCCTGCACCATCGCGTCGCCGCGGATCTTCTGCTCCGCGAGCCGGGACTCCTGCGAGCGGTGCGCCTGCTCGAGTACCTGTAAGAGGCGCGCCGCCTCCTCCTGCTCCGACACGGCCGACGCGCGCTCCGCGCGGTTCACCTCGGTGGTCTTCA
>DASUFL010000080.1:0-3883 GCA_036274595.1 Candidatus Eiseniibacteriota bacterium | reverse complement strand
CGCGCCGTCCGCCGCCGCACCGCCGGCCCCCTCACCGCCGGCCGCCGCACCGCCCGCCCCGGCTGCGGTCGCGGCGTCGTCGACGGCCGAGGTTCCCGCCGGCCCCGACCGGCATGAGGCGATGGCGGGAGAACATCTCCGCGCGGGACAGATCGAGCCGGCCGCGGAGGAGTTCTGGAAGGGAGCGGAGCTCGCCTTTTTCCGGTCCGATCTGGCGCGCGCTCGCTCGCTCCTCGAATCGCTCCTCCAGATCCGGCCGAATCACGAGCCCGCGCTCCGGCGGATGGTCGACATCACCTCGCAGGCGGACGACCCCTCGGCGGAGGCCAAGGCGCGCTTCGAGCTGGGGGAGCTCTATCTCGGACAGCAGGAGTGGGGCCTCGCGCGCGCGGAGTACATGCGCGCCCTCGAGCTGGACTCGTCCAACGACCGCGCGCGCATGCGCGTGGCCCGCATCGACGCCATGAACGGAGAGGTCACCGGGTCGCCGGTCGATCTCGACAACCTGCCCCACCAGAAGCCGGCGGCCTCCGTGCGGGTGCGCGACGATCAGCCCGCCCCGACCGACAGCCTGGTCGACCTCGAGGAGATCATCGACGAGTTCAAGGCGGGCGTGAGCAGCACGATCTCGGGCGAGGACCACGAGAGCCACTACGACCTCGGCATGGCGTACATGGAGATGGGGCTCTACGACGAGGCGGTGAGCGAGTTCCAGATCGCGTCGAAGGGCAGCGCGATCGAGCTCAAGTGCCTCGAGATGATCGCGCTCTGCTATCTGGAAAAGAACGAGCCCGCGACGGCCGCGAAGGAGCTGAAGCGCGCGCTCGATCTGCCCGGCCATGGGCCGGACGAGACGATCAGCATCCGGTACAATCTAGGGATGGCGCTCGAACGGCTCGGGAACCTGGACAAGGCTCTGCAGTACTTCGAGGAGGTGTATCTCCTCAACGTGGACTTCTTCAAGGTCGCGACCAAGGTGCGCGAGCTGAAGCAGCGGATCGCGGCCGGGGGCGTGTAGTGCCTGCGTCGATCGTCGATCTCCACATGCATTCGACCGCGTCCGACGGCTCCCTCGCCCCCGCCGACGTCGTCGCCCTCGCCGAGCGGAACGGCGTCAAGATCATCGCGCTGACCGATCACGATTCGGTCGCCGGGCTCCCGGCGGCCCTCGAGCGGGCCCGCGACGCCGGCATTCGGGTCATCCCCGGCATCGAGCTCTCCGTGAGCGAGCAGAACATGGACGTCCATCTCCTCGCCTACGGCTTCGATACCTCGGACCCACGCTTGCTCG
Source organism: Candidatus Eiseniibacteriota bacterium (assembly GCA_036274595.1). Classification (GTDB taxonomy): domain Bacteria; phylum Eisenbacteria; class RBG-16-71-46; order SZUA-252; family SZUA-252; genus WS-9. The sequence continues at coordinate 2,592 of DASUFL010000080.1, read as the reverse complement.
AGGCGATCGCCCGCTACCGCGAGTCCCGGCACGACCGGGCGCGGAAGATCCTGGCCCGTCTGAAGGGGCTCGGCATCCGGATCTCGATGGAGGAGATCGAGGAGATCGCGAGGGGCGGCGCCATTGGCCGCCCGCACGTGGCCGAGGCGCTCATGACGAACGGCCACGTCGAGACGTTCCACGAGGCGTTCCAGCGCTACCTGGGACACCACGCGCCCGCCTACGTGGCCAAGCACACGGTCTCGCTCGAGGAGGCGGTGGAGGTGGTGCGCGACGCGGGGGGCGTCACCGTGCTCGCCCATCCCGGCACGCTCAACCGCGACGCATGGATCCCGGGTCTCGCGCGGCGCGGCCTCGACGGCATCGAGGTCTGGCACTCGAAGCACGGCCCCGCGGAGATCAACCGCTACCGGGAGATCGCGCGGGCGCACGGCCTCCTCATGACGGGCGGCTCCGACTTTCACGGCGAGCGCACCCCCGACGTCTCCATCGGCAGTGTCGCGGTCCCCGAGCAGGTGATCGCCGATCTCGACGAGGCGCTCCGCGCTCGTCGCGCGCTCAAAGCCCACCCCTAGCCGCGTCACCGGTCCGCGATCGGGTAACGTCAAGAGTTGTGTGTCAGGAGGAAGGGGGTTGAAGTCCCAGCCTTCTGATTCTCATAGCTGAATACGGCGAATAGGATGCGCTCCATGGACGTACGGTCGCTGAAGACCCCCATGGGGCGCGTCCTTCTGCGCACCTCCCGGAATCGGCGCTCGATGGCGTTCGTGGTCCGAGCCGCTGTCCTCCACGCTGGGTCCTGGAAGCGAAGGAACTCGAGAAGGGAGTCGAGATCCTGACGCAGACAGCGCACGGCGAGGGGGTAGCGTTCCTCCCAGCGGTCCGCGAATCGCCGTGCTGCTCTCCGCGCCTCCGTGCGATCGGCAGCATGGCTGATCCGGTGGAGATCTTTCTTCGCGCGCTCCCGATCGATCTCACGCACTCTGTCGAGGATGTTCCGGGTCTTGTGAGCCCAGCAACGCCCGACCGGCATCTCCGGGAACACGGTCGGGAGCGCCGCGAGAAGCCCCGCGCCACCGTCGGTGACGATCAGCTCGAGTCGCTCTCCGGTGAGCCCTCGGCGATAGAGATCCGTGAGCAAGCGCTCCCACTCGACCTGGCTCTCGCTTTGAGCCAGACGGAAGTCGATGATCTCCTTGCGTCCTTCGAACGTGATCCCCAGGGCCACCAGAACGGGACGGCGCAGCGCCCCGGCTCCGGTCTTCCGCGACAGCACCACCCCGTCCAACACGAGGATTCGATAGCGGCTCCGGATCGGGCGCCGGTGGTAGGCCGCCACCGCCTCATCCAGCGTCCGACTCACCCGGCTCACCGTGCTCGCGCTCACCCGCTCGCACAAGATCGGCAGCAACGCCTCCCCCACCTTCCTCGTCGAAAGCCCCAGAACGAAGCACCCAAGGATCAGACGATTCACGTCCCTCTCCCGGCGGCTATACGCCTCCAGCACCCGGGCCGCGCTGAACGTCCGGGCCCGGGGGACCGAGAGCTCCACGTCACCCATAGCGGTCAGAAGATGGCGCCGGTAATAGCCGTTCCGTCGGTCGGGGATCCCCTCCACACCCAGGGCCGAGATCTGATTGCCCACCAGCCGATACATCCGCTCTTCCAGGATCCGCCCAATCACTCGGCGCATGTCCTCCCGCGTGCCTCCCCAGTCCGACCACTCCACATCCATGCTCTTGAGTATTCGCCTCGCCTGAGCCATAGTCCGTGCCGCAGCCGTACGCTGCATGGGGTACCTCCTTCTCGGCCTCCGCAGACCGTGGGTTGGAGTTACCCCTTCCTTTTACCTCATCCCTGACACACAGACTGATACATCACCCCGCGATCGGACCGCCTTGCGCATCCGGACCTCCATCTGGTAGCGTCATCCTTCCTCCTCGGCCCATGCGAACCGTCGTCCGAAGCGCCGTTCTCATCGCTTTCTCGGTCGCGTGCGGCTACGCGAAGTTCCTCCTGTTCCCCTATTTGTTCTTCGTGGAGATCTTCATCGTGTCGGTGTTCCTCTCCGGCTCGCTGGTCGGAGTCGCCTGGGGCGCCTGGGTGGGCGCCGTGGCGGGGACTGTCTTCAGCCTGGTGAATCCGTACGGTGTCCCGCACCCCTGGGTGATGGCGGCCCAGGTGCTCTCGGACGCGCTCGTCGGAGCCGCCGGAGGGATGGCCGGACGGTGGCTTCTCGAGGACGAAGGCCAGGCCCGGCTCGGCGCGCGCTCCCGCACCGCGCTCCTTCTCGGGGCGGGAATCGTGCTGACGGCGATCTACGACCTCCTCACGAACATGGCGCAGGGCATCGCTTATGGCTCGATACCGGCGGCCCTGGCGCTCGCGGTCGTTCCGAGCCTCCAGCACATCGCATCGAACGCCGCGATCTTCGCGATCGTCGGGAATCTCGCGTTCCCCTGGCTCGCGCGTCACCCGGCCGTGGTGCGGCATGCGGCCTGAGCTGCGCGCGCTCGTCCTGACGGCCGGGCTCGCTGTCGCTCTGGCGGCGGCCGCGGGCGCGCGCGCCCAGTCCACCGCGCCGCGCGACTC
>DASUFL010000079.1:0-10813 GCA_036274595.1 Candidatus Eiseniibacteriota bacterium | reverse complement strand
GACTGCCCTTGTGCTTTCAGGAGCCGCCTCCGGCCGCTAGGCCGCGTCCCCACGCCCGCCTCTCGGCCGATCTTCACGTCGGCGCTTCACCCCGAATCCAATCGAACGAGAGGAGTCTCCATTGCATTCGCTTCACGCTTTGGGCTGGAACCCGTTTTTCGACGCGCAATTCCATCCATTCGAGGCGAGCCGCCTCGTGCCCGCCCGCGTCATGGACGAGCAGCGCAATTCGTTTCGCATCGCGACCGCGCCGGACGTCCTTCACCCGGCGGAGCTGACGGGCAAGCTCAGGCGCGACGCGTCCCTCGGCTCCCGGATTCGCCCATGCACCGGCGACTGGGTGGCGGCCGCCTTGCCCGCGGATCCGGGCGGTCTCGCGCTCATTCATCATGTCCTCGAGCGCCGCACCTGCTTCTCCAGGCAGGAGGCGGGGACGCGAACGGCCGAGCAGGTCGTCGCGTCGAACGTGGACACCGTGTTCCTCGTTCAGTCGCTGAATCAGAACTTCAATATCCGCCGCATGGAGCGGTACCTGGCGCTCCTCTGGGAGAGCGGCGCGGAGCCGGTCGTGGTGTTGAGCAAGGCCGATCTCTGTCCCGATCCCGCCCCCCAGGTCAAGGAGGCGGAGCGGGCGGCCCGAGGCGTGTCGGTGCTCACGGTGAGCGCGGTGCGGGAAGGCGGGCTCGACCCGCTGCGTCCCTACTTGGCCCCGGGACGCACCGTGGCTCTGGTCGGCTCCTCGGGAGTCGGCAAATCGACCCTCGTCAACGCCCTCATGGGGGACGAGATCATGGACGTGCGGACCATTCGTGAGGATGGACGTGGACGGCACACGACCACCTCGAGGCACCTCGTGGCGCTTCCCATGGGCGGGCTCCTCCTGGACACGCCCGGAATGCGGACCGTCCTTCTCTGGGCCGGCGAAGAAGGGATCGCGCGCACGTTCGACGACGTCGAGGCGGTGGCGAGCCGTTGCCGCTTTCGCGATTGCACGCATCGAAGCGAGCCGGGATGCGCCGTGCGCGAGGCGCTCGAGAGCGGCGAGCTCGACGCCGATCGCATGCGGAGCTACGAGAAGCTGGAACGGGAAGCGCGCCATCACGCGGCCAAGGTGGATCCCAAGGTGCGGCGTGAGCTCCAGCGCCGATGGCGAGCCATTCACATGCAGGCGCGACAGCGCCCGGACAAGCGAGCGTTCTGAACTGGAACAGGGACCCTGTGACCCCGAAGTTACAGAGGGGACCGGGAGTCCCATCTCGCGCAGAGGTACTCAGCTCATAAGTTACTGTCGTATAAGTGATTACGTCTCGCATAATCCCGCCGCGGCTGGCACCGCTCCTGCTTATCCCTCTGGTGGTGGAACGGGAGGAGGGGCGGAGGATCGGAGTGAACGCATTTGCGAAAAGGCGGAGGGAATCATGAGACGAATCCAACAGTGCGCCGCCGGCCTCGCGTTAGTTCTCGCGCTGGGTATGCAGGCGCCACAGGCCCAAGCGGCCAGTGTGTCGATTGGACTTCGTATCGGAGACCGATATAACGGACCGAGGATCCACTACGTTCGTCAGCCCGATGTCGTGTTGGTGCCGGGCACGAATGTCTACTACATGTCGTCCTCGGACTACGATCTCTACCGGTACGGGAATGTCTGGTACACGTACTATGACGGCGGGTGGTACCGGGCGCCTCGATACAACGGACCGTTCACGTTCATCAGCTATCAGTCGGTGCCTCGTCAGGTCCGCTACATCCCCGCGGACTACCGGAGCTGGCGCAACTCGCGCGGCTACGCCTACGGGCAGTACCGCAACGGGCGCTGGTACCGAAGCCGGGACTGGCAGGAGCACCAGCGCTACGAGCGTGACGCGCGCGGCCGGCACAACCGCGGCTACGACAACGATGACAACAACGACAGCCGATATCGCCGCAACTAGCGTCCGGTAGCACCGCCGGAAGGCAGTCCGAGGGGGGGCCCCGAGTGGGGCTCCCTCTTTCTTCGTGCCCGCCGGGGCCGGGTGCCGAAAAGCGCATGGGGACGCGCCTTGACGCAGGCCGCCTCAGGGGCGCACGATTGTGGCTTCCGTTCTCGTGGGTACGTCGCTATCGATCCGGTCAGGGCCTTCGATGTTCCTCGTGCGTCCCCGTTCCTTGTGGCTTCCCCTCGTCCTCGCCGTCTTGGCTATGGTCCTGGTTTCCTGCGACGAGAGCCACGTGACCACGCCGACGCCGCCCGAGCCGCCGCCCGGGGGCGACACGACCCCGCCGACGATCACCAAGGTCGTCCCGGTCAACGGTGCGACGAGCATCCAGCTCGCCTCGACCATCCAGGTTGTCTTCTCCGAGCAGGTCCAGCCGTCGACCGTGAACGGCTCCACCTTCTCCATCCATGGCTCCGGTGCCGTGGACGGCACCGTGACTCTCGCGGACTCGATCGCCCTCTTCGCGCCATCGGCCCCGTTCGCGCCGAACACGACCTACACCGCGCGCGTCACCGCCGGCGTGAAGGACCTCGCGGGAAATCCGCTCGCCTCGGAGTACATCTGGTCCTTCACCACCGGCCCCGTCCCCGACACGACGCCGCCCACGGTGGTGGCCATCACCCCTGGGAACAGCGCGGCGGGCGTGGCGCCGGCGACGACCATCGAGGCCACCTTCTCGGAGCTCGTGAAGGCGTCGACGGTCACGACCAGCACGTTCCTCGTCACGGGCTCTGGCCCCGTCTCGGGAACGGTGACGCTCAACGGCTCGACCGCGGTCTTCACACCGTCGGGCCCGCTCGACTACGCCACCGCCTACACGGCGCGCGTCACGGGAGTGCAGGACCTGGCCGGAAACACGCTCGCCTCGGATTTCGTCTGGACGTTCACGACCGCGCCCCCTCCCGACGTGACCCCGCCGTCCGTGATCTCGGTCGCGCCCCTGCCGGGCGAGACCGGCGTCGGCGTCAGCTCGACGGTGCGAGCCACGTTCTCCGAGGCCGTGGAGCCCGCGACCGTGACGACGTCCACGCTCACGCTGGAAGGAAGCGGCGGACCGGTGGCGGGTTCGGTGACCTTGACCAACTTCACGGCGACGTTCACACCCTCCTCGCCGCTCGCCTATAGCACGACCTACACGGCTCGCGTCACGACCGGGGTGCACGACCTCGCGGGGAACGCGATGGCGTCCGACACCTCCTGGACCTTCACCACGGGTGCGGCGCCGGACCTCACGCCCCCGACCGTCACGGACAAGTCCCCTCTCGCCGGCGCCACGAACGTCCCCATCGGGACCGCGGTGACGGCGACCTTCTCGGAAGCGGTCGCGCCCGGGAGCGTCACCACCGCGAGCTTCCTCCTCACGGGGACGGGACCCGTCGCTGGGACCGTATCGCTGAACGGCACCACGGCGACCTTCACGCCCTCCTCGTCCCTGGCGTACGGAACCACGTACACGGCGCGGATCACGACGGCGGTGCAGGACCTCGCCGGGAATCATCTGGCGAGCGAGCAGATCTGGTCGTTCACGACGCCTCCCCCGCCCGACGTCACGCCGCCGACGGTGACCGCGGTGACCCCGCTCGCGGGGGCGACCGGCGTCGCCGTCGCCACGACCGTCACCGCCACGTTCTCCGAAGCCCTCGCGTCGGCGAGCGTCTCCCCGACCACCTTCCTTGTCACCGGCGTGGGACCGGTTGGCGGGACGGTCGCACTCAACGGGACCACGGCGACGTTCACACCGTCGTCCCCGCTCGCCTACAGCACGACCTACACGGCGCGGATCACGACGGGCGTCGAGGATCTGGGGGGGAACAATCTCGCGACGGATTTCACCTGGACGTTCACGACAGGCGCCGCTCCCGATCTCACACCGCCGACGGTCACGGCCGTGAGCCCGCTCGCGGGAGCGACGGGGGTGCCCATCGGCACGGCGGTCTCCGGCACCTTCTCGGAAGCGCTGGCGCCGGCCAGCGTCTCCGCGACCACGTTCACCCTGGCGGCGGGCGTCGTGCCGGTCCTCGGAACGGTGAGCCTCGCGGGCCAGGTCGCGACCTTCACGCCCCTCGTGCCGCTCCTCTTCAATACGACCTACACCGCCCACCTCACGACGGGAATCGAGGACGAGGCCGGCAACAACCTGGCGGTCGAATTCGTCTGGAGCTTCACGACCGGGCTCGCGCCCGACACGACGCCGCCGACAGTCTCATCGACGACGCCGCTCGATGGCGCGACCGGAGTGTCGGCCGGGACCACCGTATCCGCGACCTTCTCCGAGGACATCGCACCCGCGAGCGCGACCACCGCGACGTTCCTCCTGAATGGAGGGTCGCCGGTCGCGGGCACCGTATCGGTCGCGGGTTCGACGGCCACGTTCACGCCGTCGGCCCCGCTCGCCTCCAACACCACCTACACGGCCACGCTCGAGACCGGGATCGAGGATCTCGCGGGGAACAACCTCCAGGCGGACTTCGTCTGGAGCTTCACGACGGTCGTGATGGCCGACCAGGCGCCCGTCGCCGACGCCGGGCCGGATCAGGACGTCGCGTTCGGCCAGACGGTGACGCTCGACGGCACGGCAAGCAGCGATCCCGACGGCGATCCGCTCACGTACACCTGGACCGAGACGGAAGGAATCGACGTCACCGGCGGCTCGGGAACACTGACCGGGCCGAAGCCCACCTTCACCGCGCCCTCCGAGATCGCGAGGCTCGACTTCGATCTCGTGGTGAGCGACGGGGCCCTGTCGAGCCCAGCCGACGGTGTCAGCATCTACGTGGCTCCCGAGGTGGGCGTGATCCACGTGGCGCCGACCGGGTCCGACTCGAACGCCGGCACCCGTGCTGCGCCTCTTCGCACGATCGGGACGGGTCTGACCGCGGCGGCGTCCGGCGGGCACCCGCTCTTCATCGCCGGGGGAACGTACACGGAGTCGATCACGCTTCCGGCCGGCGTGCAGGCGTACGGCGGCTTCGACCCTGCGACCTGGCGACGCAACCCGTCCACGTTCGAGACGACGATCGATGGAGGCCGGATCGCGGTCACGGGCACGGCGAGCACACACGACATCGCACTCGACGGGCTCGTGATCAAGAGCGCGAACGCGACGGTGCCAGGGCAGAGCTCCTACGCGATCCTGCTCGACCACAGCCAGACGATTGCGGTGACCCGGTGCCTGATCCTGCCCGGAACGGGAGCGCCCGGTGCTGAGGGGACAGGGGGTGCTTCCGGACAGTCCGGCGGTGTGGGGAGCGCCGGCCACAACGGGAACTGCGACAAGGACGACGCCCCGGGCCAGCCAGGCGCAGGGGGGGCCGGCTTCATCTTCGACGGCGGGCCCGGGGGTCGGGGAGGCCTGCGAACGGCATTTGCCGGCTCGGACGGGGACAGCGGACAGGGTCCCGCGGCCGGCTCGGGCGGTCCCGGTGGCGTCGCGACCGCCGACCTCGATGGCGCAGAGGGCCAGCCGGGAGGTCCAGGCGGAACCGGTGCGAGCGGCGGCGGAGGAACGGCCTGGGGCGCCTGGAGCGGACTCGACTACATCCCCGCCGCCGGCGACGCCGGGACCTCCGGTGAGAGCGGGAGCGGAGGAGGCGGCGGTGGCGGCTCGAGCGGAGGGGCCGCGGTGGACGCGGACGCGGGTTCGGGGAACGGAGGGGGCGGTGGTGGCGGTGGAGGGCAAGGCGGCCTGGGTGGCGGCGCTGGTGGAGGTGGCGGCGGCTCGTTCGGCATTGTGCTCCTTGGCGCGACAGGGGTCACCGTCACCGACTGCGTGATCCAGACGTCCGCCGGTGGTGCGGGGGGCGCCGGAGGCTCGGGGGGCGCGGGGGGTCCAGGAGGCGCGGGCGCGCCCGGGGCACAGCGCTGTGCGAACGAGATCGGGGCCGGAGGGACAGGCGGCGGCGGAGGCGCGGGAGGCACCGGTGGCGGTGGCGGTGGAGGCGGGGGTGGCCCGTCGGTCGGCTTCGTCCATGACGCCTCGGCCGTCCTGAATGAAAGCGGGACCACAGTTGATCTTGGCCCAGCCGGCGCGGCGGGCGGTGGCCCGGGCACGCCCGGCTCGCCCGGTGTGGCCATCCGAAGCATCGATCTCAGCTCGCCTCCGGCGGCGCGTCGAACAGCGTCCCGGTAGATCGTTCCGGCCGCGATAATTCCCCTGCCCTGACCGGTCCGGTCCTCTACGATGTCCGGCCATGTCCGCGACCATCGAGCTGATCGGCGTCCGGAAGCGCTTCGGCGACACCCTCGCGCTCGACCTCCCTGAATTCGTCGTCCAGGAGCGGACGGTCCTCGCCCTGATCGGGCCGAGCGGCTGCGGGAAGAGCACCCTTCTCCGGCTCGTGGTGGGCCTCCTCCGGCCGGACCAGGGGCGCATCCAGATCGGCGGCACGCCCATGGGGCCGGCGACCCGGAGCCAGCTCCTCCCCCGCATCGGCTACGTGATCCAGGACGGCGGCCTCTTCCCCCATCTGACCGCCCTCGAGAACACGGCGCTCGTCGCCCGGCATCGCGGCTGGACCCGGGAGCGGGTCGACGCCCGGGTCGGGGAGCTCCTCGAGCTGACGCGGCTCGATCCTGGGCTCCTCGGTCGCTATCCCTCCGAGCTGAGCGGCGGCCAGAAGCAGCGGGTCGCGCTCATGCGCGCCCTCATGCTCGATCCCGGCGTGCTCCTCATGGACGAGCCCCTGGCCGCGCTCGATCCCATGATCCGCTCGAGACTCCAGCGCGACCTCCGGGACGTCTTCGGAAGACTCCGGACGACCGTCCTCTTCGTGACACACGACCTGGCCGAGGCGGCCGTGGTTGCGGACGAGGTGGCGCTCCTCAACGCGGGGCGCCTGGTGCAGCGGGGGAAGCCGGCGGAGCTCGCGGCCGCCCCCTCCGAGCCCTTCGTGACCGAGTTCATCGCCGCGCAGGCGCCGCCGGAAGCGCTCGGATGGTCGCGATGAAGCGCGCGCCGGTCCTGATCGCGGCCCTCCTCGCCTGCCTGCCCGCGGCGCAGGCTCGTGGCGCGGAGAGCGGAATCGTCGTCGGATCGAAAGCGTTCCCCGAGTCGTGGATCCTGGGTGAAGCGCTGGCGAGGACGATGCTCCGCGAGGGGATCCCCCGGGTCCTCCATCGTCACAATCTCGGCGGGACCGAGATCGTGGCGCAGGCGCTCCGCTCGGGGGCGGTGGACGTCTACCCCGAGTACACGGGCACGATCCAGGAAGTGCTGCTCCATCGCTCCGGCCAGGCGGGCGCGGATTCCATGCGCGCGGGGCTCGCGCGGCTCGGGCTCGCCATGAGCGATCCGATCGGGTTCAACGACGGCTATGCGATCGCGATGCCCGAGAGCGTGGCGGCCCGCCTCGGCATTCGCACGGTCTCCGATCTCGCGCGCCATCCCGATCTCAGGCTCGGGCTCACGCACGAGTTCCTGGGACGCTCGGACGGATACCCGGGGCTCGCGCGCCACTACGGACTCTCGATGCGGCATGTGCTTGGCATCCAGCACGAGCTCGCCTACACCGCGCTCGCGAGCGGCCGGATCGACGCGACCGACATCTACACGACGGACGCCCAGATCGCGCGGCTCGGCCTGCGCGTGCTCGAGGACGACCGCCGGTTCTTCCCCCGCTACGACGCGGTCTGGCTCTACCGGCTCGATCTTCCGGCGCGCGAGCCGCGCGCGCTCGAGGCGATCCGCTCCCTCACGGGGCGGATCTCGGAAGAGGCCATGATCCGCGCGAACGCGCGCGTGGTCCTCGACGGGATCTCCTACGGGGCCGCCGCCGAGTCCCTGCTCACGGAGGTCCGGCCGTCATCGACCGGGCCGGCGGGTCCGGAACGCGAAGGCGTCGCTTCGTCCATCGCCCGGAACACGGTCCGACACGTCGAGCTCGTGCTCCTCGCGCTCTTCCTGGCCATCGCGATCGGGCTGCCGCTCGGGATCGCCGCCGCGGGCTCGCGACGTCTGGGGGGCGCGATCCTCCTCGCGACCGGCATCCTCCAGACCATCCCCTCCCTCGCGCTCCTGGCGGTCCTGATCCCGCTTCTCGGCATTGGCTTCCGGCCCGCCCTGGCCGCGCTCTTCCTCTACAGTCTCCTCCCCATCGTCCGGAACACGGTGGTGGGGCTCTCGACCCTCCCCGCCTCCCTCCGGGACGCGGCCGAGTCGCTCCCCCTCTCCCCCTGGGCCCGCCTGACCCGGATCCGGCTCCCGATGGCCGCCCCGGCGATCCTGGCGGGGATCCAGACAAGTGCCGTGCTCTGCGTCGGTTCCGCTACGCTGGCGGCGCTGGTCGGGGCCGGGGGGCTCGGAGAACCGATTCTCTCGGGCATCCAATTGCGTCAAACTCATTTGATCCTCGAGGGCGCGGTTCCCGCGGCCGCGCTCGCGCTCCTCGCCCAGAAGGGCTTCGACCTCCTGGAGCGGGTGGCGGTACCGCGCGGGCTTCGACGACCCGAGGAGCCGACCCATGGCGACGACCACGCGTGACCGTTCCGAGCCCACGACCCTGGCCCTTGAGCTGGCCGACGCTCGGAGTCGTACCGATGACCTCTTCTCGATCCTCCGTGCCGGCGCGCTCTTCGAGCGTCCCATCCCCGAGCGGCACCGGCTGATCTTCTATCTGGGCCATCTCGAGGCCTTCGACTGGAACCTGATCGCCCGCCAGGGGCACGGCCTCCCGGCGTTCCGCGAGGACTTCGACAAGCTCTTCGCGTTCGGCATCGACCCGGTCGATGGCGGCCTCCCCAACGAGCCGGCCTCCGCTTGGCCGGCCGAAGCCCTGGTGCGTGCCTACAACCGCGATGTTCGGGACAAGGTGGACGCGTGCGTGCTTGGGGGGCAGGAGCCCAGGTCCGAGCAGGATCGGCGGACGCTCGTGTCGATGGCGATCGAGCACCGCCTGATGCATGCGGAGACGCTCGCCTATCTCCTCCACCAGCTCCCGTACGGGCTGAAGGAGCCCCGCCACGACGCCCCGGCGGCGCCGGTTGCCAGGGGCGCTCGGGGGATCGCGATCCCGGAGGGGATGGCGACGCTGGGCCAGGCGCGCGGCGCCTTCGGTTGGGACAACGAGTTCGACGAGCACGGGGTGCACGTCCCCGAGTTCCGGATCGAGGAGCACAAGGTGACGAACGGCCGCTTCCTGGACTTCGTGAAGGACGGCGGGTACGGCGCGCGGGCGCTCTGGTCGGACGAGGATTGGGCCTGGAAGGAGCGCCACGGCATCCGGCATCCAGGGTTCTGGAGCATGCGGGACGGCGCGGTTTCCTATCGCGGCATGTTCGCGGAGCTGCCGCTGCCCCTCGAAGCACCGGTCTACGTGAGTCACGCCGAAGCCTCGGCGTTCGCGCGATGGTCGAAGGCGGCGCTCCCCACGGAGGCGGAATTCCACCGCGCCGCGTACGGAAGTCTCGACGGCACGGAGCGCCCCTATCCCTGGGGTGAAGACGAGCCAGGCGAGCGGCACGGCAACTTCGATCTTCGACGCTTCGATCCGACCCCGGTCGGGTTCTACCCCGACGGCGCGAGCGCCTTCGGCGTGCAGGAGATGGTGGGCAACGGATGGGAGTGGACGCGGACCCCGTTCGCGCCGTTCGCGGGATTCCATCCCCATCCCTTCTACGCCGGCTACTCGAAGGACTTCTTCGACGGAAAGCATTTCGTCCTCAAGGGGGCTTCCCCGAGGAGCGCGTCGTGCTTCCTCAGGCGCTCGTTCCGGAACTGGTTCCAGCCCCGATATCCCTACGTCTACGCGACCGTGCGGCTGGTGCGCGCGTGACCCAGAGCGCGCGGACCGAGCCTACGATCGAGCCGGCGCAGGACCGCCGCGATCTCGCGCACGCGGTGCGGGCGGGGCTCGCCGGGAGCGGGCCCAAGTCGCTTCCGTCCCGGCTCCTCTACGACGACCTCGGTTCGGCGCTCTTCGAAGCGATCACGCGGCTTCCCGAGTACGGTCTCACGCGCGCCGATGACCGCCTGCTCCACACGCACGCCGCGGAGATCGCCGCGTTCGCCCGTCCGCCGCTCGTGGTGGCCGAGCTCGGCTCGGGCTCAGGTCGCAAGGCGCGCCCGATCCTCGAGGCCGCGGCCCGCCGACAGCCGGAGCTCACCTACCACCCGATCGATCTCTCGGAAGCGGCGCTTGCGCAGTCCCGGGTCGAGCTGGGCGGGATCCGTGGCGTGACGATCGAGCCGATCCTCGCGAGCTACATCGACGGCTTGAGCCGCGCGGTGGAGGAGACCCGCCTCGGCGAGCGGCTTCTGGTTCTCTTCGTCGGAGGCACGATCGGGAATTTCGGCCGGCAGGAGGCGGTGCGGTTCCTCGGCGACGTGCGATCGAAGCTGCGGCCAGGAGACGCCTTCCTCATCGGCACGGATCTCATGAAGCCGGTTCCGACCTTGGTCGCCGCCTACGCCGATTCGCTCGGCGTGACCGCCGCGTTCAACAAGAATGTCCTCGTCCGTTTGAATCGCGAGCTCGGCGCGAATTTCGAGCCCGGCTGGTTCACGCACCAGGCGCGCTGGAACGAGGCCGAGCGGCGGATCGAGATGCACCTGGTCTCGCGCCGCGCGCACAAGGTGGCGATCGCCGCGCTCGACATGGTGGTGGAATTCGCCGACGGAGAGACGATCTGGACCGAGAGCTCCTACCGCTACGAGAAGGACGAGCTCCCAGCCATGGGGGCGCGCGCGGGATTCGACTGCCTCGCGCAGTGGGTGGACGGGGAGTGGCCCTTCGCGGAGACGCTCCTCACGCCGCGCTGACCCGGCCGCGGCGCTCGCCGCGACTACGACCCGCGAACCGCCTCCCTGAGCAGATCGATCGCCGCCGTGAGCTGATCGTCGG
>DASUFL010000078.1:0-15238 GCA_036274595.1 Candidatus Eiseniibacteriota bacterium | reverse complement strand
GCGGGGACGAATCCCCGCGGCCTCTTGCGTGAAGCTATGTCGCTTGGCTTACTTCGCCATCACCAGGCGGATCGACGACCCATCGCCGTCGGTGCCCGAGATCTTGGCGTAGTAGACGCCCGAAGCGGCCTTGCCACCGGTGCTGGTGCGGCCGTCCCACGTGGCTTCGTGGGTGCCGACCTCATACCGCTGGCTGGTCAGCGACTTCACCAGCGCGCCCTGCACGTTGTAGATGCGGAGCGAGTACGTACCGGCCTTCGAGACCGCAAACTTGATCTGCGTGACCGGGTTGAAGGGGTTCGGCGAGTTGCTGATCATCGCAACGTTCGAAGAAGCGCCGGACACCTTGTTGACCTTGATGTAGGCGAAGCCCTGGAAGCCGCGGCCCGTCAGGTTCGAGTAGGCCGTCATCTGCAACGGAACCGTCTTGTCGACGAGGCCCAACGCGGTGATCTGGTCGAGGATCGTGCGACGGTCGAACCAGCAGGTGATCGTCCGCTCGAGCGTGAGCGGGCTCGTGCTGAGGGTATCCGCCGTGTCGAAGCACTCGGTGTTCGGGACGCCCGCGAGACCCTGCGGATGGAGATCCGTGTTGGTCGGGCACGCGAGCTGGAGGAGCGTCGGGCTGTTGAAGATGCTCGCGCGGAGACGGACGCCTTCGCCGCCGGTGTTGGCCGAGCGACAGACATAGCCAAGCGCCTTCGTCTCAGACGGGAACTTCATCTTGGTGACGAACGGCACGCCGTCGTTGTTGCCCTTGTTCTCCGACTTCCAGTTGATCACCGACGGGCTGATCGCGACGGCCATCGGCAGCGGCGTGAGGCAGCTGTTGATCGCGTTCGCACGCCAGATGTTCACGCCGAAGTTGCCGGCCTGGGACGTCATGAGGAAGTACGAGAACGGGAGGTTCTCCGGAGCCCGCGTGGTCTGCACGAATGGGGACCACGACGGATCGGCATCGGCGCGGTTGTCGAGCTGGATCTCGCACTTCGCCTTCGTCGCGAGGTCGAGCTTCCAGATCGAAACGACGTTGTTCACGTTCTCGCCGCCCGGAGCGTCGTAGAGAAGCGAGGCGCCCGTCGGGTCGTACGAAGGATTGTTGTGCGTGACGAACGCGAAGTTCGGCTCGGCGAGACGCGTGTAGTTCGGATCGGCCGGCGAGAGCGCGGTGTTCACGATCTCGATCTGGAGCGGGCCGAACTTGTTGGTGGTGTAGGCGATGTCGCTACCGTTCGGCGACCACGCCGGATCCTGCTCGGCCTTGGCGTCGTCGAAGGTCACGCGAACCGGAGCGCCGTCGATATGCGCCGGGCTGACGTCGATGTCCTGCGTGTAGATGTCGCGCGTGGGGCCAATCGCAGTGTCGTACGCGAGCTTGTAGGACGACGGGTGCCACGCCGGGTGACGGGGGCCGCCGGCGTTCGTGACGAGCCACTCCGCGCCCACCGGGCTGTCCGCGCCCATGCCGGGACCGTACACAGCCTCGAAGTCATCCGAAACGAGGAACTCCTGTACGTAGAGGCCGTCGATCGCGCCGCCTGCCTGGACGTAGGCGAGGAACCTACCGTCGTAGCTCCAGGCCGGATCGAAGTACGAAATGTCCGAATTCGGGTCGGTCTTGATGACCGCGAAGTAACCGGACTGCTGGGCATTCAGGTGCAGATAGATCGAGCGGGCGTTCTCCTTGCCCGGCACCAGGCTCCGCGCCGTGAAGGTGATCCAGAGTGGCTCGAGACGGCCGTCCACCGGGAACAGCATGGTGCCGGTGCCGTCGTCGGGCCGGTGAGACGCGGTCTCGCATCCCTGGGAAAATCCGCTAGCGATCGTAATCGGCGCGAACGAACCGCGCAGATCCGCGTGCCCCTGAGCCGGAAGCATCGCGGCCGCCAGCGCCAGGATTCCGATGACGCCTAGTAATTTCTTCATCCCATTCATCTCCTCTCTAACGCAGGTAAAAGCGAGAAGACACCTCAAGAGGATAAGGTAGACGACACTACGAGCCTAATCACCTCCTTACGGGATCGTGATTCGAATCGAGCTAAGACGATGTTGGTTCTCACAATGGGAAAGGGTTGCCCCGTTTTTTTACTCGATTGAGTATACAGGGGATACGCCCCTACTGTCAAGGGATTTTTGGAACTTATCGGAGTCGCGGCTGTTCAAAAATGCCTTGACACACCGTCACTTGGAGCCTAGTCTGCGCCTCGGGTCGGGCCGACGAGCCTGTTCGCTCGGACCGGCCGGTGGGCTACTTCCGCAAGCCCCATTTGCGCGGCACCCCCCCAGTCTGATATCTATTGCCGAAACGGCGCGCCGCCGGGGCCGCCGGCGTCATGAGGGAGGTTGATGTCGTCCAAATTTTGGGGAACATGGTGCCTAGCTTCTGTGGTCCTGACGTGTGCCGCCGCGCCCTCCCCCTCGCTTGCCCAGAGCGCGAAACTCAAGAGCCCTAAGACGGTGCGCGGCTTCTACCTGCCTGCCAACAACGCCAGTATCGTCAACAATCAGACCGGCACCTTGGTCTTCCTGCTCTGGGACGGGCGAACCGCCGAGAGCGATACGGTCTGCGCGCTGACAGATACCACCCTGGTCTGTGCCGATAGCATTCCGGTCTGCCAGGTCGACCCGCTCATATGCGCCAGCATCGGGAAGAACTGCGAGATCGACACCACCTATGAATGCCGTAACGCCATGAATGGCTATCGAGTTAGGCGATCGGTCGACGGCGTCGACCTGACCCGGTTGAACCTGATCGGCCAGTGGAAGATGAGGGATCGTGTCGGCCCCCTCTGCGTGGCGCAGCAAAACCCCTGCGACCTCCAGAACTTCGTCTTCACCGGGACCGGCGTCTTCTTCAAAGGATTTCGCAACAATCGCTTAGCCAATGGCTCCTACATTCTCGACTATCCGCCGGGGAACCCTGCGGACCAGGACAGCACCGCGCGGGTCTTCGTGGACCTGGCTCCGCTGGCCGGCTTCCGGCATGAGTACGCGGTAACATCCATTGACACACTGACGTCCGTGAACGCGGACTTCGCTGAGAGCCCGCTTGACAGCTCCGAGCTCGTCTACCTGACCCCGGCGACCGGGCCCGCCGACAACCTGGAACACGTCGCGGTCGTCCCGAATCCGTACAAGGGGCGGGCGGAGTGGGACTTGGGGCCGGGCCAGCGGGAGATCCACTTCATCAACGTCCCCTCCGGTTCGACGATCCGGATCTACACTGCCAACGGCGAGCTCCTACGGGTGCTCACCCAGAACCCGAACTCGAGTCCAGGCGGAACCACGGGCGAGGTGGCCTGGGATCTCAAGAACGACGATGGCCGGACGGTGGTCTCGGGAATCTATCTGTATACGGTCCATCCCACGGACGGCCGTACGCCCAAGAAGGGGCATTTCGTCATCATCAAGTAGGCCGCCCGCCAGAAAGCCCGAGGCGGCCCGGAGGCTTCACATGAACCCCCAGACCGCCTCTCCCTCGGCCGAACCGGCCGAGCGCACCCGGACGGCCGACCCGGCCGCCCGGAGCTACCTCAACCTGATCGGCGGCGCCTGGGTCCCGGCGCGGTCCGGCCGTACCTTCGAGAACCGAAATCCCGCCCGCCCCTCCGACCTCATTGGAACCTTCCCCGAATCGGCGAAGGAAGACGTCGAGGCCGCGGTCCAGGCGGCCCAGCGGGCCTTCAAGTCCTGGCGCCTCGTCCCGGCGCCCAAGCGGGCCGAGATCGTCTACCGCGCGGCTGAAATCCTCCGCGAGAAGAAAGAAGCCTTTGCGCGCGCCATGACGCGGGAGATGGGGAAGGTGCTGGCCGAGACCCGCGGCGACGTCCAGGAGGCCATCGACATGGCCTACTACATCGCGGCCGAGGGACGCCGCCTGTTCGGCGTCACCGCTCCGTCCGAGCTTCCGAACAAGTTCGCGATGTCCATCCGGCAGCCGATGGGGGTCTGCGGCCTCATCACGCCGTGGAATTTCCCGATGGCCATCCCGTCCTGGAAGATCTTTCCGGCGCTCGTCACCGGAAACACGGTGGTCATCAAGCCCGCCACCGACACCCCGGCGTCCGCGCACCACCTGGTCGAAGTCCTCGTGGAGGCAGGCGTGCCCGAGGGCGTGCTCAACCTGGTGCACGGCGGCGGCTCCGCGGTCGGCGTTCCGCTCTCCGAGAGTCCCGGTGTCGCGATGGTTTCCTTCACCGGCTCCTCCGAGGTGGGCAAGACCATCGCCGAGCGCACCGCGAGCTCGCTCAAGCGGCTCTCGCTCGAGCTCGGCGGGAAGAACGCGCAGATCGTGCTCGCGGATGCGGATCTCGACCTCGCGGTCGAGGGCGTGCTCTGGGGCGCGTTCGGCACGACGGGCCAGCGCTGCACGGCGACGAGCCGCCTCATCGTCGAGAAGCCGGTGCATGACGCGATGCTCGCGCGACTGATCGAGCGCGCGCAGAAGCTCAAGCTCGGAGACGGACTCGAGCCCGGAACCGACGTGGGTCCGGTCGTGAATCGCGGGCAGAAGGAGCGGGTGCACAGCTACGTGGAGATTGGAAAGGCCGAGGGAGCGAAGCTCGTGGCCGGAGGCTCTCCCGCAGAGGACGGAGCGCTCGCGCAGGGGCACTTCTACAAGCCGACGATCTTCGACCAGGTGACGCCATCGATGCGCATCGCCGTCGAGGAGATCTTCGGCCCGGTGCTCTCTACGATCACCGTGTCCTCGTTCGAGGAGGCGATCCAGGTGCTCAACAACACGCCCTACGGATTGAGCTCCTCGATCTACACGGCCGACGTGAACCGCGCGATGCGCGCGATCCGCGACATCGAGGCGGGCATCACGTACGTGAACGGCCCGACGATCGGCGCCGAGGTGCAGCTTCCCTTCGGCGGCGTGAAGGAGACCGGCAACGGCCACCGTGAAGGCGGGCCGACCGTGATCGACGCGTTCACCGAGTGGAAGTCGGTCTACATCGACTACAGCGGCAAGCTCCAGAAGGCCCAGATCGACAGTTAGCTCGCCCTCCGGGCGTTCGTGGGGATCGTACGGTGGTGGTGACGCAGAGGCAGGCACGCGGAGTGGATCTGGCGGCGGCGGACGCGTGCGCCGCGCCGCTCGTGCACGTGCTCCGCGACGAGCGCGTCGAGAGCATCCATCGCGGCCACGTCGCGGTCGTCGACGCGCGGGGTCGCCTCCTCGCCTCTACGGGTGAGCCCAGGGCCCTCATCTTTCCCCGCTCGGCGTTCAAGCCGTTCCAGGCCCTTCCTCTCGTCGAGTCGGGCGCGTTCGCTCAGTCCGGCCTCGGAAGCGACGCCCTCGCCTTGATCGCAGGCTCCCACAGCGGCACCGACCGGCACGCCGCGCTCGCGCGCACGATCCTGAGAGCCGCCGGCGTCGACGAATCCATGCTCCAATGCGGCGTCCATCCTCCGTACGACGAGGCCACCGCCGAGCGGCTCCGCCGCGCGCACGAGGAGCCGACGCCGGTCCGCCACAACTGCTCCGGCAAGCACGCGGGCATGATGCTCTTCGCGCGTCACCTGGGCGCGCCCGTCGAGACGTACGCCGATCCGAGCCATCCGGTGCAGCGGCGCATCTTCGATCGCTTCGCCTCGCTCCTGGGCGAGCCCTGGACCGATCCCGAGCCCGCGATCGACGGGTGCAGCGCACCGACGCCGCGCATGCCGCTCGACACGCTCGCGCGGGGATTCGCGCTCCTTGCGAGCGGGCAGGACTCGGACGGCGCTCCGCTACCGGCGCTCGCCGCGATCCGGGATGCGATGCGGGAACACCCGGAGCTGGTCGCCGGCCCCGGGCGGCTGGATGCGCTCCTCATGCGCGCGATTCCGTCCGCGGTCACGAAGGCGGGGGCCGAGGCGGTGCACGCGATCGGCCTCGTGGATCGAGGCGTCGGGATCGCGGTGAAGGTGGAGGATGGATCGCGGCGCGCCCTCGGGCCGGCGGTGGTCTCGGTGCTCGAGGCGCTGGGCGTGCTCGGCGAGGCGGAGCGGCGCGCGCTCGCGCAGCAGGCCGGGGAGCCGCTTCGCAATGCGGCCGGCCTCAGCGTCGGATCGATCCGCGGGGTCGCGCGGCTCGAAGGAGGCGGCCTCCGATGACCGGCCGGCGCGTGCGGAAGGCCGCACCATGAGCGCCCAGGAGACCGCGACGAAAGCGGCCGCGAAGGCTCCGCCCGGTGCGCCGGATCATCCGAAGCACGTCTACTCCTTCGGCGCCGGCAGCGCCGAAGGGAATGCGCGCATGCGCGACCTCCTCGGAGGCAAGGGCGCCGGCCTCGCCGAGATGACGAACGCCGGCATTCCGGTCCCTCCCGGTTACACGATCACCACCGCCGCCTGCCGGCAGTTCTTCGAGGCCGGGGGGCGTCTCCTCGAGTCCACCGTGCAGGAGGAGAAGGACGCGCTCCGGAAGCTCGAGCGCTACCTCGGGCGGAGGCTCGGCGATCCGGAGAACCCGCTCCTCGTCTCGGTCCGCTCCGGCGCTCCTGTCTCGATGCCCGGGATGATGGACACCGTGCTGAACCTCGGGCTGAACGATCAAACCGTGCCGGGGCTCGCGCAGCGAAGCGGCCATCCGCGCTTTGCCTACGACAGCTACCGCCGGTTCATCCAGATGTACTCCGACGTCGTGCTCGGCGTGCCGCGCGCGCTCCTCGAGCGCGAGCTCACGCGCGAGAAGGCGCGCGCCAAGGTCGTGCTCGACGTGGATCTCGTAGCGGAGCGCCTCGAAGCGCTGTCCCGCCGCTTCCTCGACATCGTGAAGCGCGAGACGGGCCGCGATTTCCCCCAGGATCCGCGGGTCCAGCTCGCGGGCGCGCGCGACGCGGTCTTCCGCTCGTGGAACACGGAGCGCGCGGTCCACTACCGCCGCATCCATGGCATCCCCGAGGGGCTCGGCACCGCGGTCACCGTGCAGGCGATGGTCTTCGGCAATCTCGGCATGAGCTCCGCGACCGGCGTCGGCTTCACGCGGGATCCCGGCACGGGGGAGCGGCGCTTCTACGGCGAATATCTCCGGAACGCGCAGGGCGAGGACGTGGTGGCCGGGATCCGGACGCCCCGTCCCATCGAGGAGATGGAGCGCGAGCTCCCGGAGGTGTACGGCCAGCTCCGCGAGATCACCTCGCGCCTCGAGCGGCACTACCGCGACGTGCAGGACTTCGAGTTCACGGTCGAGGAGGGGCGCCTCTTCATGCTCCAGACCCGGCGCGCCGCGCGCACCGGGATCGCCGCCCTCAAGATCGCGGTCGAGATGGTGGAGGAGGGGCTCCTCACGAAACGCGAGGGGATCGAGCGGGTCGAGCCCGCGCACCTGGATCAGGTGCTCCACCCCGTGCTCGACCCCGCCGCGCGGAAGAAGCACGACAAGGTCGCGACGGGACTTCCGGCATCCCCCGGCGCCGCCGCGGGGGCGATCGTCTTCACGTCCGACGAAGCGGTGCGCCGCGGAGCCACGGAGCGCGTCATCCTGGTGCGCGCCGAGACCTCGCCCGACGACATCGCCGGCATGCACGCCGCACAGGGCATCCTCACCGCGACCGGGGGCATGACCTCGCACGCGGCCGTGGTCGCGCGCGGGATGGGAAAGTGCTGCGTGGTCGGCTGCTCCGCGCTCCAGATCCACGAGGAGGAGCGGCTGCTCGTGATCGGCGGCAAGAAGCTCAAGGAGGGCGCGTTCCTCTCGCTCGACGGCTCGACCGGCGAGGTCCTCGTGGGAGACGTCCCCACGACCGACTCCGAGGTCGTCCGCGTCCTCACGGGCGAGCTTCCGGCCGCCAAGGCGCCCCTCTATCAATGCTTCGAGCGGCTCATGGCGTGGTGCGACGAGGAGCGCCGGCTCCGCGTGCGGGCCAACGCCGACGTGCCGCGCGACGCGAAGATCGCGCGCCAGCTGGGGGCCGAGGGGATCGGGCTCTGCCGCACGGAGCACATGTTCTTCGCGCCCGACCGGATCCCGCACGTGGTGGCGATGATCCTGAACGCGCAGCGCGCGCGGGACGCGAAGGTGAGGATCGCGCGGCTCGAAGCGGAGCTCGGGGAGGCACCGCGCTCCGAGCGCGCGCGGTTGAACGCGGAGCTCCTCCGCGAGCGCCGCGAGTCCAGGCCCACGATCCAGGCGTACGAGGGGGCGCTCGCCAAGCTCCTCCCGCTCCAGCGCGCGGACTTCAAGGGACTCTTCCTCGCGATGGATGGATGCCCGGTCACGATTCGCACCCTCGACCCTCCGCTCCATGAGTTCCTCCCCAAGCGCGCCGAGCTCGAAGCGGAGCTTCGCGAGATGGGGAAGAAGGGGACGCCCGCGCGCCGGAAGGAGATCGAGCGCACCCTCGCGCGCGTCGAGGAGCTCCACGAGTTCAATCCCATGCTCGGGTTCCGCGGATGCAGGCTCGGCATCCTCCATCCGGAGATCACGCGCATGCAGGCGCGCGCGGTCTTCGAGGCCGCGATCCAGGCGCTCAAGGCGGGGAAGCGCGTCATTCCAGAGATCATGATCCCGCTGGTCGGCGACCCCGAGGAGCTTCGCCGCCAGCGCGCGGAGGTGGAGGCGGTCGCCGAGGAGGTGATGAAGAAGGCGGGGGTGACGATCCGCTACACGATCGGCACGATGATCGAAGTGCCGCGCGCCGCGGTGCTCGCCGACGAGATCGCCCAGCACGCCGACTTCTTCTCGTTCGGAACGAACGATCTCACCCAGATGACCTTCGGCTACTCGCGCGACGATTCGGGACGCTTCCTTCCGGAATACGCGGACTCGGGAATCCTCCCGGGCGATCCCTTTGTGTCGATCGACGTGAAGGGGGTGGGCACGCTCGTCCAGCGGGCGGCGTTCGCGGGGCGGCGGGCCAAGCCTGGCCTCAAGATCGGGATCTGCGGCGAGCATGGCGGCGACGCCGCGTCGATCGACTTCTTCGAGAACGTGGGGCTCGACTACGTCTCCTGCAGCCCCTTCCGCATCCCGCTCGCCCGGCTCGCCGCGGCGCGCGCCGCGCTCAAGCGGAAGTGACCGCCTTGGTGCGCGTCGAGGGCGCCGCCCCCCCGGTTTTCACCGTGGATTGCGTGATTCCGGCGCTCAACGAGGCCACGTCGATCGGCCGCGTGCTCGAAGCGCTCCCGCGGCCGCTCGTGCGCCGGGCCGTCGTATCCGACAACGGCTCCTCCGACGGCACCGCGGACGTGGCGCGCGCGCACGGCGCGCTCGTCGTGTCGGAGCCGGAGCGCGGCTACGGCGCCGCCTGCCTTCGCGGCATCGCGGCCCTCACGTCCGATCCGCCCGACATCGTTCTCTTCCTGGACGGAGACCTGAGCGACGATCCATCGGAAGCGGAGCTGCTCGTGGAGCCGATCCGCTCGGGGCGCGCGGATCTCGTCATCGGCAGCCGGACGCGCGGCGTGCGCGAGCCGGGAGCGCTCACGCCGCAGGCACGCTTCGGGAACTGGCTCGCGACGCGGCTCATTCGGTCCCTCTACGGCGTGCGCTACACGGACCTCGGGCCGTTCCGGGCGATCCGGTGGGATTCCCTGCGCCGGCTCGGGATGCGGGATCGAGCCTTCGGGTGGACCGTCGAGATGCAGGTGAAGGCGGCGCGGCGGGGCGTCCGGGCCGAGGAGACCCCCGTGCGCTATCGCCGGCGCATGGGCCGGTCGAAGATCTCGGGCACCGTGTCGGGCTCCGTCCGGGCCGGCGTCGCGATCCTGGGAACCATTGTTTCCGAAGCGCTCCAGGGCGGTCGTCTTGAACCCCCGGGGTCGACCCTGTAGTATTCCCGGCATCTTGCGAACGAGCCTCCCGAACCCGAATCGAATCCTCCCCGTCGCCCTGTTGCTCGCGCTCGCCTTCGGCGCGGTCGGCTACACGCCGCCTCCGCTCTTCCGGCGCGAGGTCAACCTCCAGCCGGCGGAAACCTGCAAGCAGTGCCACCTCGCGATCTCCGAATCGTGGCAGAAATCGGCCCACTCGAAGGCCGAGCGGTCACAGAATCTTCTCTTCGGCCGGATGTATTTCCAGTCGCTCAAGACGACCCGGGGCGGCACGTTCCTGAACTGCGGTCCCTGCCACGAGGCGACGACCTATGTGAACCAGGACTTCAATTTCGTGCGCGACGTGTCGCACGAGGGCGTGGCCTGCGTTTTCTGCCACATGGTGTCGGCGCCCGGCCCCTCGACCGGCAACCCGCCGTTCGAGCTGGATCTGGACCACTACTACGGCTCCATCCGGAATCCGGTCCCGACCAACGCGCACGGCTCCGAGCTCTCCACCTACCTGCGCACGTCGGGGTTCTGCGGCGGATGCCATGCCTACAAGAACCAGAACGGCGTCACGATCAGCGACACGTACGCGGAGTGGAAGGCGTCGAAGTACGCCAAGCAGGGAGTGAGCTGCCAGACATGCCACATGCCGGGCCAGCCGGGGCGTGTCTCGTACCTCGGTCCGTCGCGTCCCAAGGTGCCCGACCATTCCTTCAGCGCCGAGGTCGCCGAGAAGGCGCAGCCCGGTCCGGCCGCGACGATCGTGCTGCGCGGAACGAAAACCACGTCGGGTGACTCGCTCGCGCTGTCGGCGGTGGTGACCAACACCGGCTGGGGCCACTCGCTCCCCACCGGCAACGACCAGAACATGGCGATCGTCCGGATCCGCGTCCTCACCGCGGAGGGGGCGATCGTCTGGGAGAACGATCCCTTCACCGAATGGGGCAATTCGGTGTTCGGGGTCATCCTCGAGGACGAGCTGGGCAATTGGCCGGTGGAGACCTGGGTGGCCACGAAGGTGCTCCAGAATCGTCGCATCAAGGCCGGCGCGAGCGCTACGGCGCGCTACCGAGTGCCGGTCGGCGACCACAAGGGTCCGTACAAGATCGAAGCGCAGCTCCTCTTCCGCCGCGCGCGCCCCAACACGATCGAGGCCTACGCGCTCGACGAGACCACGTTCGGAACCGAGCGCGTGCTCGCCGAGGCGTCACTCCGCGTGCCCTAGCCGTGTTCGCCGAGGATCTACTCCGGGACCTCCGCCAGGAGGGTTTCACGCCCACCTCGGTGGCCCTGTACTTCCGCCGCATCCTCGCACGCATCGTCGGCACGCTCGCGGAGCGGGCCGATCTGGTCCGCTCCGTCGCCGGGACGTCGTTCGTACTCTTCGCCATCCAGTTCGGCGCGGCGCTCCTCCTCTCCTGGGCGTTCGGGAGGCGCGTGGGCGTGACCTACATCATCGCGTCGAGCGTCACGCTCCTCATCGCGTCGTTCTGGATCCTCGCCCACATCGGCCTCGCGGGCACGCCCGAGGTGCGCTCCCTTAGGCGCATCCCGCTCCCCGTGGCGCTCACGCTGCTCCGTCTCGCCGCGGTGCCCGCGATCGTGCTCCTCGCGCGCGAGGGGCGCTGGTCGGTCGTGGTCTGGCTCTTCGCGGCGAGCGCGTTCACCGACGTGCTCGACGGAGTCGTGGCGCGCGCGCTCCACATGGAATCGATCATCGGCGCCGTGCTCGACCCGGCGATCGACGTCTTCTTCAACGCCACCGTCTTCATCGCGCTGACGGTCTTCGGCGCGCTTCCGTGGTGGGTCACGGCGCTGATGCTCACCCGCTACGGGGTCCTGATCCTCGGGACGTGCTACCTCTACCTCTTCCACGGTCCCGTGAAGATCCAGCCCACGGCCTTCGGCAAGCTGACCGGTCTCTTGACGAGCGTGCTGGTGGGACTCCTGCTCCTCGCGCTCGCGTACTGGAGCGACGCGATGCGCTCCCGGCTCAAAGAGGTCTTCGACGTGGGACTGGGCGTGCTCGCGGGGGCCACGATCATCCAGGTGCTCTTCATCGGACTCGCGAACAAGCGCGCGCTCGATCAGGATCGCCTCCTCGAGCAGATCCTTCCGCCGGGGCCTCCCCAGGGACTCGACCCTGGATCGCGCGCCGGATCGGGGAAGGTGGTTGGCGACGTGAGGTGGCCGCGCCGGTAGCACCGGTGGCCACGCCGGTAGCGCCGGTGGCCTCGCCGACAGCCTAGCCAGAGACGGCGGGGCCGGCTCAATCCGGGCCGCCCGGTTCGAAATCAACCGCGCCGCGCATCTCGACCGCTTCCGGCGGGAGCGTCGTGCATCCTGCAACGCCATCCGCGACGCGCCTCCGTTCGCCTCGAACTGCCGCCCCATTCAAGCCTTGCGGCACAGGAACTTCCGCCCGCCTCACCCCCGTCGCGCGGCGCCGCGCGCGTCCGCCCCGTGGCATGTCTCTTGCGCTCCGGCCCTCCGCTAAGTCCCTGGGACGCAACGCACCCGCACCAAACCACGGAGTCCTGCCCTGCATACGCCGAACGCGTGCGCCCGCGTCGCGCGGACGCTCGCCTTTACGTTGCTCGCATCGTGCTGCCTTCCGGTCAGCGCGTGGGCCGCGCCGGGAAGCGGCACGGCGTCGATCGTTCCCACCGCTCCCGTTCTCGCCGGGGCTTCCGGCGCATGGACCATCCGCTACGTCGCCGCCGAAGATTTCGCGTTACCGCAAGGGGGCTGGCTCTACGTGCAGATCCCTCCGGGATGGACCGCGCCCCAGATCACCCAGCCCTCCCAGCCCGGCTACGTGACGATCGTCGACACGACGTCGGTCAGCGAGGTCGCGATCGCGGGGAACACGATCGAGCTCCGCCTGGGCGGCGCGCCGAAGAGCCCGTTCCTGACCGGCGACACGCTGAGCGTGATCTACGGAGCCGGTGCGGCGCAGGCGGAGGCGCAGCCGACCGGACCCGGCGTCGCGGTCTTCTGGGTCTCGAGCGATGCGGCGGGATCGAGCGTGGCCCCGATCGCGGCGTCGCCAGTTCTCGACGTCTACGGGCCGCTCGATCACGTCCGGGTGGAGGACGGCGCCGGCCTGGAGGTCGGCGCGCTCGCGCTCGACGCGGACCAGGACACGACGACGTTCTATCTCCACGGATACGATGCCGCGGAGCATTCTCTCGGGCTGGAGGAGGGCGCCTGGAGCGTGACCGGCGGCATCGGATCCGTGCCCGCGGGGCCCGCTTCGACCGCCCTGCTCACGGTCACGACCGTGGGAGCGGGACGGGTGGTCGCGGCGAGCGGCGCGATCGCCGATTCGACCGGCATCATCACGGTCAGCCACGGCGCGCCCTCCTCGATCGAAGCTTCGTTCGCATCGTCGGCGGACGCGGGGTCGGGCATCGCCGCGACCGTGCGCGTGCGCGACCAGGACGGCAACACGGTCACGACGGGACCGCTCGCGACCGCGACGCTCTCGGTCCGCTCCTTCGCGGGCGCATCGGGCCCCGCCACCGCGGATCCGGACTTCGTCGCGAGCCAGGTCGGGCTTCTGGCCGGAGCGTGGAGCGGAACGCTCACGCCGCGGCACATGGGCTCGTACTGGCTCTCGGCCTTCCACGCGGGCAGCGGCTTCGAGTCCGCGCCGCGAGCGCCCCTCTCCGTCTCCGCGGGTCCCGCCGATCACATCGTCCTCGTGCCCGGCACGCTCGCGCTCGTCGCGGGCGCACCGGACACGGTGTCAGTCCTCGCGTACGACGCGTTCGGAAATCGCGCGCCCCTCGCGACGGCCGAGACGCTCACGCTCTGGACCGACCGTCCGGGCGGCCACTTCGCCGCGGTCGGAGGCGGCGGGATCTTCGAGATCGCCCTGCCCGCGGGCGCGGACTCGGCGCGGTTCGCCTTCATGGATGTCACGTCCGGCGGCGGAACGGGGCACATCCGCGCGATCGACGCGAACGGATCGGGAGCATCGCTCGGGACGGCCGAGGCTCTGGTCACGACCGTTCCCGGCCAGCCGTTCGGGAACGTCGCCCTGTCGGCGCTCCCCGCGGCGCTCGTCGCGAACGGGGTGGATTCCACCTCGATCACGTCCGGCGCCGTTCGCGATGCCTATGGAAACGTCGTCGCATCGGGCGAGAAGGTCACCGTGAGCGGCTCCGGATTGACGCCGCTCGGCGATCAGGACGCAGGCACGCCCGGCGTGCAGTGGACGACCGGAGTCTCCGGAACGCTCCAGGGCTGGGCTCGCACGGGCACGGCCGCGGGCGTGGGATCGCTCTCCCTCGTTTCGGTCCAGGGCTCGGCGACCGGCTCGATCCCGGTTCCGCTCGCTCCGGGCGTCCCCGCCGGGGCGATCGCGCTCCTCGCGTCGCCCGACTCCGTGGCGGCGGACAGCGTGGCCCTCCGCGGCGTCACCGCGCCGGGACTCGGGGATCCATTCGGAAACAGGGTCGTCGACGGCGAGCGCTACACCGTGGCCACGACGCTCGGATCGATCGTCGCCGCGGATCGCGACTCGACGACCGCGGGCATCCAGGTGGAAGCGTCGGGAGGATCGATCGCCTTCTCGCTCCTGGGGGGCGTCACGCTCGGAACCGCGAACGTCACCGCGACGTCGGTGCGCGGGAGCGCGTCGGGATCGATCCCGATCCGGATCGTGCCCGGTCCGGTGAGCGCGGCGCGCTCCTCGGTGACGGCGGTATCCCCCGCGACGGTCGGTCCGGCCGGGAGCACGGTCACGGTGACGCTGCGCGACGCGCGCGACCACGCCCTTCCGCTCGTGCCCGCGTCGTCGATCGCGCTCTCGTGGAGCGGCCCGCCGGGCGTTTCGTTCTCCGCGCTCGGCTCGGGCACCGGCGCCTCGGGCTCGATCGATTTCCGCGCCTTCACGACCCTCACGATGGCGGGTGCCGTGCACGCGACCGTCTCCGGCGTGCCGCTTCTCATGGCTCCCGCGATCTCGTTCCTGGCTGGTCCACCCGACACGCTCGTGGTGGCCGGCCCAGCCGGTCCGCTCTTGGCGGGATCGTCCCAGGCGCTCGACGTGCGTGCGCGTGACGCCTACGGGAACGATACTCCCGCCGCGGCCGGCTTCTTCGTGCGTCCCACCGTGCTCGCAGGCGCCGCCCAGGTTCCCGATTCGGCGGCGGTCTCGGGGGGCACGGGGACGGTTCCGTTCACACCGGTGGCGGCGGCCCCGCTCTCCATCCGCATCGCGGACGACTTCGGCCACGCCACGACGTACGGCCCCGTCGGCGTGACGTCCGGCCCCGCGTACCGTCTGGTCGCCGCGCCTCCGTCCACGCCCTCCATCGCCGCGGGCGATTCGCTCGCGATCCACGCGACCGTGCTCGACGCGCTCGGAAACGTCGTGGCGGGCGCTACGGTGAGCGCGTCGATCGTCACGGGCGCGGGCATGGTCGCGCCGGAGTCGGACCTCACCGACGCCTCCGGCGTCGCCGACTTCACGCTCCAG
>DASUFL010000077.1:0-25200 GCA_036274595.1 Candidatus Eiseniibacteriota bacterium | reverse complement strand
GATGACCTGAACTCCGTGACCTTCGTAGGACGTTCCAGACGTGAGCGGTGAACGGGGAAAGAAGCTGGGGGGTGAAATGCGGGATTGTGGTGCGAGAGGGGGGAGTCGAACCCCCACGAGTTTCCTCACGGGATCCTAAGTCCCGCGCGTCTGCCAGTTCCGCCACTCTCGCTCGGGTACCCGCGCACGCAATCTACTACCGAAGTGCTTATGCCTCAAGAGGATTGGGCTGCGGGACGACTTCGGAGCTACGAAGATTGGCGATCTAGAACAGCTTCGGCGACCCGCGCCACGACCTCGTAGCGGCCGAACGAAGGCATCAGGTAGGCCCCCTCGACCAGATCCCGCGCCTCGAGGAGCAACTTGCGGCACATGTCGACCCCGATCGCGATCCCCTTCTCCCCCGCTGTGCGCATGGCCTCGCGGGCGTGATCGGGGACATGGATGCCGGGCACCTCGTTGTGGAGGAACTCCGCGTGGCGGTGGCTCTGGAGGGGCAGAAGCCCGAGCAGGATGGGCACCCGCTTCTTCCCCATCTTCCCCAGCTTGTCGAGGAACCGGGTCAAGGTCTCGAGCTCGTACAAGGGCTGCGTCATCGCGAACTCAGCTCCCGCCTCCATCTTCCTCTGGAAGCGCTCCAGCTCCTCGTCGAGCGTGTCCGCGGTCGGATTCACCGCGCAGCCGATGACGAAGGTCGTCGGCTCGCCGATCGAGTTCCCGCCGAGATCGGTGCCCGCGTTGAGCCGCTTCAAGACCCCGATCAATCCGATCGAGTCCACGTCGAACACCGCGGTGGCGTTCGGATAGTCCCCCGCCCGCGGCGGGTCGCCGGTCAGGGCGAGGATGTTCCGAATGCCGAGCGCGTGCGCCCCCATGAGGTCCGACTGGATGCCCATGAGATTTCGATCGCGGCAGGTGAAGTGAAGGATCGTCTCGATCCCGACCTGGTGCCCGATCATCGACGCGAGCGCGATCGAGGACATGCGCACGCGCGCCATCGGGCTGTCGGCGACGTTGATGAAGTCGACGCCCGCGTCCTTCAGGAACTGCGCCCCCTCGATCATCTTCTTCGGCCTGGCGCCACGCGGCGGGTCGACCTCCACGCTCACCACGAACTCCTTCGCCGCGAGCTTTCGCGCGAGGGTGGACCTGGACGTGGGATCCGTCTTGGCGGTCGTCTCCTCGATGACGATCGCCGGGCCCGCGGCCGGGGGCGACGGAGCGAGAGGCGCCGGGGCTCCCGACGCCGCACGGAGGGCATCCCGCATCTTCCTCGTGTGGGTCGGCGTCGTCCCGCAGCATCCACCCACGAGGCGCGCGCCCGCCGCCGCGAATCGCTGCGCGTACTCGGCGAGATACTCGGGCGAGCTCAGATAGACAAACCGTCCGTGCACGAACCGAGGAAGCCCCGCGTTCGGCATCACCGAGATCGGTAGCTCGGTGCGGCGCTTCAGCCGCTCCACGATCTCGAGGAGCTTCTGCGGGCCTACGCTGCAGTTCGCGCCGAGGAGATCGACCTTCTTCCCGAGCACCGCGTGCACGACGTCCTCGGGATACGAGCCGTAGAGCGTGCGGCCATCCTCGGTGAAGGTCATCTGGACCACGAGCGGCACATCCCCCGTGACGCTCCGCACGGCGTCGATCGCGATGAGCGCCTCGGCCATGTCGGTCTGCGTCTCCAGGACGATGAGATCGACGCCTCCTTCGACGAGCCCTTCCGCCTGCTCGCGATACGCGTCGTACGCCTCCTCGCGGGTGACCGTGCCGAGTGGCGCGACCGGCTTGCCGAGCGGCCCCATCGAGCCCGCCACGAACACGGCCTCGCCCACTTCCTCGCGCGCGTTCCGCGCGATCTGCGCCCCGGCGCGATTCACGCTGCGCGCGGTCTCGGTGGCGCCGTGCGCGGCGAGCCGGTAGCGATTCCCGCCGAAGGTGTTGGTCTCGATGACCTCGGCGCCGGCCCGGATGTACTCGCGGTGCACGGCCTGGATCAGCGGCGCGTCGGTGAGATTGAGGAGGTCGAACGAGCGGTCGAAGGGGATGCCCTTCTCGTAGAGGTAGGTGCCCATGGCGCCGTCCGCCAGCACCACGCCCTGCTGGACGCGCTTGAGAAACGGGTGGGTCATGGGCGCACTCCGGCCTCCGGGCGGAGGCCCTCGATCGCTCGGGTGTGTTCTTCCATAAGACTCATCATCGTACTATACTGCCGCGCTCGCCGTTCGACCATTCCTGGGGGATTTTCGCGCGTCATGAACATCGTCGTCCTCGTGAAGCAGGTGCCCGACACCGAGACCCGCATTCAGGTCAAGGAGGGCTCGGTGGACCTGAGCGGCGTGAAGTGGATCGTGAACCCGTACGACGAGTTCGCGATCGAGGAAGCGCTTCGCATCCGGGAGAAGCTCGGCCAGGGCAAGGTCACGGCCATGAGCCTCGGCCCCGATCGCGTGAAGGAAGCGATCAAGTACGCCCTCTCCCTCGGCGCCGATGAGGGCGTCTGGCTCAAGGGAGACGGCGTCGCGCTCGGCGATCCCCTCGCCGTCGCCACCGTGCTCGCCGCCGCGGCGAAGAAGATCGGATTCGATCTCGTGCTCGCCGGCAAGCAGGGCGTCGACTCGGACTGGTCGCAGGTCGGCCCCATGGTGGCCGAGCTCCTCGATCTTCCCCACGTCTCCGTCGTCGTCGGCCTCGAGCTCGACGCCGCGGCCAAGAAGGGCGTCGCGAGGCGCGAGATCGAGGGCGGCCTCGAGCGGGTCGACTTCGAGCTCCCCGCCCTGATCACGGCGCAGAAGGGGCTCAACGAGCCGCGCTACGCATCCCTCAAGGGCATCATGGCGGTGAAGAAGAAGGTCATCCCCGAATGGTCGCTCGCGGAGATCGGCGTGGATCCCGCATCCGTCGCGCCCGAGGCGGCCGGCGTGCGCGTGATCGACGCGGCGCTTCCGCCCCCGCGCAGCGCGGGCAAGATCCTCGAGGGCGATCCGCACGACACCGCGCGCGAGCTGGTGCGCCTGCTCCGCGACGAGGCGAAGGTCCTGTGATCCTCGTCGTCGCGGAGATCAAGGACGGGGCCGCGCGGAAGGTCGCGCTCGAGATCCTCGCCGAAGCGCGCCGCCTGGCCGACGCCAAGGGGAAGCAGGTGGGCGTGCTCGCCCTCGGAACCCTTGGCGCCGGCGAATCCGACCGCCTCGCGCAGCACGGCGCCGACAAGGTGCTCCAGGTCTCCACGGAAGCGCTCGGCGCGTACGCGCCCGAGGAGTGGGCGGAAGCGGTGCGTGCCGCGGTGGACGCCGCGAAGCCCGAGCTGGTTCTCTTCGGCGGATCGGCGCTCGGCAAGGACCTCGCGCCGCGCGCCGCGGCCCGGCTCCGCGTGGGGCTCGCGTCGGACTGCGTGGGCTTCGAATGGGACGGCGACTCGCTGATCGCCCGGCGCCCCATCTTCGCCGGCAAGGCGTTCGCGCGCGTCGGATGGAACGGGGCGCGGCCGCGCATGGCCACCGTGCGCCCGAACGCGTTCCGGCCGCTCGATCCCGACGCATCCAAGAAGGCCGCGGTCGAGAGCATCACGCCGGGCCAGGTGAAGGTTCGCGCGCGCGTCGCCGGGCTCGAAGCAGGTGACGCGGACGTGGCCGATCTCACCGAGGCGGAGATCATCGTGAGCGGCGGGCGCGCCATGCAGGGGCCCGAGAACTTCGAGATCTTGAGGAAGCTCTGCAAGGCGCTCGGCGCCACGCTCGGCGCGTCGCGCGCGGCCGTGGACGCTGGGTGGATCGACCATAGCCATCAGGTGGGCCAGACCGGCAAGGTCGTCAATCCGACGCTCTACTTCGCGATCGGGATCTCGGGCGCGATCCAGCATCTCGCCGGGATGTCCTCGTCCAAGACGATCGTCGCGATCAACAAGGACAAGGAAGCCCCCATCTTCAAGATCGCGTCGTACGGCATCGTCGGCGACCTGTACCAGGTCGTCCCCGCGCTCACCGAGGAAGTGGAGAAGATCCGGAAGGAGTGACGTTGGGCGCCGAACCGACCGACCCCGCCTACGACACCTACTGGAAGCGCAAGCAGCTCCACCTCGCGGATCCCCGCCGCGAGTTTCCCCTCCGCCGCTGGTGGTCCACAGACGCACTCTGCGACATCGAGCAGGTCTACTTCGACGCGATTCGCGACGCCGGCTCGCTCCTCGACGTGGGGGCGGGCAATCTTCGGATCATGCGGAAGCTCCAGAAGGCGGGATATCGCGGCGAGTATCACACGCAGGACATCGGCGGCGAGGGATCGTACACGTATCGAGACCTGTCGGAGGTGAAACGCGGCTACGGCGCGATCCTCTGCCTCGACGTGATCGAGCACCTGCCGCTACGGGATGGACTCACCCTGCTGCGCAATTCCATTCGAGTGCTCGAGCCCGGCGGAGCGATCGTGGTGCAGACGCCGAACGCGGAGTACCTGCCCGATCCCCGTTCCTGGGACATGACGCACCTGCACGTCTACAACGTGTACGACCTGTGGGCGTGGTTCACGTGCGAGGGGCTCGACACGCAGGGCTACCGCGTGATGGCGGACGAGCCTGGAGCGGGAGCCGTGACCCGGCTGAAGACCCGGATCACGTCCTACGTGAAGCGGAAGATCATCGGCGCCGATTTCGCGAGCAACATCGCGATCGTCGCGCGCCGGCCCGCGGGCGAGTAGGGTCCCATCCTCGGGGCAGGATGCGCCGGGGTCGGTTGGAGAAAAGGAGGGCACGATGAAGGGTCTGCCTCGCGTCATCGCTACTCTTGGAATCTTGATCCTGGCAGTCGCTGGTTGTCAGAAGGGGTCCCAGACGAGTAAAGCCCAGAGCGCGAAAGAAGGGGATGGTGCCCGGGCAGGCTCCGAGGCCCAGGAGCCTCACGCCGCAGCAACCGGCTCGGGCAACACCGCCAAAGCCGCCGCTCCCGCGGGACGCAGTGCCTCGACCCTCACAGCGGCGGACGACGGCAGGACCCTTGACCTGCATGTTGGTCAGACTCTGGTTGTGGTGCTCGATTCGAATCGATCGAGTGGCTTCAATTGGGTCGTGCTGGAATCGAAGATCAATGCAATGGCGCAAGATGGCGCCCCGACCTACGTGCCGCCTGGGCCGAAAAGGGAAAATGGGTCGGAAACATGGCGCTTCCGCGCGGTTCGACCGGGCGAGCAGACGGTGCGTATGGAGTACCGGCGAGCGATGGCGCAGCACTTGCCGGAGAGAACGTTTCGATTCACAGCGAATGTGCGATAGACAGACCACGCGAGGTGTCTAGCAGGTCAACGGAACCACGCTTCGGAATGGTCCGTAGTCGCGTTATGCTCGCGCCCATGACCCGCCCGATCTCCCTGCTCGCGCTCTTCCTCGCGGCCGCAACGATATCCGCGCCCGCTCAGGCGGCCGGGCTCGCGGGAGCAGCGGTATCCGAAGACTCCACCGGGGCCGCGCTCCGCTATCAGGAGCCGCCGCCCGCGATCCGGAAGGTGCTCGACGCGCCCGCGCTGCCGATCTTCTCGGTCTCGCCCGTGTGCGACGGCGTCCTCCTCCTGCGAGGAAAACCCTACCCCCCCATCGCGGATCTGGCGAAACCCATGCTCCGCCTGGCCGGCATCCGGCTCGACCCATCGACGAACGGGCCGCACCGCGCGCCCTACTGGGACCGCCTCTCCTATCAGCCGGTGCGCGGCGGGCCCGAGCTGCCGATCGCGCTCCCCGAGGGATCGCGCATCGGCCCCCCGGTGTGGAGCGCCGACGGCGCGCGGGCCGCCTTCTCCAACACGATTCCGGGGCGCGGCGTCGAGCTCTGGGTTCTGGACACCAAAACGGTCCGCGCGCGGCGGCTCGAGGGCGTGCGCGTGAACGCTGGGCTTGGCTGGGGATTCCTCTGGATGCCCGATCGGCGATCGCTCCAGGTGATGATGGTGCCGAGCGACCGCGGTCCGGGTCCTTTCGATGACGCCGTGCCGCGTGGTCCCGAGGTTCAGGAGGCGTCGGGCAAGCAGGGCATCGGCAGCACGTACGAGGCTCGCGACGTCCTTCGCACGCCGGAGGACGAGGCGCGCTTCGACTTCTACCTCACGGCCGAGCCGGCCATCGTCAACACCGACACGGGCGCGATCACGTCGCTGCACCAGCGAGGCATCTTCGCGCGTCTCGAGCCCTCGCCGGACGGCGCCTACTTCCTCGCGGAGCGGATCAAGCGCCCCTACTCCTACCTCCACGCGTACGACCGCTTCCCGCGGGATGTCGAGATCTGGGACCGCGCCGGACGGAAGGTCGCCACGGTGGTGAGCCTTCCCCTCATGGACCAGGTTCCGATTCAAGGCGTCCCCATGGGACCGCGCGGGGAATTCTGGCGGCCGACCGGTCCGGCAACGCTTCTCTGGGCCGAGGCGCTCGACCGGGGCGACCCGGGCGCGCACGTGCCGCACCGCGACAAGATCATGATCTGGAGTGCTCCGTTCGCAGGCGAGCCCAGCGAGCTGATGCGTCTCGAGGAGCGGTACGCAGGCATGAGCTGGGGCGAGTCCGGGACGGATGCCATCGTCTACGAGTTCAATCGCGAGCGCCGCTGGGAGCGCGCGTTCTGGATACGCCCCGGCGAGAGCCCGGTCGTGAAGCGCACGATCTGGGACCTGAGCGTCAACGAAAAGTACGCCGACCCCGGCCAGCCCACGCTGCACGCTTCCCCGTCCGGCACCCTCGTGATGCACCAGGACGGCGATTGGATCTGGCTCTGGGGCGCGGGATCGACGCCAGAAGGCGATCGTCCGTTTCTCGACCGCTTCCAGCTGAGCACGGGGAAAACGGAACGGGTGTTCCGCTCCGACCGCCAGTCGTACGAGACGTTCGCCGGCTTCGTCGATCCGAGGAGCGGCTCGTTCCTGACGAAACGCGACGCGCCGAAGGATCCGCCCAACCTCTGGCTCCGCACGCTCAAGGGCACGCGGCACGCGGCTAAAGGCGAGGCGGCGCGGGAGTCGGAGCGCCGCGCCGTGACCCACGTGGCCGATCCCACGCCCCAGCTGCGGGGCATCGAGAAGCGGATCGTGACCTACAGGCGGGACGACGGGGTGCCGCTCTCCTTCACGCTCTACACGCCGCCCGGTTACAAGAAAGGGACGCGGCTTCCCACGGTGATCTGGGCCTACCCTCTCGAGTATTCCGACGCCGCGACAGCGGGGCAGGTTGTCGGCTCCGACCGGCGGTTCACCACGATCAACGGCGCCTCACCGGTCTTCTTCGCGCTCGACGGCTACGCGGTCCTCATGA
Source organism: Candidatus Eiseniibacteriota bacterium (assembly GCA_036274595.1). GTDB lineage: Bacteria > Eisenbacteria > RBG-16-71-46 > SZUA-252 > SZUA-252 > WS-9. The sequence continues at coordinate 17,921 of DASUFL010000077.1, read as the reverse complement.
ACGCGACCATGCCCACGGTCGCGCATCCGGACAGCGTCTACGACCAGTTCGTGCCGCAAATCGTCGCGAGCGCCAAGGCGGCGATCGACAAGGCCGTGGCGCTCGGCGTCACCGATCGCGAGCGCGTGGGCATCATGGGCCACAGCCACGGCGGGCGCATGGCCGCGAACCTTCTCGCCCATTCCGACCTCTTCCGCGCCGGCATCGCGAGGAGCGGGGCCTACAACCAGACGCTCGTGCCCTTCGGATTCCAGGGAGAGAGGCGCACGTTCTTCGAGGCGCCCGACGTCTATCTCCGAGTCTCGGCGTTCCGGTACGCTGACAAGATCGACGAGCCGCTCCTCTTGATCCACGGCCAGGACGACGCCAACCCCGGCACGGTTCCCTATCAGTCGGAGCTGCTCTACCGGGCGATCGTCGGAACCGGGGGCACCGCGAGGCTCGTCATGCTTCCGGACGAATCGCACGCGTACGAGGCGCGCGAATCCGTGGGGCACACGCTCTGGGAGATGACGCGGTGGTTCGACAAGTACGTGAAGCCGAAGCCGGGCGGGGCGACGAGCAAGAACGGCACGGCGGAGAGCAGCGGGACTCAGCTGGCGAAGCCGCCCGAGGACACGAAGCCGATCGAGAAGCCGGCGCCGAGGCGATAGACAGCGCGCCTCGGGGCCCTACCGCACCCGCACGCAGGTCGCCTTCCCCCACGCCACGCGCTCACCCGTCTCCCCATCCACCGCTTCCGCTTCGGTGATCACCGCGCGGCGGCGATCCTCGACGATCCACGCCTCGAAGCGATAGGGCCGTCCCCACATGAGCGGCGCGATGAGCTTCGTCTCCATGCTCGCGGTGACCGCGTGGATGTCGAGGAGGTAGAGGAGCCGCACCATCACCTCGTCGAGAACCGTCGCGACGAGGCCGCCGTGCACGATGTCCTTGAAGCCCTGGTGCTCCTCGCGCGGAGTCCACACCGTGCGCATCCGCCGCTCCGGCGTCATCTCGAACTCGAGATGGAGCCCGATCGGATTCCTCGGGCCGCAGCAGAAGCACATCCCCTCGTCTTCGAGCTGGATCTCGGCCATCGGGGGCTACTTCTTGGGGGTCTTCTCGGCTTCGTCGGCCGGGGGCGGAGGGACCGCCGCGATTCCCGGGCGATGCGCGCCATTGCCCTGCATGCCTCGGCTGCGGAGCGCGCGACGGCCGCGCGGCGCGGGCCAGCCCTCGCGGTCCCAGCGGACGACGAGGTCTTCGAGCACGTCCCCCACGTGCTCCACGACGCGCTGCCAGAACTCGGCCGCGCGCTTCGTGTGGAACACGGGATCGCTCCGGCGTCCGCCGTAGAAGATCAGCGAGCCCGGCGTGGGAAACGCGACGAGCGAGTCCCTGTGCTCGAACGCGAGCGACGGATCCCAGCGGTCCGGGAACACCTGCTCCGGCGCGATCGCGAGCATCGCGGCGGTCTCGTCGGAGCCCGCGTGGCCGCCCGGAACGCCGAGCACCTCCTCGCTGACGGCGCGGCACTCGGTCCACCAGGAGAAGATCGCGATGTACGCGCCCGTCTCCTCGTGCACGCTCCGCGCCGCGTCCCGGAGCGCCTCCGTGTTCCCGCCGTGGCCGTTCATGAGGATGATGTTCGAGAAGCCCTGATGGCTCAGGGTCGTCATGACCGCGGCCACGTAGTCGATGAACGCGCGCGGATTCACGTGCGTCCCGCCCGCGAGGGCCCCGAGATGCGCGGTGACGCCGTACGGGATCGTGGGCGCGACGTACGCATTCAACCGCTCGGCGAGCGCCTCGCTCAAGCGAGCCGGGATCTCGTTGTCGGTGCCGAGGCTCGTGATGCCGTGCGCCTCGAGCGTGCCCACGGGAAGAAGGAGCGTGTGGCTGTGGCGCGGGACGCGCTCCCCCATCTCCATCCAGTTGAGACGGCTCAGCCGGCGCTCGCCGGTCTTGCTGCGGGATCGTCGTGGGGTCATCGGGACCTCCGTCTCGTGGTCAGCTCTAGGGCTCCGCCGCGGCGGTGCTCGTGGGATGGGCTTCGAGCCACTGGATCGCATCGTTCACGTCGGCCCGCTTCAGCTCATGCCCCGATTCCTGCTCGATCAGCGTGACCTCGGCCCCCGCGGTCTTGAGGATCGCGGCGAGCCGCTCGGCCATCTTCCGTCCGACGGTCGGATCGAGGCGCCCTTCCGACAAGAGGACCGGAACGCCGCCCAGGAACGGGATCTTCTCCGGCTCGAACGGCACCATCGCGCGAAAGAGAACCGCGCCGTGGAGCACGCGCGGGCGGAGCAAGAGGAGGCTCGCCGCGATGTTCGCGCCGTTCGAAAAACCGACCGCGACAATGCGCCGGCCTTCGAGGCCGTACTGCTTGACCGCCCCCTCGACGAAGTCGGCCAGCTCGTGCGTGCGCCGGCGGAGATCTTCGAGATCGAAGACCCCCTCCGCAAGACGGCGGAAGAATCGCGGCGAGCCATGCTCGAGCACGTTGCCGCGCGGGCTCAACAAGGCGGCCGACGGATCGAGCGTCTGGCCGAGCCAAAGAAGAGCGTTCTCATCCCCACCCGTGCCGTGCAGCATGAGGAGGACACGCGCGTCCGGGCGCTCCGACGGAACGAACTTGTGGACATGTCCGAGCTCGTTCACGAGTGGGTGAGCTGGAGCGGCGGAAGCGCCGCCTCGATCTCGGTGCGCGACGGCTCGAGCCAGGGCGGGAGCACGAGACTCTCACCCAGATGCGCGCTGTCCTCGTCCACGGCGAAGCCCGGCCCATCCGTCGCCAGCTCGAAGAGAACGCCTCCCGGCTCGCGGAAGTAGACGGACTGGAACCAGAAGCGGTCGATGATCGGAGTCGGCTCGACGCCCGCCGCGAGCACCCCCGCGCGGACTTCGAGCTGATGCGCTTCATCCTTCACGCGCCACGCGAGGTGGTGCACGGCGCCGCGCCCCCACATGCCGCGCCGCTCGCCCGGCGTCTCACGCAGGTCGATGTGGCCCGACGCGTCCTTGAATCCGTAGCGCGTCCAGCCGCGCTCCTCGCCGAGATGCGAGAAGCCGAGCACGTCCTGGAGGAAGGCGGCGGTCGGCACCTCCTCGCGCTCCCAGGCGCGCGCGCCGTCGAGGCCGCGAATCTGGTGCTCGCCGGGAACGGAGCTTCCCTCCCACGGTGTGGAGTGCACGCGCGGCTTGGCCGGCTCGACCAGAGCGAGCACCAGCCCGTGTGGATCCACGAGCAGGAGCGCGCGATCGCCGAAGCGATCCTCGATGCCCTTGGGCTTCGTCCCGTACGTCTCGAGGCGCTTGCCCCAGAAGTCGAGACTTCCGGCCGGCACTTCCAGCGAGATCTCGGTCGCGAGACCGTGTCCGATGCGCGGCGGCGCGAGCTGCGACCAGGGGAAGAACGTGAGGTCCGTCCCCGGGCTCCCCGCGGCGTCGGCGTAGAAGAGGTGGTACGTGCCCGGGTCGTCCTGGTTCACCGACTTCTTCACGAGGTGCATGCCGAGCACCCCCGCGTAGAAGTCGAGGTTCTCCTGGGCCGGCCCGGCGATGCAGGTGATGTGGTGGAGTCCGTGGACTCCGGAGGTGGTTCGTGCCATGGGGGGATTGTATCCTGAAGGGGGAGTCCTTCACAGAGGGGGTGCAAGATGGCCACGGTACGGTACTTGGTGCACGACGTCGATGCGGCGGTGGATTTCTATGCCGGGAAGCTGGGGTTCGAGGTGGAGCAACAGTACGGACCCGCAATGGCCATCTTGAGAAGGGGCGATCTCACGCTCTGGACCGCGGGTCCCATGTCCTCGGCCGCCAGGCCGATGCCGGATGGACGGAAGCCTGAAGCGGGAGGCTGGAACCGGTTCGCCGTCGTCGTCGAGGATCTCGCGGGGATGGTCGCCAAGCTCCGGGCGCAGGGCGTCCCGTTCCGGAACGACATCGTGGAGGGGCCCGGCGGAAAGCAAATCCTCTGCGAGGACCCCTCCGGCAATGTCGTGGAGCTGTTCCAGCCGGCCTGAGGCGGCGGTTGCTGAGCCAGGGCCTCAGCCCGCGGCCATCTCCCGCCTCGGTTCCGTCGTACGGTGCGCGCAGACCGCCTTGAGCGTGTCCACCGTATCGATGTAGGTCGGCATCCCCTCCGCACGCTTGTTGGTCTTCTCCGCGGCGAGCACGATGTCGTTCAGGGAGATCATTCCGATCAGCACTCCGGATCGATCCGCGACCGGAATGCGCCGCACTTGCGCTTCCGCCATGCGGTCGACGGCAGTGCGCACGCTCTCGTCCGGAGTGACGGTCGTGACGTCATCGCTCGTCATGACGTCGCGCACGTAGAGATCGTCGGTTCTGGCGTGCCGTGTCGCCGCGGCCATGCAGATGTCGCGGTCGGTGATCACGCCGGCGATCTCGTGGGTGTCGCGGTTCACGACCGGAACGATGCCGCAATCACGTCGCCACATGATCATGGCGGCATCGGTCAGGGTGGAATCCGGGCTGCACGACTCGATGTCGTGCGTCATCAGGCTTTCGACGTTCATGTCGGGCTCCTTCCGGGACGTTCCCTCGTCCCTCCGTTCCCCTGACGCGGGCTGGCGGCGCGCTGGGTGCTTCTATTCTGATCCAAGGCAGGACGCGAGCGGGAGTTCTCATCGAGAGCCACCGATTGCGCCCGGGCGGGGCTTCCAGTAGGATTCGACGACTTGCCCTAACATCGCCCCCGAACAGGAGCTACGCCCTGACCCGACCCTCGCCGATCGAAGAGCTCCGACGCCGCAAGGAGGCCGTCCTGGCCGGCGGCGGCGAAGCGCGGATCGCCAAGCTCCACGCGGAGGGGCGCCTCACCGCGCGCGAGCGCGTCGAGCTGCTCCTCGATCCCGGCTCGTTCCAGGAGACCGGGGTCTTCGTCGAGCACCGCACGACCGACTTCGGCATGGCCGAGAGGATCGTGCCGGGAGACGGCGTGGTCTCGGGCTACGGACGCGTCGACGGCCGGCTCGTCTTCGTGTTCGCGCAGGACTTCACGGTCTTCGGCGGCACGCTCTCGGAAGAGAACGCGAAGAAGATCTGCAACGTGATGGATCTCGCGCTCGAGAACGGCGCGCCCATCATCGGCTTGAACGACTCCGGAGGCGCGCGCATCCAGGAAGGCGTGCAGTCGCTCGGCGGCTACGCCGAGATCTTCCTGCGCAACACCATCGCTTCGGGCGTGGTGCCCCAGATCTCCGCGATCATGGGCCCCTGCGCCGGCGGCGCGGTCTACTCCCCCGCCATCACCGACTTCGTCCTGATGGTCCAGGGCACGAGCCACATGTTCGTGACCGGTCCGAACGTGATCAAGACCGTGACCAACGAGGACGTCTCGTTCGAGGACCTGGGCGGGGCGATGAGCCACAACACGAAGAGCGGCGTGGCTCACTTCGCCGTCGAGGACGACGAGGCGTGCCTCGCGGCGATCCGGCGCCTGATCTCCTTCCTCCCGCAGAACAACGTCGACGATCCCCCCCGTCTCGCGACGAACGATCCTCCGGAGCGCATGGACATGAAGCTCGCGGAGATCGTCCCCGCCGAGCCGAGCAAGGCGTACGACGTGAAGGACATCATCCGGCTCGTCGTGGACGATGCGGATTTCTTCGAGGTCCACGAGCACTACGCGCGGAACATCGTGGTCGGCTTCGCGCGGCTCGACGGGCGCTCCATCGGCGTGGTGGCGAACCAGCCCGCGGCGCTCGCCGGCGTCCTCGACATCAACTCCTCGACGAAGGGAGCGCGCTTCGTCCGGTTCTGCGATGCGTTCAACATCCCGCTCGTGACCTTTGAAGACGTGCCCGGCTTCCTCCCCGGCACGCAGCAGGAGTGGGGCGGCATCATCCGGCACGGCGCGAAGCTCCTGTTCGCCTACTGCGAAGCGACCGTGCCCAAGCTCACGGTCGTGCTCCGGAAGGCCTACGGCGGCGCGTACGACGTCATGTCCTCGAAGCACATCCGCGGCGACTACAACGTGGCCTGGCCCGGCGCGGAGCTCGCGGTGATGGGCGCCGAGGGGGCGGTGAACATCGTGTACCGGAAGGAGATCGATGCCGCCAAGGACCCGGCCAAAGCGCGGGCGAAGCTGATCGAGGAGTACAATGAGAAGTTCGCGAATCCGTACGTCGCCGCCGCGCTCGGCTACCTCGACGACGTCATCGAGCCGCAGGAGACGCGCCCGCGCCTGATCCGCGCGCTCCGCATGCTCGCGCACAAGCGGCAGACCCTGCCGCCGAAGAAGCACGGCAACATCCCGCTCTAGGAGCGACCCGCCATGTCCACCAAGCCGATCCGCGCCGTGCTCGTTTTGAATCGGGGCGAGATCGCGATCCGGATCTGCCGCACCCTCCGCGAGATGGGCCTTCGCTCGATCGCCGTCTTCTCCGACGCCGATCGGGACGCGCCGCACGTCTTCGCCGCGGACGCCGCCTACCGGATCGGCCCTGCCGCGGCGTCGCAGAGCTATCTCGACGGCGCGAAGGTGATCGAGACCGCCCGCGCCGCAGGGGCCGATGCGATCCATCCCGGCTATGGCTTCCTCGCGGAGTCGGCCGACTTCGCGGAGATGGTCGAGAAGGCCGGGCTCGTCTGGGTCGGTCCGACACCCGCGGCCACGCGCGCCCTCGGCGACAAGGTGAGCGCGCGGGCGATCGCCATCAAGGCAGGCGTTCCCGTGCTCCCCGGCACCGAAGGTCCCGTGAGCGATCCGGCCGAATTGAGGCGCGCCGCGGACTCGATCGGCTACCCCGTGGTGCTGAAGGCGGCGGCGGGCGGCGGGGGCAAGGGCATGCGCCGCGTGAACGCGGCGGGCGAGTTCGAGCAGGCGGTCCGGCTCACGCAGGGCGAGGCCAAGGGCGCGTTCGGCGACGACCGTCTCTACCTCGAGCGCTGGGTCGAGCGTCCGCGCCACATCGAGGTGCAGATTCTGGGCGACCGCCACGGCACCGTGCTGGCCCTCGGCGAGCGCGACTGCTCCATCCAGCGGCGGCACCAAAAGGTGGTCGAGGAGACGCCCTCCCCCGCGCTCGACGACAGGCGGCGCCAGGAGCTCCTCGCGCTCGCGGTGAAGGTCGCCAGGGCGGGCCACTACACCAATGCCGGAACCGCCGAGTTCCTCATGGACCAGGAGGGACGCTTCTACTTCCTCGAGATGAACGCGCGACTCCAGGTCGAGCACCCCGTCACCGAGATGGTGCTCGGCCTGGATCTCGTGCGGGAGCAGGTCAAGGTCGCGCGAGGCGAGAAGCTCGAGCTCACGCAAGAGTCGGTGCGTCCCGAAGGCGCGTCGATGGAGTTTCGCGTCTACGCCGAGGATCCGGATCAGGGCTTCATCCCCGACGCGGGTACCGTGCGCCGGCTGGAGCTGCCGTCGGGTCCCGGCGTGCGCTGCGACTTCGGCGTGCGCTCGGGTGGGGTCGTCCCGGTCCACTACGACCCGATGATCGGAAAGGTCGTGGTCTGGGCGCCGGATCGCGCGGGCGTGATCGAGCGCGCCCGCCGCGCGCTTCGCGAGTGCGTGCTCGAGGGGATCAAGACCACGCTTCCCTTCCATCGCTGGCTCCTCGAGCAGGATGGATTCATCCAGGGCGACTTCGACACGGGATTCCTGTCGCGGCACTTCAAGCACGCCGATCCGGCCGACCAGGCGCAGGCGGAGGAGGACGCCGCCCTGCTCGCCGCGGTGTTCGCGCGGATCGATGCGGCCCGGCCTGTCCTCTCCGCTCCGTCGGCGGATGGGTCGGGCCCCACCGATCGCCGCCCCATGACCACGGCGGGCGCGGCCACGACGAGCCGGTGGCGGGACGCGCTCCAGAGCCACCGCGCGCGACCGGGAACCGGCCGATGAGCGTCGTCCTCGCCCGCGAGGGGCGCGATCGCGCCATCGACGTCACGCCGAGCGGCGATGGATTCATCGTGACCGTCGACGGGAAGGAGCACCGCGTCGAGGGCGCGTTCGGAGGACAGATGCGCGTGCGGATCGACGATCGCCCCATCGAAGCGAGCGTCCGCCGCCAAGGGCTCGACCTCGTCGTCGAGATCCGCGGCCGCACCTACCTCTATCGCCCGCGCGATCCCCGCGCCCCCAAGCTCGCGCGCAGGAATGTCGCGGACCAGGCGCGCGGTGAGCTGCACGCACCCATGCCCGGTCTCGTCGTCGATGTCATGGTCGCCGAGGGGGACGCCGTGGACGCGGGACAGGCCGTCGTGGTGGTCGAGGCGATGAAGATGCAAAACGCGCTCACGGCTCCGCTCTCCGGCCGCGTCTCGGTCGTGCGCGTCACCGCGGGCGCAACCGTGGACTCGGGCGCCCTCCTTTTGACGATCCAGCCCGAGGAGGGCTGAGTTGGCCCGGTCGGACCTCGCGAAGCAAGGCGGCGCCGGCCCGGGCGGCGCCGGCCCGGGCGGCGCCGGACCAGGCGGCGACCCAGTCCCTGCCCTGGGCACCCCCGGCGAGCCTCCCTACCTCCGCGGCATCCATCCCTCGATGTACCGCTCGCGCATCTGGACGATGCGCCAGTACGCGGGCTTCGGGACCGCCGAGGCATCGAACGAGCGCTACCACTACCTCCTCTCGCTCGGCCAGACGGGCCTCTCCGTGGCCTTCGATCTCCCCACCCAGATGGGCTACGACTCCGACGCCGAACGCGCGCAGGGCGAGGTGGGACGCGTGGGGGTCGCGATCTCGACGATCGACGACATGGAGCGGCTCCTCCACGACATCCCGCTCGACATGGTCTCGCTCTCCATGACGATCAATGCGACCGCGATGATCCTGCTCGCACTCGTCACCGCGGTCGCGGACCGGCGCGGCACACCGCGCGCCAAGCTCTCCGGCACCGTGCAGAACGACGTGCTGAAGGAGTACATCGCGCGCGGCACCTACATCTATCCGCCCGGCCCCTCGCTCAAGATCGCGACCGACCTGTTCGAGTTCGGCGCGGCCGAGGTGCCGCAGTGGAACACGATCTCGGTGAGCGGCTACCACATTCGCGAGGCGGGCTCGACCGCGGTGCAGGAGGTCGCGTTCACTCTGTCGGACGGGCTCGAGTACGTGCGCGCGGCCGTGGATCGCGGGCTCCAGGTCGACAGCTTCGCCCCCCGGGTCTCCTTCTTCTTCAACGCGCACAACGATCTTCTCGAGGAGATCGCCAAGTTCCGCGCGGCGCGGCGTCTCTGGGCCCGGCTCATGGAGGAGCGCTACCATCCCAAGGATCCCAACTCGCTCAAGCTCCGCTTCCACGCGCAGACGGCGGGCGTGACGCTCACCGCGCAGCAGCCGCACAACAACATCGCGCGCGTCGCCATCCAGGCGCTCGCGGCCGTGCTCGGCGGATGCCAGTCGCTCCACACGAACTCCTTCGACGAGGCGATTTCCCTTCCCAGCGAAGAGGCCGCGACCACGGCGCTTCGGACGCAGCAGATCCTCGCGTGGGAGACCGGCGTGCCTGATACTGTGGACCCGGTCGGCGGTGCGCCCGCGATCGAGGAGCGGACCGACCGGATCGAGCGGGAGGCGCGCGCGGAGATCGATGCGATCGACGCCATGGGCGGCGCGGTCCGGGCGATCGAGGCGGGCTACCAGGCGCGGGCGATCGAGAAGAGCGCCTACGAAACACAGTTGAAGATGGAGAAGGGAGAGCAGATCGTGGTGGGCGTGAACCGCTTCGGAGATCCGGAGGACACGGCCAAGCCGACCTTCACGCTCGACCGCCGGCTCGAGGAGCAGCAGCGCGAGCGCGTGCGCGCCTTCAAGGCGTCGCGCGACCAGAATCTCGCGAAGCACGCCCTCGATTCCCTGGAGCAGGCGGCGCGGCGGGAGCTGAACCTCGTCGAGCCGACGATCGACGCGGTCAAGGCGGGCGCCACGCTCGGCGAGATCAGCGACGTGCTCCGGCGCGTCTACGGAACCCATGATCCTCGTGCCTAGCCCCGTGGCCCGCATCGCGTGAATCTCGTCCAGGCCGCCATTCTGGGCGCGGTCGAGGGGCTCACCGAGTTCCTCCCCGTCTCCTCCACCGGCCATCTCATCCTCGCGGCCCACGCGATGGGTCTCGTCAGCGATGCGATGGACGCGTTCGAGATCGTGATCCAGGCGGGCGCGCTGCTCGCGGTGCTGTGGCTCTATCGCGATCGCGTCGTGAGCCTGTTCACCGGCTTGGCACGGCCCGACTCGCCTGGACGCGCTCTTCTCCTCAAGCTCATCGTCGCCTTCATCCCCGCCGCCGCGCTCGGCTTCGTGAGCCACACGTGGATCAAGGCGCACCTCTTCGGACCGCGCCCGGTGGCGATCGCGCTCATCGCGGGCGGGCTCCTCATCCTCTTCGTCGCGCGCTGGATGCGCGCCCGGGATCGAACGCCGGGCCAGCCGGCCCGCTTCGGCCTCGACGATCTGCCGATCTCCGCGGCGCTTCTCATCGGGCTCGCGCAGTGCTTCTCGCTCTGGCCCGGCACGTCGCGCGCCATGGCCACGATCCTCGCCGCGCTCGTGCTCGGCGCCACGCCGGTCGCCGCGGCGGAATTCTCGTTCCTCCTCGCGCTCCCGACGCTCGGCGCGGCCACCCTGTTCGATCTCCTCAAGCACCATGACGAGCTGACCGGCCCCGCCATCGGGGGCCCCGGGCCGCTCATCGTGGGTCTCGTGGTCTCGGCCATCGTGGCTGTCATCGCGATCCGAGGGTTCCTGCGCTACGTCACGAGCCGCGGCCTCGAGCCCTTCGGCTGGTACCGGATCGCGCTGGGCATCGTCGTGATCGCGCTGCTCTGGCACCACGGCGCGGCGGCCATTCAGCCGCCTGCGGCGCCGTGAGCCAGACCATCCTCGGCCTCGCGCATGTGGGGATTGCCGTGCGCGAGCTCGAGCCGGCGGTCACGACGTGGACCAAGCTCGGTTTCGAGCTCGAAGGCACCGAGCTGCTCGCGTCCATGCACCTCCGCCTCGCCTTTCTCAAGGCCGGGGACTCGCTGATCGAGCTCCTGGAGCCCACGTCCCCCGAATCCACCGTCGCGCGCTTCATCGAGCGGCGGGGAGAAGGCATCCATCATCTCTCGTTCCACGTCCAAGACATCGACGCGGCCCTCGAGCACGCCGCCCAGGCAGGCTTCGAGCTGATCGATCGCAGCGCGCGCGCCGGAAGCCACGGCACGCGCATCGCGTTTCTCCACCCCCGGTCGCTCGGGGGCGTTCTGGTGGAATTCTGTGAACGGAGGAGCCCATGAGGCACCTGTTTCGGACGCCTGAGTTCCGCGTTCTCGCCGTCGTGCTCGGCCTGGTCACGCTGTACGCCACCTACGCGTGCTCCAAAGGCGGCAGCCGCCTCTCCCAGCCCTACCCCTACATGGTCGGAGACGACGTCGCGACGAGGATGTCGGGGATCATCCGCGTGGTAGCGGGCCTCGAAGCGAACACGATGGTGTACTACGACCGGAAGGACCATCGGATCGTGGCCTCGGTGGTGGGGACCGCGTCCGACGTGGCGGGAGCCGAGCGGGAGCTGGACAGCTTCCTCCAGGCGGTGCGCCAGTTCGTGTTCCCGTACGCCAAGCGCGCGCACGGGCTCGACCTCGCCGACGGCGATGTCACGCTCGTCTACTACAACGACGGCGGCGAGGCAGGCTCTCCCTACGAAGTCGTTCGCCGCGAGAACGGCGCGTACAAGCCGGCACCGGGCGGCGCTCCCGCCGACTCGTCGTCGGACATCACGAACCCAGGGACCACCGACTAGGAGTCTTTGGCATGCGCCGAGCAGCCCTGCTGACCGTCCTGGCGCTCCTCTGCGCCGGCTTCACGCACGGGCCGCTCATACCAGGTCCTGGATCCGGTGTGCGCACGGCCACGCCGGCCATGGTGCGGCCGCTCCGCGACGACGTTTCAGTCGTCCCCATCCTGACGGTCGGCGACACGCTCGCGGTATCGGACACCGCGACCGTGCCCTACGTCTTCCCGCCGATGCCCTCCGGGCTCGGCATCCTCCCCACCAATTCCGGGCTCGCGGAGATCTACGTCGCCCACGACCTGCCGTGGGATCCCTTCGTCGTCGGTGGCGCGCGCGTCTCGCGCATCGCGATCGACATCCGGAACCTGGGCGCCCTGGCGGGCGATTTCCTCATCGAGGCGGAGGACGGTTATTCCAGGTTCGCCTCGGGGACGGTCGGGGCCGCCCGCGACGGATTTCTGATTCCCAAGTTCCTCGTGGGCGAGGACCGGATCGACGGACCGGGACGCGGGCTCTTCACGGCAGTCGACACGCGCGACGGAACCGTGACGAATCTCCCATGGCTCGGCCGCTTCGCTCATGGCGGATCGGCCATTGTTCCCACGTCGACGGGAAAGATGGCAGTCGTGCTCACCGAGGACGATCTGCCGGGCGAGTCCCAGCTCTACCTCTATCTCGCCGACAGCGACGATGCCCTGCTCCATGGGCGCGGGCAGCTCTTCGTGTTCCGCGCCGATCTTGGCCCCGAACGAACGCGACTCTCCTCGCGCGCGGCGCGGAACGCGCCGATCACCGGCAAGTTCGTGCCGATCGACACGAAGTTCGGGAACGACTATGCGCCACCCGACCGGATCGAGGCTCGCGCGCAGTCGGTGGGATGCATGAACTTCGTGCGGCTTCGTGGCGTGGCGACGGACCGCTCGCGCGCCAATATCTTCTACTTCGCCGACGCCGGCGCGGGCAACTTCTACGATCCGCGGACCGCTCGCCTCGTCACGGGCGCGGGGCGCGTGTACCGCGCGGAGCTCGACCCCTTCGATCCCACGCGCGTCGTGGATCTGCGCGTGATCCTGGACGGGGACGACGGCGACGACATCTACCGTCCCGACGGTCTCGCTTCGGACTCGCGCTACCTCTGGATCCAGGAAGATCCGGGCGGCGTGCGGAGCCTCCACCCCGCGCGCATTCTCCGCTACGACAGGGACACGAGCCGGCTCGACGTTCTGGCCGAGTGCGTGGAGCGCGACGCCAAGGGGGCGATGCTGTCGCAGGGCGTGGGCGGCGTGTGGAAGACGGCGGGAATCGCGGACGCGAGCGAGATCTTCGGCGCCGACACCTGGCTCATCTCCGTCCAGGCGCCGAATCAGCGGCAAGTGCGCCCGTGGGAGCAGCTGGGAACGGGGCAGATCCTGCTCCTGCGCGGGCCGGGGTGGTCGCCGCCGAAGGTGAAGAAGCCCAAGGGGAGCTGAGAGCGGAGGCGGGTTGGGCGTCCGGCTGGTGTCGTCGGGCGTCCGGCGGGGGTCGGCGGGCGTCGTCGGGCGTCCGGCGGGGGTCGGCGGGCGTCGGAGGGCGTCGGCGGGGGTCGGCGGGGGTCGGCGGGGGTCGGCGGGCACGTTCCCTAGCTGATGTCGATGCAGTCACTTACGCCAGAGTCCAAGCATGGAATTTTTCGTGGAATCTATTTCCATATTTCTGGAATCATAGAACTATGAATCCAAGCGCAAAGGGGACCCAATCGACACCCCGAGAGACGGCACGATACGCCGACATGCTTGCGGCACTGGGCGCCGAGGTCCGTTTGCAGATCCTGAGATTGCTTCTGTCGGCACACCCCGACGGGATGGTCGCCGGCGACATTCAGTCGCAGCTCGGGATCCCGGCATCGACCCTGTCCCATCACCTCGAGCGCCTCAAGGCTGAGGGACTGGTCACGGTGCGGCGTGAGAGCACGTTCCTCCGCTACGCGGCGGACACGGCCGCCCTGCAAGAGCTGCTCGGATTCCTATTTGCGGAGTGTTGTTCACGAAGCAACGCCGTCCAGGCCGAGGCGGTGATTGCGTCCTGCACCGGGCCAAAGGGGAGATGTCCATGAGCAAGCTTAAGGAAGTCGTGCGCGAGGCCCATGGCGATGCAGCCAAGGGAAACGGAAGCAACGCCTCATGCTGCGGTTCATCCTGTTGCAGCGCCGAATCGACACCGGACCGCCCGAAGGAAGTCTCGAGCGAGAAGTACGGGGATGATGCGGCGAGGCTGGCCGAGAACGGCGCCAAGGACTCCTGCTGCAAGCCTTCCTGCTGCGGCTAGTCGCGAGGACGGAGGGGCTCGCTAAGTCCGCAAGGAGCGGAAGTGGGGCACAACGCGGAAGCGGGGCCCCAACGCGGAAGCGGGCCCGAACCTACAGCGCCCCCGGAGACACATTCCCGGGGGCGCTTCGAGCCGGCGGGCAGAGGACGTAGTTGCTGGCCCACCCCCCACCGGCTGTAGTCTTGGCGCCATGCGACCCCTTCGCTACTCCATCAACGTCACATTGGACGGGTGCTGCGATCATCGGGTGATGGTCGCGGACGAAGACATCCATCGTCACGCGGTCGAGAACCTCGCCATGGCCGATGCCCTGATTTTTGGCCGAGTGACCTACGAGCTGATGGAGACTGCGTGGCGGCTGGATACGCGGACGGTGGAGATTCCTGACTGGACGGAGCCCTTCGCGCGGACGATCGACGCGGCCAAGAAGTATGTCGTGTCGAGCACGCTGGACCGGGTCGATTGGAACGCGGAGCTCGTGCGCGGGGATCTCGGCAAGGCCGTCCGAGAGCTCAAGCAGGAGCCGGGTAAGGGACTGTTCGTGGGAGGAGTGACGCTCCCGCTGGCATTGGCCGAGCTGGGATTGATCGATGAGTACGAGTTCGTCGTGCACCCCAGGGTAGCGGGCCATGGACCGACGTTGTTCGCGGGCCTATCGAAGCGTATCGACTTGAAGCTCGTGAGCCGGCTGGAGTTCCGCTCGGGGGCGGTGGCGATGCGCTATGAGCCGAAGAGGTAGCAATCGGCTCAACCATCTCACGGCAATCGAGCGAGATTGAGGCAAGGACTCCGCCCCTCAGGCTCTCTTACCTCCCCACCCTGAGACGAGGCCGCCATGGGTGCTCCGGGTGACAACGGTCGAGTGCCTCGCCCAGCCACGCGACCTGGGCATCATCGAGGGCGGGAAGCAAGGCGCTGAAGTCTTCTTCGTCCTTCGGGCCAGGTGACTTCGCCTTGTACAGCAGGACAACCTCCGGGCTGAGGATCGGAATGCCGAGTCCGGAGCGCACGCCGAGCTTCGACAAAGGCATTGAGATCGTGGGCTCGCGCCGAAATCTCCATGCCTCGATGTCCGATTCCTGGAGCAGGACTTCCATGAGTTCTCCATACGGTCCGCGGGCATGGAGCTCGTGAATGGGAAGATCAAGCCACTCCTGCTCGCCCCAGATTGCTCTCACGCCGCCCCGGGATCCTGGGATGACTTTCGACCAATCCCAAACCTCGAAGACATTTCGAAGCAGCCGTTGATCGCGGCGGAGCACTGCAACCTCGATATCTGGGTGCGGTCGGGTTTCGCGGCCCAGGAAAAGATCGACGGCCCAGCCACCGGCGACGTACCAGGGTTCTGAATACTTGGCGAAGTACGCTGCCACACGCCTGGCAGGCTCGAAGGCGTCCGGATGCAAAGTGCTTCCGAGTTCTGGGCGCACCGTTACGAAGGGCGCTTGCCTGAGACGATGTACCGGTTGACGCTATAGAAGTAGGCGCCTCGACGGTCCTGCGCCCCGAGATCGCGCAGGAAGCGTTGAACCTCCGCGGGACGGATTCGCTTCCGGTTCTTCGCAAGCGCCTTGAGGTCCACGCTGCGATCGTAGCCGAAGGTTCCGGGCCGGTACCGATCGTTGATCAGCACGTACGCGCTGCCCTCGATCCCCTGGAACAGCCTCGCCCGCCGCACGAGCCCGAGCAGCTGGCGCCCCATCCAACCGTCCGCCGAATCCATCCAGCCCTGCTTCCAGTCGCAGAAGGCATGGACCAATCGGCGTTCGAGCGATCGGTCGCTCGCGTTCCAAAGCTGGGTATCCCAATCCGTGTGCTCCAGCAGCACCCGGCCACCAGGCCGGAGGACACGGCGAATCTCACGAAGCAACCGATACTGTCTCGTCTCGGGCAGGCATTCCATGAGCTCGGCGGAAAACACCGCGTCGAAGGTCGCCGGCTGGAACGGAAGCTCCGCCCCCGCGTCAGCGAGGTGGAGCTCTGCCTTCCCCCGGCTCAAGTGCGCGGCGAGTCGCCTGTGCGCCGCCCGTAGCATCCCCGCGGAACGGTCGAGCCCGATGACACTCCGGACCCCCGCAACCTCTAGGACTCGCTGAATGGCTTCGCCACTGCCGCACCCAAGGTCGAGGATTCGCTCCCCGCGCTTGGGGGCGAGCCGTTCGATGAAGTGGACCCAATGTTGAGCCCGGCTCGTCATTATTCTGGACACTTCCGATCCGGATTGAGCACGACAATGCGAGCTACCCTGCGAACCTTCATGGATTCTGGGCTCGGGTCGCCCTGGTCTCAGGCCCTCCCGTCGAATCCACCCCGCTCCACGCATCGAACACCGTCCGCGCAATCCGGGCGATCAGCCGTTCCGCTCGCGGGATCGTTCCGCGCGGCTCTCCCACGAGAACCGCGATCGCCACGTCGTCCCCGTTGGGCAGGCGCATGACCCCGATGTCATTGATCGCAACGGTGACCCCTGCCGTTGTTCCGCCCGTGCCGGTCTTTCGCGCAACCGGTGTGCCCTTGGGCAGCAGCCCCGGCAGTCGGTCGCGTCCGGTCTCGCAGCGCGCGAGCATGGACTTCAGCGTGTCCGTCATCGCGGCGGACAGGAGCTCTCCGCGCCAGAGGCGTTCGAGCAGATGAACGCACGCCTCGGCCGTCCCGGTGTCGCGCGGATCGACTAGCATGGCTTGAGCCGCACTGTCGTGAACGGCTTGCGGGACCTGGGCTCGCAGCGCTCGAATCTCCTCCGCGGTTCCCATCGTGTCGGCCCCTGGGGCCAATCCATACCAGTCATTCCCGAGATCGCGCTCGTTGCGGTCGACGCGCAGGTCGCGGATGCCGTGGCGCATGAGCCACTCGGTGACGGCGCTCGGACCGCCGACCAGGCGCATCAAGGCGTCGGCCGAGGAGTTTTCGCTGCGCATGATCATGAGCTTGAGAAGCCGGTAAAGAGTCACCGGGCCTCCCCCGTGGGGATAGCGGTCGCCCAGCTCCCCCCTGGGGTGCATGTCCCGGCCGAGAAGTGTGATGGGAGTCGTCAGGGACCATCGCCCGCTGTCCACTCCGTCGAGCACCACGAGCGCCACGGGCAGCTTGACCACGCTCAGGAGTGGTATGCGGTCGTCCGGGTTCACGCGCGCGAAGGCGCCGCTCTCGAGATTTCTCGCCACGATACCGACGCGCGCGGGGGCGCGGCTCGCGAGGGCGCTCAGCTGGGCTTCGAGCGTGGTGTCGGGGTATCCGGCACGAAGTTCGGGAGTCGCTGCCGCCTGAGGGCGTGGGGCGTCACTTGAGGGGGCCCGCTTCGCTGGGCCGAACGTAAGACACAGACCAAGCACGACAAGCGCTCCCACGACCAAGGCGAACCCAGCCGCGCGCTTCAACCGCGATCTACTCCCCAACACAGCTCAAGGATCTCGGTCTGGAGCATTAGGGCGAGGTACATGCGCCGAGTTTACCGTAATGACTGGTCACGACGCGGGAGCAATCGGGCCCGCGTGCGCAACGGCGGTCGTACGGTAATTTCCGATCTTGCAGGATCTTGGCTGCCAGGCATCGGTGCGGTTGCGCCGCACGAACTGGCCCCGGGGCGAGTGGGGATCGTTCGGCAACTCGCCCCCGGGCGAGTTGCGGCTGTGGCTAGACGAGGGAAGTGCCTGAACGGAAGTTGACGTTCAACTCGCCCCGGGGCGAGTTATGCGACTGGTTTGAGCACCCCTAAGGAGGCTGGCTTGAACTCACCCGGAGCGAGCTGGGGGCCCGGCTAGTCGGGCCTCTACTGCCCGCCCTGGGTGCTGTCGTCCGCCGGCGGCGGTGGGGGCGGAGGAGGCGCGTCCTCCTCGGTGTTCGACCGGGGCGCTATGAAGTCGTCGGGAGGCGGAATGCCGGCATCGGGGGATC
>DASUFL010000076.1:0-24402 GCA_036274595.1 Candidatus Eiseniibacteriota bacterium | reverse complement strand
CGCGCGTTCCGGCTCCATCCCACGCTCGGAATGGCGGCCACGAAGCTCGTGAGCCGCGTCGCCGCGGGCGTGCTCGCGCCCGACGGCGAGCTGCTCGACGTGCCGCGGGGGGGCGAAGTCGCGTTCCTCGCGCCCCTCGCCGTGCGCCTGCTCCCCTCGGCGCGCGAGCGCGCGGTGGCGGCGAGGCTCGATCTCCTGAACGCGCGCGCGATCGGAGACATCCAGGCGATCGCGATCGAGCCGCTTCGCGCCGCGTTCGGGGCCGCGGCCGCGGTCGCGCTCTGGCGCGAGGCGCGCGGGCTGGACGCCGCACCGCGCCGCGCGCTTCCGCTCCCTGTCGCCGCGGCGGAAGAGACGCTCGCGGAGGAGACGAACGATCTCAGGGTGCTCGGCGCGCGCATGGCGCGGCTCGTCCTCGAGCTTGCGGGCGGGCTTCGCGCCCGGCGCGCGGAGGCGGCGTCGCTCGCGGTCGAGGTGGGCTATGGGGACGGACGCGAGGGGAGGGCGTCGGCGTCGCTCGAGTCCGGCGGCGCCACCGGCGATGCCGCACGCGTGGCGCACCTCCAGCGCACGGCGCTCGCGCTCCTCGCCCGCGCGGCGGCCCGGCGGGTGCGCGTGCGGCGGATCCGCATCGAAGCGCGCGAGCGTCCCCCCGTGGGCCGCCAGCTCGATCTCTGGGTCGAGGCGCGCGATCACCCGACCCGCCGCGATCAGCTCGACGAGGCGCTCCTCGCGCTCCGCGCACGGCTCGGCAGCGCCGCCGTCATCCCCGCGGCGTGGATGGCCCATGGACTCGTTCGCCCATCTCCACGTCCATAGCCACTACTCGATGATGCGCGGGGTCGACACGCTCGAAACCCTCGCGCTCGGGGCGCGCGAGCGCGGCATGGACCGCTTCGCGCTCACCGACACGAACGCGCTCTACGGGTTCGTCTTCTACCGGCAGATCTGCGACGAGGCCGGGCTCCAGGCGATCGCGGGGGCGGAGATCGTGGAATCCGCCGGCATGGGGAACGGCGCGAGGAGCCATGGCCATGCGCCCAACCGCGCGGTCCTGCTCGCCCGTGGACGCGAGGGATACCGGTCGCTCTGCCGCGTCATCACCGAGCGCCACCTGGATCCCACGTTCACCATCGCGCGCTCGGTGCGCACGCACGCCGCGGGACTCACCCTCCTCTCCGAGGATCGGGCCGCGCTCGCCGCGCTCAAGGACGCGCTCCCCGTGTATGCCGAGCTCGTTCCCGGCCGCGGCGATCGCGCGCTCCGCCAATGGGCGCGCGCCGCGGACATCCCGTGCGTCGCCACGAACGCCGTCCACTTCGTCCACTCAGAGGGGCACCGCATCCACCAGGTGCTCCGCGCCATCGACGAGAACACCACGCTGGACCGCCTCGACCCCGCCGCGCTCGCGGAGCCGACGCGCTCGCTCCTCGCGCCCCACGAGATGGAACAGCGCCTGCCGCACGCGCCCGAGGCCCTCGACAATGCCGTCCGGCTCGCGCACGAGTGCACGATCGACTGGCCGATGGGGCGCACGGTCTTTCCGTCCTACCCGCTCGACCGGGGCGATGCGTTCGCGATCCTCTCCGCGCGCTGCGAGGCGGGAATCCTCCATCGCTACGGGAAGAACCCGCCTGAGGAAGTGCGGACGCGGCTCGAGCGCGAGCTCTCGATCATCCGGGACAAGGGATTCGCCGACTACTTCCTCATCGTCGAGGCGATCACGTCACGGACGCCGCGCATCTGCGGCCGCGGGTCGGGGGCGGCAAGCATCGTGGCGTATCTCCTCGCGATCACCCACGTCGATCCCGTCCGGCACAACCTCTTCTTCGAGCGATTCCTCTCGCCCGCGCGCACGGATCCGCCCGATATCGACGTCGATTTCGCCTGGGACGAGCGGGACGCCATTCAGCTCGAGGTCCTGCAAGAGAATGGCGCCCCCGTGCGCGCGGCCATGGTCGCGAATCACGTCGGTTTCCGCGGGCGCGGCGCCATCCACGAGATCGCCAAGGTCTACGGGCTGCCCGAGGCGGAGATCATGAACGTCACGAAGCGGCTCGCCGCGTTCTGGGGCTACGAGGACGAGATCGAGCAGATGGGGAATCACCCGCGCTTCCAGGGTGTCGATTTCGAGCCGCCCTGGCCCGAGATCCTCGCGCTCGCGACCGCGCTGGAGGGGCATCCGCGCCACCTCGCCGTCCATTCGGGCGGCATCGTGCTCGTGCCCGACGCGCTCGCCGATCACGTGCCGGTCGAGATCGCGCCGAAGGGCGTTCCGATCGTGCAGTGGGAGAAGGATCAGGTCGAGGACTACGGCCTGGTGAAGATGGATCTCCTCGGCAACCGGTCGCTCGCCGTGATCCGGGACGCGCTCGCCGCGGTCGCCAGGAACACGGGCGTCACGATCGATGAGCGCCACTGGAACCCCATCGACGATCCCGAGACGCAGCGGCTCATGGCGGAAGGGCGCACGGTCGGCGTCTTCTACGTCGAGTCGCCGTCGATGCGCCAGCTGCAGCGGAAGGCCAAGGTGGGCGACTTCGACCATCTCGTCATCCACTCGTCGATGATCCGCCCCGCCTCGAACAAGTACATCCGCGAGTACGTCCGCCGGCTCCACGGCGCGCCGTACGATCCGCTCCATCCGGCGCTCCGCCACACGCTCGACGAGACGTACGGGATCCTCTGCTATCAGGAGGACGTGACGAAGGTCGCGATGGAGCTGGGCGGGCTCTCGCTGGCCGACGCGGAGGCGCTGCGCAAGGCGCTGAGCCACAAGCGCCCCGTGCGGCCGCTCCGCTCGTACCAGGCGGAGTTCTACGAGGGGGCGCGGCAGCGCGGCGCGTCGCCGGACGTGATCGAGAAGGTGTGGACGATGATCCTCTCCTTCGCGGGCTACTCCTTCTGCAAGCCGCACAGCGCGTCCTACGCGCTCGTCTCCTTCCGGAGCGGATGGATTCGCGCGCACCATCCCGCCGAGTTCATCGCGGCCGTGATCTCGAATCAGGGGGGCTACTACCAGACGTTCGCCTACGTCTCCGAGGCGAAGCGGATGGGGCTCGCGGTGCTCCCGCCCGACGTGAACGCGAGCGAGCGCGAGTACACGGGGAAGGGGCGCGAAGTCCGGATGGGGCTCATGCAGCTCAAAGGGCTCCACGGGGAGTCGCTCGACGCGCTCCTCGCCGAGCGGAAGCGGAGCGGGCCGTTCCCGTCGTTCGCCGATCTCCGCGGTCGCGTCAAGCTGCCGCCGTCCGACCTCGAGCTCCTCGTGAAGTCGGGCGCGCTCGATTCCGTGGCCGCCGGACGCTCACGGCCGGAGCTTCTCTGGGAGCTCTATCTGGACGGGCAGGCCCATCATTCGAAGACGCTCGACCTCTTCGCCCCCGAGCCCGTGGCCGCGCCGCCGACGCCCGACTACGACCGCGCGACGATGCTCCGCCACGAGGTGGAGACGCTCGGCTTCCTCCTGAGCGCGCACCCGCTCGAGCCCTACGAGCGCGTGATGCGGGGACGCGGGGTGATTCCCGCGCGCGACCTCGACCGCCACGCGGGGCGCCGCGTCACGGTGCTTGGCTGGTACGTGCAGGGGAAGCTGGTCGAGACCTATGCGCACGAGGCGATGGAGTTCATCGCGTTCGAGGACACGACGGCGCTCTACGACGTCACTCTGTTCCCGGAGGCATACCGCCGCTTCTGTCATCTGCTGACCGAGCGGCGGCCGTTTCTCCTCACGGGCCTCGTCGAAGAGGACTTCGGCGTCTGCTCGCTCACCGTGGAGCGGGTGGAACGGTTGTGAGGCGGCTCAGAGGGGAGCGCCCGATCGCAGCAGGGCGCGAGTCCACCTAGGTTTTGAGTAAGATAGTGCGTCAGAAGGCTGGCCAAATGGTTCGGGGCGGTGCCTTTAAGAAACCGCGCCCTTCAATTCGCCTCTGCGCCGATGGGGCGAGTCGCGACCCGCAATGGAGCAGCATGGACGACTGCATCTTCTGCCGATTGGTACGAGGAGAGGTTCCCGCCCATGTGATCCTCGAGGACCAAACGACCTTAGCCTTCCTCGATCGCCACCCGATCAACCCGGGCCACGTTCTCGTTGTGCCGAAGCGCCACGAACCGGACCTCTTCCGACTGAACGAGGAGGAGTACCTCGCGGTGATGCGCATGGTCCGAGCTGTATCCACTTCGGTGCTGAGGGCCACCGCGCCCAAACGCGTCGGACTGCTGGTTGCCGGATGGG
Organism: Candidatus Eiseniibacteriota bacterium; assembly: GCA_036274595.1. Taxonomy (GTDB): domain Bacteria; phylum Eisenbacteria; class RBG-16-71-46; order SZUA-252; family SZUA-252; genus WS-9. The sequence continues at coordinate 20,168 of DASUFL010000076.1, read as the reverse complement.
ACGTGCCACACGCCCACGTCCACGTTGTCCCCATGCATGATTACCACGACCTCACTTCCAGGCAGATCCTTGAAGGGACTCGGGGGAACCCGAGCGACGCGGAGCTAGACGGCCTGGCAACAAGGCTTCGGACCGACTAGGCCCGCTCGAACTCGGAACGCCGGGCCGATGTCCTCCGTTTGAGCACTGTTCCTGAGTTCCGTCAGGAACCGAGTCTCTTCGCTCTGGGGATTTCTTCGGAGCGCCTCGATCGTCAGCTCGACGACGCGCCCGTGACCGGCCCCACCCTGAGTCGCTTCCACGCTCACGTTGCGTGCGGAATACGATCTTCACCGTAGAGCGCGTCGAACGGTTGTTAGTTACCGGGCCGTCCGTCCTCTCGCCGGCTCACGGATCGGCGGCCTGTCTCCGTGCAGCGAGCTCGGGGCGTTGGGCCCCGCGTCCGGCGACACCGCCACGCCCAGCCGCTCCACCAGCTCGCCTCCCAGCCATCCGCCGATCAGCGCGAGCACGAGCGCGATGAACGAGAGAGTGAGCGCGGACGACGACGGAATGTAGAAGGTGTCCATCCGGCGGATGAACCAGCTCGCGGTGAAGAGGCCGACCACGACCACCATGTTGAGGCCATGCCACGCGCCGATGCGCTTGGCGCGCGTTCCCGACTGGATGGTGAGCCAGTCCCAGAACCCGAACACCGCGGCCGCGAGGCCGCCGATGATTCCGGCGAGCATGTCCCAGAACGCGATGGTCGCGAACGCGGCTTCACGCGTCGCGAGGTATGCGATGTCGAAGAAGACGGAGACGGCGAGAAGTCCCAAGGGGAATACGATCAGCATGGGGTGAATGTGGTGCCCCACGATCTTCGCGGGTTTCATCGGCAACCTCCTTCCCTCAACCTTCCGTGGCGGGACCGCCTGCGTTCGGCCCGCCACGGTGCAAGTAGAAGGGAGCATGGATCATGCCCTGGAGGCGAGGTCTGCAGGAGGAGTGTTTCGAAAGGGAACCGTCCGCTAGACTGTCGCCCAGCCCGGGGATAGAGCGACCTGAGGTATGCCTGGCGAGCCGCGCCAGGGCGTGAATCCGATCCCTCTTGTCGAGCACGGATAGAAGCCCTTACCCGCTCATCCGTTCTTCCAAAACCGTGACGGGGTCCAGCGAATGAGCCAGTACATGGTGATCGAGAGCTTCAAAGGGGGCGATCCCGTGCCGGTCTACCGGCGTTTCGCCGAGCGGGGGCGCATGGCCCCCGATGGCCTCCGCTACGTGTCGAGCTGGATCGACGAGCGGCTCCACCGTTGCTACCAGCTCATGGAGACCGAGGATCGCGCGCTGATCGATCAGTGGATCGCGAGCTGGAGCGACATCGTCGACTTCGAGGTCTGCCGTGTGATCGACTCGGCAGAGGCGGCGCGGCGCGTAGCGGCGCTCTAGGGAGGGAGCCATGCCCAGGCGGATCGAGCGGCTTCGAGCCGGCTCGAGGCTCGTGCGTCGAGTCGGCTTCTGGTGCGCCGCGGCGCTCCTCGTCGCCGCTCCGGCGCTCCTCGTCGCCGCTCCGGCCATGGCCGCGAACACGGCCACCTTCCGCTGGCGTATGGACGGGGACACCGAACCGAAGACGATCGCCCCGGTGAACCGCGCCAACGTCCAGGCGGTGCTCGATCAGGCACGTCGCGGCAGGGACCTCTACATCGACCAGGGGCCAGGGAATCTCGACGCGGACTCCACCCTCTGGATCCACGGCAACACCCACTGGACGGGTGCGGGCCAGGGTCTTTCGACGGTCACGCGCACCCGGTTCAACCCTGCCGATCCTGCCTATCATGGCGACATCGTCAACAGCGCCCGATGGGGGATGCATGCGCCCAACCTCGGGCTCACAGGAGACGCGCCGACCGACTCGCTCGAGTCGATCACCATTCAAGGCATCACGCTCGACGGCAACGGCCGGTCCTGGGCGGACGCGGACCCGAACGGCTGCAACAACTTCGGAATCCAGATCTGGTTCGCGGAGGGCGTGTCGATCCGCGACGTGGAGGTGAAGAACACGCTTCAGACCGGCATCGAGCTCGACGCATGCCGGAGATCCAGGATCGCGGACTCGTGGATCCACGACGTGGGACTGCAGACCAATCTGGGAACGCGGAACGGGATCAATCTCAACAACAACTCCGGCAATCTCGCGGCCAGCCTCCGCTGGGCGCGCGACCTGAGCGTCACGAACACGAGGATCGACAACCACCGCGACACGATGATCGACTGCGCCAATGTCTCGGACGTGACCATCGACGGCATCAGGAGCCATTGCGACTTCGACTCGGTCAGCAATCGACCGGGGCAGGCGCTCAAGGACGTGTTCGAGTTCGAGGGCTCGATCCGCGGCTATACGATGCGAAAGTTCACGATCTCGAACATCGCGGCCCAGGGGCAGACCGGGGTGTTCTTCGTGAAGAGCGGGTCGGCTCCGCCTCTCGACGGACTCACGATGACCCATCTCGAGTTCACGGCCGGCGACAGCTCGTTCGGCGCCTGCATCGCTCTGGGCTCCAACCCTGGAGGCGTCCACAACGTCCGCATCGAGGACGGCACGTTCCGGAATCTGAATGGAAAGAACAGCGGCGTGGGGCGGACGTCGACCTTTCTCTACTGCTACTCGGATCGGGACACGATCCGGGACGTTGTCTTCAAGGACCTCACCTTCGTCGGCGCGCATGGAGAGACCTACCATCCGTCCAATCGGGGGGCGCAGATCGGGGGCAATGCCACCGACGTGCGGCTCGAGGACTGCACCTTTCGAAACTGCGAGGCGGAGGGTGTGGCTGTCCTGGCCAACGGCTCGAACGTGGCCCGGCGGATCGTCGTCGAACGATGCGTCGTCGATGGATCCCAGCGCGAGGGATTCATCGTCCAGCAGAGCGGCGTGAGCGGCAAGGTGAACGGGGTCCGGTTCTCCGGGAACGTGGCCAAGGAGACGAACAAGAACCGGCCAGGGTTTGCGTTCCGCGCCCTGGCCACGTCCGGGGACGTGCGAAACGTCTCGTTTCTGCGCAACCAAGTCGTCCGCACGAGCGGCGCGGACGTGCGCGGCCTCCAGCTCTACCAGAGCGGCGGCGCGGCTCTCGATTCGATCTGGGTCGCCGGCAACGATCTCGGTCCTCCGGGCACAGCTCCCTACTCGTCCTCCGGCAAGGTTACGAACGTCCGTCTCACGGATCCCGCCGCCGCCCCGTAGTCACTCCGCCCGATGGCCGCGCCTCGAACGGGATCATGAGCGCCCGGAAGATCGACCACGCGAGAGCGTCCGCGGCGAGGATGTACCAGGGCCAGGGTCCCATCAGATCGAGGATGGACGGCTGAGAGGGCTTGGCGCGCAGGTAGAGGAAGTTCTCACCCGCCGTCCAGTCGATCACCGCGATCAGGGCCGCATACGCGTTGGTGAACCAGAACACCCGCCAGTTCGCCCCTGGCCTCGGGCGCACGTCCATGCCGAACGCCACGACCGCCGCGGAGATCGCGACCACGCCATGGAGCGCGAAGAAGGAGGCGCACCGCGCGTCGGGGAAGCCCCGGTCCACGTCAGGCATGAGCATCGCGATCACGGTCCCCGAGAGACCCCAGAAGTAGAGGAGCTCGCAGACCGCCTGCCGCCTCGTAACGAGCGCCACGATCGCGACCAGCACGGCGAAGTCGCAGAAGTGGAGCGGGAGGATGTCGATCCAGTCGAGCCCGCGGAGGGGAAGGGAGTCGACCAGAGCGATCAGGAGCCCCACCGTGAGGAAGGCGGCGAGCCCGACCCGCACCACGCGCTCCCTGGCCGCGGCGCGGGGCTCACGCCGGAGGAGGCGCACGAGACCCACCGCCGCGGCCGCGATCAGCGCGATCGCCAGCCAGTGCTCGAATCCAAAGCGCTCGAACGGCCTCACGCGGCGAGCCTACGGGCCAGGCCTCACCGCGTCCAGATCCGCTCCCACCAGGGGGCCGCTTCCTGCGCCTCCTCCCACTTCTCGCCCACGCCCATCCTCGACCGCGTGGCTTCGAGGCCGGCTCCGGTCAGATCGCAGTAGTTGCGCGCCTCCGCCTCGCGGCGTTCCCAAACCTTCTTTCGGTACGCGGTCATCTCGGAGCACTCCTCCGGTCCGCGATAGGGATGATGGATGACATAGCGGGCCTGCCAGTTGGTGCGGTTCGCCGTCTCCTGGAGCTGCAGATCCTCGGGAAATCGCCGCTGGTCGTAGCGGACGTGGAGCCGCGTGAGCACCACGGGGTTGATCCCTCCAACCCAGGTTGCTCCCAGGTGCTGCAGCTCCTCGGGCATCAGGACCGGCGCGGTGCACGGATCGCACGTCGCGCGGAAGGGCATGAGCACCCAGGCGTACTCCAGAAACACCGCCCCATCCCGCTCCGCCCCCTCCCTGCGGGAGAACAGGGCGCGGTAGAAGTCCGGAAAGTCTCCGCGCACGAACTCCGGGACGTCGATGTTCGTCGGCACGGCGATGGTGCGATAGTTCGTGGTCTCCACCCGGCCGCGCCGCGTCAAGGTGAAGACGAGCATGTCCTGGGGACCGGACGCGTTCGCCATGCCGAGCCTGAGGGGGAGCATGAAGCGCGACGATTCGTATGCGACCTGGATCGGGCGCAGGTAGTGGAATCCCAGGCGCTCCTGCTCCGTGACGTCGACCTTGGCCACGAAGAAGTAGACATGCTGCTTGATGTAGCTCTTGAGAACCTTCGTGGCCCCCTCGGGGATCCGGTAGCCGTTGACCGTCAGCCACTGCTCGAGCGACCTGGCCTCCGTCGCCGAGAGGATCACGATCTCGTACTCGTCCACCTTGTACTCGGCTTCGACCGCAACGCCCGTCACCATCTGCTTCGTGGAGCTGTCCATCTTGCGGATGGCGATCTTCTGGTCCCCCATCACATTCAGGGTCTTGATCTGGACGGCAGGACACGGATTCGGATCGGTGTACTCGACGAGTCTCGGCACCGAGTACACGTCGAGGCGATCCACCCAGGTCGAGTCGCCGATGTGGATCTGACCCCGTTGAGGCACCACGGGAACCGGGATGACGACCGCGAACTGCTTGGGATCCCCTCGGTAATCGCTCGCCATCGTGAGAACGGTGCGGTCGCCGTCCCGGGCGATCACCACCTTCGATGATTGGTTGTAGATCCGCGCGTCCCCGCTCGCGACGTAGAAGCCGCAGAACGAGAAGGCGGGAACGGGCCCGAGGAGCGCCCATCCCGCCGCCAACAGTCCGATCCAAACCCGCTTCATGCCACACCTCCGATCCGGCGATGCCGGAGAGGGGGACGAAGGGGGGGCGTGCTGCGGCGGGCCGCGTGAGCGTCGGCCCGCCACCCGCGGCGCCACGGCGGGCCGCGTGAGCCTCGGCCCGCCGGGCGCCCTACTTCAGTTGCTCCAGATGCGATCCCACCACTTGCTCTCCGGGACCGATCCGTCCGACGCCAGATTCATCTTCCGGCGAATCGAGCCCACGCCCCAGCCCGTGAGCGTCGCCAGGTTCTCGGCTTCCTGCCCGCGCCGCTTCTTGAGATCGCGCGCGTAGGCATCCCAGTTCGGGCACGCGTGGTCGTCGCCCGCCCAGGCGTGTCGGATCACGAACCGCGCCTGGAAATTCTGCTGATCGCCGGTCTGCTGGAACACGAGGTCCTCGGGGAAATGCGCGCGGTCGTAGCGCACGTGGAGCCGCGTGATGAAGACCTGCTGCGATCCGCCGGGAGGCACGAAGCCGCGCCCCTGGCTCGGATCCGGGACCCACCAGACTCCGAGGCTCCGGAGCTCCTCCTGCGAGAGCGGATCCGCGGCGCAGGGATCGCACCAGCCCATGTTCCACGCGTATTCGAGGAACACGGCCTCGCCGCGCTCCTTCCGCACCTGCTGGGCGAACATGGAGCGATAGAAGTCCTCGAACTCGTCCTTCACGAACTCGGGGACATCCATGCCTTCGGGGAGTCGAACCGTGCGGTAGTTCGTGGTCTCGACGCGGCCGTTCCGGGTGAGCGCGTAGACGAAGAGATCCTGGGTCCCCTCGGAGTTCACCATGCCGAGCCGGATCGGGAGGGTGAACTTCGCCGACTCGTACGCGACCTGGATGGGGCGCAGGTAGGCGTACCCGAGCTTCGACTTCTCCTTGAGGTTCACCTTGGCCACGAAGAAGCGCATGCCCTGCTTCAAGTAGCCGCCCAGGACTCGGGAGGCGCCCGGCGGGACGGTGTAGCCATTGTCGCGGAGCCAGGTCTCGAGCCCGCCGCTCTCCTTCGCCGAGAGGATCAGGATGTCGTACTCCCCCACGGTGTAGCGGGACTCGATCGTCACGCCGAGCGAGCGCGCCCGAGCTTCGTCCTTCGCGGACGCCATCGGGGCCATCTGCATCCGGAGCGCGCTCTTCTCCATCGCCATGATCTGGCACGGATCCGGATCGAAGTACTCGACCAGCCTCGGCGCCGAGTAGGCGTCGAGGTGATCCACCACCGCCTTGTCCCCGATGTGGATCTGCTGCTTCGCGATCGACGTCGGCACCGGCACCACCACCGCGAACTCCTCGGGGTTCCCCTTGAAGTCGTTCACCATCGTGAGCACCGTGCGGTCCTCGTCCCGGACCATCACGACCTTCGACGCCTTGTTGAAGATCTTCGCGTCGCCCTTCGCGACGTAGAAGCCGCAGAAGCAGTCGGCCCTAGGCGCCCAGAGCGCGAGTGCGGACAGGAACAGGCAGGGGACCAGAAGGCGTTTCATGCACGACTCCTTTGAGGCGACCGCCCACCACGGGGCGCGACCAGTCGTAGCGCGTGCCCGGGAGGATGCGGTCGATGAGAGGGACGGCGGCCGACCAGACCGCGTACGACCAGAGCAATCCATTGGTCCGGTAGAGGACGAACTGCACGAATCCCGCGCCCAGCGCGACCAGCGCGGCGAAGAGGATGCGCCCCGCGCGCGAGTCGGGCGTGGTCTTGGGGTCCGAGATCATGTGGAACGCGAAGATGAGGAGCGTGCCGCTCTGGAGCTGGTGATAGGGAATGGTCATCGGCTGTCCCAGCCAGAGCGCGCGCCCCACGAGGAGGGCGCCCCAGGAGGCGAGGAACGCGTACGCCACGTCGCCCCGGGCCGCCCGGTTCACCACCAGTCCACCAAGCCCCACGACGAGGAAGCCGAAGAACGCGACGCTGCCCCACTGTCCCGGCGAGACCCAGAACCCAGGGCTCGCGATCAGCATGAAGACGAGCGCGAAATTGGTGGGGTTCCAGACGTGCTTCCCCTTCCAGCGGAGCACGAACTTGCTCGCGATCGCGATCAGGGCCGTGAGCGCCCCCAGGAGGGGGTGGCTGGTTCGAGCCAGGAAGCAGAGCCCGAGCCCCGAGATCAGCGCGCTCTTGGAATCGAACCTGGGAAGCCGCCAGATCCGGGTGCAGACGTATTGCGTGCCCAGGGCGGTCCCCAAGGTGAGGGCGATCTGGAAGGGCGAGGTGCCGAAGCGGAACCAGATCACGGAATAGAGGACGAGGCAGGAGAGCGCCACGATCTGGTAGTAGCGCGGGTCGATGCGATGCGATGGGGTCGTGTTCATCGCAGTGTCCTACGCCCGGCTGGGTGCGGCTATTCCGGGGGAAAACGAACCGGCCCCTCGCTTGGGCGGGGGGCCGGGGGACGCTGCGACTCCGTGAGACTACACCCGGGTTTCGGGGCAGGCAAGGGAGCGCCTCGCGCTGCCACCGCCTACTACCAAGGTACCCCTTCCGGGATCATCACTTCCGCACGACAATGCCGCTGTTCATCGGTGGCTGTGAGCCCTTTGCGATCAGGGCGAACGAGGATCGTGGAAGGAGGTCCGGCCGTGAATCACCCATGTTGCAGCAGCCCGCCGCGGTCCACTTCGCGCGGCGCGCTCCATCGAATGTTCCTCGCCATGACCCTGGCGGGGCTCGGCCTGGCCGGCTCCGCGCACGCACAACCAGGCGCCGCCTCCTGGGGAACCGCATCCGCGGATTCCCTGCAGGCCATGGCCGCCTACGTCGGCATGAGCCAGTGCGTCGAGTGCCACGACACCATCGCCGACAAGTTCGAGCCCAACCCCCACCACGGCGCGCAAGTCGATGCGCATCCGGCGGGCACCACGGTCCAGTGCGAAAGCTGCCACGGGCCGGGCTCGCTCCACGTCGAGGCCGCCGGGGACGAGAAGGATCCCAATTTCTACGCGATCCGGAACTTCGACCACATGAAGCCGTCCGACCAGGCGGCGGTCTGCCGCGCCTGCCACACGAACGGCGAACAGGTCCACTGGGACCAGAGCGCGCACGCGCGGAACGATGTTCCCTGCCAGGCCTGCCACAGCATCCACGACGCGAAATCCGAGGGCGGCAAGTTCCTCCTCCGGGAGGCGCGAGCGACCACGCTCTGCGTCACCTGCCACACGGACAAGCGGACTGAGCTCGCGCGCTCGGCGCACATGCCGCTCCGCGAAGGCGGGATGGACTGCTCCGACTGCCACAACCCGCACGGCTCGATCGGCCCGCGGATGATCCGGGGCGTCTCGAACAACGACCTCTGCACCAAGTGCCACATGGACAAGCGGGGTCCGTTCCTCTGGGAGCACCCGCCGGTGCGCGAGAACTGCGTGACCTGCCACCGTCCGCACGGCTCCAACAACGACAAGGTGCTCGCGTCCAAGCGCCCGTTCCTCTGCCAGCAGTGCCACATCGCGACGCGGCACCCGAGCACGCTCTACGACCGGCCGGATCTCCTGAGCAACCGGTTGGTCAACCGTTCCTGCACGAATTGCCACACTCAGATCCATGGCTCCAACCATCCCTCGGGTGAAAGGTTCCTGAGGTAGGGGAGGCGGACGATGAAACGGTCAATGCGAATCGCGGCGATGATCGCCGCCGGAACGCTCCTCGGGTGGAGCACTCTCGCCCGCGCGGATGGCTATGTGACGGGCGGCACGCAGTATTGGTACCAGTCTCTGGAGGAGGCGAAGTACCAGGAGTTCCGCGAGGTGCCCCAGGGGCTCTTCATCGAGTCCTTCCTCTACCGGAACCCGCTCTTGGGCGGGCACGTCCGGGCCTGGGGGGCGAATCTCCTGCGCTCGGATGAGTACATCGCGGGCGATTTTCACAAACCGCGATGGACGGCCGAGGTGAGCTATCGGGAGACGCCGCACAACTTGAGCTTCGTCTCGAGCACGGGGTACGCCTTCGTGGAACCGGGCATCCAGACTCTCCCGGATGCGCTCCAGTCGGCGGTCCAGACGGGCCCGGATGCATCCGACGTCACAATCCTCAGCGATTTTCTCAACAATGCCCGCCCGCTCGACCTGGGAATCCGGACCGATGCGCTCGGAGCGCGCTTGAAGGGCCGGCCCGGCCAGGGATTCAAGTTCGAGATCGCCGGCTCGCGCCGAAACCGCTCCGGCTACAAGGCATACGGCGGCAGCTTCGGGTTCAACAACGTCGTGGAGACAGCCGAACCGGTCCGACAGTCCATGGCTCAGGGAGAGGCGAAGGTCACCTACACGAAGAAGAAGCTCACGATGGAGGGTCTCTTCGGGCTCTCGGCGTTCGACAACCACGAGGGCACGCTCACCTTCGACAATCCGAACCGGCTCGTCGACTCGGTTTCCGCGCCGAGCCGCGGGAGGATCGATCTCTATCCGGACAATCGCCAGTGGCGCGTCGGGGCCAACCTGGCGCTCATGCTCCCGCACCGGTCCTCACTCGACGGCGCGTTCGAGTACGCGCAAACGCGGCAGGATGATTCATGGCTCCCCTACACGATCAACTCCGCGGTCTTCGCCAGGACGGACTCCTTCCCGCTCCCAGGGACCAACACGAACGGGAGGGTCGACCTCACCACGATCAATCTGAGGTTCACGACCCATCCTTTCGCGCACGTGGGCGGGACGCTCCGCTTCCGCGACCATCACTACGACAACAAGACGCCGGTCCATACGCTCGCGGGGCAGGTGCCCTACGACGGGAGCTGGGCCGCCGGGGAAGTCGAGACGCACCCGGTCAGCAACCGCCAGACCGTCTCGGGAGCGGACCTCAACTGGAGCCCGATCCGGCAGGCGAGCCTCTACGGGACAGCCGAGTTCACGCACCGTGAGCACACCTACCGTGAGATCGGCGCCGACAACGAGCTGGCCGGAGAGGGCAAGCTCGTGCTCCGGCCCAAGACCTGGCTCACGGCGATGGGGCGCTATCGCTACGGCGACCGTGACGCGGATGAGCTCGACATCGAGGAATACGAGACGGACACCGGGGCGCTCGAGGAGCAGCCCGGGCTCCGGCGCTTCGACGTGGCATCCCGCATCCAGAACCTGGGCGAGGCGAGCCTGTCGTGGACGGGAATGTCATCGCTCGCCACGACACTCAATTTCCGCTATCTCAGGAACGAGTACCACGAGACCGTGATGGGGCTTCAGGACGACATGCAGAAATCGGCGGCGGTCGACGTCGTCTACACGCCGAGCGATCGCATCGATCTGGAAGGCACCTTCGGGTACGCGTGGATCTACACGAACCAGGCCTCACGCACGTCCAACGTGGGCGTGCCGGTCCAGGCGGACACGCTCAACTGGCGAGCCCGCCTCTACGACGAGATCGTGAACGCGACAGGGAATGTCGGCTTCCACGCCACCAAGAAGGTGGACCTCAACCTGACCTACTTCTACGAGCGATCGCCGGGAACGTACCGGCTGACGAGCGTCAAGCTCACGCCGCCGGCGCAGGATCTCCCGGGCACCTGGTACCGCCGCCAGGGCGTCGGTACGGAGCTCCGGTACAAGCTCACCACGGTGGCGGACGCCGCGCTTCGGTGGGCGTGGGAGGAGTACGACGCCAACGATTTCGCCTCGCAGGACATACCGCTCCTGCTCGTGACGGGCTCGACGCGCGCCATCTTCCTGGGGGACAACACCCAGGATTACATCGCGAACGCGGTGTCGCTGGTGGTCACGCGGAGATTCTGATCTAGACCCCCCTCCGCAAAGGGGGCGGCTCTGGGCCGCCCCTCCGGGGCTCGGCGTCCGCTGATGCCGGGCCCCAACGTTTGCCCCACCCTTGACCCCACGATGCGCCCGTCGCCATTACCAATGCCCGCCCGCCGGGTTTTTGCTAGGTTCTAGGGCTACGGCCCGCCACTCCTACACTCAACCCCTGGGGATCGCCATGATCCGCCCACGCCATTTCCCATCGTCCTTCCGCGCGCCCTTGGCGGCGCTTTGCGTCGCCTGCTCCTGGCTCGCCGCCCCGGCCTTCGCCGTCCAGCAGACGGCGACCTTCTCGATCGTCGCGTACGACTCGGTGACCCAGGAGCTGGGCGTGGCGGTGCAATCCAAGTACTTCTCGGTGGGGACCGCGGTGCCGTGGGTCAAGGCGGGGGTGGGCGCGGTCGCGACGCAGGCGAACGTGAACGTGGCACTCGGGCCGCAGGCGCTCTCGCTGCTCGCCGCGGGCGTATCGGCCCCGGACGTGATGCGGGCGCTCGCGGCCACGGACACGTCCTGGGCGGGCCGCCAGGTCGGGATCGTCGACGCGCAGGGGCGTGCGGTGAACTGGACCGGCCCGCGCTGCATGGACTGGGCGGGAGGCGAGACGGGCCCAGGGTTCGCGGTGCAGGGGAACATCCTCGCGGGACCGGCCGTGACCGCCGGCATGGCGAAGGCGTATCGCGAGACGAAGGGCGAGATGGCGGAGCGACTCCTCGCGGCGCTCGAGGCGGCCCAGGCGGCCGGAGGCGACAAGCGCGGCATGCAGTCGGCGGCCCTCATGGTGACCAGGCCGAGCGCGGCGCATCCCCAGTACAACACCCGCTACATCGATCTCCGGGTCGAGGACCACAAGACGCCGATCAAGGAGCTTCGCCGCGTGTGGAACATCTTCGAGGGATTCCACCTCGCGAACGCGCATCTCGATTTCGCCGAGCAGTACGACGCGGAGGGACGCCGCGATCTGGCCAAGCTCGAGCGGGACCGCGTGGGCGAGAGCATGCAGCGCGCGCTCAAGCGGAACGACAAGGACGCGTCGCTCCTGAACGGCCTCGCCTGGGCGTGCGCCACGCACGACATGTTCCTGCCGGACGCCGTCGAGGCGGCGAAGCGCGCGTCGGCGGCCGAGCCGAGGAACGTCGACATCCTGGATACCCTGGCCGAGGCCTATTTCCGGAACGGGCAGGCGGCGAAGGCGGTCGAGGTGGAGACGAGGGCGGCCTCGATCGACACGAAGAGCGTCTATCTGAAGCAGCAGATCGAGCGCTTCCAGAAGGGAACGGCGCAGTGACGCATCGCCTCACCCACGGCGCGGCGCTCGTCCTCGCGCTCGCCGCGCTCGTCGTCCCCGCGCCGGCCCACGCCACCTTCTCGATCGTCGCCTACGACTCGACGACGCAGGAGCTGGGCGTGGCGGTCCAGTCGCGCGCGTTCAGCGTGGCGGAAGCGGTCCCGTGGGCCGAAGCCGGCGTGGGCGCCATCGCGACGCAGGCGTCGACCAACGAGTCCTTCGGCCCGCTCGGCCTCGACATGCTCCGCAAAGGCATGCCGGCGCCGGAGGTCGTGCGCACGCTCACCGAGGCCGACACGGGGCGGAGCCATCGCCAGCTCGGCGTGGTGGACGTTCATGGCGGAAGCGCCGCCTACACGGGAAAGGACTGCTCGAGCTGGGCGGGGCACCGGACCGGCTATGGCTACTCGATCCAGGGGAACATCCTCGCGGGCGAAGCGGTGGTGGCGGAGATGGAGCGCGCCTTCCTCAACACTCCCGGCGAGCTCGCGGCGCGCTTGCTCGCCGCGCTCGACGCGGGGCAGGCCGCCGGAGGGGACAAGCGGGGCATGCAATCGGCCGCGCTCCTCGTCGTGCGGCCGAGCGATGAGTTTCCCGAGTACCGGACACGCTACGTCGATCTCCAGGTCGAGGACCACAAGACGCCCATCCAGGAGCTCCGGCGCGTGTACCAGATCCACGAGGCGAGCAAGGGGTCCGAGGCGCACCTCCGCTACGCGGCGGCCTACGAGCGCGCCGGGCGGAAGGATCTCGCGCAGATGGAGCGCGTGCGCGTGGGCGAGGCGCTGAAGCGCGCGCTCGCGCGAGGGGAGAACGACGCCTCCAACCTGAACAGCCTCGCCTGGACGTGCGCGGAGAACAACGTGTTCCTGCCCGAGGCGCTCCAAGCGGCCGAGCGCGCGGTGAAGCTCGAGCCCAAGAACACGGGCATCCTCGACACCCTCGCGGAGGTGCACTTCCGCATGGGGGACTCGGCGAAGGCGGTCGAGGTCGAGTCGCGCGCCCTGAGCCTCGAGCCCAACGATTCCTATCTCACCCAGCAGCTCGCGCGCTTCCGCGCGGGCGGCGCGAAGTAGCCACGGAAAGGGAGAGCCCCATGCAGACCCGTCGCCCGCTGAAGCCGGAAGATCTCTTCGACCTCAAGTTCGTCGACGCCGTCACGCTCTCGCCGGACGGCGCGAGCGCCGTCTACCAGGTGCGGACGATCGACGTCGAGAACGACAAGTACCAGTCGCACCTCTGGCTCGTGCCGCTCCAGGGCGGGGAGCCGCGCCGCATCACGTTCGGCGAGCACCGAAACGGCGGCGCCGCGTTCAGCCCCGACGGCCGCTGGCTCGCATTCACTTCCGACCGGAAGGACAAGAAGGCGCAGATCTACCGCCTGCCGCTCGACGGCGGCGAAGCCGAGCGGCTGACCGACCTCGACGGCTCGCTCTCGGGGCTCGCCTACTCGCCGGACGGCTCGAAGATCTCCTTCGTGTACACGCCGAACGATCCGGTCGAGACCGGGCACCTGCCCGGAAGCGTGCCGCTCAAGAAGGCGACCGAGGCCAGGGCGGAGAAGAAGGACCTGCCCGCCAAGACGTTCATGCACATCAAGACGATGCGCTACAAGTTCGACGGCCAGGGCTTCTTGCCGCAGGCGCACGCGCACATCCATCTGCTCGATCTCGCGACGCGCGAGGTGCGGGCGCTCACCAGCGGCACGGCGGATCACGACGCGCCGGTCTGGTCGCCCGACGGGAAGTGGCTCGCCTTCTCCGCGAACCGGCACCCCGACAACGACTACAACTACTACATCGAGATGGACGTCTGGGTGATGCCGGCCGAGGGCGGGGAGCCGCGCAATCTGACGCCGCAGCCGGGCGTCGCGATGTCGCCCGTCTGGTCGCCCGACGGATCGACGATCGCGTTCCTGGGCCACCAGCAGAAGGACGACTGGTGGGGCTGGTGGAACGCGCACCTCTGGACGGTGCCCATGAAGGGCGGCGAGCCCACCGATCTCATGAAGGACGTCGACACCATGGGCCTCGACGTGATGGGGAGCGACCTGAGCGACTTCCACGGGTCGATGCGCCCGATCTGGAGCCGTGACGGCTCCGCGATCTACTTCCCGGTCAGCGAGGGCGGCTCGGTGCCGCTCTGCTCCCTGCCGGCCAAGGGGGGCAAGCTCGAGCGTCTCACCTCGGGAGCGCACCGGATCGCCGACGGGTGCGGCGCCAAGGGAAGCGACGACCTCGTCGTTCTGATGCAGGGACACAAGGACGCCGGCACCATCGCGCGATTCTCACCGAAGACGCGCACGATCACGCCGCTCGCGGAGCCGAACAGGGCGCTCTTCGACCAGCTCACGATCGTCGAGCCCGAAGAGCTGTGGGTCACGTCGCCGAAGGGGCACAAGGTGCAGGCCTGGGTGCTGAAGCCGCCCGGCGCCGATCCCAAGGCGAAGCACCCGGCGATCCTCGAGATCCACGGCGGGCCGCGCGTCCAGTGGGGCGCCTGCTACTTCCATGAGTTCCAGATGTTCGCGAACGCGGGCTACTACGTCATCTTCTCCAACCCGCGCGGCGCGCTCGGCTATGGCGAGGCGCACTCGCAGGCGATCGTGAAGGACTGGGCCGGCCCCGCGTACGACGACCTGATGATGGTCGTGGACGGGGCGCTGAAGCAGCATCCGGAGATCGATCCCGCTCGGCTCGGCGTGACGGGAGGCTCCTACGGCGGCTACATGACGAACTGGATCGTGGGCCACACGGACCGCTTCCGCGCGGCGCTCACGCAGCGAAGCGTGGTCACGATCTCGACCCTGCTGCTCGCGAGCGACGATCTGGGCGGATCGTCGCTCGAGTTCGGCGACGAGCCGTGGCACATGACATCGGAGATCCTCTGGAAGCAGTCGCCGCTCGCCTACGCGGAGAACGTGAAGACGCCGCTCATGATCACGCACAGCCTTCAGGACTTCCGCTGCGCGATCTCGGAGGCGGAGATCCTCTACAAGACCCTGAAGGCGCTCCGGAAGGAGGTGGAGCTCGTCCTCTTCCCCGGCGAGAGCCACGGCCTGTCGCGCGGCGGCACCCCGTCGCGCCGGCTGGCTCGCCTGCACATCATGCGCGACTGGTTCCACCGCCATCTGGTCGACGGCTCGCCGAAGAAGGCCGAGCCCAAATCCGAAGCCGCCATGGCGGCGGTGCGCTGAGCGAGGTGAGTGGAGCTCGATAACCGCGCCATCCTCCTGACCGGCGCGTCGGGCGGGATCGGACGCGCCACCGCGCTCAGGCTCGCCCGCTTGGGCGCCCGGGTCGGCGTGATGGCGCGCGGCGAATCCGCCGTCCGCGCGCTGGCCGAGGAGGTCGCCGCGGCGGGAGGCGAGGCCGCCGCGATCCAGGGGGACGTGCGCTCCCCATCCGACGCGGCACGCGCCGTGGCCACGATGGTCGACCGCTTCGGCCGCCTCGACGCCCTCGTGAACAACGCCGGACTCGGCTACCTTCGCGGCGTGGACGAGGCGACGGACGAGGAGATCGATGAGATGGTGGAGACCAACCTCCTCGGCGTGATCCGGATGACCCGCGCCGCGCTTCCCAGGCTCCTCGCCCGCCCCGGGAGCGCCCTCGTCAACGTCGCGAGCTACGCGGGGAAGGTGGGCGCTCCCTACTACTCGTTCTACGCGGCCACCAAGTTCGCGGTCGTCGGACTGACCGAGGCCTGGCGGCGCGAGCTTGGCCCGCGCGGTCTCCGCGTCACGCTGCTCCTGCCCGCCGCGGTCGAGACCTCGTTCATCGAGAAGGCAGGGGGCCGCGATCGGGCGCTCGGTCTGGGCCCGGCGGGGACCATCCTTCGCCCGGAGCAGGTCGCGGCCGGGATCGAGCGCGCGCTCCGGAGCCATCCGCCTCAGATCTACCTCCCGGCACGGAACCGGGCGCTCGCGATGCTGAATTCGGCCCTGCCGGGCCTCTCCGATCGCATCGTGAACGCCCTTTTCCGTTATCCTAGGGGTCGATGATCACACCCGAGCCCGAAGCGAACCGGCCACAGGCACGGAGCGATGCCTCCAAGGCCGCGTGGCCGTCGTTCCGTTCCCGAGGCGACAGCACCCCCTCCACTGGGCGCCGCAAGATCTGCCTGAGCCTTTCGGGCGGCGGTCTCTCCGGCGCGTTCTACGAGATCGGCTGTCTCGCCGCGCTCGACGACTTCCTCGGCTTCGACTTCTCGAGCACGGGCTTCGACATCTACATCGGCGTGAGCGCCGGCGCCTCGGTGGCCGCGTTCCTCGCGAAGGGAATCCCGGCGCGGAAGGTCTACTGGGGCCTCCTCACCGACGCCGATCCCGCGCTCCAGTTCCGCCGCGGCGACATGTACGACGTGAACCGCTGGGCGATCCTCCGCTCGTTCCTCAAGATCACCTGGTCCATCCCCGGTTACTTCGTGCGGCGGGTGAAGGGCGGGCAGCGGCCGTCGCCGTTCGATTTCATGCACTACATCGAGGAGCGGCTCCCGGCCGGGCTCTTCGCCCTCGACAATTTCCAGTCCTTCTTCACGAGCGTCCTCGAAGCCCACGGGAAGTCGGGGGACTTCGCGGATCTCGAGAGGGAGCTCTACATCCCGGCCACGGATCTCGATCTCGGGACGCGGCGCATCTTCTCGAATGTGGAGGGATCGACGTGCAAGATCGGGGACGTGGTCGCGGCATCGTCGGCCATTCCCTTGCTCTTCCGGCCGGTGCGGATCGACGGGCGCGACTACATCGACGGCTCGACGGGGAAGGTGGCTCACATCGACGTCGCCGTGCGCGCGGGAGCGTCGACGATCCTCATCATCAATCCTTTGGTGAACATCTCCAATGATCGCCAGACGGTTTGCCTGCCGCGCGGCGACGGACGCTGCGCCACGATCCGCGAGAAGGGGATGTCCTTCATCCAGGACCAGGCCTCGCGCATCGAGACGCGGGTGCGCCTGGACGGCGAGATCCGGCGATGCCAGGTCGAGTATCCGAGCGTGAAGCTCTATCGCATCGAGCCCTCGTCGAGCGAGCCGATGATGTTCCTGCACCACACCATGAGCTATACCGAGCGGGAGGCCATCCTGCGTTACGGCTACACCTCGATGACCGCGATCCTGCGCCGCAGGCGCGCGGTGATCGAGGAGCTGATGCAGTTCCACGGACTCAATCCCCCGGACGAGATCTCGGTCGGAGGCTGACGCTTCCGGCCCCGCACGAAAGGCTTCACGGATGCCGCTCGATCCCCTTCAGGCCCGGCTCACACGGGGCGACATCATCCTTCTCGACGGAGCGATGGGCACGGAGCTCGAGCGGCTGGGTGTTTCGACCACGCTCCCCCTCTGGACCGCGCAGGCGCTCCTCGACGCGCCCGACCGGGTGCGCGAGGTGCACGAGAGCTACATCCAGGCGGGAGCGGATGTGATCACGTCGGCGACGTTCCGCACGACGCCGCGCTCGCTGAAGAAGGCGGGACTCGAGGCGGAAGCCGACCGGTTGACCGCGCTCGGGATCACGCTGGCCAAGGAAGCGCGCGAGCGTGCGGGGGCGGGCCGGGACGTTCGGGTGGCGGGATCGATGGCGCCCCTGGAGGACTGCTACCGGCCCGAGCGGTCGCCCGCCGCGCCGGACGCGGAGCGCGAGCATCGCGGCCAGGCGGAGCGCCTCGCCCGCGCGGGCGCGGAGCTCTTGCTGATCGAGACCATGGGAACCGCCGCCGAAGCGGCCGCGGCCGTGCGCGCCGCGCGCGCGACGGAGCTTCCCGTCTGGATCAGCTTTCTCTGCAGGAGCGGGACGGAGCTCTATAGTGGCGAGCCTTTGGCGGCCGCGGTACGCCTGGTGACGACCCTGGCGCCCGACGCGGTGCTGGTCAACTGCGTGCCGGTCGCGATCGCGACCATGTGCCTGGAGGTGATGGGACGCTCCACCGCGCTCCCGTACGGCTGCTACGCCAACGCCGGCTCTCCCGACCTCGGGCGCAGCACCTGGTGCTTCGATCCCGAGATGACCCCCGAGCGCTTCGCCGACGCCGCGGCCGGATGGCTGCAGCGCGGCGCGCAGATCGTGGGTGGCTGCTGCGGCACCGGCGCCGATCACACGCGCGCGCTCCGGGACGCGCTCCCGCCGGTGTTGATGGAATGACGTCGTGACCGAACCCACCGCTCCCGCCCCATCCGCCGCGCCGCCGCGTTCCGCTCTGCGTCCTGCCGCGAGCGTCATTGCCGTGCGCCGCGGGTCGCCCGATCTCTTGCTGTGGGTCCGCCGGTCCGAGGCGAATCCGTTCCTCGGCGGCTTCCATTCCTTCCCCGGAGGCCGGTGGGCGAAGGAGGACGGGCCGATGCCGGACGACCCGGAGGCCGCGCTTCCGACCATGGCGCGGTGCGCCGCGCGGGAGCTGTTCGAGGAGACGGGGCTCTTGTACGGATTTCGCGGCCAGGCGCCGGCGCTCAAGGAGCAGCGGCGTGTCCGCGCGGCGGTGCTCGAGGGATCGGTGTTGTTCTGGCCCACCGTGAAGGAGTGGGGACTCGAGTTCGATCCGTCGAGCTACATCCCCTGCGGCCGCTGGATCACGCCCCACTTCAGCCGCGCGCGCTTCAATACGCAGTTCTTCTTCCTGCGCTTCGAGGGCGCGCCGCCCGAGGTCGACGTCTGGCCGGGGGAGCTGGAATCGGGCGGGTGGATCGATCCGAAGGTGGCGCTCCGCGAGTGGGAGGAGGAGCGCATCGTGCTCGCCATGCCCACGCTCTACACGATCCGGGTGCTCGCCGAGGGCTCGCACGACCTTCCGGCGCGGCTCCATGCGATTCCCGAGGCGAACGGCGTCCCGTCGCGGTACGTGCACGTGCGCCCCGCGATCACGATGATCCCCATGCGCACGGAGACGATCCCGCCCGCCACGCACACGAATGCGGTGGTTGTCGGGGATGGGGACGTGGTGATCGTGGATCCAGGGACCGATGCCGCCGATGACCTGGAGGCGCTCCATCGGGTCGTGGAGGAGTCCCTCGGTCCTGGCGGACGCGTGCGCGCCGTCCTCCTCACGCACGCGCACCGCGATCACATCGGGGGCGTTGAGGCTGTGCGGAAGCGCTATGACGCGCCGGTCTGGGGGCATGCCTTGGTCGCGGAGCGGGTGCCGCTCGACCTGACGATGGTCGATGGCGACGTGATCGATCTCCCCGGCAGGAATCATAGGCGGCTCCGCGTCCTCGAGACGCCCGGGCACTCGCGCTCGCATCTGGCGTTCTTCGAGGAGGAGTCCCGAACGGTCATCGCGGGCGATCTGGTTTCCGGCTTGAGCACCGTCGTGATCGCCCCGCCCGACGGAGACATGCGCGCGTACCTGGAATCCCTCGAGCGCGTGCGGGCGCTGGGAGCGCGAACCTTGGTGCCCGGCCACGGCCCGCCGAATCGCGGTGTGGATCAAATGCTCGCGGAGCGGATCCAGCACCGCGCCATGCGCGAGCGGCGCGTTCTCGAGGCGCTCGCGGACGGACCGCTCGACAAGAATGCACTTAGGGCCAGCGTCTACGCCGACACGCCCGACGCCGATCCGCGCCTCGCCGCGCTGACCCTCGACGCGCACTTGGCGAAGCTCGAGGAAGAGGGACGCGTGCGGCACGAGGATGGGCGGATCATGCTCACGAAGGGCTCGCGCGGGGATGCCTGATCCCTTGGCCCTCGTCGACTCCTATCCGGTCGTCGCGTTCGACATGGACGGCGTGCTCCTCGATTCGTTCCGCTGCTGGTGGGAGCTCCTGAACGACACTCTGCGCGAGCACGGAAAGCCGCCCCTGACCCGCGAGCAGTTCGAGCTCACGTGGGGTCAGGACGTGGAGGCCGATCGTCGCATGTTTTTCCCCAAGTGGACCACCGA
>DASUFL010000075.1:0-20173 GCA_036274595.1 Candidatus Eiseniibacteriota bacterium | reverse complement strand
TCTCGTAGGTCGATTTGGACGGACGCGCCGTCTCCGCCTTGCCGAGGAACAGATAGCCCCGCGTCTGGTTGAGTGAGTAGGCGAACAGATCGAGCACCGCCAGCTGCAGCTCCGGTTTGAAATAGATGAGCAGATTGCGGCAGGACACGAGGTCGATCCTGGGGAAGGGAACGCCCTGGGCCAGGTCCTGCTCTCCAAAGATGATCATCTGCCGGAGAACCTTGCTGATGCGAAGCCCCTGGTCGACCGGCTCGAAGTAGCGGGCCTTGTAGTCGGCCGGAAGGTGGCGCAGCACGGTGGCGGGATAGATGCCGCGCCTCGCGAAGGCGATCGCCTCCGCGTCCACGTCGGTCGCGAAGATCTTGATGCTCCACTCCGGCAATTCCCGTCCCAGCATGTGGGCGAGCAGGAGCACCAGGGAATACGCCTCCTCGCCGGTCGCGCACCCGGCGGACCAGAGGCGGAGCGTGCGGCCCCGTTCCCGTCCGAGGTCGATCAGCTTGGGTATGATCTCGTTCTCGAGGTAGGCGAACGCCTCCGTGTCCCGGAAGAACTCCGTCACCTTGATCAGGAGCGAGCGGGTCAGGTCCGCGGCCTCCTGCGGGTGCGATCCCAGGAACTCGCCGTATTCCTCCAGCCGATGGATGTGGTTGAGGGCCATGCGGCGGCTCAGACGGCGGAGGATGGTCGTCGACCTGTACTGCCGGAAGTCGATGTTCCCGTGCTGGGTCAGGGTTCCGAGGATCCCGTCGAGCGCCGGCGCATCGGCGCTCTCGATGCGCTTTTCGATGGTGGTGCCCTGCAGGATGTCGTGGAGCAAAGGCGCGATCTGCTCCAGGTCCGCGACGTGATCGACCGCGGTCGGTGGAAGCGCCGAAGGCATGGAAGGATGGGCCGCGGTGAGAGGATTCTGGATGACGACGCAGCCTCCCAGCTCCTTGACCTCGACCGCGCCCTCCGCTCCATCCGAGCCTGAGCCGGTCAGGATCACCGCGATGAGCCGGTCTCCGTAGGAGCGCGCGGCCGTGGAGAGCAGGCGATCGATCGAGGGGCGGGGCCGGTCCTCGTGGTCCTCCTCGAGATCGACGGTCCCATCGCGGATGACGACATGCCGGTTGGAGGGAACCACGTAGAGGTGGCCCGCCTGGAGCTTGGTGCTGCCCGCAACGGTCTCGACGGGCATCGTGGTGCGACGCTCCAAGATCCCGGGAAGCATGCTCGGGCGGTTCGGATCGAGGTGCTGAGCCAGAACGACCGGGGCGGGGAACCCCGGGGTCAAGCCCGACACGAGGACGCCGAGCGCCTCGATGCCGCCGGCGGACGCGCCCACGACGACCAGGTGGTCCGGCTCGCGCTCCTGGCCTGGGGTCACGATTTCCTCCTGAGGTAGGCGCTCGGTGCGGACTCCTTGCGAAGTCTCGATGCTAGGCCGGTACGCAGATGGGGTCAAGGGACGGACGGCCTGCTATTCTCCCGCCCAATGACTCCCCGAGAGGGCGTCTCGTGACCGCGCTCTACACGCTGTGCGCGCTCGTCGGCTTCGCGGCGAACTCGATTCTTTGCCGCCTCGCCCTTCGGCCCGGGGCGATCGACGCGGCCTCCTTCACATCGGTTCGGCTCCTCTCGGGGGCGCTCGCGCTCTGGCTGCTCGTCACGCTTCGGGCCGGACGGACATCACGCCCGCGTGGCTCGAAGGGGCGCGGCTCGTCCCATGCCGGCTCCTGGGCCTCGGCCGGCCTCCTGTTCGCGTATGCACTGCCGTTCTCGATCGCGTACGTCACGCTCGGCGTCGCGACGGGAGCCCTGATCCTCTTCCTCTGCGTTCAGGCGACCATGCTCGCCGGCGCGGTCCTGTCGGGCGAGCGGATCCACTGGCTCGAGGTCAATGGCATCGCGGTCGCTCTCGCCGGATTGGCCCACCTGATGGCGCCCGGGCTCTCGGCCCCCCCGCCCGAGGGCGCCGCCCTGATGGCGCTCGCGGGAATCGCGTGGGGTCTCTATTCCTTGCGCGGGCGTCGCTCGACGGACGCGATCGGGGAGACGGCGTCCAACTTCGCCCGCTCGGTGCCGATGGCGCTGGCCGCGTTCGCGATGGCGGCGCCGCTGGGCCATCTCCATCTCTCCCCGCGGGGCCTTCTCCTCGCGTCCGCGTCCGGCATTCTGGCCTCGGGCGCCGGGTACGCGGCCTGGTTCGCGGCGCTCCCGAGAGTGAACTCGCTCCTCGCGGCGGCACTCCAGCTCACGGTCCCCCTGATCGCCGCCGTCGGTGGCATCGTCCTTCTGGGGGAGCAGGCCACGCGGCGTCTCGTCCTCTCCGCCCTGCTCATCCTGGGGGGGGTCGGACTCGCCATTGGGGGACGGGCGAGGCGTGCGCAGGATGCCGAGCGTCGCGCGGCCCAGAGCCGGGAGCGAGAGACCCCTTGATCCCGCCGCGCCTGCCGGTGCAGCATCCGCCGATGCGATTCGAGACGCGCGCCGTGCACGCAGGGGGCGATCCCGATCCAGTGACGGGCGCGATCGCGCCGCCGCTCCATCTCTCCACGACGTTCGAGCACGGTCCCGCCGGGGAGCCTCGCCCCGCGGGGCACATCTACATTCGCGAATCCAACCCGACCCAGTCCCGGCTCGAGGAAGCGCTCGCCGCGGTCGAGGGCGGGGAAGCGGCGCTCGCGTTCGCCTCGGGCGTGGGGGCGGGCGCCGCGTGCCTCCAGGGGCTCGATCCAGGCGCGCACATCCTCTTCCACCGCGACCTCTACTACGCCTTCCGCACGATGGCGCTCGAGTACGCGCCGCGATGGGGCATCGAAGCCTCGTTCGTGGACATGACCGACCTCGACGCGCTCCGGGGCGCGCTCCGCCCGAACACGCAGCTCGTCTGGACGGAGAGCCCGACCAATCCGACGATGCAGGTCCTCGATCTCCGCGCCATCGCCGCGCTGGCGAAGGGGGCCGGCGCGCTCCTTCTCGTGGATGGAACGTTCGCCACGCCCGCGCTCCAGCGTCCGCTCGAGCTCGGCGCGGACATCGTGCTCCACTCGACCACGAAGTACCTGGGAGGACACAGCGACGTGCATGGCGGCGCGCTCGTCTTCCGGACGGGCGGCGAGCTCGCGCACCGGGTGCAGCACAACCGCCACATCCTGGGCGCGGTCGCGTCGCCGTTCGCGTCCTGGATGGTGCTGCGCGGCCTCCGCACGCTCGCGTGCCGCATGGAGCGCCAGTCGGCCAACGCGCTCGCCGTGGCGCTCGCTCTCGAGGGGAACCGGGGCGTCCGCTCGATCCACTACCCGGGCCTCGAGTCGGATCCGGGGCACGCCGTGGCGAAGGGGCAGATGAGCGCGTTCGGGGCGATGCTCTCGCTTCGAATCGCGGGCGGACGCGAGGGAGCGGTGCGTGCCTGCTCGCGCGTGAAGCTCTTCCGGAACGCGACGAGCCTCGGCGGCGTCGAGAGCCTGCTCGAGCACCGCCGATCCGTGGAGAGCCCGGACTCGCCGACTCCGGAGGATCTGATCCGGGTCTCGATCGGCCTCGAGCATCCGGACGATCTGATCGAGGACTTGCGGCAGGCGGTGGCGGTCTAGCTCGTGGCCCGCTCGATTTCCGAGATCGCCTCGTCCAGGTCCGCCCGGTGCGATCGGAAACAGAGCACGCAGATACGGATATAGAGCTTCCCGCCCAGGACCGTGGAGCTCATGTGGACCCTGCCGCGCTCCAGAATCCGGTCCAGCATCTCGCGCGTCGGCCCGTCTCCGTCGTCCCGGACGCGAAACGCGACGCAGGAGAGCTCGGGCTCCGGCCCGGGATCGATCCGGGGCATGGCCCGGAGGCGCTCCCAGGCGAGGCGGGCCAGGAGGAGCTTTTCCTCGAGAGCGGCCCGGAACCTCTCGAGGCCGTGCACCTTGAGGCTCATCCAGAGGCGAAGCGCGCGGAAATGGCGCGTCAGCTCGGGGGAGTAGGACGACGGCGACGGCTCCTCGTGCTCGACGTCGGAGAGATAGCTGTGCGTCGCCGTGAACGCCTGGCGCAGCAGATCCCCGTGTTTCACGAGCACCGCCCCGCAGCCGTAGGGAAGGAAGAGGCCCTTGTGGGGATCGAGCACGACCGAGTCGGCGAGCGCCATCGCTTCGAGCGATGCGCGAGCGCGCTCCGCGAGAACGAAGAAAGCGCCGTAGGCGCCATCCACGTGCATCCATAGCCCTTCGTCCTTCGCGACCTTGGCGATCTCGTCCAGGGGATCGATGGCTCCCGTGTTCACCGTGCCCGCGCTGGCGAAGACCATCCAGGGCTGCAGGTTCTTCGAGCGGTCCTCGGCGATCATCCGTTCGAGATCGGGCAGGGACATGTGGAGCCTTTCGTCCACCGGAACGGTCCGGCAGGGCACGTGCGCGAGCCCGGCGATGTGGAGCGACTTGCGGATGGCGAGGTGGCATTCCTCGGTCATGTAGATGACGCTCCGCATCCAGTCCCACGCCTGTCGCGATTCGCGCGCGGCCACGACGGCGGTGAGGGTTGCGAGCGAGCCGCCGCTCTGGAGCGTGCCCCAGGCTGTCTCCGGGTAGCCGACCATCTCGATGAGCCAGCGCACCGCGTCGTTCTCGATCGCCGTGGCTCCTGGCGCCGCGCCGTAGTTGCCGGAGTAGCGATTCGTGAGCGCGGCGAGAAAGTCGCCGACGGCGCCCGTAGGAACGCCGCCCCCGGGGACGTAGCCGAAGAAGCGTCCGGAGGTCGAGACGATGCCCCGCCCGAGCGCGCCCTTGAATTCTTCGAGGACGTCGGTGAGCGGCGTGGGCCGGAGCGGGAGGGGCTGGGCCAGATTCGGCCCGCCGAGCGGCAGGAACGCGGGCGCGGCCCCGTTCGCTTCGAGATACTCCACGGAGAATCGGGACAGGGCTTCGAGCCAGCGCTGGATCTCGTCCGGGGTCGCGTCGAGCTTGAGGGACTCGGCCTCGAGCGAGCCGAGCCTTTGTTCCAGGAGCTGGATCTCGGGCATGGAGTCTCCAGGGTCGCACGAAGCCGTCTGGTCCGCGCACCATAGCAGAGCGCGCCGTCGCGGTCCAAATGGCATGGACTCAAGGCGCTCTGCGTGCTATACTTACACCGAATTTCAATACCATATGCCGGATCGGACGAGGGGGCGCCCGATCCGCGATCTCATCGCCTCGCCGCATCGGAGGATCCACATGCGCGTCCCCCGGACCCGACGCTTCCGGTATCGTTCCGCACCCCTTCTCGCAACCCTCGCTCTTCTTGCCGTCGCACCCATGACCGCACGCGCCGACACGCCCTCGTGGTCGTTCGACTGGCGCCCGGGCTGGGTTCCTGGCGATCCCGTCGAGGAGTCGTCGTTCGATTCCTGGACGATGCCGTCCCATCCCGGGCTCTTCGTCGCGATCGACCCGGTGACGCACCGCCCCGTCGCGCCCTCGGCGGAGCAGCGCGCCGCATTTCAGCGCGCATTCGATTGGAGCGAGCTCCTGGCGCCCAGCGCGCCGGTTCGCATCGAGGCGCTGCCGCAGGGCGGCGAGATCGCGCACTTGAACGGCGCGTTCCAGTCCTTCTCGATCGCGCGCCGCGACGCTTCCGGGCGGTACGTGAACGACTGCGCTCCGGATGCCAGGACCGCGCTCAGGCTCCTCTTCACGCCGGTGTCTGCGGCGCCGAAGGAGGAGCGTTAGCATGGCCCGCCCGGTCGCCGCGCTCGCGGCTCTCGCGCTGATCGCTCTCTGGTCCGGCCCGGCTCGCGCCGCGCATTTCATCCTGATCAATCTCGATGGACCGGGTGAGGGGTTCAACGATCCCACGCCGGTCGCGCCCGTGGGCGGCAATGACGGCACCACCCTCGGTCAGCAGCGGCTCAAGGTCTTCGAGACCGCCGGCGCGATCTGGGGCGCCTATCTCCAGAGCAACGTCGACATCGTGGTCGAGGCTCGATTCGATCCGCTCACGCCATGCGATTCCACGGGAGGCGTGCTGGGGAGCGCCGGGGCGATCAACGCCGCGTCCGATTTCACGAACGCTCCCATCGCCAACACCTGGTACTCGATCGCGCTCGCGAACAAGCTCAATGGCGCCGATCTGACCGCGGGGCAGAGCGACATCACCGCGCGGTTCAACTCCGCCGTGGACAACGCGACGTGCCTGGGGAACGTCAGCTGGTACTACGGATTCGACCACAACGAGGGAGAGGACGAGGACCTCCTCGCGGTCGTGCTCCACGAGCTGGGGCACGGCCTCAGCTTCCAGACCCTGACCACGCTCTCGACCGGACAGTTCCTGAGCAATCGCCCCGACGTCTACGCCCGCAATCTCTTCGACATCACCCAGAACAGGACCTGGGACGCGATGACCAACAACCAGCGAAAGGCTTCCGCGATCAACACGGGGAATCTGGTCTGGAACGGCGCCTCGGTGAAGACGCATTCGCCCCTCTTCCTCGGGCCGGTCTCGATCGTGCACGTCGACTCGCCCGCGGCGATCGCGGGGAACAAGGAGTTCGGCCTGGCTGATTTCGGCCCGCAGCCGGGCGTTCCCGCCGTCACCGCCCCCGTCGTTCTCGTGAACGACGGCACGGGAACGACCAGCGACGCATGCGAAGGGATCCTGAACGGAGCGGCCATCGCGGGGAACATCGCCCTGATCGATCGGGGCACCTGCACGTTCGTCGCGAAGGCCAAGGCCGCCCAGGATGCCGGGGCCGTCGGGGTGATCATCGGCAACAACGCGGCCGGCGCGCCCCCCGGCATGTCCGGCGTCGATCCCACGGTCACGATCCCCACGGTCAGCATCTCGCAGACCGACGCGACCGCGATCAAGGGGCAGCTAGGCGTGGGGGTCGTCGTCACCTTCGGGACCGACCCATCCCACCTGGCGGGCGCGGATACCCAGGGCCGTCCCCGTCTCTACACCCCGAATCCGCTCGAGAACGGATCCTCGGTGTCGCATTTCGACACCTCGCTCCAGCCGAACGTGCTCATGGAGCCCTTCATCAACTCGGATCTCACCTCGTCGCCGGATCTCACGCAGTACGCGTTCGTGGACATGGGTTGGTACGCCACGGCGACCGCCGTGGCCGAGGGCCCCGGCGCCGCGCCCCGCGCCTATGCCGCCCCCAATCCGTTCGCGTCGGCGACCACCATGAACTTCGCGTTGAAGAGCGCCGGGAAGACCACGATCGAGGTCTTCGACGTGCGCGGCGCGCTCGTGAAGGCGCTTCCCACGACCTGGCGCGCTCAAGGCCCCCAGCACGCGACCTGGGACGGCACGGACCGGGTCGGACACCGCGTCGCGGGCGGCGTGTACTACTGGCGCGCGCGCTCGGGGGACTTCGAGGCCGGCGGACGGCTGGTTCGTTTGCAGTAGCCATCGCGATCCGTCAGTATGGATGCGGGAGCACGACTGGAAACCGCATCCGACATGGAGGACGCCATGGTCCGCAAGGGTTCCGCCGAATGGAAGGGTAGTCTCAAGGAAGGCAAGGGCACGGTCTCGACCGAGAGCGGCGTGCTCTCGAACCATCCCCACTCGTTCCACACCCGCTTCGGAGACGAGCGCGGAACCAATCCGGAAGAGCTGATTGCCGCGGCCCACGCGGGCTGCTTCTCCATGGCCCTCTCGGGCCAGCTCGGCGCCGAAGGCCTGACCGCCGAATCCATCCGCACCACGGCCGCGGTCACGCTCGACAAGGTCGAGGGCGGCTTCGCCGTCACCGCGGTTCATCTGGACGTTGTCGCGCGCGTTCCGGGCGCCGATCGCGCGAAGTTCGAGAAAGCCGCCCAGGACGCCAAGTCGGGCTGTCCCATCTCGAAGCTCCTGAACGCGCGGATCACGATGGACGCGAGGCTCGAGGGCTGATCTCCGCGCCCCCGTTGCGGGCCCTCAGATCAGCATCAGACTCCCGTCCGAGAGCATCATCACCGGTCCATAGAGGCCGAGGCGCGTCCGGGTCCACCACGCTCCGGTCGCCTTCCGCTCCGCCGGCGTCGTGAAGTGATACTCGTAGACGACCGCCCGGAGGAACCGGGGCGGCGCTCCGCGGAACGGATCGCGCGCGAACATCCCCACGACCGGCGGCGATCCCTCGAGCACTCGCTTGCAGAACGGATAGAACCAGCGCTGCGAGTCGGGCGTGCCGAGCGCGGCGAACCACATCTGCCAGTCGAGCCGCGGCTGGTGCGGCGCCACGAACTCGGGGCGCCGGGACAGGTCTCCCGGCTTGTAGCGGAATTCGTACGCCCGCCACACCGTCCCGTCGTTGCTCCCCTCCAGAATGATCTCCGGCCGCTTCGTGGTCATGACCGCGAAGAGGCCGTAGTGGTTCACCATGCGGAATGGGAACACCCCTTCGTAGAGGAGCTCGACCGGTCCCATCCACGCCGTCGGCCGATCCAGGCCCCGTAGCGTCGGAACCCAGCTCAGGGCGAAGAGGAGCGCCGCGATGGGCGCGACCACCCACGAGAGCCACCACCCTCTGCGAGGCGTTGACGGCTCCACCGCGGCGCGCCATCGCTTCGGCCAGACGCCGTCGTCCAGGAGCAGCACGCAGAGCGCGAGCGTGAGCCAGTTGAAGAATCCATAGTTGCCCGTGAGGAGGATCAGTCCCTGTAAGAATGCGATCGCGGCGGCTGCCGTGAACCGAATGCGCCGCGGCCCGAACGCGAGGAAGGGAGCCGCGCCTTCGAGCAGGAACACGCCGACCGTCATCGCGCTCAGGATGCCCGCCGGCAGGTGGTGCATGTACCAGGCGGTCCATGTCGGCAAGGGCTGGGTCTCGAAGTGATAGCGGAGCGCGCTCAGGTCGTGCCACGCGCGGTCGCCGCTCAGGAGCTTGACCAGCGCGGAGGAGACCGACACTCGGATCAGGAGCCAGCGGCTCAGCCAGAGCGCGGCGCGGGACGGGTTTGGATCGCGGCGCGGATGGGACCACCAGCGCCACGGAGCGAGGAAGATCGCGAGGAACCCGGCCTCGAGGAGCAGGCTGTCCCACTGGAACCAGAGGAAGTCCTGGCAGGGCACCGTGGCCGAGAGATAGAGCACGAAGAGCCCGACGAGGCAGAGGATCGGAGCGACCCCGACGGCGAGGAGCAGCGCGAGCAGCGTCCCCAGAGCGCAGAGCGTGTGGAGCATGGCGTTGCTGGTGCTGATCCACGCGAGCGTCGGCGCGATCCACGGCCCGAGCACGCCGTATTGCGCTCCCGCGGCGTCGAGATAGCGCTGCGCGGGAAGGATGCCGTTCGTCCCCGCGAGGCCGATGATCTGGGTCCAGAGCGACAGGAACGCGACGAGATAGACGAGCGCGAGGAGCCGAAGGTAGATCCACGTGGTCAGGGTCTCGCCCGGCGGGACGACGTGGCGTCCCCAGATCCATCCGGTCAGCCGCGTCGCCAATCCGCGGTGTCCCGCCACGAGCCGGTAGCACGACTCCGTGAGAGGAGCGAATCCTGGGAGGCGACGGTAGAGGCGGAGCGGCCAGCGCCTGCGCGGCGCGTAGGCCAGCGCGCGGAAGACCGCTTCCGCGCCGCGGGAGACGCGGCCGTCCGGCTCGACGAGATGGATGGCTTGGCGGAAGGCCGGCTCGGGGATCTCCGGGAAGCGGGGTGCCGCTTCCTGGTAGGGAACGAACTCCGCGCGGTCCCCGAGCGTCTGCCGCCAGCGGGCGATCCACTGGCGGCAGAATCCGCAGTCGCCGTCGAAGACGACGACCGGGCGCTCGGGTGCGCTCACAACCCTGCGATCATCATCCCTTTCCGGCGAGCCACTCGTCGAACGCCTTGAAGTCGTAATCGCGTTCGAGGAACTCGTGCACCAGCGCCTTCGCGGGCTTCGACCCGCCGGGCGCGAGCACCATGTCCCGGTACCGCTTGGCCACCGTGGGATCCAACAGGTTGTCGTGGTTGAACCGGCTGAACATGTCCTTCGCGATCACGAGCGACCACAAGTACGTGTAGTAGTAGGCCGAGTAGCCGTCGAGGTGGCCGAACGCGGTCTGCATGTGCGTGTCGGGCATCGTCGGGATCGGCGTGAACTGGGGCTCGAGCGACGCGACGATCGCGTCCGTGTTCACCTGCGCCGGCGGCCGGTTGTAGATGCTGAGCGACACGGCGGAGTAGAACGCCTGGGTCGAGATCCCGAGCGCGCGTCCGAACGCATCGGCCTTCCGCATCTTCTGCACCAGCTCCGCCGGAATCGCCTCCCCCTTCTCGTTCTTCGCGAAGGTCTGGAGCACCTTGGCGTCCCAGCACCACTCCTCGAGCATCTGCGACGGGGCCTCGACGAAGTCGCGCTGCGTCGTCGTGCCGGAGACGGGCTCCCACTGTCCCTGGCCGCCCAGGATCGCGTGGATCAGATGGCCGAACTCGTGGAAGAAGGTCTCCACGTCGGAGTGCTCCATGAGCCCGGGATCGCCCGCCTTGCCGCCGGGGAAGTTGCAGACGAGCGCGTGCTCCGGAACCTGGTAGCCGCGCACGCCCTGGCGGATCGTGAATTTCGCCGCGTGGTTGTACTTCCCGGGCCGCGGGTGGAGGTCGAGGAAGAACCGGCCGAGCATCTTCGGGCCTTCATAGACCTCGTAGACCTCGACGCTCGGGTCCCACACCGCCGCGTTGGTCACGCGCTTGTAGGTGAGCCCGAACATGGTCGCGGTCACGTCGAGGACGCCCTGCTTCACCCGGTCGAATGGGAAGTACTGCCGCGCCTGGCCCGGATCGTAGTCGTAGTCGCGCATCCGGATCAGCCGGCCGTAGTAGGAAGCCTCCCAGCGGTTGAGCTGCGTCGCCTTGGGATCGTCCTCCTGCTTGCGCTTCAGGTAGACCGCGTACTCCTCCCGCGCGCGCTTGAACGTGGTTTCCTTCAGCCGGTCGATGAAGCTCTGCGCGTTGGCCGCGTTCTCGATCATCTTGTCCTGGGTGATGTACTCCGCCCAGGTGGGATAGCCGAGGATGTGCGCGAGCCGGTCGCGCTTGACGATCAACGAGTCGAGGACCGCCATGTTCGCGGGGTAGGCGCGGTTCTGCGCCTCGTGCATGAGGCGCCGCCTCGTATCCTCGCTCGTCGCGTAGCGCATCACGGGGCCGAGATCGGGGTACTCGATGCTCAGCGTGATCTTGCCGTCGGCCTCGTTCGCCGGATGCGACTTGATGAAGTCGTCGGGGAGTCCGGCCAGGGCCGCCGGGCCGTCGACCTTGATGGTGCGCGAATCCTGGCGGATGTTGCGGTCGAAGTCCTGGCCCGTCTTGGTCAGCTCTTCGAGGATCTGACCGATCCGCGCGCGCGTCGCCTCGTCCTTGTCCACGCCCGACAGACGGAAATCGCGCACCGTCTTCTCGTGGAAGTAGCGCGTCGCCGGATCCGCCTTGCTGACGTCCACCTGGACGATGGCGTCGTAGACCGCGCGGTTCAGGCTCAGGTCGTCGAGGAACTTCGTCGCCCGCTGGGTCTGGGCCTCGGCATCCGCCCGGAACGCCGAGTCGGGGTGCACGGCCTCGAGCAAGCTGGACCCGTAGGCCGCGTTCTCGCCGTGCATCTGGACCTCGTTGTAGGGGACGAGCGTGTTCTCGATCGTCCGCTTGCCCTTCACGGCGAGCATCTTGTCGAGCGCGGCCTGCGCGGCCTTGAGCTCGGCATCTTCCATGGCGCGGAACGCAGCCGCATCCGGGTAGCCGCTGAAGAACGCGGGGTCGGACGGCTTGGCCTTGGGAGTCTTGGCGTCGGACGAAGCGGGACAGACCGCAGCGAGGCACAGGGCGAGTGCGAGCGGCGCTGCGATACGGAGTGTGCGGGTCGTGAGTCGGGGGAGCGTCATGGCGCGATCAGTGCCTCCTCGAGGGCGTTGAAGGGAAACGGCGTTCGATGATGCCACGGGGTCCTGCACCCGGCAAGGCGATCGAAAACGAAGTTGGCGGGACGGGTCGGGTTCTCTAGGCTCGGTGACGCCTGGCCGCGCCCTGGGGAGGCGGGCGGCCCGAACCACACCATCCTGAGGGGCCCCTTCATGGCCCGTCGTCCCGAACGACTTCTGGTGCCCCTGTCCGCCCTCGCCCTGGGGCTCGGGTTGGGGCTCGCCCCGGCCTCGGTCGGAAATCTCGATCGTGACCTCACGTTGGCTCTCCAGCAGCAAGGATTTACGGGGAAAATTGAATCCACTTTGGAGCGCCGCCTGGGGCGGCCGGTGGATCGCCGGCTGGCCAACCTGGGGCGCCTTCTCTGGTTCGATACCCTGACCGGCCTGAACGATGACAACACGTGCGCGGGCTGCCACTCTCCGACCAACGGGTTCGGGGACACCCAATCGATTGCGATCGGGATCGAGAACAACGGGGTGGTCGGGCCGGACCGCACGGGGCCGCGAAACCAGAGGCGGGCCCCGTCGGCCATGAACGCGGCCTTCTATCCGACCCTCATGTGGGACTCCCGCTTCGCCGCGCTCTCCGGGGACCCGTTCGACAACCGCGCCGGGTTCGTGTTCCCGCAGCCGGAAGGGACGTCCCTCTCGTACCTGCCGCACCTCCTCGACGCGCAGGCCTTCATCCCGCCGACCGAGCGGAACGAGGTGGCCGGGTTCACGTTCGCTGGAGGGAATCACGAGATGCGCGAAGAGGTGCTGCGCCGGCTCGACGCGACGCCGGCGTACCGCGATCTCTTCGCCGCGTCGTTCGCGGACGTCCAGTCGGGAGCTCCGATCGCGTTCGACCATCTCGGAAGGGCGCTGGCCGAATTCGAGTTCACGCTCACCCGGGCGAACGCGCCGCTGGACCGCTACGCGCGGGGCGAGCTTTCCGCCATGACGCAGGGACAGAAGCGCGGCGCGCTCCTCTTCTTCGGGAAGGCCGGCTGCGTGAGCTGCCATGCGGTGGCGGGGAAGTCGAACGAGATGTTCAGCGATTTCCAGCAGCACTCGATCGGCCTGCCGCAAATCTGTCCCGACATCACCAACGCGACGTTCGACGGCCCGAAAGCCGACGAGGACTTCGGACTCGAGCAGGTCACGGGACGAACCGAGGACCGGTACAAGTTCCGGACGTCGCCCCTTCGCAATCTCGCCGTGCAAGTCGCATACGGCCACAACGGCGTCTTCACGACCATCGAGGCGGTCGTGCGCCATCACCTCGATCCGTACACGTCGTGCCGGGAGTACTCGCCGGCGGGCCTCGACGCCGACCTGCGCCGCATGGCCGGGCCGGTCGAGCCGGTGCTGGACGTCGTGGATCCACTCTTGAAGTCGCCGGCGCATCTCACGGACCGGGAGATCGGCTGGCTGGTCGAGTTCCTGCGGGACGGGCTCCTCGACCCGCGGGCGCGCTATGAGGCCCTCGAGCCCCTCATTCCACGGGAAGTGCCGAGCGGCCGCGCCACGCTCACCTTCGAGGATCCCTCGCCCCAGCCGAAGCGCGCGGGGGATGAGTCGCCTCGCGAGCGCGTCGTGAAGGTGGACTGAGCGCCATGCTCAGCCGCCGGTGGGGAGCCTCTTGCGGAACTTGAACTGGGACTTGATCGGCTCGTAGCCGAGGCCCTTGTAGAACTCGTGGGCCTCCTTCCGGATCACGTTCGAGCGGACCGAGACGACCGAATAGCCCCGCTCGCGCGCCCAGCCCTCGGCGGCGCCGACGAGCGCCCGCCCGACGCCCCTGCCGCGCGCGTCCTCGTGCACGACGAGCCCGCCGATCTCCATATCGGGGTCCGACTCGAGGAGGCGGTTTCCGAACAGGTGGATCCAGCCCACGATTGCGCCGTCCGGTCCCTCCGCCACCCAGACGCGCGCGTCGGGAGCGTCGCCGATGGCGAGGAAGCGCCGGAGCGTCTGCTCCGCCGTCGAGGGATAGCCGAGCTGCGTGGAGAGCGCCGTGACCCCCTCGGCGTCCCGCTCCGTCATCGGTCGCACTGGAATTGAGTTCGATTTCATGGCGTAATGCGCGCCATGGTGGCGGCAGGCGGGGAAAAAGGCAAGGCGCTCCTCGGCGTTCGTGCGGC
The DNA here is from genome assembly GCA_036274595.1 of Candidatus Eiseniibacteriota bacterium. Classification (GTDB taxonomy): domain Bacteria; phylum Eisenbacteria; class RBG-16-71-46; order SZUA-252; family SZUA-252; genus WS-9. Next base: position 6,211 of record DASUFL010000075.1, on the reverse strand, counting down.
CCTGCGTTTAAGGCTCCTTGCGGCGCCCCTCCTTTGCGGCCTCGCGCTTGCCGGGTGCTCGACGGACACGAGCCGGCTCGATCCGGAGCTCCTGCGCCGCTTCCAGACGGAGGGGATCGTCCGGCGCGAAGACAACATCGTGTTCCGCTACACGGAGGGGGCCGGCACGCGCGCCTCGAGCTGGGAGGATCGCCGCGGCTCCATCGTGGTCACGCGCCAGACGATCTTCATCCACAAGAACGAGAAGATCGGCCTCCAGATCACCCCGCGCACCCGGAAGGCGGTGGAGGTGGAACGCCGGGGACCAAGGGTCCGGATTCGGACGGGGCAGGGCCGGACGGCTGAAATCTGGTCGTTCGTTCCTTCCGCCGATCCGGAAGGATGGGCTCGGGACCTGCGAGCTGTTCTCAAATCCTCCGCTCCCGGGTAGACACCGCGCCACGCGGTCTGTAACACTGTTCCCATGATCCGACTGCTTCCCCAGGAAACGAAGTTCTTCGATCTCTTCGAAGCTCAGGCCGCGAAGGTCCACGAGGCCGCGCGCGCGCTCGAGGACCTGGCACGAAACTACGACCAGGTGCAGGAGAAGGCCCGGCACATCAAGGGGCTGGAGAGCCAGGCCGACCAGATCACGCACGACATCATCGACAAGCTGAACCGCACCTTCATCACGCCGTTCGACCGCGAGGACATCCACGCGCTCGCGAGCGCGCTCGACGACGTGCTCGACAACATCGAGGGAGTGTCGAGCCGGCTCGCGCTCTTCGAGATCCTCCAGGTGACCCCCGAGGTCATCCAGCTCACGTCGATCATCGAGCAGGCGTGCGCATCGATGGTGAAGGCGGTCGGCCACATGCGGGACTTCACGAAGATCAACGAGTACCTCATCCAGATCAACCATCTGGAGAACGAGGCCGACATCATTTCGAGGAACGCCACGGCGGCCCTCTTCCGGAACGCAGCCGATTTCCACGCGCTGATCAAGTGGAAGGAGATCTACGGCCGCCTCGAGGCCACGACCGACGATTGCGAGGATGTGGCCAACATCTTGGAGGGGATCGTCGTCAAGAACACCTGACGACGCCCGCCCGGGTTGCAGGACACGTCCACCGCGTACATCATCCTCATCATCGTTCTCGCCCTCGTCTTCGATTTCCTGAACGGCTTCCACGACGCCGCCAACTCCATTGCCACCGTCGTCTCCACCCGCGTCCTGACCCCCGGCATCGCCGTGATCTGGGCGGCCTTCTTCAATTTCGTCGCCGTGTTCGTCCTCGGGGTGGCGGTGGCGAAGATGGTGGGGAACGGCATCGTCCTGCCCGAGGCCGTGAACAATCACGTGCTCGCCTCGGCGCTGACGGGCGCGATCCTCTGGAATCTCCTGACCTGGTGGCTCGGCCTTCCGACCTCGTCCTCGCACGCCTTGATCGGCGGCCTGGTCGGGGCGGCGCTCGCGTACAAGGGCCCAGGCTCGATCATCGTGCCGGGGCTCACGAAGACGGCGGCCTTCATCGTGATCGCTCCGGTCGTGGGGCTCGTGCTCGGCTTCTTCAACATGATCGCCGTCTCCTGGATCTTCCGCCGCGCGCATCCGGGAAAGGTGGATCATCTCTTCCGGAGGCTGCAGCTCGTCTCGGCGGCGCTCTACTCGCTCGGACACGGCGGAAACGACGCGCAGAAGACGATGGGGGTGATCGCGCTCCTCCTCTTCACGACGGGGCAGATCGATCACTTCTACATCCCGCAATGGGTCGTGATCGTCTGCGGCATCGCGATCGCGCTCGGCACTCTCATGGGCGGGTGGCGGATCGTGCATACGCTGGGCGCGCGGGTCACGAAGCTCCGGCCGGTGGGGGGCTTCTGTGCCGAGACCGCGGGGGCGATCAGCCTCTTCGCGGCCACCCACCTGGGCGTTCCGGTGTCGACGACGCACACCATCACGGGAGCCATCGTCGGGGTCGGCGCGACGCATCGCCTGAGCGCGGTGCGGTGGGGCATCGCGGGGAGGATCGTCTGGGCGTGGGTGCTCACGATACCCGCGTCGGCATTCGTCGCGGCACTGGCGTTCTACGCCACCTCGAAGCTGGGAGGCTGATCGGTCGTGGACGGACGGCGCGACCGTCTGATCCTCTACGCGGGCGCCTTCGTGCGCGCGCTCGCGACGGGCATGATCGCGGTCCTGATCGCGATCTATCTCGCCCGGGTCGGCTTCGATCCGGCCGCCATCGGCGCGGTGGTCGCGGCCGGGCTCGCCGGAGCGGCGCTCGCGGCGCTCCTCGTGACCCTGGCGGGGGATCGCGCGGGCCGCAGGCGCGTGCTCACCGCGCTCGGCGTGCTCGGTGCGGCCGGCGGAGTTCTGGTTCTTCTCGCGCCGAAGAACGCGCTCGTCGCCGTGGCGGCGTTCCTCGGCATGCTGAACGGCATGGGGCGGGACCGCGGCGCCTCGATGATCCTGGACCAGGTCATCCTTCCCACCACCACGACCGACGATCGCCGCACCACGGTCTTCGCCGCATACAACGTGGTCCAGGACGCGGGACACGCTCTGGGCGCGCTCCTCGCCGCGGTGCCGGCCGCGATCCGGGCGCTCGCGCCGGTGGGGGAGATCGCGTCGCTCCGCATGGCGGTCGGGCTCTACTCGGCGCTCCTCCTCGTGACCGCGATCCTCTACCGCGCGCTCTCGCCGGCCGTGGAGTCCAAGGCGCCCACGGCGCGCGCCCGCCTCTCCCCGGAGACGCGGAAGATCGTCACGCGCATTTCGGCGCTCTTCACGCTCGACGGCCTGGGGGGCGGATTCCTGACGACCGCGCTTCTCTCGCTCTTCTTCTTCGAGCGCTTCCACGTGAGCGAGGCGGTGGTGGGGGTTCTCTTCTTTGGCGCGCGCGCCATGAACGCGCTCTCGCACATGGGCGCGGCCTGGCTGGCCAAGAGGATCGGGCTCGTGAATACGATGGTCTTCACCCACATCCCATCGAGCCTGCTTCTCGCCACGGTGCCGTTCGCGCCCAGCTTCCCGGTCGCGGCGGGGCTCTTCCTCCTCCGGGAGGGGCTGGTCGAGATGGACGTGCCGACGCGGCAGTCGTACGTGATGGCGGTGGTGAAGCCCGAGGAGCGAACGCTCGCCTCCGGAATCACGCATCTCGTGAGGCTCGGCGCGTGGGCGGCGGCGCCCGCGTTCGCGGGGCTCTTCATGCGGGGAACGTCGTACGCGGTGCCGCTCTGGATCGGAGCGGGGATGAAGATCGCCTACGACTTCCTGCTCTACGCGGCGTTCCGGCGCCACCGGCCGCCGGAGGAAGCGGCGAGAGCCTAGTTGGCGGGGCGAACGCCGAGGATGCGGTCGCCTTGGTGCTCCAGGTACGCCGCGACCGCGCCCCGGCGGAGCGACTCGGCGCGGCGCAGGATCCGGACGAACTCCGGTGTGGTGCGGATGGGATCGAGCCACGGGTCCCGCGCCATCGTCTGGTCGCAGTAGAACCCTCCCTCCACGACTCGTTCCAGCGTGCCGAGGGACTCGCCCAGCTCACCCCAGTACGCGAGCCCTCGCGCGATGAAGTAGATCCCCTCCGGGTCGAGGAACGCCGACTTCAAGACCGAGCGTATGTCCGCGAGGGAGCCCTCGCGATTTCCGATGAGCAGGTGATACATGGAGCGGCCGAATCCGGGGAGGTGGATCATGTCCTTCATCTGCGTGAACACCTCCAGCGCCTCCTCGTCCCGCCCCAGCGACATCAAGCTGTAACCCCGGATGAACGGGAGATCGTTCGCCCGGAGCTGCATGGCGCGATCGTAGTCGCCCGACATCCAGTGCGTGTACGTGATGCTGGTCGGGATGTTGGGATCGAGCCTGAGCGCGCGCTCCGCCGCCGCGAGCGACGCGTCGAGCAGGCCGCAATACCGGCAGGCCTGGACGAGCCCGGCGAAGAGCCCCGCCTCCGACGGGCGGTCCCGCGCGCGGTCGAGAAGGCGCGTCATCGCTTCCTTCGCCCGCCCCATCTCGACCTCGAGGTACACGTAGAGATTGTGCGCGAGCGAGAGATCCGGGTTGATCTCGAGCGCGCGGTGGAACGCGTCCGCGGCGCGGAGCAGATTCTCCTTGGGATTGTCCTCGAGGTACTTCGCCATCACCCGATAGATCCGCCCGAGCTGGGCCCACGCGGGGGCGTACTTGGGGTCCGCCTCGAGGCACTTGAGGTAGAGATCGCGCGCGAGGGTCCAGCCGTCCGACGTCCAGGCGAGCTGATTGGCGCGCAGATAGAACTCGTAGGCCTTCGCGCTCACCGGCACGTCCTTCTGGAGCGTGCTCCGCTCGCGTGCGGAGAGCGGCAGCGAGAGCGATTCGACGATGTGCCGTGCGAGGCCGTCCTGCAGCTCGAACAGGTCGCCCATGGAGGCCTGCGTCGAGAGCGTCCAGGCCACCGTTCCCGTGGCGGCGTCCAGGAGCTGCGTGTTGACGCGAACCTTGTCGCCGGCGCGCATGAGGGTCCCCGTCAGAACGAGGTCGACCTCGGTCTCCTCCGCGATCTGCTTCAGGTCGGGGGTCGCGCTCGTGAACCTGGCCGCCGTGAGGCTCGATCGCACCACGAGCGAGTCGATCCCCGCGAGCGAGCCGGTGATCGCGTCGGGCAGGCTGAAGGTGAGGAAGTCGCAGTCGGGATCGGGGCGGAGCGCGCGGAAGGGCAGCACGATGAGCCTCGTCACCGCGCGCACGCGCGGAGCATCGCCCGCCTCGAGGAGACCGAGCGCGCTGCGCAGCTCGTCCGCCATGGCCTGGGCGGACGGATAGCGGTCGGTGAAGTCCTTCGAGATGGCACGCTGGATCACGCGGTCCACCGCCATGACCGCCGGCGGGCCCGAGAGAGCGGGGGGCTGATCGAAGAGGGCCGCGTGACGGATCTCGCCCGGGGACTGCCCCGGGAACGCGGGCGCGCCGGAGATCATCTCGTAGAGGATGACCCCGGCCGCGAAGATGTCGCTCCTCGCGTCGATCGGCTCCCTCTTCCACTGCTCCGGCGACATGTAGCGCGGCGTACCGACGACGATCCCGGTCCGGGTCAGGTTCGTCGTGGTGACCTGACCCGAGTCCTCGATGGGCCGTGCGAGCCCGAAGTCGAGGAGCTTCACGCCGTGCGAGGTGAGGAAGACGTTCGACGGCTTGAGATCCCGGTGCACGATCTGGTGGCGGTGGAGGGCGTCGAGGGCGGCGAGAATCCCGAGTACGATCGGGCCCGCCTCGTTCAGGGAGATGCGGTCCCGCGCCATGCGCGAGGCGAGCGGCTCTCCCTCGAGCAGCTCCATCGCGATCCAGAGATCGGAGCCTTCCTCGCCCACGTCGTAGATCTGGCAGACGTTCGGATGGTTGAGCTTCGCGGCGGAGCGCGCCTCGCGCCAGAAGCGGTCGCGGGCTTCGCGGAGGCCGGAATCATCCCGGATCATCTTGATGGCGACGCGGCGCTGCAAGCGCTCGTCGTGCGCCGCGTACACCACCCCCATGCCACCCTCGCCCAGGCGGTCGAGGATTCGAAACGAGCCGATCCGGTCACGCATGCGGCGGAGTATAGCGTGCGGATCGGCCCGCGGTCAGCCCTGCGAGGCGATCACGGGGCGTCGTGGGGCCGTTTCACGATCAGCACGCTGCACGGAGCGTGCGACGCCACGTACGACGCGACGCTCCCAAGGACGAGCCTGGAGAGACCGGTCCGTCCGTGCGAGCCGACGATCAGGAGGTCGGCGCCGATCTTCCGCGCTTCCTCGACGAGCGTGGAGCGCGGGTCGCCGGGGATCATGACGGGCTCCGCCGTCCGCCCCGAGGCCTCGAGCGCTCGGGCGGCGCGGCCGGCGATCTCCGTGTGCATGCGGTTCTGGTCCTGGATGAGCTGCGCGATGACGGCCGGCGCATTGACTTCGCCCGCCCCGACGAACACGGGGGGAGACGCCGAGACCACGCGGATGCTCGTGCCCGGCGGCCACGGGATCCGCTTCACCCAGTCGAGGGCCGCCTGCGAAAACGGGGATTCGTCGACGCCGATCAGGATTTTCACGATCGCCTCCGCGGTGATGGAGGGGCCACGCGAGAACGCCCCTTCGCGGGAATCCTACGCGAAGGGGCGGGGAAGCGCCACGGCGCCGGCTGGAACGCCGGCGCCGCGCGACCTCACTTGGAGGGCTTGAAATCGAGGGCCGCCGAGTTCATGCAGTAGCGCAGGCCGGT